>NZ_JBNPTH010000003.1:0-931440 GCF_051167555.1 Bradyrhizobium sp. HKCCYLS3077 | reverse complement strand
GTACAGAAGCAAGGGCCCGGCGATAGGACATGCAATTGGGATTGACAAACCAAGGCCCGTTACAGAAGCCCGGATGAGCGGAGCGACATCCGGGTTCAACGCCAGCGGCGCGTGAGACCCCGGATATCGCTGCGCTCATCCGCGCAACCTTAAACAAAAAGCCCGGACACGATCCGGGCTTTTTCCTTGCCGTTGAGCTGCTGGTTACGCCGCGCGCACCGCTTCGAGGAAATTGCCGACCTCGCGCTTGAGGCGGTTGGAGTCGCCGGCGAGCGATTTGGCCGAGGAGAGCACCTCGGAGGACGCCGAGCCGGTCTCGGTCGCCCCGCGCTGCACGTCGGTGATGTTCGACGAGACCTGCTGGGTGCCGTGCGCGGCCTGCTGCACGTTGCGGGAGATTTCCTGGGTCGCGGCCCCCTGCTCCTCGACCGCGGCGGCGATCGCCGCGCCGATCTCGGCCAGCCGCTCGATCGTCGTGCTGATTGCCTGGATCGCGGTGACCGATTCCTGCGTCGCCGTCTGCACGCCGGAGATCTGTTGCGAGATCTCGTCGGTGGCCTTCGCGGTCTGCTCGGCCAACGCCTTCACTTCGGTGGCGACGACCGCGAAGCCGCGCCCGGCCTCGCCGGCGCGGGCAGCCTCGATGGTGGCGTTGAGCGCCAGCAGGTTGGTCTGGCCGGCAATCGTGTTGATCAGTTCGACGACGTCGCCGATCCGCGCAGCCGCCTGCGACAGCTCGGCGACGCGGCTGTTGGTCTGGCGCACCTGCTGAACGGCGTCACCCGCCATGCGCGCGGAGGTCTGCACCTGCCGGCTGATCTCGTTGACCGAGGAGGACAGCTCCTCGGTCGCGGACGCCACCGACTGGACGTTGGCGGAGGCTTCCTCCGACGCCGCCGCGACCACCGTGCTGAGCTCCTTCGAGCGGTTCGCGGTGCTGGTCAGCGTATCGGCCGCGGTCTCGAGGCCAGACGCGGCCGACGACACGGTGTTGACGATGTCGGCGATCGTCGCCTCGAAATTGCGGGTCAGCGTGTCCAGCCGGCGGGCGCGATCGATCTGCGCCTGGGCATCGCGCTGCGCCGCCTCGTCCGACGCCTTCTTGGCGACCAGGGCATCCTTGAAGATCTTCAGCGCGCGCGCCATGGCACCGATCTCGTCCTTGCGGGTGTCGTTCGGGATCTCGGCGTCGAGCTCACCATTGGCGAGACGCAGGGTCACGCCGGTCAGGCCGACCAGCGGGCCGATGACGCCGCGGACGACACCGATGACCACAGCGACCGAAACGGCCGCGACCAGCAGAAGCACGCCGAGCGCAATGGACAGCCGCAGCCGCGCCGCGCCGATCGCCTGGTCGATCGACTGATGCGCCGTTTTCAGCGCCGCGTCGCGCAGTACGATGACATTGTTGAGCATCGGAGAGGTCCAGCGGCCCCACTCCTCGGCGGTGATCGGCGATGGCTGGGCGTCGCGCGCGGCGGTCACGATGGCGCGATAGCGGCGCTCTCCGTCACCCATCAAGGTCGAGCGGACATGTTCGAGGGCCGCGGAGACCTCCGGCGCATTGCGAACACTGCGGGCGGCCAGTTCGATCTGCTGCCACAGCAGGGTCACCTGCCCGCTATTTTCGGTCACATCGGCGAGACGGGCCGGCGTCCAGCTGGTGTTCTGGATGAAGAAGCGCAGCACCGCCGAGCGGGCGCCATTGATCGTGCGCATCGACTGCGACAGCTGCGCGAGCTGGGCGGATGGCAGAAGGTTCTCGACCTCCCCGCCGGACCGCGCCAACTCGATCGCCGTCTCGTCGATGGCAGCGCTGAGCGCGTCGGCCGCCCGGCCGAGGCCATCGGTCGTCGCGGCTTGGCTATTGGCGGGGCGCTGGGCCGCCGCAAGCTGCGCTGCGCCACGGCCTGCCGAGCGGACATCCTTCAAGGTCTGCATGGCGGCGTCGACATTCCGGGTCGGCAACCCTGCCACCTGCACCGCGCTCTTGGCCTGTGCGAGCGCCTCGTCCGTCGTCGCGATCGCCTTGTCGAGCTTGGCCATGTCCTCGGCCGACGCCGCTCCGGGTGCTCCGAGCACGTTCCACTGGCTGCGTTCGAGCGGGATCAGCGCGTTCACCTTCATCACCAGTTCGAAGGCATCGAGCACGCGCGCGGCCTGCTCACGCTTGCCGAGATCCCCCCAACTGCTCCAGGCGAGCATGCACGCGAAAGCCATGGCAAACACGCCGGTCAGCAGATTGCCGGCCAGGATCTTCCATTTGAGACTGACCGCTCCAGCCTCCCGGTGAACGGGATCGTTCTGCATCATCGCAAGGTCGGACATCGGTCATTCCCAATCGATCGCCGTCGGCCGCGTGGCGACCCGCATGGTCAGCCGGCGCGGACCGCGTCATCTTTGCCGCGTCCTCATCATTAAGAACGAATGACCACCAATCCCTTAAACCGTCTGGTTTTTGTGGTAATCGAATGCTGATTAGTTCGATGAACTTGACAGTTTCGAGGATCGTTCACCCGCCGCTACTCGGCGGCGGCCGTCGTTACAACTTCGGGATCGTGCACCACGACGCCGGACAGCGGATCGAACTCACCCTTCCAGGGCATCCGCTCCAGCACCGAGCGCGTATGCTGATAGCCGGCGCTCCAGCGCGCGGCGATGCCGCGCTCGCTGAAGTCGATATCCTTGGTGTGGTTCTCGCGATCGAGCTGCGGCGCCAGCAGCCTCACCACGTGCATCCTGGTCTGGCAGCCATAGCTCGCGAGCTCGCGCACGACCGGATCGTTGCGGACGGAGTCCGGCAGCCGCGCGGCCAGTTCCTTGATGATGTGGCGGAGCCGGTGGATCTGCTCCTGGCGGGCGATCTGGCTGCCCATTCGGCTCGCATATTGGACGTCCTTGTGACGGTTGAACACCTCCGCCATCGTCACCGGCTCGGTCCCTTCCGGATTCCACAGATTGACCGCGAAGATCAGCGAATCCCGGCGCGGATTGTCGTCGAACACGACCTCGGTCGGCGTGTTCGAAAGAATGCCGCCGTCCCAATAGAGTTCGCCGTCGATGCGGACGGCCGGAAACGCGGGCGGCAGCGCGCCGGACGCGAGGATGTGGCGGACGTCGAGCGTCCCTTCGCGGCTGTCGAAATAATGCATCCGGCTGGTCCGGACATGCGCGGCCCCGACCGTGACGCGGAGGCCACCGCCATTGAGCAGATCGAAATCGACCAGTTCCCGCAGCGTCTCGCGTAGCGGGGCGGTGGCGTAGTAGCCGGCCTGCTCGGCGCCGAGTGGAAACCCATCGCCGGCATGTGCCAGCGCGTTGGGCTTGAAGAACCCGGGAATGCCGTGGGTCAGGGTCGTCCAATAGGACAGCTTCTCGTCGAGATCCGGAAAGGCGGTGCGGAGGCCCCAGATCGGACGCGCGTGCATTCGCATCCAGAACTCCCGCAGCCGGGCCATCCGCTCCTGCACCGGACTGCCGGCGATCAGGGCGGCATTGATGGCGCCGATCGAGGTCCCGATCACCCAGTCCGGCTCGATGCCCGCCTCGCTCAGGGCCTGATAGACGCCAGCCTGGTAGGCGCCGAGCGCGCCGCCGCCCTGCAGCACGAGGACCACCTGCCCAGGAAGCGTGCTGCGATCGATCGTCGCGCGCGTCGTGTCGCCGCCCTCGGCCAAATCTGCGGCCATGTCTGCCTCTTCATCCGCGTGAACTCTTGGCCTGTTCGCAAGGCCCGCGGCATTGTTACGACAGGGGCCGTCGATGCGACAGTGTCAGCGTTCGCGGGGATGGTAAGGGGATCACGACCTCGAAGGGGCAGCCTCCGGCTGAGCCGGGGCGGCCGGCTCATCATCATCGGCAATAGCGCGCCAGGCGGCGCCTTCGAGGTCCTCATACTGGCCGCTCTTCAGCGACCAGAGGAAGCCGACCAGTCCGGCCAGACCGAGCGCCAGCGCCAGCGGCACCAGGATGATCATCACTTCCATGACGCGGCCTCCTCGCGGACCTTGCGGGCCCGCAGCGCGTTCAGCATCACCAGGATCGACGAGCCCGACATCGCGGCCGCCGCAATCAGCGGCGTGACGACGCCGCTGATTGCCAAAGGCACCGCGAAGACGTTGTAGAGCACCGCGAGCCACAGATTCTGCCGCATCAGATGCAGCGCCTTGCGGGCGTAGTCGATCGCAGCCAGCACCGGCGCGAGTGGGCGGCCGAGGAAGACGAGATCGGCGGTGGCCTGGCTGAGATGCGCGGCCGAGATCGGCGACATCGAGACATGGGCGGCGGCCAGCGACGGCGCATCGTTCATGCCGTCGCCGACCATCATCACCTTGACGCCCGCCCGCTTGAGCTCCTCCACGCGCGCGATCTTGTCGGCCGGCGTCACGCCGGCGCGCCAGTCGGTGATGCCCAGCGCCTTCGCGGCGGCGGCAACGGCCGCCTCGCGATCGCCCGAGAGGATCTCGACCTTGATGCCGCGGCGCTGCAGGCCGGCGACGATCCTGGCGGCATCGGGACGCAGACCCTGCCGCACGGAGAACAGGTACTTCTGATCGCCACGGCTGAACGCGACGACGGAGGCCTCGGGATCGACATACGCCGTGAGCAGCGCCTCGGCGCCGCAGAATGCCGGGCGTCCCAGCCTGATCTCGACGCCGTCGACGATGGCGCGGACGCCCTGCCCGGGCTCCTCGGTCGCACCCATCAGCGGCGAACGGGCCTGCGCGGCCTGAGCCACCGCCGCGGCGACCGGGTGATGACTTGACAGCGCGAGCTGGCCCGCGAGCGCGAAGACATCCGCCGGGATATCAGCCGCGTTGACCACTTCGAGCTCGGGCAATGTCAGCGTGCCCGTCTTGTCGAAGATGACGTGATCGGCCTCGGCCAGGCGCTCTATCGCGTCGCCGGCATTGAGCAGCACGCCGGACTTGAACATCGCGCCGGAGGCGACCGTCTGCACGGTCGGAATGGCAAGGCCGAGCGCGCAGGGACAGGTGATGATCAGCACGGCGATGCCGGTGACGATGGCATCGTGCCAGCTCGCGCCGGCGAGCGCCCAACCCAGCACAGTGAGCGCTGCGGTGGCATGCACCACCGGCGCATAGAGCCGCGAGGCGCGGTCGGCGAGACGCATGTAGCGCGAGCGGGCCTGCAGCGCGGTGTCGAGCAGGCGCGTGATCTCGGCGAGCAAGGTGCCTTCCGCCGCGGCCGAGACGCGCACACGCAGCGTGCCGGAAATGTTGAGCGAGCCGGCATAGACCGCGGTGCCCTGCTCGGCCGGCACATAGAGCGTCTCGCCGGTGATCAGGCTCTGGTCGATCTCGGAGCGGCCCTCGACCACGACGCCATCGACGGCGCAGCGCTCGCCGGGCCGCAGCAGCACGAGGTCGCCGGCGCGGACGGCGGCGACCGGGACCTCGGAGATTTCGTCCGCGCCGATGAACTTGGTCGCGGTCTCCGCCTTCAGGGCGGCGAGATTGCCGGCGACGGCGCGGGTCCGCCGCCGCATGTTCTGGTCGAGATAACGGCCGACCAGCAGGAAGGTCAGCAGCATGATCGCGGCGTCGAAATAAGCGTGCTCGGCGTGATGAAAGGTCTCGACGATCGACATGCCCAACGCCAGGATCACGCCGATGCAGATCGGCACGTCCATGTTGACGTTGCCGGTCTTCAAGGCGCGCCACGCCGAGCGGAAGAACGGCTGGCCGGCATAGGCTGCGGCCGGCAGCGCGATCAGCGCCGACAGCCAATGAAAGAAGTCGCGCTGCTCTGGCAGCATGTCGCTGACGTTGCCCGACCACACCGGGATCGACAGCATCATCACGTTCATGGTCGCGAACGCCGCGACACCGAGGCAGCGCAGCAGGAAGCGCGATTCCTCGGCCTCGGTCGCCTCCGCGCTCGCCTTCTCGAACGGATAGGCCTTGTAGCCGAGCTCGGCCAGGCGATCGATGAACTTGGCCGGATCGAGCGTGCCCTGCTTCCACTCCAGCGCGACGCGGCGGTCGGTGAGATTGACACGCGCCAGCGTCACATCCGGCAATGCCGACAGCCCGCGCTCGATCTTGGCCATGCAGCCGGCGCAGCTGACACCTTCGACCGCGAGGTCGATATGCTTCAGGCCGGCGCCGAGATCCTTGACGTAATGGGAGAAGTCACGCGTCACGTGCATGATCGAAACATCCTTCAGTTCAGCAGCACGCGGTTCTTGGACATGAACAGCCGCCGGCCGCTGGAATCGCCTTCGAGCACGAGATCCCACTGCCCCGGCGCGATCGCTTCCGCCGTGCCGCGATAGATCCCGATGCCGACCTCGGCCAGATCGACCTGCTGATCGGCGCGCTTGTCGGCGGGGCGCTCGAGCCGGCCCTGGAAGGTCAGGCCGGAGACCGGATTGCCGCTCGCGTCACGCGCATTGACCTGCACCACGGCCGCCCCGCTGGCGCCGCGCTCGATATGCGCCTCGACCTTCCAGCGCCGTGCGTCCTGATCGCGCGCCGCCGCGATCTCCTTCTCGTAGCCGAGGCTCGCGCTGTAGGCGCTGTCGACGTCGGTCCCGGGCAAGGTCGAGATCGCCATCTTCATCATGTAGACGTTGACGCCGATCACGAGCCCGAAGAAGCCGATCAGCATCGCGAGCACCATGCGTCCGGTCAGCTGGAAGGACGGTTGGGAACGGCTGGCCATGGACGGGCTCCTTCGATCTTACGGGCTGACGAAATTGTCGGTGGCGGAGGCGACGACGCCGAGGCCGATATCGGTGATGTGGAACTTCACCGGGATCGACTTCTCCGGATTGCTCTCCTCCGGCGCGGTCACCAGGAGCCGCAGCTCCTCGGTCTGGTCGCGGCCGATCACGATCATCGGGCGATCAGGCGTCACGGAGTCGGCGCCGACGACGTGGACGGTCGAGTTCACCGGCCCCTCGATGTCGATGGCGATGACGCGGTCGAAGCCGTGCTTGTTGAGCACGCGCACGGTGTAGGCGTTGCGGATCGAGCCGTCGGACAGCTTGATCGCAATCGGGTTGCGATCATGCAGGACGTTGACGTCGAGCAGTGAGCGGGTCGCGAGCTTGTAGACCATCGCGCCGCCGACCACCGCGATGATCGCGGCATAGGTGACGGTGCGCGCGCGCACGAGCTTGTAGATCGGCGCCTTGCCTTCCTGGCGGCGGTGGATGTTGATGTCGTTGTCATAGCCGATCAGCCGCGTCGGACGGCCGATCTTGGTCATGACGGTGTCGCAGGCGTCGATGCACAGGCCGCACTGGATGCAGTCCATCTGCGCGCCGTCGCGGATGTCGATGCCGGTCGGACACACCGCGACGCATTGCTTGCAGTCGATGCAATCGCCGGCCGGCTGGCCGAGCGCGCGCAGCTCGGCGGCCTTCTTGACCGACATGCGGTTCTCGCCGCGGTCGTAGCGATAGGTGACGTTGAGCGCCCATTCGTCGGTCAGCGCCGCCTGGATGCGCGGCCACGGGCACATGTAGACGCAGACCTGCTCGCGCATGAAGCCGGCGAGCGTGTAGGTCGTGGCGGTCAGGATCGCGATCCAGATATAGGCCAGCGGCGGCCCCTGGAAGGTGACGAGCTCCTTCACCAGGGTCGGCGCGTCGCTGAAGTAGAGCACCCAGGCGCCGCCGGTCCACCAGGCGATCATCAGCCAGATCGAATGCTTGAGGACGAGCTCGGAGATCCGTTCCAGCTTCATCGGGTCGCTGGAGGCGTCCTTCTTCATCCGCTCGCGGCGGTCGCCCTCGATCAGGCGCTCCACGGCGTAGAACAGGTCGGTCCAGACTGTCTGCGGACAGAGGTAGCCGCACCAGATGCGGCCGCCGATCGCGTTCATGAGGAACAGGCCGATCGCGGCGATGATCAGCAGGCCGGTGAAATAATACACCTCCTGCGGCCACAGCTCGATGAAGAAGAAATAGAAGCGATGATTGGGGAAGTCGATCAGCACCGCCTGATCCGGCGCGCCGAGACCGCGATTCCAGCGCACGAACGGCAGGAAGTAATAGACGCCGAGACAGAAGCCCATCAGGCCCCATTTGATCCGGCGGAAGGTGCCCGAGACGCTCTGCGGATAGACCTTCTTGGTGGGCGCGTACAGCGGACCGTAATCGTCCACCGGCTGCGCCTCTTGAGGCTTCAGGTCGTCGGGTTTTACCGTCTGGTTCATCGCTGGGGTCTTCTCGCAGTTGCGGCCGAAGGTATGCCCACCTCCGGCCGCTCAGTTGATCCAGCTCAATTGGAAGGAAAGTTCCGTTGGATTTCCGTTACTTTCCTCCGCCCAGCGAATGGACATAGACGGCCATCGCCTTGATCGTGGTCGGGTCGAGACGGCCCTCCCAGGCCGGCATGACACCGGCGCGGCCATTGGTGATGGTCTCGATCAGGGTCGCCTCGTCCGAGCCGTACAGCCAGATCTTGTCCGTGAGGTTGGGCGCGCCGACCTCCGGATTGCCCTTGGCGTTGTCGCCATGGCACGCCGCGCAGTTCTCGGCGAAGATCTTGGCGCCGGCCTTGGCGTCATAGCCTTGCCGCGTGGGCAGGCCGGCCAATTCGCGGACGTAGTTGGCGACCGTTACAATCTCCGCCGGCTTCAGGACACCGTCCTTGCCGAAGGCGAGCATCTGGCCCTCGCGGGTCTTCGGATGACCTGAGCGGATGCCGTACAGCAGGGTCTGCTGGATCTGCTCCAGCGAGCCGCCCCACAGCCAGTCGTCGTCGTTCAGGTTCGGAAAACCCTTGGCGCCGGCCGCACCCGTGCCGTGGCAGGCGGCGCAATTGTCGCCGAACACGGTCTTACCCTTGGCACGGGCCAGGGCCAGCATCGCCGGATCCTTTTCGATGTCGGCGAGCGAGGCGGTCGCGAGCGCCGCCATCTTGGCGCCGCGGATCTTCTCGAGATTGGCGAGCTCGACCGCGACGTCCGCGCGGGACGAGTAGCCGAACAGGCCCGTCGTGTTGCTGGTGATGGTCGGCCAGGCCGGATACACGATCCAGTAGCCGATCGCCCAGACGATGGTGATGTAGAAGGTGATCACCCACCACCGCGGCAGCGGGGTGTTGAGCTCCTTGATGCCGTCCCAGGCGTGGCCCGTGGTGGCGGTGCCGGAGACGCTGTCGACTTCGTTGTGGTCAGCCATGTTGAATTACTCCTCCCGCAACGGCATGCTCGCCGCCTCGTCGAAAGCGGCCTTGTTGCGAGGCCAGAGGGCATAGGTCACGATCGCGATGAAGATCGCGACAAAGATCGGGGTCCACAGCGTCGTCACGAGTGACGACGCGATGTTCTCGACTGCAAGGATGGGCTTCATGATGTCAGGCTCCCGATCTCAGCGCAGATTGGCTTTTTCGTTGTAGATCTTGAAGTCGACCAGGGTGCCGAGCATCTGCAGATACGCGACCAGCGCATCCATTTCCGTCGGCGCCCCCGCCTTGCCGTCGAAGTTGCGCACCACCGCCTTCGGATAGCGCTTGGTGAGCGCCTCCGCGCCGGCATTGTCCGGATCGACCTGCGCCTTCAGATCGGCAGCGGCGTTGGCGATCTGGTCCTCGGTGTAGGGCACGCCCACGGCCCGCAACGTCTTCAGATGGTCGGCGACGTTGTCGGCGTTCAGCTCGGTCTCCTTCAGGAAGGGATAGCCGGGCATGATCGACTGCGGAACGATGGCGCGCGGGTTGGTCAGATGGGTGACGTGCCAGTCGTCGGAATACTTGTTGCCGACGCGGGCGAGGTCAGGCCCCGTGCGCTTGGAGCCCCACTGGAACGGGTGGTCGTACATGCTCTCCGCGGCGAGCGAGAAGTGGCCGTAGCGCTCCACTTCGTCACGCAGCGGACGCACCATCTGCGAGTGGCAGAGATAGCAGCCCTCGCGGACATAGATGTTGCGGCCGGCCAGCTCCAGCGGCGTGTAGGGACGCACGCCGTCGACCGCCTCGATCGTGCTCTTCAGGTAGAAGAGCGGAGTGATCTCGACGAGGCCGCCGATCGCGACCACCAGCAGGATGCCGATGATCAGGATGATCGAGTTCTTCTCGAAGACTTGGTGTCGTTGCCAGAATGACATGGTTGGATACCTCACTCCGCCGGCTGAAGGGCGACGGGGGACTGAACCTCTTCCTCACCGACACGGACCGTCATCCAGAGATTGTAGGCCATGATGAGTGAGCCGATCAGGAACAGCGCGCCACCGGCGGCACGGATGATGTAGAAGGGGTGCATCGCCTCGACGGTCTCGATGAACGAGTATTCGAGAAAGCCGAGCGCCGTGTAGGACCGCCACATCAGACCCTGCAGGATGCCCGAGACCCACATCGCGGAGATGTAGAGCACGATGCCGAGCGTGGCCGTCCAGAAGTGCCAGTTCACCAGCTTGAGGCTGTAGAGACCCTTACGGTTCCAGATCCACGGCACGAGGCAGTACAGCGCGCCGAAGGAGACGAAGCCGACCCAGCCGAGCGCACCGGAGTGCACGTGACCGATGGTCCAGTCGGTGTAGTGGCTGAGCGAGTTGACCACCTTGATCGACATCATCGGACCTTCGAAGGTCGACATGCCGTAGAAGGCGACCGAGACGACCAGCATGCGCAGCACCGGGTCAGTCCGCAGCTTGTCCCACGCCCCCGACAGGGTCATCAGGCCGTTGATCATGCCGCCCCAGGAGGGCATCCACAGCATGATCGAGAAGGTCATGCCGAGCGTCTGCGTCCAGTCCGGCAGCGCCGTGTAGTGCAGATGGTGCGGGCCGGCCCAGATGTAGAGGAAGATCAGCGCCCAGAAGTGGATGATCGACAGCCGGTAGGAATAGACCGGACGCTCCGCCCGCTTCGGGATGAAGTAGTACATGATGGCGAGGAAGCCGGCGGTCAGGAAGAAGCCGACCGCGTTGTGGCCGTACCACCACTGGAACATCGCATCCTGCACGCCGCCCCAGGCGATGTAGGACTTCGAGCCGAAGAACGACACCGGAAGCGCCGGGTTGTTGCCGAGATGCAGCACGGCGATCGTGACGATGAAGGCCAGATAGAACCAGTTCGCCACGAAGATGTGCGGCTCCTTGCGCTTGATGACCGTCACCAGGAAGACCAGCAGATAGACCACCCAGACGATCGTCAGCCAGAGATCGGAGTACCACTCCGGCTCGGCGTACTCCTTGCCCTCGGTGACGCCCAGCAGATAGCCGGTGCCCGCGATCAGGATGAAGAAGTTGTAGCCGACCACCACGAACCACGGAGCGAGGTCACCGGCGAGGCGGACGCGGCAGGTGCGCTGCACGACGTAGAACGACGTCGCCAGCAGCACGTTGCCGCCGAACGCGAAGATCACCGCCGAGGTATGCAGCGGCCGCAGGCGGCCGAAGCTGGTCCAGGGCAGATCGAAGTTCAGCGCCGGCCAGGCGAGCTGCGAGGCGATGATGAGGCCGACGGCGAAGCCGGCGATGCCCCAGAACATCGCCATGAAGGAGGCGAACTTGATCGGCCCGAGATTGTAGTAGGGCCGGCCGTTGATCTCCTGCGGCGGCAGGTCGCCGCGCTCGAAGTAGCGGTTGAGGATGAAGAAGACGGACGCCGCGCTGGCGGCAGCCGCGAGCGAGGCGTGAAACGCGAAGGCCGTATCCAGTGCCTTCGCCGCAGCGAAGACGCACAAGAAGGCGGTGACGGCGAAAATGAGCGATAGCCCACTCTCACCGATGGTCATGGATTTTGTTGATGAGGACGCGCTCATGCGGAATCTCGCTGAAAGAACACGAGCCCAGCAACCATAATCGCCCACACGTGGAATTGATCGAAATCAACCTTGCGACCCGTTCGCCGCCAATCACCCAGGATGTTGCCGAAATCAGCGCGGTTCCGAGGTGAGATGACGAGTGCAGCCGAGCCGCCCGAACTCGCCTGTGCACATCTTCGCTGCGGGGGGATTCCGCCTCGCCCCGCTTGCGGGGAGAGGTCGGATTGCATCGAAGATGCAATCCGGGTGCGGGGGATTCTCGGCGGAGTCGGTGGATGTGGCTGCCCCTCACCCCAACCCTCTCCCCGTGAAGGACGGGGAGAGGGAGCGCACCGTTTGTGCCTTCAAGAGCCCGAATCCAACTTTGAAGATGTTTGCTCAAACAAGGCTACAGATCCCGAGAGAAGACGAGAACGACCAAGCTCGCAGATGGGACATCTGCGAGCCGGGCCGATCAAACATTGGTATGCGACGCGAAACAGGTCGCCGCGCTCAGTCCTTGGCGGCCGCGGCAAGCGCCCGCACGATATCCTCGCGGGCGACGATCCCGACCACCCTGTTCTCGGCATCTGTTACGGGAAGGCTGCGGATGCGGTGCTCGACCATCAGCTGAAGCACGCGCGTGAGCTTCGTATCCGGGCGGACATAGATGAACTCCGACGTCATCACGTCCGCCACCGTCCGGTTCATCAGATCGGCATAGCGCGGCAGCATCTGGTTCGGCGTGAAGGCGAAGCACTTCAGCACGTCGAACTTGGTGACGATGCCGATGACCTCGTCGTTCTCGACGACGGGGTAGGTGTTGAAATCGTCGCGATCGAACATATCGCCGAGCTCGCGGATCGTCGTTTCCCGGGTCACGGTGGTGACGTTCCGCGTCATGCAGCTGCCGGCGGTTTCCTCGAGGAATCTGTACAAGGCGGCAATCCTGTTCTCGGATGGAGCGGGTGAAAACCTCAATGCGACAGCAGCACGCAACGTTCGGTGCGCGTCATCAGATGCTCGGTGACGCCACCGAGCACGAACTCGCGGAATCGCGAATGGCCATAGGCGCCAGCGACGACGAGCCCGGCCGACAGATCGGCGGCGACGGCGTCGAGCCTGGCCGTGACGCTGCGCCCCTGCCCCGCCTCCTCGACGCGCGCGGATGCGACGATCTCGTGACGCTTGAGCCAGCCGATCACATCCTCGAGGCGCGCCTCGCAGGCATCATATTCGGAGGCATTTTCCAGGATCTCGGCCACGACCACGTTGCTGGCCTTCGCCAGCAGCGGCAACGAATCGGCCAGCGCCCGGCGCGCCTCCGGCGTCTCCTTCCAGGCCACCAGCACCGTATCGAGATCGAGCCAGCTCGCAGTGTCGGGCACCGCGAGCAGCGGCCGTCCGGCCTGCATCACGAGATCCTTGGGGCTGGCGACCGCGAACGCATCGGAGACGCCGGTCGGAGCGCAGCCGGTGACCAGGATGTCAGCCGCGCGGGCCTGGGCCAGCGTGTAGCGGGCGGGGAAATCCAGCGCGCTGCGCCAGCCCAAGGGGGCGGCGCGGTCGCCGATCGTCGCGCGGAATTGCCGCTCCAGCTCCGCGAGCCGGTTCTGGAGCCCGGCCTCGCCCTGCTCGATCAGGTCCTGCGCCTGCTCGCCGGTCGTGAAATAGAGCGGCGGCGTGAATTCGCCCGCCGCCACGCCGATGACGCCTGCGCCAAAGCGGGCCGCGAGATCGCCTGCGACCTGAAGGCGGGCCTCATTCGGCTGGCTGAGCGCAAGACTCACCATGACAGTCGCGAGCGTCATCCCGCCTCTCCACACGTTGCTTCCATGCCGCTCTTAGAGGTGAAAACACCGGCCGTGATGAGATAGATCAATATGCCGCGATGGAACCGTCGCGCAGACCGGGCCTGGAACCGGCGAAAATCGGAGAAAGCCTTGAATTGTCGAACCAAAGTTTAAGCCGGCCGGGGTTGAAACAATCCAATCTGGTATAGGATGAGACGGTGGCCGGCCCCGGCTGCGACATCAACGGCGAATCGATCGAAGGCTCACAAGTGCGCGGCGTCACCCAACCTTTCCCGGACGCATCCGTCAGGCCCGAGGACGCCCGGGCGCTGGGGTTCGGCGCGTGGGATCTCGACCTCGCCTCCGGGGCGTTCTACTGGTCGGTGACGACGCGGAAGCTGTTCGGGGTCACGGCCGACGAGCCGGTGAGCTATGGCCTGTTCCTGTCCCTGCTGGCCGCACGGGACCGCGCTCCGGTCGAGGCGGCGATCGAGCATGCGCGCCACCAGGGCACCGGGTTCGACATGTCGTTCCAGGTCTCCGGCGGCGGCCACTGGATCCGGGTGCTCGCCGGCGTGGTCCCCGACGAAACCGGCAAGCCGCGGCATCTGCGCGGCATCGCGCTCGACATCGACCAGGAAAAGCAGCTCGAAGAGGCGCTGCGGCTGCGCGAGCAGCACTTCCGCTCGATCCTGGACACCGTGCCCGACGCGATGATCGTGATCGACGGCGGTGGCATCATCCAGTTCTTCAGCGCCGCGGCCGAGCGGATGTTCGGCTATTCGGAGGAAGAGGCCGTCGGCCTCGACGTCAGCGAGCTGATGCCGGAGCCGGACCGCTCACGCCATTCCTCCTACCTGACGCGCTATCACGGCACCCGCGAGCGCCACATCATCGGCATCGGCCGCATCGTGACCGGACGCCGCCGCGACGGCACGACCTTCCCGATGCATCTGTCGATCGGCGAAATGCAGTCCGGCGGCAAGCCCTATTTCACCGGCTTCGCCCATGATCTCACCGAGCACCAGCAGACCCAGGCGCGATTGCGCGAATTGCAGTCGGAGCTGGTCCACGTGTCCCGGCTCAGCGCCATGGGCGAGATGGCCTCGGCGCTGGCGCATGAGCTGAACCAGCCGCTCGCCGCGATCAGCAACTACATGAAGGGCTCGCGACGGCTGCTGGCCGGCAGCAGCGATCCGAACACGGCAAAGATCGAGAGCGCGATGGACCGGGCCGCCGAGCAGGCGATCCGCGCCGGCCAGATCATCCGCCGCCTGCGCGACTTCGTCTCGCGCGGCGAATCGGAGAAGCGGGTCGAGAGCCTGTCCAAGCTGATCGAGGAGGCCGGCGCGCTGGGCCTTGCCGGCGCGCGCGAACAGAACGTGCAGCTGCGCTTCCAGCTCAATCCCGAAGCCGATCTGGTGCTCGCGGACCGGGTCCAGATCCAGCAGGTGCTGGTCAATCTGTTCCGCAACGCGCTCGAGGCCATGTCGCATTCCGAGCGCCGCCAGCTCACGGCGACGAATCGGCGGGTCAGCGACGACTTGATCGAGGTCGCCGTGTCCGATACGGGGACGGGGTTCCCCGACGACGTCATGCCCAATCTTTTCAAGACCTTCTTCACCACCAAGGACACCGGCATGGGCGTCGGCCTCTCGATCAGCCGGTCGATCATCGAGGCTCATGGCGGGCGCATGTGGGCCGAGAACAACGAGGCAGGCGGCGCGACCTTCCGCTTCACCCTGCCCGGCGCCCCAACCAAGGTTGAGCAAGATGGCTGAACGGGCCAAGGTCTATGTGATCGACGACGACGAGGCGATGCGGGACTCGCTCAACTTCCTGCTTGATTCCTCGGGCTTCGACGTCACGCTGTTCGAGAACGCGCAGAGCTTCCTCGACCGGCTGTCGACGCTGAGCTTCGGCTGCATCGTCTCCGATGTGCGGATGCCGGGGATCGACGGCATCGAGCTGCTCAAGCGCATGAAGGCCGCCGGCAGCAGCTTTCCGATCCTGGTGATGACCGGCCATGGCGACGTGCCGCTCGCGGTCGAAGCCATGAAGCTCGGCGCGGTGGACTTTCTCGAAAAGCCGTTCGAGGACGAGCGCCTCGTTGCGATGATCGAGACGGCGATTCAACAGGCGGCGCCGGCCGCGAAGAACGAGCAGGTCACGCAGGACATTCTCGGCCGCATCGCGAGCCTGAGCCCGCGCGAGCGCCAGGTGATGGACGGTCTGATGGCCGGGCTCTCCAACAAGCTGATCGCGCGCGAATACGACATCAGCCCGCGCACCATCGAGGTTTACCGCGCGAACGTCATGACCAAGATGGGCGCGAGCAGTCTCTCGGAGCTGGTGCGTCTGGCGATGCGCGCGGGCGCTTTGAAGGATTGAGCTAGATCAAGCGCGCTTGACAGATTCGGGTGTTATGTTGCGCCTTGGTTCAACATCACATTCGCGCGGCACGTGCCATGTCGGTTCACGCCAAACCCAAGGTCTACGTCGCCGACGACGATGCTGACGTCCTCGGCTCGTTGCGTTTCCTGCTGGAGGCCGACGGCTTCGACGTCCGCACCTTCCGCAGTGGTACCGCCTTGCTGAAGGCATCGACCCAGGCGCCGGTCGACTGCTTCGTGGTCGATTACAAGATGCCGGAGCTGAACGGAGTCGAGCTCACGGAAAGGTTGCGCAAGCTGGGCGCGACCGCGCCGGTGGTGCTGATCACGGGGCATTATGACGACCGGCTGGAGGCCCGGGCGGCAGCGGTGGGCATCCAGGATTTCCTGCTCAAGCCGTTGCTCGACGATAATCTGGTCAAGCGCATCCGCAAGGCGATCGCCAGCGACCATTCGGCTACCGCCCAGCGCGTCTCCTGACCGGCCGGTTACGTACATCTACGTAAGGGAACCCCCTTAAGATAACGGCCCAAATGTCCTTAACGGGAGGCGCCGTGTACCACATCGCCATCCGCCGCAAGGAGATGGTCATGCTCAATCAGTCGCTTACCCACTCGGTCGTCACCCCCAGCGCCACTGCCGTCTCCTCTCCTGCCGCCAACCCCTTTGCCGAGATCACCGGCCATGCCGGGCTCATCGCCAGCGAGTTCTCCTACAAGAAGGACGAGGAGATCTATGGCGAGGACGAGCCGGCCGAGTACGTCTACCAGGTGATCTCCGGCGCCGTGCGCAGCTACAAGCTGCTCTCCGACGGCCGCCGCCAGATCGGCGCCTTCCATCTTCCCGGCGACGTCTTCGGCCTCGAATTCGGCTCCGCCCACCGCCTTGCCGCTGAAGCCATCATCGACACCACCGTGCGCCTGGTGAAGCGCCGCAGCCTCGAACAGGCCGCCGGCACCGACGTCGCCGTCGCCCGCAAGCTCTGGACCATGACGGCCCACGATCTGCGCCACGCCGAGGACCACATGCTGCTGCTGGGCCGCAAGACCGCGATGGAGCGCGTCGCGACCTTCCTGCTGGAGATGGACCGCCGCCTCGCGGTGGCCGGCATGATGGCGCTGCCGATGTGCCGCCGCGATATCGGCGACTATCTCGGCCTGACGCTGGAAACGGTGTCGCGCGCGCTGTCGCAGCTGCACAGCCAGGGCGTTCTCGGCTTCTCCGGCGCCCGCCAGATCGTGTTGCGCAACCGTCAGCGCCTGCGCAGCATGGACGCCTGAGCGACGCCCGTTACGCCCTGCGAACGCGCTGCCCCGTTTCCGGCATCAGCAGCGCGATCAGAACGAGGCCTGTCAGCGCCACGCCGGACAGGCCCATGAAGGCGGCGACGCTGCCGTAGCGGTCGCTGGCAAAGCCGGCGATCACGGTCGACAATGATCCGCCGATTCCCGACGCTGTCCCGACGATTCCCTGCGCCAGATTGAAGTGGCCGCTGCCGAAGGCGACGTCGGCCACCGTCAGTGGGATCATTACGGCGAACACGGCGGCGGTGATGCCGTCAAAGATCTGTACCGCGACCAAGATGTAGGGATCGTGCACGACCGCGAACAGTGCGCCGCGGACGGCGAGCGCGGCGAATCCCAGCATCAGCAGCGGCCGCCTTCCCCATTGTTGCGCCACCGCCCCGACCGACGGCGAGGTCAGGGCCACGATCGCCTGCGGCACCACGATGCAGAACGCGATCAGCATCGGCGCCCATTCGCTCGATTTCGTCGTCACCACGCCGGCCATCAGCGGCAGCATCGCGGCGTTCGCGAGTTGCAGCAGGAACACGCCGAGCGCGAACACCAGCAGCGCACGCTGTCGCAGCAGGCCGAGCAGGCTCGACAGCCGCGCGACCTCCTTGTCCTCCTGATCCGCGCGGCCATGCGCGCGCGCGATGTCGATCTCGCTTTCGCGGATGCGCGACAGCGCGATCAGCGTCGGAAAAGCGAGGATGAAGGTGACGAGAAACACCGCGCGGCTGGAGAGCAGGTAGCCGCAAGTGCCCATCACCGCCGCCGCGACGCCGTTGCCGAGCGAGGCGAAGCGCGCGTTGCGGCCGAGTCGTTCGGCCATGCCGCGCGGCCCGACCAGGCCGAGGCTGATCGCGGCAATCGCCGGTCCCAGCACGCAGCTCGCGGCCGCATGCAGCATGGCTGCGCCGGCGACCACCGGAAAGATCGGCCAGACGGCGTAAGCGAGCGCGCAGCAGCCGATGTTCGCAATGGCAAGGCCGGCGACGCGCCGCTCGGATTTCGCGGCATCAATGATCGCGCCGCCCGGCATCTGTCCGATCAGCCCGACGATGCCGCCGATCGACAGCACCAGTCCGATCTGCGCCTGCGTCCATTTCTGTGTCGTCAGATACACTGCGATGAACGGACCAAAGCCGGTCTGGACATCCGCGAGGAAGAAGATGAACCAGTCGAGCCCGCGCAGGCTCTGCTTGGAGGGCGAAGGCCTCGCGGCCGGGCCGTGGTCCTGCACCTCGTCCGCGCGCACGTCCGCCGCCGCGCGCTCCGGCGCGGGGTCCCGATCAGATGATCTCGACGGCCGTGCAATCGGCATGATCTCGACGCTTCAAGTCAGGGCTTGCTGGACAAACACTCCCGCCATGCCCCGGTCGCTGTGCGGCCCGGAGTGGCGGCCTCACTCATCAACTCAATGATCGAAATCCCAGGGAGACAGCTTGCCGGCCGCGCCGAGCACGACGACCGGCTTGTCTTCCTTGTATTCAGGCGCGGCCTTCACCTGTTCCTTGGTGAGGTCGAGCGTGACCTGGTCGCTCTTGTCAGCGATGTGCTTGAAATCGAGCGCGGTCCAATCCACCACGATCTTGCGGCTGCCGACGCCGAGGAAGCCGCCGAAATCGATCACCGCCGCACGCACCGTGCCGGTGAGATCGACGATCACATCGACGATGTGCCCCATGTCCTCGCCGGTCGAACTGCGCACGTCGCGCCCAAGCACGCCATGTGCATCGCGTGCGCCGAGGATGGTCACCGACGGCGGCGGCGCGGGCTCCTTGACGGGAGCCGGCGTTTCCTTGGCCGTTGGAGCCGGCGAGGCCTGTTGTGCCCAGCCAAAAGAAGGCTGAACCGCAATCAGCAGCATCGGCAGACCCACGATGACGCGTCGCCACGCTTGTCGTGCACTCCTCGTCATTGCGCCAGCACCAGCGAGACCTGGATCTGCCCGCGCCGACGCAGCACCTCCATGGAGACGTCCTCGCCGTGACGGCGGATGCGCAGATCGATCGCCGAGCCGCCGAGCCGGAGATCGCGCAGCACGACCCAGTCGAGGAAGGCCGGCAGCCGCGGATTGCGCAGCCGGATCTCGCCGCGCGCGGCGTCGAACTCGAGCCCGAGCGCCGCCTCCAGCAAGGTGAACGGCGTCGCGCTCGCCCAGGCCTGCGGCGCGCAGGCCACGGGATAGAGCGTGGGGCCGCGATGCTTCTCACGCCGGAAGCCGCAGAACAGCTCCGGCAGCCGGCGCAGATCCATGTAGGACGCGGCCTCGAACAGGCCTCGGAACACCTGCTCCACGGCATGCTTGAGGCCGTAGCGCGACAGGCCGAGCGCGATCAGCGCGTTGTCGTGCGGCCAGATCGAGCCGTCATGATAGGACATCGGATTGTAGCGCGCTTCTCCGTAAGCGACCGTGCGGATGCCCCAGCCCGAGAAGAAATGCGGCCGCAGCAGGTCGGCCGCGACCTTGCGGGCGCGGTCCTCGCGCACCATGCCGCTGAACAGCAGCTGACCCGCATTGGACGTGCGCACCCGGCACGGCTGCTTGTTGCCGTCCAGCGCCAGCGCATAGGTGTTGAGCTCCTCGCACCAGAAGGCTTCCTCGAAGCGCTTGGCCAGATCGGCCGCCTCGGCATCGAGCCGGTCGGCCATCTCGGTCTTGCCGAGCCGCCGCGCGCAACGCGCCGCGAGCTGCTTGCCGGCGAAGACATAGCCCTGGACCTCGGCGAGCGCGATGTAGCCCTCGGCGAGACGGCCGTCGGCGTGGAACACCGCGTCGTAGGAATCCTTCCAGCCCTGGTTGGCGAGGCCCTGCTCGGAGGCGCGCTGATACTCGACGAAGCCGTCACGATCGGGATCGCCGGGTCCGTCGATCCAACTGAGTCCCAGTTCGATCGCCGGCCACAGTTCCTTCAGGGTGTCGAGATCGCCGGTGCGCTCGACATAGAGGCCGGCCAGCAGCACGAACAGCGGCGTGGAATCGACGCTGCCGTAGTAGCAGGCGAACGGAACCTCGCGCAGCGCCGCCATCTCGCCGCCGCGCATCTCATGCAGGATCTTGCCGGGCTCGGCGTCGGCGAGCGGATCGGTCCGCTGCGCCTGGTACACGGCGAGCCGGCGCAGCACGCCGCGCGCGATGCGCGGATCGACCCACAGCATCTGCATCGCCGTGATCAGCCCGTCGCGGCCGAACGTCGTCGAATACCAGGGAATGCCGGCATAGGGGTAGCGCCCCTGCGGCGTATCCGTCATGAGGATATTGAGATCGGCGGCCGCCTGGCACAGCACCTCGTTGAGGATGTCGTTGGAGGTTTCGATGCTGGTCGCGCCCTGCGTGCAGCGGCGCATCTCGCGGCGGTGCGCGAGCAGGCTGCGGAAGAACCGGCCTGGCTGCTCGCCGGCCGCGGCGTTGCAGCTCACCGCGACGAACAGCGAGGTCGATTGCTGCGGCTCCAGATCGAAATGATAGGTCGCGACATCGACCGACAGCCGCGTCGGACGCGGATCGAAATGCAGCGCGGTCGTGCGCGTCGCGCCGTCGAGGCCGCGATAGTCGAGCATCACGTCGGAGGAGCTCATCAGCTTGCCCGACCCGGCGCCGCGCCGCGGCCGGACGCTGCCGCGCACCTCGAACAGATCCGCGAAATCATTGTCGAAGGTCAGCTTGAGATCGAAACTGGCGCGCCGGTCGCCATGGTTCTGCACGCCGATGCGCTGGTAGGCGGTGCCGCGCCAGAGAAAGATCGTGCGCACGATGTGCAGCATGTCCTTCGGCAGCACCAGCCGGCCCTGCTCGTAGATATCGGGATTCGTCAGGTCGATGGTCAGGGACGAATTGTCGTCGCGCAGGCTCGATCCGAGCAGCAGCGGCTGCACCTCGTCGAGGGTCAGCTCGAGCCGCGCCAGATAGCGCGTATCCGCGTTGAACAGGCCGTCCGGGCCGCCGGCGGAGGCGCCGATGTCGCCATGGCCATCGAGCACGATGAAGGTGTCGTCGTGCTTGAGGGACCGCCGCGGCCGCGCCGCGGGTCCGGTCATCGGGATGTAGAACGGCTGCTCGGCGGGCTCATCGGCCCGCGCGATCGACGTGAGTGAGGTTGCGACTTCAGCCGACATTTTGACCTCGTGCGAAGTTGGAGTGATCACGCGACCGGGGGCAAGCAAGGTCGCGACGCGACGCAACGATCAGGCGGCGAACGTGGCGAGCCGATTCATTTCCTGGGTGACGAGTTCCCGATAAGGACCCTCGCCCTGCATCAGCCGGTCAGGCGCACCGTCCTCGATGATCCTGCCCGATTTCAGGACCACGACGCGGTCAAAATTGCGCAAGGTCGCCAGCCGGTGCGCGATCGCGATCACGGTCCGGCCACGCATCAGCCGGCTCAGCGCCTCGCGGATCGCCTCCTCGGATTCGCTGTCGAGCGCGGCCGTGGCCTCGTCGAGCAGCAGGATCGGCGCGTCCTTGAGGAAGGCGCGCGCGATCGCGATGCGCTGGCGCTGGCCCCCCGACAGCTTCACGCCGCGATCGCCGACCATGGTCTGCAAACCCTCGGGCAGCGTCTCGACGAAGTCGCAGCGCGCCGATATCGCCGCGCGCAGCACCTCGTCGTCGGTCGCGCTCGGCCGGCCGTAGCGGATGTTCTCGAGGATCGAGCGATGGAACAGCGAGATGTCCTGCGGCACCACCGAAATCGCCTCACGCAGGCTCTGCTGCGTGACCCTGGCGATGTCCTGGCCGTCGATCTCGATGTGTCCCGCCTGCGGGTCGTAGAACCGCTGCAGCAAAGTGAACAGGCTGGACTTGCCGCCGCCGGACTGGCCGACCAGCCCGACACGCTGACCCGGCAGCAGGCGCAGCGTGAAGTTCTCGAACAGTTTGTTGCCGCCCGGATAGTGAAAGGTGATGTCGTTGAAGGCAATGGCGGCGCCGCTCTTGACCAGCGGCTCGGCCTCGGGATGATCGCGCAGCTCATGCGGCTGCAGCAGCGTGGCGATGGCCTCGCTCATGCGCGCGACATGTTGCGTCACATCGACCAGGGCGACTGCGAGATCGCGCGTCGCGTTGAGGATGCACAGGCCGAGTGTGCACACCAGCACGACGTCGCCCGTGGTCGCCCCGCCCCGTTGCCACATCGAGATCGCCCAGGCCATCAGCGCGACGGTGAGCACGATGGTGACCGTCGCGTGCAGGATCCGCAGCTTTTCCAGATAGCGGAGGCTGCGTCCGCGCGCTTCGAGTTCCTTGTCCACGGTCGCATCGAACCGGTCGTGCTCGTGGCGCAGGCCGCAGAACGCGCGCACCAGCGGCATGTTCGAGATCACGTCGACCATCTCGCCGTCGACCATCGCCGCCTTGTCGGCGAAATCATCATGCAGCGGCTTGCCGGCCGACGCCAGGCGGAACATGGCCAGGACCATCATGGCCGCGATCAGCAGTAGCGCGCCGGCCATCGGGCCACTCACGGTTCCAATCAGCAGAATCGCCGCAACCGTCGCCAGGCAGGGCGGCAGCACGTTCCAGACGAACATGTTCTCGACCGTGAACACGGCGTTCGAGGTGGCGGTGATGCGGCTCGACAACATGCCGGGCAGCCGATCACCGAAATAGCTCGGCGAATGGCCGGTGAGATGACGGAAGATGTCGCGCCGGAGATCGCCGGTGACGCTCACGAAGGTGAAGCTCGCGATCCAGCTGGCGACGCGCCAGAGGACGTTGTCGGTTGCGATCAGCGCCATCAGCAGGATGAATGCGGCCCACACATTGCCGCTGCCGCGGGGACCGGCCGACAGGCTGTCGACCAGGAACTTGACTCCGTATTGCGTGCCTACCGAACAGGCAACTGCACCGACAACAGACAACAAGATGATGAGATGCGCCGTCGGCCGCTTGCGCAGATAGCGCATGACGAATGGGAACGGCCGGTGCGCGTAGCCTGATAGCTGATCCATGTTTGTCCTGTGCGACTGTTGCGACACCTGTTGCGGCCAGATGAACGATGAACGGTTTCTTCTGTTCCGCGCCGCAACAGCAGTGGCGCTCTGTCAACTTCGCATGAGCGCTGGTCGGCAGAGCTGAAGATGCCAGATGGCAGCAATGAGGTCGGTGGGAACACGTTGTGTCGAAGAAAGAGTGATCGCAAGCGCCGGAACTTCGCAGATGGGTCAACGTTCCTGCTGCGGCAGTGCCGGTGCCATCTGGGGGTTTCCATCCATGATCACGAATAGGAGACGATGAGATGCGCATTGCGCAGGTTGCTCCGTTGACGGAGGCTGTGCCTCCGAAACTCTATGGCGGCACTGAGAGGGTGGTGCACTGGCTGACCGAAGAGCTCGTCGCGCTCGGGCACGACGTCACGCTGTTTGCCAGCGGTGATTCGCAGACCTCGGCGAAACTCTCACCGACTTGGCCGAAGGCGCTGCGCCTCGACGGCTCGGTCCGGGATCCCAACGCGCTGCACATGGTCATGCTCGAAAGCGTGCGCCAGCGATGTGACGAGGAGGAGTTCGACGTTCTGCACTTCCACCTCGACTACTATCCCTTCTCGCTGTTCCACCGGCAGCCCACGCCGTTTCTCACCACGCTGCATGGCCGGCTCGACCTTCCCGAGCACCAGCCGGTGTTCTCCGTCTTCAAGGACGTTCCCGTGGTCTCGATCTCCGATGCACAGCGCAGACCCGTGCCGAATGCGAACTGGGTCCGCACCGTTCTGCACGGCCTGCCCGAACAGCTGCTGATGCCGAAGCCCGTGACGCCGAGCTATCTCGCCGTGCTCGGACGCATCGCGCCGGAAAAGGGCGTCGACCGCGCCATCAAGATCGCGATGCGCTGTGGCATCCCGCTCAAGATCGCCGCCAAGGTCGATCGCGCCGACCAGGACTATTATGACCAGCTGATCTATCCGATGATCAACGGCAATCCGCTCGTCGAGTACATCGGAGAGATCGGCGACCATGAGAAGCCGGAGTTCCTGTCCGGCGCGCTCGGCCTGCTGCTGCCGATCGACTGGCCCGAGCCTTTCGGACTGGTCATGATCGAATCGATGGCCTGCGGCACGCCCGTGATCGCCTATAATCGCGGATCGGTGCCGGAGGTGATCGATGACGGCGTCACCGGCTTCATCGTCGAGGACGAGCTCAGCGCGGTGGCGGCCGTCAACCGTCTGCACGATCTCAGCCGCGCGCGCGTGCGCGACCGCTTCGAGCAGCGGTTCACGGCCCGGCGCATGGCGCTGGACTATCTCGCCGCCTATCGCGGCCTGATCGAACGGGCCGAGCCGCGCATCCGCCTGGTCAGCAGCGCTGAGTGATGCGCATGGGCCGGGCAATTCCGACGCCCGGCCCGCCTCAGGTCACCGCGGTCCGCTTCGGCTCGACGATCTCGAACATCCGCGGAAACTCATCCATCAGCGACATCAGCTCGGCGAGCCGCATCGGATTGCCGACGACGCTGATCTTGCCGGCGGCGACCGCTTCCGGAAAAGTCGTCGCCTTGGCGATGACCGCGTCGAGAGTCGATCGCGCCAGGGTGAAGCCGGCATCCGCCGTGGACGCCTGCGCGCCGGCCGCATAGGTCAGCGCGCAATTCTGCAGCGTGAGGACGAAGCGCTCGCCGGTGTCGGTGAAGCTCCAGTTCAGCACGATGTGCTTGCCCTCGGCCTTCGGTCCGTTCAGCCTGACGCCGAGCACGTCCCATATTTGCTCGGTGCGCAGCGCCGCCAGGGTTTCTCGCGGCATGCCCGGGCGCGCCGGGATCTCCGGCATGCCGTGGCGCAGCTCCTGGGCGCCGAACAGATAGGCGTTGCGCCACGTCGCGCTTTCGGCGGCATAGCCGAGCTGTTCCAGCGTATCGGCGAGCAGCGCACGCGCCTCGGCATTGTCGGGCTCGGCGAACACCAGATGGCCGACGACCTGGGCGACGAAGCGAAACTCGCCCCTCTCGAAATCCGCGCGCGCCCGCGCCAGCAGCGCCTCCGCGCCGCCCATATAGTCGACGTATTTCCGGCCGGCCTGGACCGGCGGCAGCGGATCGAGATTGACGGGATTGGCGTCGTACCAGCCGAGATATTTCTGATAGATCGCCTTCACATTGTGCCGGATGTGGCCGTAATAGCCGCGCGCGTGCCAGGCGTGCTCGAGGCTTTTCGGCAGCGCGATCTGCTCGGCGATCTCGCTGGCGGTCAGGCCGTGGTTCATCAGGCGGAGAGTCTGATCGTGCGCGAATTTGTAGAGGTCGCGCTGCTCGCGGATCATCCTGTCGACGCGGGCTGCGCCCCACACCGGCCAGTGATGCTGGCCGCACATCACCTCGGCCTTGCCGCCCCATAATTGCAGCGCCTCGCCGAGATATTTCGACCACGCCAGCGCATCGCGCACATCGGCGCCGCGGAACGGCAGCAAATTGTGGAAATTGTGCGTGCAGTTCTCGGCGAGGTTCAACAGCCTGTAGCGCGGCACATAGAAATGCATCTCCGCCGGCGCCTCGCTGTTCGGCGCCATCTGGAATTCGAAAGCGACGCCGTCGATCGTCCTGGTGTCGCCGGTTGCCATGATCAGATCGGTCGGCCGCAGCAGCGCCACGCTGCCGGCGGCCATGGTCTTGCCCAGGCCGCAATCGACATGGCCCTTCGTCCCTTTTGCCAGCAGCGGCCCAAACTGATACTGCGCCCGGCGCAGCATCGCGGGACCGGCGATGATGTTCTCGGACACCGCGTGCTCGATGAACAGGTTCGGCGCGATCAGCGGCACGCGGCCGCCGGTGACGGCCTCCTCGTCGACGACCCCACGCGCCCCGCCCCAATGGTCGGTGTGGGTGTGCGTGAACATCACCGCCATGACCGGCCTGGTGCCGCGGTGCTGATAGTAGAGATCGAGCGCGGCGCGGGCGCCCTCGATCGAGGTCAGCGTATCCACCACGATCACGCCGGTGTCGCCCTCGATGAGGGTCATGTTCGCGATGTCGAGCCCGCGCACCTGGTAGACCCCGGGCACGACCTCGAACAGGCCGTGCTGCATGTTGAGCTTGGCCTGCCGCCACAGGCTGGGATTGACGGTCGGCGGCGCCTCCTCGGCCTCGAGGAAGCCGTAGGGCGCAAGGCTCCAGACGGTTCGGCCCTGTGCGGTGGCCACCTTGGCGTCGTCGATGGTGCCGAGAAAACCGCGGGCCGCATCGTCGAAGTCGGCGGTATCGCCGAACGGCAGCGTCTCGAGCATCGCCTGCTGCGCGGCCCTCACCGCCGCGGTCGCGTCCTTGGCCTCCTTCGAGCTGTTGTCGCTGACCGGCACATTCATGGCTTTAAGTCCCCCCGTCACGAATTTTGTTGGCGGGATGCTAGTGCGGGAGATCGTCGAGCGCAAATTGCGCAGAACGGAAGGGTGCTCAGAGCACGCGATCCACCGCCTCGTCGATCGCCGCGTAGACCGTGTCGAGATCCTCTGATGTGACGCAGTAAGGCGGCATCACGTAGATCGTGTGGCCGAGCGGCCGCAGCAGCACGTGGCTGTCACGGAAGATGCCGTGCAGCTTCGGCCCGACGTCGGCGAGGTAACCGGGCTCCTCGGCGTGCAGATCGATCGCCGTAATGGTCCCGCACCGCCGCAGATCGGAGAACCGCTCGTCATAGCGGAAACGCTCCAGGCAGCACTGCTGCATTGCCGCGACCGCGGCGACGCGGGCTCGCGTCTCGGGCTGGCGCCATAGCGCGAGATTGGCCGATGCCGCCGCGCAGGCGATCGGATTGGCCGTATACGAGCTGGAATGAAAGAAGGTCCGCGCACGATCGGCCGACAGATGCGCCGCGAAGATGGCCTCGCTGCACAGCGTGACCGCGAGCGGCATCGCCCCTCCGGTGAGGCCCTTGGCATAGCAGGCGATGTCCGGCGCAATCTCCGCCTGCTCGCACGCGAACAGCGTGCCCGTGCGGCCCCAGCCCGTCATGACCTCGTCGGCGATGAACAGCACGCCGTGCGCCCGGCAGATGCGGTGGATCTCGCGCAGCACCGCAGGCGAGTACATCAGCATGCCGCTGGCGCCCAGCACCAGCGGTTCGACGATGAAAGCCGCCGGGCGATCCCGCTCGCAGATGGCGGCGAGTGCATCGAGCGTCGCCTGCTCGCGGCCCTCGGCCGGAAAGGGCACGACCGCGACATCGAACAGCAGCGGCTCATAGGCGGCGTTGAACACGCCGCGCGCGCCGACCGACATCGCGCCGATGGTGTCGCCGTGATAGGAATGCTGCATCACCACGATGCGCGTGCGCGGCTGACCGATATTCCTGAAATAGCCGAGCGCCATCTTCAGCGCGACCTCGACGCTGGTGGCGCCAGAGTCCGAGAAGAACACGTGCGCCAGGCCCGGCGGGGTGAGGTCGAGCAGCCCGGCGGCCACCTGCTCCGCCGGCTCGTGCGTGTATCCGGCGAAGATCACCTGGTCGAGACGCTCGGCCTGCTGCTGGATCGCGCGCACGATCGGCGGATGACAATGGCCATGCGTCACCACCCACCAGGACGCGATGGCATCGATGATGCGCCGGCCGTCGGCCGCGTGCAGATAGGCGCCTTCGCCGCGCGTGATCGGAATCATCTGCGGCTGCAGCGCGTGCTGCGTGAACGGATGCCAGATCGGCGAACCTGCCGCGCGCGTCATCGCGCGAAATCCTTGCGCCGGAATGCGGCTGCCATCGCCTGCTGCAGCGTCGATGCCGTGAGCGGCGCCAACCAGGGCAAACGGCCAAGACGCGTGACCTTGCCGAGACGGCAGATCGTCTCCTCGCTCTCCGCGACCGCGTCGCCGATGAAGGCGATGCCGAGCACGTCGATGCCGCGGCTGCGCAGCGCCGCCAGCGACAACAGCGAATGATTAATGGTGCCGAGGCTCGTGCGTGCGCACAGCACCAGCGGACAGCGCCAGCGTGCGAACACATCGAGAGAGAGCGTGTCGTCGTCGAGCGGCACCATGACCCCGCCGGCGCCCTCGATCACCAGAGGCCGGCCGGTGTCGGGAGGATCGAGACTGAGCGGATCAATCCTGATCCCTTCGAGGCGGGCGGCGCGATGCGGCGACGCCGGTTCCGCCAGCCGATAATTTTCGGGGAGGACGCGATCCGCGGTGAGTTCGGCCAGACGGCGGACGCGATCGGAATCCGTCTCCTCCGCGAGGCCTGCCTGCACCGGCTTCCAATAGCAGGCGCCGAGCAACGCCGTCAGGCCGGCGGCGAATACGGTCTTGCCGATGCCGGTGTCGGTGCCCGTGACGACGATGCGCTGCGCCATTGCTGCTCTCCTTCAAGTTCGACAAGCGTGTCGAGCAGCGCCGTGATCGCGGCCTCGTCGACGTTCAGGGTCAGCGACAGCCGCAAGCGCGCGGTGCCTGCGGGCACCGTCGGCGGCCGGATGCCGCGCACGTCGAAGCCGCGCCGCTGCAGGCCGGCGGCGAGGGTCATCGCGCGCGCATTGTCGCCGACGATGTAGGGAATGATCTGCGTCGACGACCACGTCGCGCCGAACCGTGCGACGATCGCGCGGTGTGCAAACGCCATGAGCTCCGTCAGCTTCTGCTGCCGCTGCGGCTCATCCTGCAGGATCGCGAGCGCCTCCGTGACGGCCACCGCCATCAGCGGCGACGGCGCGGTGGCGAAGATGAAGGGACGAGCGCGGTTGACGAGGATGTCGCGCAGCACGCGGTGCGCGGTCACCAGCGCGCCGGCGGCGCCGAGTGCCTTGCCGCAGGTGTGCACGACAACGACATCGTCACGGCCTTCGAACCGTGCAGCAAGGCCCCGCCCCTGCGGGCCATGTACGCCGGTCGCATGCGCCTCGTCGATCACCACGAAGGCGTCGTGTCGTTCGGCCACCGCGATCAGATCATTCAGCGGCGCGATGTCGCCATCCATGCTGTAGAGGCTTTCGACGACGATCCAGGGCCGGCCGACACCGCCGTCGCGGCGCCACGCCAGGATCTTGTCCTCGGCGGCGCTGGCATCATTGTGCGCGAACTGACAAATCCTGGCCCGGCTGGCGCGCGCGCCCTCATGGGTGCTGGCGTGCACGAGCGCATCGAGCACCAGCAGGTCGTCGGCTTGCGGCAGCGTTGCCAGCACGGCAAAGTTGGCGACATAGCCCGAGCCGAAGACCAGCGCGCTGTCGACGCCGAAGAAACGTGCCGCTTCGGCTTCCAGCCGCTCGTGCTCCGCGCAATTGCCGCGCAGCAACCGCGCCCCACCCGCGCCGACGGGCGTGCCCGCCTCCATCGCCGCAGCGATCGCGCGCTTGATCCGCGGCGACTGAGCGAGGCCGAGATAATCGTTGGACGAGAAATCGAAACCGGATCGCGGACTCAGGCGCCGGAGACGGTCGCGCGCCGCGAGATCTTGCAGGTCGTTTGCATAGATCGCCAATTTGTCGGAAGGCATATTGTATCCGCTCTCTATCGGTCAGCCGCATTCGCTTGGAGTCGGAGAACCATGCGGCCAACGTCCGGGCCTCGCCGTTCGAGACGCCCGCCTGAAGGGCATGCTCCTCGGGGTGAGGGAAAAGCGGTTCGGCGAAGCCGCCAAGCACCGCATGAGATCGAACGCTTGCTTGATGCGCACACGACTCATCGTCTTCGTGCAGCTCCGATTGCGGAGCCCATCCCTCATGGTGAGGAGCGCCGCGCACGCGATCGAGCCGTCGCGAACGGTCGCAATGGCGGCGCGTCTCGAACCATGAGGCCCCGCTCCTGCGACATCATGCAATGACTGATCGCCGCGCCGGCCCGCTTGCATCTGTTCTCTCACGCGCCGACAACGACGACGTCATACCGAGCCGCGCCAGCAAGTCAGCATCGCGCTCGGCCTGCGGATTGGCCGTCGTCAACAACACGTCGCCGATGAAGATCGAGTTGGCGCCGGCGAGCAAGCACAGGCTCTGCAACTCGTCGCTCATGTACTGCCGCCCCGCCGACAACCGCACGACGCTCTTCGGCATCATGATGCGCGCCACCGCGATCAGCCGCACCAGCGCGATCCCGTCGGGCCGCGTCGCGGTGTCGTTGACCGGCACGCCCTTGACCTCGTTCCAAAGGTTGATCGGCACGCTATCCGGATGCGCCTCGAGATTGGCGAGCAGCACCAGCATGCCGAGCCGGTCATCAACCTCCTCACCCATGCCGATGATTCCGCCGCAACAGGTCTTGATGCCGGCCTCGCGCACATGCGCCAGCGTGTCGATGCGGTCCTGCAAGGTACGGGTGGTGATGATGCGGTCGTAGAACTCGGGCGAGGTATCGACATTGTGGTTGTAGTAGTCGAGCCCGGCCTGCTTGAGCCGCTGCGCCTGGGGCGGCGTCAGCATGCCCAAGGTGACGCAGGTCTCCATCCCCAGATCCTTCACGGCGCTGACCATGTCGCAGACCTGGTCGAGATCACGGTCTTTCGGGCTGCGCCACGCGGCGGCCATGCAGAAGCGCTCGGCGCCGGCCTGCTTGGCGCGCCGCGCCGTCGCGACGACGGCGTCGTGGTCCATCAGCTTGGTCGCCTTCAGGCCGGTGTCGTAATGCGCGCTCTGCGAGCAGTAGCCGCAATCCTCCGGACAGCCGCCGGTCTTGATGCTGAGCAGGCTCGCGGTCTCCAGCCGGGTCGGGTCGAAGTGCCGCCGATGCACCGACTGGGCGAGAAACATCAGGTCCGGAAACGGCAACCCGTACAGCGCCTCGGCCTCGTCCCGGGTCCAGTCATGGCGGACGGCGCCGCCCTGCTGGATTGGCTCGGACGACGAACTGCTGACACCGGTCATGCTGACGCTCCACAATTATAGATTTTCATAGATATTATCTATTAAGTTTCGTTCTTCCTGGACCGTAGGACGGCACAGCTTCCGTTGCACCAGCTTTTTCGATAGATAATCTATCACCATGACAGATGAGAACCTCACGACAGCCCATCGCATCGCCGAAGCCATCACCGAACGCATCGTCAGCGGCGCCCTGCCTCCGGATGCGCCGCTGCGGCAGGACCACATCGCCCGCGAGTTCAATTCGAGCCATGTGCCGGTGCGCGAGGCGTTCCGGCAGCTCGAGGCGCTGCATCTGGTGGTCGCGATGCCCAGGCGCGGTGTCCGTGTCGCGCCGCTCGATGCGAAGGCGACCAAGGAGATCGTCGAGATGCGCGTCGCGCTCGAAGTGGTGGGCTTGCGCAATGCCGCGCCGCGCTACACGCCGGCGCATCTCGCTGCGATCGAGCTCGCGCTGATCGAAGGCGACAATGCCGAGACCATCCAGGAGTTCGAGACCGCCAACCGCGCCTTCCACCGCGCCCTGGTCACCCCGTGCGCCATGCCGCGCCTGCTGGCGAGCCTCGACGGACTCCGCCTCGCCAATTCGCGCCTCGTCCTCACCATGGCCCGCACCGCCGGCTGGCGCCCGCGCAGCAACGGCGATCACCGCCAGATCCTGCAGGCGCTGCGCGAGCGGCAGATCGGGCATGCGTGCGAGTTGCTGACACGGCACAATCAGACGATCGAGCGGCTGGCGCGGCCGGGGAGCGCGTAGCTACACACAGCGACTCGGACGGTTAGATGGGGCCGCTGACATCCGACCCGATCAGGGCCAATCTGACTGGAATGGGCTGCGAGTTGCCCTGACGTGACATTGATGGGATGTCCGGCGCTCACCTGACGGCGAGCGACTTGCTCCACACACAATCACGGCGGCCTGCGTCAGAACAAAGTTGTTAGTCCACCCCTGATCATAACCAGCCCTCTGAAGATCGGTCGACATGTTTGATGTTGCGTCTCGGAAGCAGACATCACCTGGCGCTAGCTGGACGTCAAACATCAACCAACAGCGGAATTTAGTTCAGCTCCTCACGTGAAGGCCCCGACAGGAGAGAGCAAAGACCCATACACACTACTCCTGCCATAACGATGGTCCACACGTGAGCCGAATAAGGCTGTTCTGTACGGCTCGCTATCGCAAAGAGGAGAAACGCCACAGTCGCCCCGCCAACGACCACGATGAGCGGCGCCCTGAGCTGGGAGGAGAAAAAATGTGCGAGGTAGCCGTCAACCAATCCGGTGGAGATCGAAACGACAAGCGAGAACATGAAGGCCCAGACTATGCCTTCTTCGGGGATTCTTCCCGCAGCCAGCTCAATCATAACGGCCGAAGCGACACAAAGCGCAGGGCCTAGCAGCGAGAACACGAGAGTTCTTCTCATTGATATCACCGCAGCGGCCCCAATATCCTTTGCTTCACGCCTAAGCGCCACGGCGCATGGCTTCGTATATGGAACGTCCGGTTAAGAGGCGGTTGTGGGGTCCGGGTCATGTCGGCTTCGGGTCGAATGCAAACATCCACGGCGGCTACAAGAGTCGGCTTTGGTCATAACCAGAGATACTCTAGGCGCTGCACCACACTCCCCTATCACCCCCCAGGGCCGTCCTTCAGGATGTAGCCCATCAGGTCGTCGACATTGTGCTCCAGATCCCGGATGATGTTCTTGACGACGTCGCCGATCGAGATCACGCCAACGACCTTGTCAGCGTCCAGCACCGGCAGGTGGCGAAAGCCGCGCTGCGACATCATCGCCATGCAACTGTCCAGCCGGTGGTCCGGCCTGACCGTCACCGGATCGGCCGTCATCACCTGGCCGACCGGCGTCCGCGTCGCATCGAGCCCGGGCAGCAGCACCTTGATGGCGCAGTCGCCCTGGGTGACGATGCCGACGAGCACGCCGTCGTCGATGACCAGTACCGAGCGGACCCGGTTGTCGCGCATCTTCTGCAAGGCTTCGACGACCATGTCGCTGGAGCGAACATGAACCAGGGCGCCACTCTTCTGGGCCAGAGCGTCTTTGACTGTGCTCATTGATCTCCTCGTGGGCTCCCTGTTTTGTTCTGCCTTGATGGTCTGTTTGCATCGGACGATAGTCGAAATAGATGGCCGCGTCAGCACCGTGACGATGTTGCCGGCGAGGCCATGAGTTCGCGCGGCACGTCCTCTCCGCCGCGTCGTTCCGGGGCGAGCGGAGCTTGCGGCCGACGCAGTCGGCCGCAAGCGCAGCGCGAGCCCGGAACCCATACCCACAGGCCCGTCGTATGTGGCACGCTGGTGGTGGGCGTCTCGCGCCCCACTTCCGTTCGTGGTTATGGATTCCGGGCTCATTCGCGCTGCTTCAGAACGGCTGCGCCGCTTTCCGCGCGAATGCCCCGGAATGACGGAGCAAGACGAGGGGCTCTTGCAAGCCTCCAACAGTCTCGGCTCCGCCCCCGCGCATAAGCCCATGCGCCAGCAATGGCTGGGGCTGTCGCCCGCTCCCGTGTACACGCTCATTGGAGACGCGCGCACCGAAGGTCCTCCAGCTCCCCATGTCCAACCGCCACCACGCTTCGAAGCTCGCCGGCGACGGCCCGGCCGACGGCCTGCCCGCCAGCCAGCGGCCCTGGGCGATCGCGGCGATCTTCACGGCGCTGTCGATGGCTTCGCTCGACGTCGCCATCGCCAACATCGCGCTGCCGTCGATCTCCAATGATCTGCACGTCTCGCCGGCCGAGGTGGTCTGGGTCGTCAACATCTACCAGATCGCCCTGGTCGCGACCCTGCTGCCGCTGGGCGCGCTCGGCGAGATCGTCGGCCACCAGCGCATCTATCTCGGCGGCCTGCTGCTGTTCACGCTGGCCTCGGTCGGATGCGCGCTGGCCTGGTCTCTGCCATCCCTGGTGGTCGCCCGCGCATTGCAGGGGCTCGGCGCCAGCGGCATCATGAGCGTCAACACCGCGCTGGTGCGCTATGTCTATCCCGGCAAGATGCTGGGGCGCGGCCTCGGCCACAATGCGCTGGTGGTCGGCATCTCCTTCACTTTCGGCCCCACGATCGCGTCGGCCATCCTCTCGCTCGGCTCCTGGCCCTGGCTGTTCGCGATCAACCTGCCGTTCGGCCTGATCGCGATCGCCATCGGCATGAAGATGCTGCCGAAGACGCCGCGCGCCGAGCACGCGTTCGACTTCCTCGGCGCCGGCCTCGCCGCTGTTTGCCTCGGCCTGTTCATCACCGGCATCGGCAGCGCCGCGCATGGCGCGACGCCGGCGATGGTGGTCGCGGAACTGATCGGCGCACTCGTGCTCGGCATCATCCTGGCGCGGCGCCAAGCCGATCATCCCGCGCCGATGCTGCCGATCGACCTGTTCCGCCGCGGCGTGTTCGCGCTGTCGGCGGCGACCGCTGTCTGCTCCTTCTCCGTGCAGGGCCTCGGCTTCGTGTCGCTGCCCTTCTACTTTGAGGACATTCTGCAGCGCTCGCAGGTCGAGACCGGCTTCTTCATGACGCCCTGGCCGCTCGCGGTGACCATCATGGCGCCGATTGCGGGCCGACTGTCGGATCGTTTCCCCGCCGGCCTGCTCGGCGGCATCGGCCTCGTGATGCTCGGAACCGGCATGGCGCTGCTCGCGATGCTGCCGGAGAACCCAAGCATCCCGAACATCGTCTGGCGCATGCTGATCTGCGGCATCGGGTTCGGCTTCTTCCAGGCGCCCAATATGAAGGCCATCATGTCAAGCGCCCCGCCCCATCGCAGCGGCGGCGCCAGCGGCATCGTCGCGACGGCAAGGCTGACCGGCCAGACCACCGGCGCGGCGCTGGCCGCGCTGTGCTTCAGCTTGGCCGGACGCGAGGGCGCGACCATGGCACTGGCGCTCGGCGCAGGCTTCGCCGCGCTCGGCAGCGTGATGAGTTTCCTGCGGCTGGCGGTGGCGCCGCCGCGCGGCTGATGAGTTCGGGCGAACTCAAACCCCGCCCCATCACAAATCTTCCGCGCCGCAAACGCATATTCTTGATTTGAAGGATTCCAGGCTTCGCGCCACAGTGCGACCTTCAGTTCAACGGGCGCGTTGAACGAAAGGGATCTGCGATGGCAAACCTCACGATTAACGGAAAATCCTATTCGCTCGATGTCGAGCCGGACACGCCGCTGCTGTGGGCGATCCGCGAGAACGCCGGGCTGACCGGCACCAAATATGGCTGCGGCATCGCACAATGCGGCGCCTGCACGGTGCATCTCGACGGCACCGCCGTGCGCTCCTGCGGAGTCACCGTCTCGGAAGCCGTGGGCAAGCAGATCACCACCATCGAAGGCCTCGCGGCGGACAATGGCCTGCACAAGGTGCAGCAGGCCTGGCTCGAGAACGACGTTCCGCAATGCGGCTATTGCCAGAGCGGAATGATCATGGCCGTCGCCGCGCTGCTCAAGGACAATCCGAAGCCGAGCGACCAGGACATCAACGACGCCATCACCAATATCTGCCGTTGTGGAACCTTCGCCCAGGTGCGCGAGGCGATCCACGCCGCGGCGAACGCCTGAGGAGGCTGGCATGAACCAGCATGTGACGCCGCGCCTCAACCGCCGCTCCTTCGTCATCGGCACCGCCGCGCTCGGCGGCGGCCTTGCGCTCGGCCTCGACCTTCCCTTCGGCGGCCCGCAGGTGGTGCGTGCCGCTGACGGCTCGCCCGAGGTCAATGCCTGGGTGGTGATCCGGCCCGACGACACCGTGGTGATCCGCATCGCCCGCTCGGAGATGGGCCAGGGCTCGCTGACCGGCCTTGCCCAGCTCGTCGCGGAAGAGCTCGCCTGCGACTGGAGCAAGGTCACGACGGAATATCCGACGCCGGGCCAGAACGTCGCGCGCAAGCGGGTCTGGGGCGATTTCTCCACCGGCGGCAGCCGCGGCATCCGCTCCTCGCAGGACTATGTCCGCAAGGGTGGCGCCGCCGCGCGCATGATGCTGATCCAGGCCGCCGCCGACGAGTGGAAGGTGCCGGCAGCGGAATGCACGGCCGCGAACAGCGTCATCACCCACAAGGCCTCGGGCAAGACCACGACCTATGGCAAGGTCGCGGAGGCCGCCGCGAAGCTTTCGCCGCCGGCCGACGTCAAGCTGAAGGACCCGAAGGACTGGACCTTGATCGGCAAGGGCGTGAAGCGGCTCGACACCGCCGACAAGGTCACCGGCGCGATGGTCTATGGCGCCGACATCAAGCTGCCGAACATGCTCAACGCCGCGATCAAGGATTGCCCGGTCACCGGCGGCAAGCTCAAGAGCTATGACGAGGCCAAGATCGCCGGCATGAAGGGCGTCAAGAAGGTGGTCGCGATCGACGGCACGGCGGTCGCCGTGGTTGCCGACACCTGGTGGCACGCCAAGACCGCGCTCGATGCGCTGCCGATCGTGTGGGACGAAGGTCCGAACGCAAAGGTCTCGTCGGAGTCGATCCGCAAATGGCTGGCCGAAGGTTTGGACTCCGGGCCGGCTTTCGTCGGCAATGAGAACGGCGATGCTAAGGCGGCGCTGGCGAGCGCGGTGAAGAAGGTCGAGGCCGTCTACAACTATCCGTACCAGAACCACGCCACGATGGAGCCGATGAACGCGACCGCGCTCTACACGCCGGAGCGTTGCGAGGTGTGGTGCGGCACGCAGAATGGCGAGGCGGCGTTCGCCGCGGTGCTGGAGGCGTCAGGCCTGCCGGCCGACAAATGCGAGGTGCACAAGCTGATCCTCGGCGGCGGTTTTGGCCGGCGCGGTCAGACGGACTACGTTCGCCAGGCGGTCAAGATCGCCAAGGAGCTGCCGGGCACGCCGGTCAAGCTGATCTGGTCGCGCGAGGAGGACATGACGCATGGCCGCTATCACCCGATCACGCAATGCAAGCTGACCGGCGGCTTCGATGCCGACAACAATCTGACAGCGCTGCACATGCGCATCTCCGGCCAGTCGATCCTGTTCAGCCTGCGCCCCGATGCGCTCGTCAACGGCAAGGACCCCGCGACCTTCCAGGGGCTCGCGGCCTCGGGCGAGGCCACGATCGGCTACTCCGTTCCCAACCTGCTGATCGAGCACGCCATGCGCAACCCGCACATCAATCCGGGCTTCTGGCGCGGCGTCAACGTGAACCAGAACGCGATCTATCTCGAATGCTTCATGGACGAGCTCGCCAACGCCGTCGGCCAGGACCCGCTGGAGTTCCGCCGCAAGCTGATGAGCAAGAATCCCAAGCATCTCGCCGTCCTCAACGCCGTGGCTGAAAAGATCGGCTGGGGCACGCCGGCACCGGAAGGCGTGTACCGTGGTCTCGCTCAACTGCACGGCTATGGCAGCTACGTCGCCGGCGCGGCCGAGATCTCGGTGATCGACGGCACAAAGATCAAGGTTCATCGCATCGTCGCCTCGACCGATCCGGGCTACGTCGTCAACCCGGCGCAGGTCGAGCGGCAGATCGCGGGCTCGTTCGTCTACGGCCTGTCGGCGCTGTTCTATGGCGGCTGCACGGTGAAGGACGGCCGCATCGAGCAGACCAACTTCGATACGTATAATTCGATGCGCATCGCCGAGATGCCGAAGGTGGAATCGATCATGATCCCGAGTGGCGGCTTCTGGGGCGGCGTCGGCGAGCCGACCATCGGCGTCGCCGCGCCTGCGGTGCTGAATGCGTTCTTCGCCGCCACCGGCAAACGCATCCGCTCGGTGCCGCTGCGCGACCAGAACATCACCTTCGCATGATCAGCGTGGCGGCAGCTGTTGGGAGCAATGGCTGCCGCCGTGCTATTCTCACGCAATGACATTTACCCGTACGCGCAGAGAGGTCGGCGGCCTGATCGCGGCAAGCGTCGCCATGGTCGCCGCACCTGCCGTGCTGCGCGCGCAGACGGCGGCGCGCGTGGTCGTGATCGGCGGCGGCTTCGGCGGCGCGAGCTGCGCCCGCGCGCTGCGCAAGGCGGATGCGAAGCTCGACGTCACCTTGGTCGAAGCCAACAAGACCTTCACCTCCTGCCCCCTCAGCAACGAGGTCATCGCCGGCCTGCGCGACATCGGCGCGCAGCAGTTCGGCTACGACAAGATCGCCGCCGAAGGCTTGCGCGTGGTGCCGCAGGCCGCGACCGCGATCGACGCGTCCGCGCGCAAGGTGACCCTCGCGGACGGCACCACCCTCGCCTATGACCGCCTCGTGCTGGCGCCGGGCATCGACATCGATTTCACGGCATTGCAAGGCTATGACGAAGCGGCCTCCGCCGTCATGCCGCATGCCTACAAGGCCGGCGCGCAAACGCTGCTGCTGCGCAAACAGATTGAGGCGATGCCGGACGGCGGCACGGTGGCGATCTCGGTCCCTGCCAATCCCTCGCGCTGCCCGCCCGCGCCTTATGAACGCGCCAGCCTGATCGCGCATTACCTCAAGACGAACAAGCCCAAGTCGAAGCTGCTGGTCCTCGACGCCAAGGACAATTTCTCGCAGCAGAAGCTGTTCGAGCAGGCCTGGCAGCAGCTCTACCCCGGCCTGATCGAGCGCATCCCGTTGTCGCAGGGCGGCCGCGTCACCGGCGTCGAGGTTGGCACGCGCACCGTGATCACCGAGTTCGGCAACTACAATCCCGCTGTCGCCAACATCATCCCGCCGCAGAAGGCCGGCCGCATCGCGCAGCTTGCCGGCGCGGTCGACCGCACCGGCTGGTGCCCGATCGACGCCGCGACCTTTGCCTCGAAGCTGCTCCCTGACGTCCATGTCGTCGGCGATGCCTGTCTCGGCGGCGGCATTCCGAAATCGGCCGGCGCGGCGCAGGCGCAGGGCAAAGCCTGCGCGGCGGTGATCGCGCGCGACCTCATCGCGCGGTCATCCGAGCCACCGCCGCTGACCGGCGTCTGCTACAGCACCGTCGCGCCGGACTACGCGTTCTCGCTGTCGGGTGTGTATCAGCCCAAGGGCGATCTGTTCGCCGAGGTCGAGGGCGGCAAGACGAGCTCCCTCGACGCGCCGCGCAGCGCGCGCGCGGCCGAGGCGGATGCTGCGACGGCCTGGTTCAAGGCGCTGACCCATGATGCGTTCGGCTAGCCGGGTCATCGCCGTGATCGTCACAGCCCTGCCCGCAGTCGCCGGCGCACAGGCGCTGAAGCCGTACACGATCAGTGGCGACGGCATCGCGCAATCCCTCACCGGCGAGCCCGGCGATCCAGCGCGCGGCCGCGCGCTGGTGCTGGCGCGCAGCTCGACCTGTATCCTCTGCCACTCCGGCCCGTTTCCGGAAGCGCGCTTCCAGGGCGATCTTGCGCCCGGCCTTGCCGGCGCCGGCGGCCGCTCGACGATCCCGCAATTGCGGCTGCGGCTGGTCGATGCCTCCAGGATCAATCCGGAGACGATCATGCCGTCCTACTACCGCGTCGACGGCCTGACCCGCGTCGGTTCCGCCTGGCGCGACAAGCCGATCCTGTCGGCGGAGCAGATCGAGGACATTGTCGCCTATCTCGCGACCTTGCGCGAGTGAGCCCATATGGAGAGCATGTTCGAACCGCTCCCCCTCTCGCGCCGCCATCTGCTGCAGCTGGCGGCGACGGCCACCGCGGCCAGCGCCCTGCCGCTGATCACCGTCCGCCCCGCGCAGGCGACGCCGGCGATGCTGGCCTCCGCGATCCGCAGTCTCGTCGGCGAAGCCCACGTGCAGGTCGGCAAGATCCGGCTCGACATCCCACCGCTGGTCGAGAACGGCAACACCGTGCCGATGACGGTCAGCGTCGATCACCCGATGACGCCGGACAGCTACGTGAAGAGCATCCACGTTTTCAACGAGAAGAACCCGCAGCCCAACGTCGCGAATTTCCATCTCACGCCGAGCGCCGGCCGCGCCCAGGTCACGACCCGCATCCGGCTCGCCGACACGCAGAAGGTTGTGGCGATCGCAAAACTCTCCGACGGCTCGTTCTGGTCGGCGACCGTCGACGTCATCGTCACGCTCGCCGCCTGCACCGAGGAGATGCCGTAATGCCCGCCGCCCTCGTCAACGTCCCGCCAAAGGCCAAGCGCGGCGCGGTCATCGAGATCAAGACCTTGATGAGCCACGTCATGGAGCCCGGCTATCGTCACACCGCCGCCGGCGAGGTCGTGCCGCGCGACATCATTACCAGCTTCACCTGCAGGTTCAACGGCGCCGAGATCTTCCGCGCCGATCTCTATCCCGCCATTGCCGCCAACCCGTTTCTCTCGTTCTTCACCACGGCAAGCGAGAGCGGCAAGTTCGAATTCGAGTGGATCGGCGACAACGGCTTCGTCGCCACCGCGTCGGCGGCGATCACGGTCGAATGACGCCGCGCGCCCTCCTCGCCGTGGCTCTGCTCGGCTTGGGCCTGCCGGCGCTGGCCGGCGAGATCGCGACCGCCGACCGCCGCTCCGGCTACGACTTCATGTCGCCGGAGACCAAGGCGATGCAGGACGACGACACTGCCAATCCCGCGATGCTGTCGGTGCTCGACGGGGAGACGCTGTGGACGACAAAGGCCGGCGCCGCCAACAAATCCTGCAACGATTGCCATGGCGCGGTCGACGTCAGCATGAAGGGCGTCGCCGCGCGCTATCCCGCCTTCAACGCCGCCAGCGCCGCGCCGGTCGATCTTGGCCAGCGCGTCAATCTCTGCCGCAGGCAGCACCAGGAGGCGGAGGCCTTTGCGCCTGAGAGCCGCGAGCTGCTCGCGCTGACGGCGCTGATCGCCAGGCAGTCGCGCGGCATGCCGATCAAGGCCGGCGACGATCCGCGGCTGTCGCCGTTCGTCGCGCGCGGCCGCGAGCTGTTCGTTCAGCGCCAGGGCCAGCTCAACCTCGCCTGCGCCAATTGCCACGACGACAATTGGGACAAGCATCTCGCGGGCTCCGCGATCACGCAGGGACAGCCGACCGGTTATCCGATCTATCGCCTGGAATGGCAGGGCATGGGCTCGCTACAGCGCCGCCTGCGCGGCTGCATGACCGGCGTGCGCGCGCAGGCGTTCGACTTCGACGCGCCCGACATGATCGCGCTGGAGCTGTATCTGATGTCGCGCGCGCGAGGCATGAAGATCGACGCCCCGGCGGTAAGGCCTTGAGCTCGTGCTTCTGAGCAGAAGCCGCTATCAGCGCGGGCGCTTCAACCTCTCCCCGCCCTTTGCGGGGAGAGGGAGCGCACCGGTTGCGCGGCGACAACTCCTATGGCAGGGGCAGTCATCAGCTCGGATCACCCGGACAAACATCCTCCCTCTCCTCACGCCCCCACGTTCCGCCTCTTCCTCTCGCCCGCCGCCGTCGCGTCGATCACCGGCGGCGGTCCCTCCGACGCCTGCTTCATCAGCGGATCGGCGGCGATGAAATCGATGAAGGTGCGGACCTTGGCGGAGAGATATTTGCGGCTGGGATAGACCGCCATCAGCGGCGCCTTGATCGTCAGCAGCTCCGGCAGCACCGGCTCGAGCCGGCCGCTCGCGAGGTCGTCGGCCATCAGCCAGCGCGGCAGCACCGCCATGCCCATGCCGGCGACGGCGGCGTGATGCAACAGGGTCTCGTTGCCGCTGATCAGCACATCCTTGAATGTCAGCGCCACCTCGCCCTCGGGACCGGGCACGGTGACCGTCCGCAGCGGATACAGCGCATATTTCAGCATCGCATGGCCGTTGAGATCGGCCACCGATTTCGGCCGCCCTGCCGCGGCGAGATAGCGCGGCGACGCCACGAGCTGCATCAGCACCGGAGCCAGCGGCCGGGCGATCAGTCCATCCCCGGGTGCCGCCGAGACGCGCAGCGCGAGATCGAACCCCTCCTCGACCAGGTTCACCAGCCGACCACTGAGATCGAGATCGATCACGACGTCCGGGTAGCGCGCGCGGTAGGCCGCGAGCGTGCCGGCGAACAGCGCATTGGCGAACCACACCGGCGCGCTGACCTTCAAGGTGCCGCGCGGGATTACCGTGGCCTTGCTGACGACCGCCTCGGCCTCGTCCAGCTGATCCAGCATCGGACGCACCTGGTCGAAATAGACCTGGCCGGCCTCGGTGAGGCCGACCCGCCGGCTGGTGCGGTTGAGCAGCCGCGTCGACAGCCGCTGCTCCAATTGCATGACGTGCTTGGAGGCCATCGCCGGCGACAGGCTCAGGCGGTCGGCCGCGGCCGCGAAGCTCTTGAGCTCGGCGACCTGGCAGAATACCCGAATACTGACGAGCGTATCCATCATCAACCCAGAGGAAACAATGCTTCAACGGCAAGCATAATGATCAAACCGGATGAAATCATCAATGTCGGCCGCAGGATTCAATCTCGGAGACCCCTGATGTCCGCGACGACGACCAACGACCTTCCGCTGCAGCCCTCGCTCGCGCTGCGCATCGGCCTGTGGATCGCACAGGCCCTGCTCTTCGCCCTGTTCGCCTTCGCCGGCGTGACAAAGCTGTTCACGCCAATCCCGGAGCTGGCGCAGATGATGCCGTGGACCGGCGATCATTCCGCGACCTTCGTCCGCATCATCGGCCTGATCGATCTGGCCGGCGGCCTCGGCATCCTGCTGCCGTCGCTGACCCGCATCATGCCGCGCCTGACCGTGCTGGCCGCGCTCGGCTGCGCCACCCTGCAGATGTTCGCCTTGGTCTTCCATCTCTCGCGCGGCGAAGGCGCGGTGACGCCGCTGAACATCCTGCTGCTGGCGCTGTCGCTGTTCGTGCTGTGGGGCCGCAACGGCAAGGCGCCGATCGCGCCGCGCGGCTGAGCCGACAACCGGCGGCCCCGGCCAGGTTCAGGGCCGTCACTCGCTCGCGACACGGAGGAAGACCATGAGCGAACCTGTTGCACCAGTGTCGCGCCGCGGCTTCCTCGCTGGCGCGACGGCCCTCGGTGCCCCAGCCCCCGCCGGGCCGGCCGTCGCCCAGCATCACGCCGGCATCGTCATCCTGATCGACCGAAATGACCCGCATGTGATGGGCCACGCCATCAGCTATTCGGGCAATCTCACGCGGCATTTCACCAGCCTCGGACAGACGCCCATCATCGAGGTCGTTGCCAACGGCACCGGCATCGACGTTTTCCGCGCCGACAAATCGCCGCTGCAGGAGCCGATCGCCGCGCTGCGCCAGATGTATCCGCATATCGGCTTCAGCATGTGCGCCTCGTCGAAGGCGATCGCCGAAAGCAAGGAGAACCTGACGATCCAGCTGATCGACGGCGCCAGGCTGGTGCCGTTCGGCATCGGCCGCGTCGTCGAGTTGCAGCGCAAGGGCTGGGCCTATGTCCATGGCTAGCTCCGCGTCTGCGAGCACGCTCACGCGCCGCGCAGCTCTGCTGGGCGCCGCGACCACCCTCCTCGGATCTTTACCGCGTGTCCGTGCCGCGGCTGTTGAGCCGAGCCCGCCGATGTTTCGCAGCGGCCGCAGCCAGTTCATCGTCGAACGGCCGCGCAATCCGCTGCCGCAGCTGAAGCTTCAGGAGCTGAGCGGCAAGGACGTCACGCTCACGGCGAAGCCCGGCCATGTCACGCTGATCAATCTCTGGGCCACCTGGTGCGCGGCCTGCAAGACCGACCTGCCGACGCTCGCCGCGCTGGAGCGCATGCGCCTGCCGGCGCTCGAGATCTGGACCATCTGCACCGACCGCCGCGACATCAGGACGATCCGCCGCTACGCGGAGACGATCGCGATGCCCCGCCTCTCCTTTGCCGATCCGCATGCGCACGCGACCAATCCGGCCAACGCCGACGCCTCCATCTTTGCTACGCCGGCAATGCCGATCACTTATCTGATCGGGACCGGCGGCTTGGTCGAGGGCTATGTCACGGGCGCGGCCGAGTGGCTGTCGGAGCCGGGCCAGGACCTGCTGCGCTACTATCTGGATCGGCCGCCGGCGTGATGGTTGGAGATACAAGGTCCGCCTGCAGACGTTGGTCTCTGCTGGTGTCGGCGTCTGCATCACCACGATGTCATTCCGGGGCAAGGCCGGCAGGCCTTGAACCCGGAATCTCGACATTGGCTTGCACCCGTTTCAACAAGCTCGAGATTCCGGGTTCAATCGCCAACACGCCGCCGCTTCGCGACGGCATGCTGACGATTGCCCCGGAATGACGGTGAAGCCTAGCCGTCGAAGCGCCGTTCACCTACTCCGCCGGCGCCGCGTGCATGTCGGCATGCGGCACGTAGCTCTCGGACATGCCCAGCCGGCCGAGCCAGAACAGCCCGCCCGCGACCACGGCATAGGCGAGCGCCACCGCCGGCGTGACGCCGAAGCCGCCGCCGATACCGACGGCCTCGCCGTGCATGAAGCCGAAATAGGTCATGACAGCACCGGCGAGCGCAAAGGCCGCGGCCTTGGTGAAGTCGCGCTCGATCACGAACACGCCGATGGCGCCGAGCACGAGGCCGGCGAGGATCGAGCCGCCGCCCATCACCTCGAGCCCGTGATACAGCACGCCCTGCTGCGGCAGCGCGGCGATCGCCGCGGCCTTGACCGCATCGACCTTGTCGGCCGCCAGCCCGCCGACGGCCTGCGCCGCCGTGACCGTCGAGGCCAGCATGGTGTCGATCTGCAGCTTGGCCCAGGCGGCGAGATGCGGCGTGAAGGCGAGCACGATCGCCGGCGCGTGCTTGACCGGCGTGGTCTGGAACGCCTGCGCGCCGATCAGCATGCCGATATAGAGCAGGATCGGCGAGATCGCGACCACCGGCACCAGCGCCAGCAGCACCGAGATGATGCCGAGCCAGGACAGCACAATCACCATCACGCCGGTCGCCGCGGAATAGCCGATGCGGCCGCCCATCGCCTTCCAGCCGGGATGGCCGATATAGACCGCGTTGATGAAGGGGTTGCCCATCATGCAGCCGATCAGGCTGACGATTCCGTCGGCGGTCAGCACGCGCGTGGTCGGATATTCGTCGCCCGCGGCCTCCGCGCTCTCGACGTTGTCCATGGCCTCGACGAGGTCGTAGATGCCGAACGGGATCGCGGTCACCAGGATGATGCCGAGATATTCGAAGCCGGAGAACACCGTGCCGAACGCCGGCAGCGGCACCGAGAAACCGAAGCTCGCGAAGGCATCGCCGACGCCCTTGACGCTGAGCCCGCCGATCCCGAGCCCGAACAGGTTCGAGCCCCAGGCGATGATCATGCCGACGGCGATCGCGACCAGACCCGCCGGCAGACCCTTCGGATATTTCACGCCGCCGAACCAGCTCACAAGGATGATCGCGAAGCACACGAGCCCAATCTGCGGCGTCATGTACATTTCGAGCGCCGGCCGCATCGAGATGAAGGTGACGGAGACGCCGGCGAGCGTGCCGAGCAGCGCCGCCCGCGGTGTGATCTTGCGGATATAGGGCGCGATGAAGCCGCCGATCATTAGGATGAAGCTCTGGAAGAACACCCAGACGAGGCCGGCCGACCAGCCCTTCAGCGGATCGCCGGTCTTCAAGGTGATCGGCAGCATGATCACGAAGGTGACGATGAACATATGCGGCACGCTGACGCCGGAGGGCAGCGCGCAGACGTCGGTCCGACCGGTCTTCTGCGCCAGCCGATAGGCGAGGAACGCATAGTAGAGCGTCGACAGGCACATCATCAGGCCGAGCGCAGGCAGGATACGGCCGAACACCAGGCTGTCCGGCATCTTCAGCACGAAGCGCAACAGCCCGGTGAGGACGAGCATGTTGACGAGGATGTTGGTGCCGAAACCGAAGAACGCGTTCCAGTCTCCGGATGTCCAGAGCACCGGCTTGAAATCCGCTTTGACCGAACTTGCCGTCCCGCTTCCGCTCATCGCCTTGCTCCCCTGTTTGCCGTCAGCGACTACATGATCGAACTCATCCGTCTCAGATCTCTCAGTCCGTTTCTCAGACCATGGCCTTCAGCACCGCGGCGGAGTCCGCGACCCAGCCGAAGATGCCGCCCTGGGCCTTGATCATCCTCAGGCCCATCTCGTGGAATTCCGGAAAGTAGGACGCGCAGCCGTCGGAGATGACGACGCAGCGATAGCCCCGGTCATTGGCCTCGCGCACGGTGGTGTTGACGCAGACCTCGGTGGTGACGCCGCACACGAGCAGGTTCTCGATGCCGCGCTGCTTGAGCACATCGCCCATCTCGGTGGCGTAGAACGCACCCTTCCCCGGCTTGTCGATCACCACCTCGCCGTCGATGGGATAGAGCGCGGCAATGATGTCGTGCCCGGCCTCGCCGCGGATGAGGATGCGCCCCATCGGCCCGGGATCGCCGATCCGCAAGCTGGGCGCGCCGCGCTCGACCTTCGCCGGCGGCGCGTCGGACAGATCCGGCTTGTGGCCTTCGCGGGTATGGATGACCAGCATGCCGCTCTTACGCGCCGCCGCCAGCACATTCGCGATCGGCTGCACGGCGCGCGCCAGCTGCGACACGTCATTGCCCAGCGTCTCACCGAAGCCGCCGGGCTCCATGAAATCGCGCTGCATGTCGATGATCACGAGCGCGGTCTTGGAGAGATCGAGCGCAATCGGCTCCGGTTCGGCCATGATCGTTGCGGTTGCCGATGCAGCTGGGTTCGCCATGTCGCCGCGTGCCTCCCCGCGAAAATGCGTCGCAGAAGACGAAGCAAGCGGTGTGCCATTGTGTACAATTGGGCAGAGGACCACGGCGATCGCGAAGCACGAACTAATTCAATAGGTTGATCCGACCGGCAACGTTGCCCGCTTGCTGAGCAGGCGCATTTGGCGCGAAGTCAGCCCATTTCGTGAGCGGTCATTGCATGCAACGATCATCTTGATGCAACTCTGTGCGGCAGCAAACCGACTGAGTTGGACCTCATCCCATGCCGGAGGTCGACCACCGATCGCGCTCCACAACAGGTGTCGTCCCGGGCTTGACCCGGGACCCATAACCACCAGCCGCAATTTGTCGCGCAGACGTCGACCAGATCGCTCTCACCACTCCCGCCGCGGCGTATGGGTCCCGGGTCAAGCCCGGGACGACAGCGGAGGATGACGCGAGACCTTCCGATAAATATAATTCTCTTGCCATTTTTCGGAAATCATGATTATCTCCCCGCATCCCGCCTCAAGCAGAAGGGGCGTAGCGCGCGATCGTCACGACACGCGAGGCGGGGATGCGGTGGCCGCGAGAGATCGCAGCGTCTTCGGTCACGAGGGCGCGGACGAACGATCTGGCGCGGACGTGAAGTCGCAGCGTCCTGACACCCCGATGCTGGTGTCCCCCGCGCGAGGCGCGAGCCTCGTCGCGGCATGGTGGCCAACAAGCCCGGCGCACCAGGGAGACTGCGTATAAGCGTGAAGACCATCGCGCAGGGAATGCCGGCGTGTTCCGGCTTTGCCTGTGGTACCTGCCGCCTGCTTTTTTTCCGCAGGCGGGCCATGGGTGAGGCTGTCACCCGGCATTCCCTGCGCCCTCTGCATGTTGCGAGGGACGAACTGAGAGCAGGGCTCGGGCGCGACGCGCCGCGAGAACGCGATGACGCGCCCGTGCTGTTTGAGACCGTGAAACCGACAACAAGCGACGCTGCCGTAGGGTGGGCAAAGGCGCGTCCTTGACCTGCGTTGCAAGCAAAGCTCCATCCCGCGCCGTGCCCACCATTGTTACCGAGCAGGCGGATGCACGGTGGCACGGCGCGCGATAGGCCGGAGCAAATAACTCACAGGCCGGCGCGGCTTTGTCCACCCTATGGACTAACCACTCCTCAACAGCACGCCACACGGCGATATAAGAATGCGCAGTGCTCGTAACAGCGCCCTCTCCCCTTGTGGGAGAGGGCATGTAGGAACGTTCAGCAAACTCGGTTGGGTGAGGGGTCTCTCTCCAAAGATCATACTCGTAGAGAGAAACCCCTCACCCAACCGAGTATGCGGAGGGGCCGTACATGCCCTCTCCCACAAGGGGAGAGGGCGCATTGAACGGCCGTCACTAACGACCAGCGAGCGATGACGCCCCTGCTCTCCACTTCAACCCGCGGCCTGCCTCGCCGGCTTGCGCTCCACCGGGTGGATGTCGATGCCGCGCAATCGTCCCAGCCGCAGCACGTCCATCGCCACGGTCCGGCCGATGCGGTCGCGATCGAGGACGCGGATCAGATCGTCGACGCCGTTGATGTCGACGCCGTCGAGCTTGATCACGACATCGCCGGGCAACAGCCCGGCACGCGCCGCCGGTCCGTCCGGCTCGATCTGCATCAAGAGCGCGCCCATCTTGTTCTCGACGCCGGCGAGCACGGCATGACGGCGCGGCACCGGCGCGGTCTGGCCGGAGACGCCGATATAGGCGCGGCGGACATAGCCGTGGCGGATGATCTCCGACAGCACGAACTGCGCGGTGTTGCTGGCGACTGCGAAGCAGATGCCCTGCGCGCCCTGGATGATGGCGGTGTTGATGCCGATCACCTCGGCAGCCGACGACACCAGCGCGCCGCCGGAATTGCCGGGGTTGAGTGCGGCATCGGTCTGGATGACGTCCTCGATCGTCCGGCCCGAGACGGAGCGGATCGAGCGTCCCAGTGCCGACACGACGCCAGCCGTCACGGTCGACTCGAAGCCCAGAGGATTGCCGATCGCGACCACGAGCTGGCCACGCCGCAGGCTCTTGGAGTTGCCGAGCGCGGCGTAGCGCAGGTCGCGCGCATGGTTGGCGCGCAGCAGCGCAAGATCGGTGTCGGGATCGACGCCGAGCACCTGTGCATCAGTCACAACGCCCTCGACATCGCGCAGCCGGATGTCCCTGGAGCTGCCGACCACATGGCTGTTGGTCAGCACCAGTCCATCCGGCGAGATCACGATGCCGGAGCCGAGGCCGCCGCGCTCGGCGCGGGAGCCGGCTTTCGGTCCGGTCTCGACGCGCACGACGGCGGGGCCGACCCGCTCGGTGACGTCGATGACCGCATTGGAATAGGCGTCGAGCAGCGCCCTATCATCGGCCGGGGCAGCAGACGACGCTTGCGCCGGCGACAGTGCGTCACCGGCGAGATCTGAGGTAAAGTCCAACATGGCGAAATTTCCTTCGCCTCGTCAGATGGGTAGCAAGCAGCGTCTGTGCAAGGCGGCGCGACGGCCGTCAATCGGCGGCGCCCGTCACCTTGCCGCGAATGGCCTTTACGTCACCCGCCGTCACCGGAGATGCGGCATTGCCCCAGCTGTTGCGGACATAGGTGACGACGGCCGCGATCTGCTCGTCGCTGAGACGATAGCCGAAGGACGGCATCGTCGGCGCGGTCGGATGCGTCGCGGTGGCCGCCGCCTGTCCGCCGGTGATCACCACGTGGATCAGCGAGGCCGGATCGTCCTGCACCGCGATCGTCGCGCCCGCGAGCTTCGGGAACACCCGCGGGATGCCCTCGCCGCTGCGGACGTGGCAGGCCGCACAAGTGTCGACGAAGATCGCCTCACCCATCTTCATCCGGCCGTCACTGGCAGCCACGGGACTCGGCGCCGCGGCCCCCGCCGCGCCACGCTCCTTCAGATAGACGGCCATGGCCTTGAGATCGTCGTCCGCCATCTTGGACGTCGAGTTCTCGACCACGTCCTTCATCGGACCGGAGGCGATCACGCCGCGCGCCTGGCCATTCTTGAGATATTGCACGATATCGTCGACCGACCACTTGCCAAGCCCGAGCTGGGCGTCGTTGGTGATGTTCGGCGCCGTCCAATTGTCGATCTGTCCGCCCTGGAACGCGCGGTCGGACTTGTTGGCGCCGAGCGCGTTCATCGGCGTATGGCAGACTCCGCAATGGCCGAGGCCTTCGACCAGATAGGCACCGCGATTATAAATCTCCGATTTCGCCGGATCTGGCTTGAACTCGCCCGACGTGAAGAACATCGCGTTCCAGCCCAGCATCGAGGTGCGGATGTTGAACGGGAACGGCAGAGTGTTGCGGTTGACCGCGTTCGACACCGGCGCCAGCGAGCGCAGATAGGCGAAGATCGCGTCGGAGTCCGCGCGCGTCACCTTGGTGTAGGACGGATAAGGGAATGCCGGATAGAGCCGCGCGCCGTTCGGCCGCTTGCCCTCATGCATGGCGCGGGCGAAATCGTCCGCGCTCCAGCTGCCGATGCCGGTGACGTTGTCCGGCGTCAGGTTCGGCGTCATGATCGCGCCGAACGGGGTCTGCAGCGCCAGCCCGCCGGCGAACGGCGCGCCGCCGGGCGCGGTATGGCAGGCGACGCAGTCGCCGGCCGTCACCAGCGCCCTGCCGCGCATCGCTTCGAGATAGGTGTCGGGATCGGCGATCGCCGCCGACGGGATCGTCAGCAGCGCGACGGCCAGCAGATGCCGCAGCCCATGCCCGCGCGTGGTCCCGTGCCTCGTCATGTTCGCGCTCATTGCTGCACCAGAGCTCCGGGAGATTTCAGATATTTGTTCTGAATGGCATCGAGCGCCCAATAGGTCAGCGCCCCCACCGTGCCCGTCGGGTTGTAGCCGGCGTTCTGCGGGAAGGTCGACGCGCCGAACACGAAGACGTTCGAGACGTCCCAGGACTGCAGATAGCGGTTCAGCACGCTGGTCTTGGGGTCAGAACCGGTGACGGTGCCGCCGGTGTTGTGCGTGCTCTGATACGGCACCACGTTCCACGGCGTGTTGAGCCGGTTGAGTTGCGTGGTCTTGGCGCCCATCGCCTTGGCGATCTCCTCGCAGCGCTCGGCCATCCAGTTGGCCATCTTGATCTCGTTCGGCTGGTAGTCGAACGTCATCCGCATCAGGGGCCGCCCGAGCTCATCCTTGTAGGTCGGGTCGAGGTCGAGGTAGTTGGCGCGGTAGCTCATCACGCTGCCCTGGGCGCCGACATTGGTGACGCGCTGATAGGTCTCGCGCACCGCCTTCTTCCAGGCCGAGCCCCAGGTCGGGGTGCCCCGCGGCGTCGGCCGGTACATGATCGGCCGGCCGTTGGTGTAGGCGTTGGTGATCGACGCGCCGCCCACGAAGCCATGCGGGCCGTGATCGAAATTGTCGCTGTTGTAGTCGTCGAGGGCCACGCCGAGCGAGCCCGCCGCGGCGAACGGATTGAAGTTGACGTTGTCGAAGAAGGCGGTCGCGCCGGAGCCGGTCTGGTAGGCGTAGTTGCGGCCGACCACACCCTCGCCCGAGTTCGGATCATAGGGCTTGCCGATGCCCGACAGCAGCATCAGGCGGACGTTGAACAGGCCGTAGGCGCACAGCAGCACGAGGTCCGCCGGCTGCTCCCACTCCTCGCCATTGGCATCGACATAGATCACGCCGGTCGCCATCTTGCCGTCGCCCGACAGGTTGACCCTGGTGACCTCGCATTCGGTGCGGGCCTCGAAATTCGGCTCGCGCACCAGCGCCGGCAGCACGCAGGTCTGCGGCGACGACTTCGAATAGTTCGAGCAGCCGAAGCGCTCGCAGAATCCGCAATAGGTGCACGGCGCCATGCTGCAGCCGTAAGGATTGGTGTACGCCGACGACAGGTTCGCCGAGGGCCGCGGGAACGGATGCAGGCCCATGCCGGCCGCGGCCTTCGTGAACAGCTCCTGCGAGTAGCCCTGCTTCATCGGCGGCGTCGGGTAGTCGCGCTCGCGCCAGCCCTCGAACGGGTTGCCGCCGGCTTGCGCCTGACCCTTGATGTTGCCGGCCTTGCCGGAGATGCCGAGCACATGTTCGAACTTGTCGTAGAACGGCTCGAGCTCGTCATAGCTCATCGGCCAGTCCTGGATCTGGTGGCCCTCCGGCATGATCTTCTCGCCGTAGCGCTCGATCGTGTTGCTGCGCAGACGGAAGTCGTTGGGCAGAAACCGCCAGGTCTGGCCGTTCCAATGCGAGCCGGCGCCGCCGACGCCGTTGCCCGGCAGGAAGCTGCCCCAGCGCCGGATCGGCAGCGCGGTCTGGGACGAATTGTTGCGCATCGTCAGCGTTTCCTGCCGCGTGCGCAGGAAGATGTCGTGGCGGACGGCGTAGCGCAGCTCGTCCGGCGCGGTGCCGATGTTGAAGTCGGTGGCGGTGTCGCGCCACGGGCCGCGCTCGATCGCGACGACGTCGAGACCGGAGCGGCACAGTTCGAGGGCCATGATCGAGCCGGTCCAGCCGAGCCCGACGATGGCGACATCCTTGCGTGGAAGACGGCGTGCCATGTCAGCGAACTCCCCAGGCCGGCTGGCCCTGCATGCTCACCGGAGGCAGCGTGTAAGGCTTGTTTGGATTGTCGATCACGTCGCGGAAGTCGTAGCGCACGCCGGGGAAGCCGATCAGCTTCCAGCCCGCCATGTCCTTGTTGCCGCCGTAGATCGGGTCGGCGAAGAAGCCTTCCATGGTGTTGGTATGCACCGCATTGAACAGCATGCGGCTGGAGAAGCCCTCGAACTTCACGTCGCCCTTCTCCATGCCGGCGAGCAGTCTGTCCTTCTCCTCGCCGGACAGATCGGTGAAGGCCCGGCCGCCGAAATTGGCCTTGCAATAGGCGGCGAGCGCCGCGAGCCCCTGGCGATATTGCTGCCGCGGCGTCAGAGGCGACTGCAGGCCCTGCGTCGGCAGCGGATTGGTAGAGAACGGCCCCTTCATGTAGAGCCAGTCGTGACCGCCATAGGGGCCGGCCAGCTGCCGGTCGATGAAGGTGGTGACGCCGGAGTCCTTGGCGCCGGGGCCGAGTTCGTCCGCCGGTATCAGCCGGTCGACGATCGCGTCGACGACGGCGGCCTCCTCGGTGGTGAAGAACAGCCAGCCTCCCGGCGTCACGGGCGTCACCGGGTAGACCTCGTTCGGCCGCCACGGCAGCACCTTGGTCACGACCTTCGCCGTTGCTCCAGACGTCGTGATCAGCAGCGCCGCCGTTGCCAACAGGCTTCGGCGCGACATGCCCGCATGGCGCGGCGTTTCGGTCGGCGGCGCGAACTTGGCGCGCATGGCCGAGCGATCGTCGGTGTACATCTCTTCAGCCCCCTCTTGCCGGGTCTCCGCGATCCCAGCCTGGAATGCTTCTTAGACGAATTCGTTGGGAAGTCTTGTCGGGTTTTGCTGCGTCTGGCTCATGGCTCATCTGCGCGGGGGCGCAGGGTCCACCGCAACAAGCCTTCGCAGCTTCGATCAGCACGAATTGATCATGCGTTGTTCCAGATGTTAGAACTCACAGCAACACGGGCAAGGAGAAAGAAATGGAAATGTCGACCGCCGGGTTTCGGACAGCGATCGTTGTTGCGATCGCGTCCATGGCCGCGCTGAGCCCGGCGCTGGCCGCGACGGCGACAGTGCGCAGCGGCGACACGCTCCAGCTCGGCGACGCCGTGTATCGCCTCGACGGTATCGATGCGCCGGAGGTCGATCAGCTCTGCATCGACGACCATGCCGATCCCTGGAGCTGCGGCGTCGAGGCGCGTGAGCAGCTCAGCAAGCTGATCGGCGGCCGCTCGGTGCGCTGCGAGGATCTCGGTCCGGACAAGCCGCTGAAGACGCGCAAGATCGGGATCTGCGCCGTCGACGGCGACAAGGTCAGCCTCAACCAGCAGATGGCGCGCGCGGGCTTCGCGGTCAGCGCCGATCCGGCAGCCAAGGCACGGGTCAAGGACGACGTCGCCGCGGCCAAGGAGGCGCTGCGCGGACTTTGGAAGGGCTGCTTCATCGCGCCGGCCGAGTTCCGCAGCGACAAGAAGGATGGCACCCTGCTCGGCGCGGCCTGCCGCGCCGATCGCGACCGCGAGATCCGCGCGGTGCTGTTCCCGGAAGCGCCGAGCGCGCCGCCCGGCTGCACCATCAAGGGCAAGTTCGCGGTGCGCGCCCGTGTCACCGGCAATATCGGCATCTATCATCTGCAGGGTTGCCCGAGCTATCCGGCGACCACCGAGCCCGATCGCTGGTTCTGCTCCGAGGACGACGCGAGAGCGTCGGGCTTCCGCCGTGCGTTCAATTGCCGGGCGCAGAAGAAGTAAGGACGACGCGTTGACGCGCGGGAGCAAATTTACAGCGTTCGCGCGGCCCCTGGATTGCTTCGCTTCGCTCGCAATGACGACTGTGGCGGGCACCTCGCCCCGCAAACTCCGTCATCGCGAGCGCAGCGAAGCGATCCAGGGGCTCAGCAAAGGCTCGGTGATCGGCGAAGATGCTTACTGCTGCATCTGCATCAGCTGATTCATCGGCATCATGTTGTGGTTCAGGTTCGCCATGATCCACAGCGAGCCGCCGACCACGAGGAGGACGATCAGCAGACCGAAGGCGAGCGCGAGCACGTTGTTGGTGTTGTCGGGTCCGGTGGTGATGTGCAGGAAGAACACGAGGTGCACGCCCATCTGCGCGATCGCCAGCACGATGATGGCGACAGGAATGGAGGGTTGCCAGACGAGATGGGTCCCCGCGATGAAGAACGACGCGGCGGTCAGGAGGATCGCGAGGCCGAGGCCGGCCAGATAGAACAGGACGCGCGAGCGCAGGTCGCCGTGCTGCTGCTCGCCCGGCGCGAGATCGCCACGGTCGCCAAATTCCTGGGCGTGATCGCTCATGTCGCACTCCCGAGCAGATAGACCACGGAGAACACCGCGACCCAGATGATGTCGAGCGCATGCCAGAACAGCGCAAAGCACAGGATGCGGCGCTCGATGTCGGCGCGGAATCCCTTCGCCACCACCTGCGCCATCATGGTGAGCAGCCAGAGTATGCCGGCCGCGACGTGCAGGCCGTGGCATCCGACCAGGGTGAAGAACGCCGACAGGAAGGCGCTGCGGCTCGGCCCGTCGCCGCGGCCGACGAGATCGGCGAACTCGCGGATCTCCATCGCCAGAAAGCCGGCGCCGAGCAGGCCCGTGACCGCCATCGCGACCTGGAACCAGAACGCGTTGTGGCGGTCGGCGGCGATGCTCGCCATTCCGCAGGTGAAGCTCGACAGCAGCAGCAGCGCGGTCTCGATCGCGACGTTGCGGATGTCGAACAGCTCGGCCCCGCCGGGGCCGCCGGCCGTGCCGCCCGACAGCACCGCGAAGCTCGCGAAGAAGCACGAGAACATCACGATGTCGGAGAGCAGGAAGATCCAGAATCCGAACCCGGTCACGATCCGCTTCGGCGCCGGCCCCGGATGGTCGGCGGCACGCAGATGATGCGGATCGGCATAGACCGGCGATTGCTCGACCGTGGTCACCGACATCGGTCCACTCCGGCTGCAAACGGATCAATGGGCATGCGACGCTCCGCCCTCTGGCCGCGACTGGTTCTCGCTGAGCTGCGGTCCCGGCGCCGGCGGGATGTGCTGGCTGGCGATCTTGCCGAACAGCTCGGGATCGGCGAGCCGATAGGTCCTGGGCGTCTTCTCGACCGACTGAGCGGCAAGCTGCTTGTAGCTGGCTTCGTCGAGCACCTGGTCGCTCTTCGCCGCACTGGTCGCCCAATTGGTGAAATCGGGCTGCGACACCACGTTAGTGTCGAACATCATGTCGGGAAAGCCGTCGCCGCTGAACTGCGAGGCGAGCCCCTTGTAGGTGCCGACGTGATCGCCGCACAGGTTCAACCGCGTCACCATGCCGTTCATGGTGTAGATCATGCCGCCGAGCTGCGGGATGAAGAACGCGGTCATCACGCTGCCGGAGGTCAGCTCGAACTGCAGCGGCGCCCCGATCGGAACGGTGAGGCTGTTGACGGTCGCGATGCGCCGGTCGGGATAGATGAACAGCCATTTCCAGTCGAGCGATACCGCCTGGATGCGAATGGGGAGACCGGTGCCAGCGACCGGCTTGGCGGGATCGAGCTCATGCGAACCGATCCAGGCGACGCCGCCGAGCAGGATCACGGTAAGCGCCGGAATCGACCACACGACGAGCTCGACGGCACCGGAATAGGCAAAATCGGGCCGGTAGCGTGCTCGGGTGTTGGAGCTGCGGAACCAGTAGGCGGCGGCCAGCACCGCGATCGAGGTCGGAACGATGATCGCCAGCATGATGATCACGGAATCGATCAGGATCGTCTGCTGGGCTGCGGCGACCGGTCCTTTCGGATCGAAGATGTTCATGCAGGCTTCCGGCGTTCAACCCCGCACACAACCCATCCTGGGTCGGGAGGTTCCTGCGCCGCAGAACACACCTCAGCGGCTGACGCGCCAGATCGTGCCGTTGCCGTCTTCGGAGATCAAAAGGCTGCCGTCGCGCGCGACGGTGACGCCGACCGGACGGCCCCAGACCTCGCGGTCGTTGACGACGAAGCCCGTGACGAAGTCCTCGTATTCGCCGGTGGGCGCGCCATCCTTGAGCCTGATCCGAATGACCTTGTAGCCGGTGCGCTTCGACCGGTTCCACGAACCGTGCTCGGCGGCAAAGGCGTCGCCGCGATAGTCGGACGGAAACAGCGTGCCGTCATAGAACGTCAAGCCGAGCGAGGCGGAATGTGCCTGCAAGAGCACGTCGGGCACGGTGATCTTGCCCTTGAGATCGGTCCGCTCGCCAGCATGGCGCGGATCGGGGTTGTCGCCCATGTAGTACCAGGGCCAGCCGTAGAAGGCGCCCTCCCTCACCCGCGTGACGTAGTCCGGCACGAGATCGTCGCCGAGCCCGTCGCGCTCATTGGTCGAGCACCACGGCGTACCCGTCGCCGGCTGGATGGCGAGGCCGACACAGTTGCGGATGCCGCTCGCGAACAGCGTGCGGTTCTTGCCATCGGGATCGAAAGCCAGCACGCCGGCGCGATCGGTCTCGCCGCCCCAGGCCGCGCCGAGCGGATGCGCCTTGATCCAGGCAGCAAGCCCGCCGGCCGGCTCGCCCAGGGCCTCGCCGACATTGCCAGCCGAGCCGACCGAGACCAGCATGCGGGCATCGTCCTTCGTGAAGACGATGTCGCGGGTGGAATGGCCATAGCCCGCCGGCAGATCGGGGACGACCACCTGCATCGGCCCCGAGGCCTTCGTGTCGCCGGAGCGATACGGAAAGCGCATCACGCGCTCGGTGCTCGCGACATAGACCCATTGCGGATCGCGGCTCGGATAAAAGGCGATGCCGAAGGGATGGCCGAGCCGGTCGGCGAAGATCTCACTCGACGCGACCTTGCTGCCATCCTCGCTCGGGCGCAGCACGCGGACACGCCCTGCCCGCGTCTCGGCGACGAAGATGTCGCCGTTCGGCGCGGTGCGGATGATGCGCGGTCCGCTCAGCCCCTCAGCAAACAGCGCGATCCTGAATCCGTCGGGCACCTTGGGAACGGCCGAGGCCGGCCGCTGCAACACGCGGGAGACGTTGGCGGCGGACGCCGTCGCCCCGGGCTTCGGCAGGTCCTCGGGACGGATGAGGCGGATCGTGCCCGGCGTGTCGCCCTGCCAGCTTCCGAACGCGTCCTTGCCCTTGAGCACCGCAGGCTCGGCGGCAGCCGTCGTCGTCGTCAGGGCGCAAACGACAGCCGTTGTGATCCGTCTCATCATGTCGTCCTCGCGCGTCCCAAACGGCCGGCAGCCTATCCTGGCCCAGGGATCACGTCGCGCGGCGATGCGACGCGATCACGACAGGGCGCCGAGCACACCGCGCGTCGCCTGGTCGATCTCCTCGACATAGCGGCGGCGCGCGAAGGACTCGGTCAGGAAGCCGATCACCTTGCGGCTGTTCTCGGACTCCAGCACCGCCAGCACCTCGGCGCCGGAATCGTCAAAAATCTTCATCGCCGTCTTGACGTTCATTTCCGGCAACAGCGCGACATCGAAATATTTGGCGAGCTCGACCACCTGGATCTCGTCGGCGATCGAATCCAGCTCGCCCGAGAACAGGTCGGGCAGCGACACCAGCCCGCAATAATCATCGCTGTTGTTGACCACGACCACGGCCTGACGCGTGCCGAGGGCGAATTCGCGGCGGCAGGCGGCGATCGAGGTCGTGGTCGGCACCTTGCCGACGTCGGAGCGCATGAGGCGCTCGACCGTGAGGTTGCGCAGCCAGCCGACGTCGTTGGCGCTGCGGATGGTCTCGCCGCGCAGATGCAGGCGCCAGGTCGAGAACGAGTGCCCGAACAGCACGCGCACGCACACCGAGGTCACGATGCAGGCGCCGAGCACGACGGCGGTGACGTCGACGCTGCGGGTCATTTCCAGCACCAGGAAGGACATCGTCAGCGGTCCGCCGACGATGGCGACGCCGAGCGTCGCCATGCCGGTGAGCATCGCCACGACGGGATCGAGCGTCAGCCCGAGGCCAAGGCCGACGATCGCGATCAGCCCGGCAAACAGCTTGCCGAGCAGGCTGCCGATGAACAGCGAAGCGAAGAACAGGCCGCCGCGAAAGCCGGAGGCCAGCGAAATCAGGCACGCCGCAAGCTTGAGCACGATAATGGTGGCGATCATGCCGACCGCCATCTCGCGATGCAGGTCAAGCAGCATCGCGCCGTGGCCGGCCGCGAGCACCTGCGGCGTCACGATCGCCATGGCGCCGACGCAGAGGCCGCCGATCACCGGCCGCAGCCAGACCGGGATGCGAACGAACAGCCGCTCCACCGCCGGCGAAGCGCGCATCACCACGATGCCGATGAAGGCGACGAGCAGCGCCAGCACGAACAGCGCAATGTACTGCTCGAAGCCGACAGCGCCGACTTTCTGGATCTCCAGCGAGTACGGCGCGCCGGTGAGATATTGCGAGGTCAGGGCGCCGGCCAGCGAGGCCGCCAGGATCGGCGCGGCGCTTGCGACCGAATAGACGCCGACGATCAGTTCGCAGGCGTAGAATGCGCCGGTGATCGGCGCGCCGAACGCCGCCGCGATCGCCGCGGCCGCACCGCAGCCCACGATCAGGCGGAGGTCGTTGCGGCGAAGCGTGAGGTATTGACCAAGCAGCGAGGCCACGCCGGCGCCGATCTGGGTGTAGCCGGCCTCGAGGCCGACGGAGGCGCCGGAGCCGTTGGAAATCAGCGTCTGACTGCTGACCACGACGCTGTCGCGCATCGACAACCGGCCGCCGCGCAGCGCATTGGCCTCCACGGGATCGACGGCCGCCGCGATCTTCCAGCGCCGCCGCTGCCATTCCATCAGGCCGAGGATCAGACCGCCGCAGGCCGGCGCGATCAAGGCGACCACCGGATTGACCCAGGCATTGGCGCTGAGCCGGACGTCGATAGGAATACCGTAGATCACCACATGCGCGACTTGCGCAATCAGGCTCATCACCGTCACGATCGCACCGGTGGACACGCCGATCACCAGCGCCAACGGGATCAAATAGAACTCGTTGCTGCGCAGCAGGGCCCGCAGCCGCGTGACCACCCGGTTCGAGGCCTTGCGATCGATGATATGCGACAGCGTCGAGAGCACGAGAGCCATTTCTTCTACGAGGAGGCCTCTGCGTGGCAATAACCTGTCGCCATTTGCGGAACAAGCGCGAATTCCTTTCCAGCCGAAACGTGGTTGGCTGGTCCGGAAACTGGAACCGCAGCGGAGCCGTCGCGGGAACGTGGGGTGTCAACGAGCGTGCGGAAGGTCGCAGCGGGCACGGGCGTTCCAGAACGGTGGGTCCCAAAAGCAACGCCCGCCGCGGGAGGTCCGCAGCGGGCGTCATGCCTCGATGGAGATGTGAGCGCTCAGACCCGCTCGATGATGATCGCGGGCGCCATGCCGCCGGCCGCGCACATCGTGACCAGGCCGCGCTTGAGGTCGCGCCGCTCAAGTTCATCGAGCAGCGTGCCGATCAGGATGGAACCGGTGGCGCCGATCGGATGCCCCAGCGCGATCGAGCCGCCGTTCACATTGACCTTGGCGCGGTCGAGCTTGAGGTCGCGGATGTACTTCTCGGCAACGACCGCGAACGCCTCGTTGATCTCGAACAGGTCGATGTCGTCGGTCGTGAGCCCGGCCTTGGCCAGCACCTTGCGGGTCGCGGGCACCGGAGCGTTGAGCATCAGGGTCGGGTCATCGCCCATGTTCGCCGTCGCGACCACGCGCGCTCGGGCTTTCAGGCCATGCGCCTTGGCGTAGGACGGCGAGGCCAGCAGAATCGCGGCGGCACCGTCGACCACGCCGGAGGAATTGCCGGCGTGATGCATGAATTGGATCTCGAGGCCCGGGTAGCGCTGCAGGATCAGGTTGCGATAGGTGGTGCCCTTGTCGTCGAGCGCGTAATCGGCAATCGCGGGGAATGCCGGCTTGAGGCCCGCCAGCGCCTCCGCCGTGGTCTGCGGCCGCGGATATTCCTCGTGGTCGAGCGCAAGGCTGCCGTCCTCGCGATGCACCGGCACCAGGCTCTTCTTGAAATGGCCGCCGGCGATCGCCGCCGCCGCGCGCTTCTGGCTCTCCAGCCCGAGCGCGTCGACATCGGCGCGGGTGATGCCCTCCATGGTGGCGATGGCGTCGGCGCAGACGCCCTGGTGCGACTGCGGATGCAGCGCGCGCAGATGCAGATTGCCGGCATCCATCATCAGCGGCCCCTCGCCGCGCCGGCCATCCATCGACATCATCTCGCAGCCGCCGGCGATGACGAGATCCTCCTGCCCGGCCATGATCTGCGCGGCCGCGATGTTGACGCTGGTGATGCCGGAGCCGCAGAAGCGGTCGAGCGTGACGCCGGAGGCGCGGATGTCGTAGCCGGCGTCGAGCGCCGACATGCGTCCGAGATCGCCGCTCTGCGGCCCGCGCTGCGACGAGCAGCCCCAGATGATGTCGTCGACATCGCCGGTGTTGATGCCGGTGCGCTCGGCCAGCGCGCGCAGCACGGTGGCACCAAGGCGCTGCGGGTGCAGCCCCGCCAGCGCGCCCTTGCCGGCCTTGCCGATGCCGCGCGGGGTCCTGCAGGCGTCGATAATGAGCGCGTCGGCCATGGTGTTTCCTCTCCTGATGAGCTGCAACCGGCGATCCGGTCGTCCTTGGCGTCGTCGATAGCATTGCGCCGTCGCGCTCGACAACCGCATGAACTGCGGATCAGGCTTGAATCCCGCGCGCTCAGGTGCTTGACGCACAACGCTTTTTTCGCGGTACGGAACCGCGAGCAACAGCCTCGGACGCGGTCTCGCTCCATTGCGACTTCAACCTGTTTGAGCTGCACGGCTGGCACAGCGAACAGGCGACATCCGCCGTCGCAAGCCTCACGCGAAGACATCGCCATAAGCCGATGGCCGCAGAAGGCAATTTGCCTCTCGGTTCAACCATGACGTCAGGATGTGGGGGATGTCGGATGGCCTCTCGCGCGATCCTTCTGCAACACGATAGCAGCGAAACAATGGAAAAATCGCAAACGCCCTTTGCATCCGCTGCATTTGACGCGATGACGCGCAGCTTCCATGAAGACGCGCCCCTTCCCGCGCCTTGTGCCCGACAGGACCTGACATGAGCAGTTCGAGTTCGACCCTCGCCGCGCCCGCCGGCAGCGCCCGCCGCGGCTGGTGGAAGGAATTGTGGGTCCAGGTCCTGATCGCGATGGCCGCCGGCATCCTGCTCGGCGCGGTGAAGCCGGATCTCGGCGCACAGATGCAGCCGCTGGGGGATGCCTTCATCAAGGCGATCCGGATGCTGATCGCGCCGATCATCTTCTGCACCGTCGTCAACGGCATCGCCCACATGGCGGACATGGCCAAGGTCGGCCGCGTCGCCATCAAGGCGCTGGTCTATTTCGAGGTGATCACGACCTTGGCGCTGATCATCGGCCTCGCGGCGGTGAACCTGTTCCAGCCGGGCGTCGGCATGAACGTCGACCCCGCGACGATCAATTCCGCGACCATCGAGCCCTACGTCAAGCAGACCGCTGCGGTCGGCCTGGTGCCGTTCCTGCTCAACATCATCCCGCAGACCTTCGTCGGCGCGTTCGCCGAAGGCAACATCCTCCAGGTCCTCTTCATCTCCGTGATGTGCGGCTTCGCCCTGATCTGGCTCGGCGACCGCGCCAAGGCCGTGACCGACGTGATCGAGGTCGCCGGCCAGATGATCTTCGGTGTCGTCCGCATCGTGATGTGGGCGGCTCCGCTCGGCGCCTTCGGCGCGATCGCCTTCACGGTCGGCAAGTTCGGGATCGGCTCGCTCGCCAAGCTCGGCCTGCTGCTCGGCAGCTTCTATCTGACCTGCCTGATCTTCATCGCCGCCGTGCTCGGCCCGATCGCCGCCTTCGCGGGCTTCAGCCTGTGGAAGCTGATCCGCTACATCCGCGACGAGATCCTGGTCTGCATCGCCACCACCTCGTCCGAGACCGTGCTGCCGCGCATGCTGGCCAAGCTGGAGGCCGCGGGCTGCGAACGCAGCATCGTCGGCCTCGTCATTCCCACCGGCTACTCGTTCAATCTCGACGGCACCTGCCTCTACCTCGCCACCGCCGCGGTCTTCCTGGCGCAGGCCACCAACACCCATCTCGACATCGGGCATCAGATCGGCCTGCTGCTGATCCTGCTGGTGACGTCCAAGGGCGCAGCGGGAATCGCCGGCGCCGCCTTCGTCGTGCTGGCGGCGACGCTGGCCGCGACCGGCACCATTCCCGTCGCCAGCGTCGCGCTCGTGCTTGGCATCCATCGCCTGATGTCACAGGGCCTGACGCCGACCAATCTGATCGGCAATGCGGTCGCGACCATCGTCATCGCACGCTGGGAAAATGGCTTGGACGCCGCACGCCTCAAGCAGGTGCTCGATGGCGGCAATTTGGCATCTGATGCAAATTGAAATCATCCGCGTAAGACCGGATTCGCATTTGCTGCAATGACGCCGATCAAACGGCGCATGACCTAAAATTAATAGTTATCTCCTTCGTCCCAATGCTGCGCTCGGCTAATGAGAACACGACCGATCGCCCGCGTCGTCCCTTGCGCGATCAACAGAAACGTTCAGGGAGTGAGTGCCGAGGGACAACGATCTCGCCCACGCCCCGTGTGCAAGACGATCATCTGGAGATGACGATGAACAAGCAGCTTCTGCTCAAGCTCCACCGCTGGATCAGCCTGACCTTTGCGCTGCCATTGCTCGTGATCATCGCCACCGGACTGATCCTCTCCTTCGAGCCGATCGCCCAGATCGCTGCCGTGAAGCCGGGCAGCGTCGATCCGGCGCGCGTCGTCGCACTTATCAAGCAATACGATCCCGACGGCAAGGCGCGCGGCATCTCGATCAATCCGACGACGCAGCATCTGACCTTGCAGGGCCGGCCCGGCACCGAGCTCGACATGGCCACCGGCGCGGTCGCCGACAAGCCCGCAGCGAGCAGCGTGTTTCAATGGGCGCGCATGACCCATGAGCACCTGATCGGCATCGAGGGTCTCACGACGATCTCCACCATCGGGATGATCGTCATCATGATCATCGGCATTCTGATGGGGCTGCCGCGGCTGCGCAACACGCTGTCGGGCTGGCACAAGGGCGCAGCTTGGTTCACGCTGCCGCTGATCCTGCTGAGCCCCTTGACCGGCGTCCTGCTCGACCCCAGCAACAGCTTCTTCAGTGCGCCGGCGACAGCAGGCAAGCGTGTCTCCTTGACGGAGGCGGTCAGCATCGCTGCCAGGGATCATGATCTCGCCACCGTCAACATGATCGGCACTCGCGGCGGGCGAATGCTGGCGCGAATCATCGAGGGCGACGAACTGCGCGCCTATGCCGTGACCGCCGATGGCGTCTCCGCGCTGCCGCGCAACTGGGTGCGGCTGCTGCACGAAGGCAACTGGTCGCTGATCGGCAGCGCTGCCAACGTACTGATCTCGGTGGTGCTGCTCGCGCTGCTCATCACGGGCGTCCTGATCTGGACGCAGCGCCGGCTGCGGCGGCCGAAGCGGACGGGCGACGCGCAAGTCAAACCGGCCGTCGCGACATCCGCTCCGACCTGACGTTCATCGCCGTCGCGAGGGCCGCTTGAGCTGCGGTCGAAGGGGCGTCTTTGACGCGGACCCTGAAGTAGCCTTTGACACTGGCTTGCAAGCCGCCTTTCGGCCTGCCGTCGGCCGCCCATAGGCTGCGATGAAGACCTTGATCCCGCCTTCGAGCTGAGCGCGGCATTCGGCCGGGCTCGGCGCCTGCATCGACAGCGCCCACGTCAATGGCAGCCGCCCCTGGATCAGGGTGAGAAACTGCGTCGCGGCCAACCTGACATTGCCGATATCGAGCAGTCCCTGCTTCTGCGCCGCGCGCAGGAACGCCGCGACCTCTGCATCGCACCGGTCCGGCCCCGCTGTCATGAACGCCTGCGCGACCGCCGGGTAGCGTGAGGCGCACGACATGATCAGCCGATGCATCGCCAATCCGCGGTCGTCCAGAAACATCGACAGGAAACGGCGCGCCATCTCGCGCAGATCCCGTTCGAGCTCGATGATCTGCCCCGTCTCGATCCAGAGCGGCTCACGCCGCCGACGGCAATCGTCCTCGACCAGCGCCAGCAGCAGCGCATCCTTGTCGGCGAAATGACCATACAGCGTCGCCTTCGACACCCCGGCCAGCCGCGCGATCGCATCGACGCTGCTGTTGTCGAACCCGACCTCGAGAAACAGCGTCCGCGCACTGTCGAGAATCTGCCCGTGCTTGAGCTCGGAGCGGCCCGCGGCCGCGAGAGCGCCTGACGGACCGGCTTGCGAAGAAGATGTGACCATGCCGCTTCCTAGCACCAACGTGACTTGACTCAAGCCTGACACGGCAAGCATGGTCGCTCAATGAGAACGAAACGGTTTAGTTTTATGTCTGATCATGTCGAAATGTTTCCCATCTCGTCGAGGCCGGTCCCGCGACGCGGTGGAATTCCCGTTTCGCTCGGGGTCGTCAGTTGCAGCGTGCTGCTGGCGTCCTGCGCTGTCGGGCCCGACTTCATGTCCCCGGACGCGCCGGCCGCCACCGGCTACGTCCGCGAGCAGCGCCTCGGTTCGACCGCGAGCGCCGTCACGCCGGGCGGCAACGCGCAGAGCTTCGCATCCGGGAGTGACCTCCCCGGCGTCTGGTGGGCGCTGTTTCACTCACGGCAGCTCAACGCCTTCGTCGAAGAGGCGATTCGCAATCATCCGGACATCGAGGCCGCGCAACTGGCGCTGCGCGCCGCGCGGGAGAACGCCCTGTCGCAACAAGGCGCGCTGTTTCCACAGGTGAGCGCGAGCGGATCGGCGGAGCGCACGCAGGCTTCGACCACGCAGCAGGGTCAGTGGCCGGGCCAGACCTCGCTTTATACGCTCTACGGCGCATCGGTCAGCGTCAGCTATGCGCTCGACGTCTGGGGCGGCACACGGCGGCAGGTCGAGGCACTGCAAGCACAAGCCGACTACCAGGCGTTCAAGATGGAGGCGACCTACCTCGCGCTCACGGCCAATGTGGTGACGGCCGCGATCACCGACGCCTCGCTGCGCGATCAGATCGCCGCCACCGAGGAGATCATCAAGGCCGAGACCGATCAGCTCGGGCGCATCCAGCGCCAGTTCGACGTCGGCGCCATTTCCAAATCCGACGTGCTGTCGCAGGAGGCGACGCTGGCGCAGGCCAAGGCGACCTTGGCCCCGCTGCAGAAGCAACTCGCGCAGCAGCGCAACCAGCTGATGGCCTATCTCGGCCGGCTGCCTAGCCAGGACCGCGGCGAGCATGTGACGCTCGCGGAGCTGCGGCTGCCGCGCAGGCTGCCGGTCTCCCTGCCCTCCTCGCTCGTCCGCCAGCGCCCCGACATCCGGCAGGCTGAGGCGACCCTGCACCAGGCGACCGCGACAGTCGGCGTCGGCATCGCCAACCTGCTGCCGCAACTGACGCTGTCGGGCAGCTATGGCGCGAGCGGACCGGAGCGATTGTTCTCGCCGACGACGCTGGTGTGGGAGGCGGCCTCGAGCGTCAGCCAGAAGCTGATCGACGGCGGCACGCTCTATCATACCAAGGAAGCCGACGTCGCGACCTTCGAGCAGGACCTGTCGCTCTACAAGAGCACGGTCATCACCGCGTTCCAGAACGTCGCCGACTCGCTTCGCGCCATCCAGTACGACGCCGAGGCGCTGAAGGCGCAGGCCGCCGCCGAGAAGGCCACGGCCGACAGTCTGGCGATGGCGATCGAGCAGTTCAAGAGCGGCGCCGTTCCTTACGCCAACGTCATCACGGCGCAGCAGTCCTACCTCAACGCGCGCGTCTCCCGCATCAAGTCGCAGGCGACACGCTTCACCGACACCGCGGCGCTGTTCCAGGCGCTCGGCGGCGGCTGGTGGAATCGCCAGGACGAGACACCAGCGGCGCTGCCACGCGCCAATCCCGGCTATTTCGCCGGCCCTAACCGCACGACCCAGGAAGCACTGTAATGAAGAAACGCATGACGATCATGCTGGCCGTCATGGCCTTGTTGTTTGGCGGCCTGTACGGCTTCCAGACGTTCAAGGGCATCATGATCGCCAAGGCGATCGGCGCGATGGCCAACCCGCCGCAGACGATCTCGACCGCTGTCGCGGCGACCGCGTCGTGGCGCTCCAATCTCACCGCCGTCGGCTCGCTGCGCGCCGTCAACGGCGCCGACCTGGCGCTGCAGGTCTCCGGCATCGTGCAGAGCATCCAGTTCAATTCGGGCGATTCGGTCGAAGCCGGCCAGTCGCTGTTGCAGCTGGTGGCCACCGACGACGTCGCCAAGCTGCAGTCGCTGCAGGCCACCGCCGAGAACGCCGCGATCGTCGTCAAGCGCGACGAGGAGCAGATCAAGTTCAACGCCGTCAGCCAGGCGACGCTCGACAGCGACCGCGCCAATCTGAAGAACGCGCAGGCGCTGGTGGCGCAACAGAAGGCCGTCGTCGAGCAGAAGACCTTGAAGGCGCCGTTCGCTGGCCGGCTCGGCATCCGCGCCGTCGATCTCGGCCAGTATCTCAGCGCCGGCACCACCATCGTCACCCTGCAGAGCCTCGATCCGATCTTCGTCGATTTCTATCTGCCGCAGCAGTCGCTCGCCGATATCAGGATCGGCCAGGATGTCAGCATCTCCGTCGATGCCTTTCCCGGCGAGCGCTTCACCGGCCAGATCTCGGCGATCAACGCCAAGGTCGATTCCACCAGCCGCAACGTCCAGGTCCGCGCCACCCTGCACAATGAAAAAGCGCGCCTGCTGCCGGGCATGTTCGCCAAGGTCGAGATCGGAGTAGGCCAGCCGGAGCAACTCGTGACCCTGCCGCTGACCGCTGTCGTCAGCAATCCCTATGGCGACCTCGTCTACGTCGTCGACGATCTCAAGGACGGCCAGGGCAAGGCGCGGCAGATGTTCATCAAGAGCAAGCCGGCCAAGGGCGACCGCATCGCGATCACCGAGGGCGTCAAGCCGGGCGAGACGGTGGTGATCGCCGGACAGATCAAGCTGCGCAATGGCAGCCCCGTGAAGGTCGACAATTCGCACGTGCCCGTGGCGGAAGCCGCTCCTGATGTCGTCGATCAGTAACCGCGCGCCAGCCGAGATCAGACCCCCCATGCGTTTCACAGACATCTTCATCCGCCGGCCGGTGCTGGCGCTCGTGGTCAGCGCGCTGATCCTCGTGCTCGGTCTGCGCTCGATGACGACGCTCGCCATCCTGCAATATCCGCGCACGCAGAACGCCATCGTGACGGTCAGCACCGCCTATGCCGGCGCCGACAGCGACATCATCGCCGGCTTCATCACGACGCCACTGGAGAACGCGATCGCCCAGGCCAACGGCATCGACTACATGACGTCGACCAGCGTCACCGGCAGCAGCACGATCACGGTGAACCTGCGGCTCAACTACGATTCCGGCAAGGCGATGACCGAGATCAACGCCAAAGTGAACTCGGTGCTGAACCAGCTGCCGACCGGCACGCAGCAGCCGACCCTGACGCTGAAGGTCGGCCAGACCATCGACTCCATGTATATCGGCTTCGCCAGCGACGTGCTGGCGCCGAACCAGATCACCGATTATCTCACCCGCGTGGTGCAGCCGAAGCTGCAGGCCGTCTCCGGCGTGCAGACCGCCGAGCTGCTCGGCGCCAAGAAGTTCGCGCTGCGCGCCTGGCTCGATCCGGACAAGCTCGCCGCCTATGGCCTGACCGCGACGGACGTGTCGACGGCGCTGTCCGGCAACGACTACATCTCCGGTCTCGGCACCACCAAGGGCCGCCTCGTGCAGGTCGATCTCGCCGCCGCGACCAACCTGCATTCGCTGGAGCAGTACCGCAATCTCGTCGTCAAGCAGGTCAACGGCGCCATCATCCGCCTGCGCGATGTCGCCAATGTCACGCTGGGGAATGACGACTACGACTCGGCGACGCGCTTCAACGGCAAGACCGCCGTCTATATCGGCATCCAGGTGGCGCCGACCGCCAACCTGCTCGACGTCATCAACGGCGTGAAGGCGGTCCTGCCGGACCTGCAGCGCCAGCTGCCGAACGGCATCACCAGCGAGGTTCTCTACGACTCCACCGACTTCGTGAACTCCTCGATCGACGAGGTGGTCCATACGCTGGTGGAAGCGATCGCCATCGTGATCTTCGTGGTGTTCATGTTCCTGGGCTCGTGGCGCTCGGTGCTGATCCCGGTGATCGCGATCCCGCTGTCCTTGATAGGCACTTTCGGCCTGATGCTGCTGATGGGCTTCTCGATCAACCTGCTGACCTTGCTGGCGCTGGTGCTCGCGATCGGGCTCGTCGTCGACGACGCCATCATCGTGGTCGAGGCGGTGCACCGGCTGATCGACGAGGGCGTCGCGCCGGTCGATGCCGCGATCCAGTCGGCGCGCGCGCTGGCGAGCCCGATCATCGCGATGACCGTGGTGCTGATCGCCGTCTATGTGCCGGTCGGCTTCCAGGGCGGTCTCACCGGCGCGCTGTTCACCGAATTCGCCTTCACCCTTGCCGGCGCCGTCACGGTGTCCGCCGTGATCGCGCTGACTTTGTCGCCGATGAATTGCGCCTGGCTGCTGCGCCGGACCGAGCGCGACGCGCAGACGCTGGAGGCGCGGCTGGTCCGCACCATCGACCACGTGCTCGAACGTCTCGCCCACGCCTACCGCCGCGGGCTGGAGAGCGTCTTCACGACTAAACCTGTCGTCGTCGTGTTCGCGCTGCTGCTGCTGGCGATGATCCCCTGGCTCTATGTCAGCTCGACCAGCGAGCTCGCGCCCGACGAGGACCAGGGCATCGTGCTGTCCCTGACCAGCTCCGCGCCGTCGGCCACGCTCGAGCAGCGCGAGTTCTATGGCAAGCAGCTGTTCGGCCTGATCGCGCAGCGGCCGGAGACGCGCACGGTGTTCCAGATCGACACCCCGACGCAGGCGATCGGCGGCTGGGTGCTGAAACCCTGGGATCAGCGCAAGGCGACGACCAAGACCCTGCAGCCGGAATTCCAGCAGATGCTGAACGGCATCGCCGGCGCCCGCTCGGTCGCCTTCCAGCCCGCCCCGCTGCCGGGCAGCAACGGCCTACCGGTCCAGTTCGTGATCGGCACGACGGGTGCGTTTTCCGAGCTCAACGACGTCTCGCGCGACTTCATGGCCAAGGCGCTCGCGAGCGGCAAGTTCATCTTCCTCGACACCGACCTGAAGATCGACAAGCCGCAGACCACCGTCGTATTCGACCGCGACAAGGCCGCCGATCTCGGACTGAAGATGAGCGACCTCGGCGGCGCGCTCGCGACCATGCTGGGCGGCAACTATCTGGACTATTTCAGCCTGGAGGGCCGCTCCTACAAGGTGATTCCCCAGGTCCGGCAAAACGACCGTCTCACCGACAATCAGCTGCTGGACTATTCGATCCGCACCAGCGGCAATACGATGGTGCCGCTGTCGACCGTCGCCCGGCTCGAGCACAAGACCATTCCGGAATCGATCAACCACTTCCAGCAGATCAACGCCGCGACGATCTCGGGCGTGGCGATGCCGGGCGTCGCGATGGGCGATGCGCTCAACAGCCTGAAGGAGCTCGCGACATCGCTGCCGTCGGGCTATTCGATCGACTATGGCGGCGCCTCTCGACAGCTCGAGCAGGAATCCGGCGGCTTCGTCACGACTTTCGTGTTCGCCCTGATCATCATCTTCCTCGCGCTCGCCGCCCTGTTCAACAGCTTCGTCGACCCGATCATCATCCTGGTGTCGGTGCCGATGTCGCTCGCCGGTGCGCTGATCTTCATCAGCCTCGGGCTCGGCGGCGCCAGCATCAACATCTACACCCAGGTCGGCCTGGTCACCTTGATGGGGCTCGTCAGCAAGCACGGCATCCTGATGGTCGAGGTCGCCAATGAGCTGCGCGAACAGGGCAAGGACCGCACCGAGGCGATCATCGAGGCCGCCACCATCCGACTGCGGCCGATCCTCATGACGACGGCGGCGATGGTGCTCGGCGTGATCCCGCTGATCACCGCCAGCGGCGCCGGCGCGGTGTCGCGCTTCAACATGGGCCTCGTGATCGCGACGGGGCTCGCCATCGGGACGCTGTTCACGCTGTTCGTGGTCCCCGTCGCCTACGCCCTGATCGCCCACCGCGGCACAGCGCATGCGACGAACGCGGACACCGCCGTGGCGGCCGCTCCATAGCAAACGAAAGGCTCAATATATCAGTCACTTGGCTCATCATTCGAGGCGTCCAATCGATCGCTATTGACAAACGATGCCTATAAACGATATATCGTTCGTACAAAACGGAGATCATATCGTATGAGACATCATCATCATCATCATCATTGGACTTTCGATCGCCAGGGCTGGGACGAGGAGCACGAGCATCGCGGCTGGGGTCATCATCGCCGCCATGAGCGACACCACGGCTTCGACAAGGGGGGTGAAGACGCTCGCCTGGCCGGCCGCGGTCCCGGTTTCGGCCGCCATCGCGGGCCGGGCCGGTTTGAAGGCGATGGACGGCGCGGCGGCCGCGAGGAGTTCGGCCGTGGCGGCGGCGGTCGCTTCTTCGGCCCCGGCGACCTGCGCAGCCTGCTGCTGTGGCTGATCGGCGAGAAGCCGCGACATGGCTACGAGCTGATCAAGGCGGTCGAGCAGTTGGTCGGCGGCGCCTACTCGCCGAGCCCCGGCTCGGTCTATCCGATCCTCAGCCTGCTCGAGGACATGGGCCAGATCGAAGCCGCATCAGCCGAGGGCGGCAAGAAGCTGTTCGCCATCACCGAGGCCGGCCGCCAGGCGCTGAAGGACGACGCAGCCGCCATCGAGGGCCTTCTCAGCCGGATGCGCATCATGGCCCGCGCCATGGGCGGCATGCACCCGCCGGAGCAGGTGCTGCAGGCGGTGCAGACGCTGAAGATGGCGCTCAAGATGCACCGACCGGGCTGGAGCGAGGCGGAGGCCAAGCGTGTCAACGACATCCTCACCCGCGCGATCGCCGAGATCCAGGGCGACGGCGCAGCCTGATCCGCGGCCAATCATCGAGAGATCGACGAGATGCCCCACGCCTATGCCATCGAAGTCACCGACATCAGCCCGCGCAGCGACGGCCACGCGGGCCCCAGTTATGATTTCACATTCCAAAGCCATGACGATCTCAACGAGATCGTCGCGCGCATCCAGCGCCGCGGCCTATTCAACGACGACCACGAGCGCAAGGCGTTCGTCACCGGGTTGAAGCTGCTCGGCGGCGTGATGCTGAAGCATCGCCGCGAGCCGCTGTTCGCCGAGTTCGGCCCGGCGTTCAAGCAGTTCATAATGAAGCTGAAATCCGGGAACCACCGGACGAAGAGACCGTGACCTTCGTCACGCGGCATTCGCTCGATGCGTCGCGATGCGGCGGGCCGGCACCGACTCGACATCATCAGGTCTGCTCGATAAGAAACATGGACTGTGTTTCTTGTCGATGCCGGCTGAGATGTTGCTGCCGGCGCCCCGTGTGTAATGTCATTGCTGACGTTGGTTCATTGTGGAAAGTCCGGATCAGAGCTCCAGATTTCGCGCGACCTTGGAGCACTGGAGCAAATTGCATCCTTATGAATTCGCGCAGGACGTTCGCGAGAGCCGCTACGTCGAAGGCGACAGCGGCGGTCTCGCCGACCTGCTCACGCTCCTGTCGGCTCACAATGAATACGCGGTCGAAGATCTGATCGCTCTGGACGGCCGCGACTTCGTCGCGTCGGCGACGGCCGCGCTGCGCGGGCGCCTGCCTGGTCCAGCGCAATACCAGATCGCCGCCAGCGATCTTCACATGTGGCAGAAGCTCGACCTCCTCATCGAGCTCGATGCTGCGAACCGCAAGGACGGGCGCCGCATCCGGACCAACATCCGCCAGGTCGATCGCCTGCTGTGGCATCTGCATCGGCGCCTGACGGGGCTCGGCCTTGCCACAGCAGGGCGTCTGGCATTTGCCTTCTTCCGCTGGCGCGCGCGCCGTCTCGGGACCCGGCTCGCTCCGGACACGTCGCTGCGCCGGATGTTGCTGAGATCGCTGCGACAGCCACAGGGCAAGCCTTCACCCGCGCCGTCGCGCCGCCGTGTCGTGATCGCCAATCTCTATCCCGTCTGGCCCGTGATGCACGGCGGCCAGCGGCGCATCTTCTTCCTTGCGCGCGAGCTGTCGCGGACGTTCGACGTCGAGATCGTCACACCGCAGATCAGGGGGCGCGACCGCATCATCACCTTCAATCCGCACCTGCGGGAAATCCGGATCAAGACCGAGCCCGGCTACGACCGGCAACTCGACGCGATCGAGCAGACAGTCGAGATGGCCTCCGATGCGGCCTATGCGCTGCATTGGGCCAAGTGCCGCAACTACCAGGCCGCGTTGGCCGCACGCCTCGCCGGCGCCGACCTGTGCGTCAGCTCGCACCCCTATTCCATTCATGCGCTGCTGGACGCCCGCTGCGCGCAGCCGATTCCGCTGATCTATGACGCCCACAACGTGGAAGTCCGCCTGAAGGCGCCGTTGCTGGAGCAGCACCCCGCTCTGCTGGACGCCGTCCGCGCTGTGGAGACCACGGCCGTTGACGAGGCCGATCTCATCGTGTGCTGCTCGCCAGACGACATTCAGGGGCTGCGCGACGACTACGATGTCGAGCGTGTCCCGCTTCATCTGGTGGCCAACGGCGTCGACGCGCGCGGCGTCCCCACATTGACCGCCGAGGCGCGCCGGCGCATTCGTCACGCCTTGCACGACACGCGTACGGGGCGGCTGGCCATCTTCGCGGGCTCCTATCATTATCCGAACTTCGAAGCGGCCGACCGCATCCTGGCGCTGGCTGCCCGGATGCCCGAGATCACCTTCCTTTTTGTCGGATCGGTCTGCGGCTATCAGGCGTTGAAGCGATCCCATGCCGTCAACGTGATCCGTCTCGGCGAGGTCGACGAGAGCACCAAATGGCTTGCCTTCCAGGTCAGCGACATCGCGCTCAACCCGATCGAGAGCGGCTCGGGCTCGAACATCAAGACCTTCGAATATGCCGCCGGCGGGCTGGCGGTGCTGTCGACCCGGTTCGGCGCGCGCGGCGTGCCGCCGGAGCTGCGCGATCAGTTCATTCTATGTGAGCCCGCCGAATTCGGGCGGCGCCTTGCGGAGCTCGCACTGCGCGATGACGAGACGTTGCGGCGGATCGGGGCGGCGACGCGCGCGGCCGCGCTCGCCTGCGCGGATTGGGCCGTCATCGGCCAGCGCTACCGCGAACATGTCAGCGCTTTGCTCGACCGGTACGACGCTCCGGTGATTTCCGTCGCATGACAGCCACTGTCCTGATCGTCGAGCCGCACCTGCAAGGCAGCTTCGGTCATCCCTGGCGCTATGCGATCGCGCTGACCCGCCGCCTGGAACGTCTTGGATGGTCCGCCCGTATCCTGGCGAACGCCGCCTATCGCGGCCCGTCACGAATCGAGGGCGCGGAGGTCATCCCGACATTTGCGCGGTCCTACTACGAACGGCGAGACAGCTCTGCCGCGCGAGCGGCCACCGACCGGATGTTCGAGACCAGCACCTTCTCTCCTTTCGCGAGCGCGGTGCTCGAGGCCATCGACATCGAGGCCGCCCGGTCGGATGCGCTGCGCGTGCTGGTGCCGACAGCCACCGTCGCGATGCTTGCCGAGTTGCTGGCGCTGCCGCTGTTTCTCGCCGCCCCGCCGCGCATGGCGCTCATGTTTCACGAGAAGCCGGAGCTTTACACGTCGTGGTACCGGCCGCTCGACGTCGGCGCCTTGCGCTGGCGCGTGCAGGGCAGCGGATGGGCCGATCGGATCGGCTGTTTCGCAACCAACCGCCGTTTGGCAGCAAGACTGCAGGACCTGCTCGGCGTGGCCGTCGACGGCATCGGCGATGTCTTCGACGACGACGAGATCGCGCGCCTGACGGGTTCATCAACTACAATGTATGAGACGCCGCTTCCACCGCAGGAACGAGCGCTCCTGGACAGCCTGACCGCATTCCGGCGCGACGGAGGACGCTTGGCCTGGTGCCCCGGAAGGATGCGGTCCGACAAGGGCGCAGCTCTGCTTCCTACCATCATTGGAGCGCTAGCCGACGCAAACCCGCGCTATCGGCTGCTGCTGCAGCGGCCGGACATCGGTGACGGAGCACGGCCGCAAATCGATGCTGTCTCGACCCATCCCGGTACGCTGGTTCATCCTGACGATCTTTCGGACGAGGCCTATGGCGCGCTGCTTCGGCTCGCCGATGTGATCCTGCTGCCTTACGATCCTGATGCCTATGGCTGGCGGGTGAGCCGGGTGTTCCTTGAAGCGGCCTTGGCGGGAAAGCCGGTGCTCGCCGCCTCCGGCATGTCCGCCGAGCAGGAGCACTCGAACGGCGCCGCGCTCTTCCTGACCGACTGGCGCGGCTGGCCCGACATGGCCGCCGCATTGATCGCGCGCCCGCGCAGCGGTGAGGAGATCTTGGCTGCCGATGCCGTGAGGCAATGGCATCGGATGACCGCCTGGCTCACCGATACCAGCGAGCACACAGTGCGGCCTCGCCTGCCTGTTCTCCATGTCAGTTCGGTCAAGACTGCGAGCGGCCCGGACTCAGTTCGGGAGCAGCGCCTCAGATTGCTCGCCGCGCGGGGATTCGCCGTGGCCGAACTGCTGGTGTCGCAGCGCGAGTTCCGGCGCTCCGCGATCCGCGAGATGGTCGAGCAGCGTGGCGCATCCAGCGCGGCGCTGCTTGGCGCTTGCCCGCAGCCGCGCTGGATCCGGAAGCTGCTGCGGTTGCTGGAGCCGGTCAGCCGGATCATCGGCGGCCCCGGTGCAGCCCCTCTGCCCGCCGTCATCGAGACCGTCCGCCTGCGCCGCGGCTTCTCCTTCGTTCTCCTGAATGAGCCCGATCACGCGCGGGACATCGCCGCGGTGCTGGCCGACGTGCCGCAATGGATCGGGGCGCGCGGGCCAGCCCAATGCGATGACCGCGCCATTGCAGCGGATGTGGAGGCCGCCATCGCGCGTCTGGCGCCGACCTCCGATCCGTCGCCTCGTCCTATGAATCAGGAAAGGCTTCGGTAGAGCTCGGCGACGCGATCCGCGCTGGCTTGCCAGCTGAAGGAGCGGGCACGGAGAAGCCGCTGCTCGCGCAGCAAGGGATCGGCATGGGCGTCACCATTTGCCGCCTCGTCGAGGACGTGCGTCCACCCCTCCACATCCAGCGCCGCGGCGCGCCGGCCGAGACCGGCGGTGATCTCGTCCATCGCCGTATCGCTGCTATGAGCGACAGCCGTCCCGCACGCCAGAGCCTCCACCACCGGCATGCCGAAGCCCTCATAGATGGACGGCATGATCAGCAGCCGGGCGCCCTCGTAAAGCGAGCGCAGTTCGCGGCTGGTCACTGCGCCGAGAAACCGGAGGTGGCCGGAGGCCCTCAACCGCTCGGTGGCCGCTGGCAGCGCGAGATCGCCCCACCCTGTCATGCCCACGACGACCATCGGGCATCGGGCTCGGGTTGGCGCCGGCAGGCGGCTGAAGGCGTCCACCAGCGTGCGGAGATTCTTGCGCGGCTCGAGCGTGCCGACCACCAGCACATAGCTGCCGAAACGCAAGTCCCGCGCGGCGAGATGCGTGGTGCAGGCCGCCTCGCCCAACGGCCTGAAGATCGCTGCCGCCGCAGGCGGGGCGACGACGATCTTGTTGCCGGCGATCCCCAGGATTGCCTCGATCTCTCGCTTCGAGAACTCGGAAACGGTCTGGACCGCTGGCGCCCGCGCCGCCACATCGGCCAGTCCGCGGAGCAGCCTGACCCGGTCCGCGGGATGGAATTCCGGATATCTGACCACGGATAGATCGTGAATGACGGGGACGACCGGCACCGACAAACTTACCGGCGGCATGAAGTTGAAGGCGTGGAACAGATCGAGCCGCGCAGGAAGCGCCGCGTTTCGAAAACGCCGGCGCCGCAACGCGCGATAGGCTGCGCGGAGCGGTGAAAACCGCGCCAGACGATGGCGCAGGGCAGCCTCGATCCGCACGGTTGCGGGCCGCGGCGTCGAGGCGATCCCGTCGGCATCGCCTACCAGCTCATCGAGCCCCTGCAAATCGAGAGCGGACCAGCGCCCGCCCCCCAGCGCCGCGAATTTTGGCGGCAGATCGCGGGCCAGCAATGCGCGCACCATGTGGATCGTATAATTGACGACCCCGGTGCGCGGCCCTCTGATCAGGCCGGCTTCGACGCCGATCACGAGCGATGCGCCGCCTTGCGCCCTCATAGCGCGGCCATCGCGACACGGCGTCGCCGCCGCGCCAGCGCGTCGGCGTAGACCGCTTCGATGCGGGACTGAAACACCGACTGATCGAACTCCGCGAAGGCCCGCTGTCGCCCGCCGGCCGCAAGGCGCGCGGCAAAGTCGGGATCAGCAAGCAGGCGCGCGATCGCCTTGGCGAGCGCGGGCGCATCACCGGGCGGCACCGTCAGTCCTTCAAGTCCATGACGCACGACGCGCGGCACGGCGGTTCGCAGCGCCGTGTTGATGACCGGACGTCCTGCGGCCATCGCCTCGATCTGCACAAGTCCGAAGGCCTCGGCGTCCGTGACCGACGGGACGACGACGACGGCGGCGGCGTGCATGTGCGCCTTGACGTCGTCGCGGTCGGCGCCGCCGCGAAACTCGACACGCTCGGCGATCCCGAGTTGCTGGGCCAGCCGTGACAGCGGCTGCCGAAGCACGCCGTCGCCGATCACGACGACATCGGTATCGACATGCTTTGCTGCGTGAAGCAGCACGTCGAACCCCTTGTAGCCGACGAGCCGCCCGACGGCGACGACCAGACGCGGCTTCCGGCGGCGGAGCTCGGCGACCCGTTGCGCCATTGGTCCGTCCAGCGTCCCCCAGTAGCGAACATCGCATCCCAGCGGCACGGTCGTGCATTTGTCACGGAAGCAGGCGAGAGCCTTGCTCTCCAGCATCGTATCGTCGGTCACGACGATGCGGTCGGCCCTTGTCAACGCACGCCGGATCAAGGGCGCGACGCCGCGCTTCAGCCATTCCCGACCAACGATATCGGCATGCCAATGGATGACGAGCGCGACGTGTTCGGGCAGCCCGAGCAACGCCAGATCCGTCAGCGGAAACGGCGCGTGATGAGCGACGACATCTGCATCCCACGCGAGGCGCGCCATCGCGAACGGGTAGGTCGGGGCCAGCGGCACGGACGACAGCGTGCCGAGCGATGCGACCCGTTGAACCCTCGTCGTCCCGCGCTGATCGCGACCGCCCCACCCAAACGACCGTGGCGCGACCACCGCGGATGACATCGCGGCGGATGCGGTGATCGTCTCGATAACATGCGGAATCCCGCCGAACATATCGGGGACAAAGACCTTGTAAGCGTGCAGCACCTTGATGCGGCCCGGCGGAGCGCCGGCCATGCTGACTGTCACGCCGGCGTATCCGGAAATGGTCTCCGCACGGGATCCCAATGATCCACGCGGGGTTCAAATCGGTGTCTGAAATCTAGCAACGCGCGCGAGTCCAATATACACGTCAATGTGCATATAGGGAGGTAGCGCGTTTGAGTTGACGCGGCAATGCGACGTTTCAGCCGGGTTTTCGCCGCGAGCCGCCCAAAATTCGACTCAACGTGGCGGTGGGCCGTTCACTCTCCCCTCAATAGGAAGGCGCGAGGGGCGAAATGCCCGCCCTCGTGCCTTGATCGGGCCATTGGTCAAACCGCGCCAGAAGGGGTCCCTCGCTACGCCGGCTCCAGCACCATCAGGCCGGTCGCCGTGTTCGAGATCGGGATGTGGTAGTTCGCATGCTCCTTGCGCACCTTCTCCGGCAAGGCGCCGCGCGCGACCATCCAGTTCAGCAGCTCGACGCCCTGCGTGCCCGACAGCTCGACCAGCTCCGTGGTCGAGTACTTGGTCGCCCAGGCGGGGTCGTCGACCATGCTGGCCATGAACTTCTCGTCGAAATCCTTGTTGATGAAGCCGGCGCGCTCGCCGTCGAGCTGATGCGACAGACCGCCGGTGCCCATCACCACGACGCGCTCGTCCTTCGGCCAGGATTCGATGGCCCGCGCCAAGGCCTGGCCGAGCTTGTAGCAGCGCGCGGCCGAGGGCAGCGGCGCCTGCACGGTGTTGACGACGACCGGCACCACGCGGACCGGCCATTTCTGGTCCGGCCAGCACAGCGCCATCGGCAAGGTGAAGGCGTGGTCGACGACCATCTCCTGGCAGGTGGTGAGGTCGAAATCCTCCTTCACCAGATGCTCGATCAGGTGCCACGACAACTCGCTGTCGCCCTTGAACGGCGCGGTCTGCGGAATGCCCCAGCCCTCGTCGGCATTGCTGTAGCTGTCGCAGGCGCCGATCGCGAAGGTCGGCATCTTGTCGAGGAAGAAGTTGAGGCCGTGATCGTTGTAGACGAGCACGACGACGTCCGGCTTCACCTTGGCGAGCCAGTCGCGGACATGCGGGAAGCCGTCGAAGAACGGCTTCCAATACGGATCCTGCTGCAGCCCCTTGGCGATGGCGCCGCCGATGGCCGGGACGTGCGAGGTGGTGATGCTGCCGACAATCTTTGCCATGATGATTACCCCCGTGCCGCCAGAAGCTTGGCCTTGAACTGCTCTTTGGTCAGTCCGGTCTGCTGGGCGCCGATATCCTGCATGTCCAACCCGAAGATGCCGGCGAATTTGGCGAGGTAATAGGCGTTGCCGCCGGCCTCGATCAGCGCCAGCACATTGCGGCTCTTGATCGCGGCGCGCTGCTGGTCGTTGAGGGCATATTTCGTGCAATAGCCGTCCTCGTCGGCGACGAAGGCCTTGCGGTTGGCGGCGTCGTTGAACGAGTAGCACATCTTGTTGAGGGCGTAGCCTTTGCGGGCCTGCTCGCCGTCGAAGATGGTGGTGCCGGGCACGGGCTGCCGGGCCGATGTGGCGGACATTGAAACCTCCCCTGAAAGCGTTCTGGGCCGCCGCGTTTGATCTGGATCAAGCGCGGCGTGATCCGTGCCCGCCAGTATCGCTGCGAAACGCATCCGATAAAGGCAGCCCGCCTGATCTGATCCATGAGCCAATTCGATCATTTGGACCTCGACGGCCATCTGCTGCAGCTGCTGCTCGCCGTTATCGAGGAGGGCTCGGTGACGCGCGCCGCGCAGCGGCTCGGCGTGACGCAATCCGCCGTCAGCCATCTCCTCGACAAATTGCGGGCCATCACCGGCGATCCGCTGTTCGTCAAGTCCGGCCGCGGCATCGTGCCGACGGCGCATGCGCAACTGCTGGCGTTGCGCGCCCGCGCCCTGCTCGACGATCTCCGCGGCTTCTCGCATGCCGCCGCGTTCGAGCCGGCCAAGATCTCCGCGCAAGTGACGATCGCCGCCAATGACCTGCAGCGCGACCTGCTGCTGCCCTCGCTGCTGCGCTACGCCCGCGCGCAGGCGCCGGGCCTGAGCCTGCGCGTGATCCCGTCGGGCGCGCCGACGCCGGAGATGCTGCGTGAGGAGCATTGCCAGCTCATCATCACGCCGCGCCCGCCCGAGGGCAGCGACATCCTGCAGAAGCGGCTGTTCGAGGACAGCTACCGCGTGTTCTACGATGCAAGCCAGCGCGAGCCGCCGCGGAGCCTGGAGGACTATCTCGCCAGCGATCACGTCACCGTCGTCTACGAGCCACGTCGCCGGCTTGATATCGACGAGGTCCTGGCCGAGCGCGGCCTCGTCAGGCGGTTCGTCGCACAAGTGCCGGGCTTCGGCGGCATCGGCCCGTTCCTGCGCGGCAGCCGCATGATCGCGACCCTGCCGGGCCTGCTGCGCGCCTACATGCTGCGAGGGCTCGCCGTGGCGCCAGTGCCGGTCCCCTGCCCGCCCATGCCGATGTACATGGTCTGGCACCTGCGCCACCATGATGACCCGATGCACCGCTGGCTGCGCCAGCAGCTCGAGATCGTGGTGGCGCCGAGCCTCGCCGCCGCAGCGGAGCACATGCCGGTGACGGCATAGTCCGCCTGGGGATCACTCACTCCGGCGTATGACAGACCGCCTCGACATTGTTGCCGTCGGGATCGCGTACGAAGGCGCCGTAATAGGTCGCGTGATAATGCGGCCGCAGTCCCGGCGCGCCATTGTCACGGCCGCCTGCCGCGATCGCCGCCTGGTAGAATGCATCGACGGTGGCGCGATCCTTGGCCTGGAACGCGACATGCGTGGAGGTCGCCGCCTTGCCGCCGGTGCCGATCCAGAAGTCCGGGCGACCGTCACCGAAGCCGGCGTGATCGCCGTGGCCTCCGGTCTGCGCGTCGGTGATCTCCATCATCAGGACGTAGCCAAGCGGCGCGAGCGCCGCTGCATAAAAGGCCTTGGCGCGAGCGAAGTCGGAGACGGGAAAGCCGACGTGGTCGAGCATGACGATCCTTTCTGGTCGAGGACAATTGACGTCCGCAGAGCGTGCGGACGCCACGTCATGCACGCGGCGCGCTCAGATGGCAAGCAGCCGCCGCGCCGTGTCGAGGCCGCTCGCCAGCGCCGCCTCGACGGTGCCCATGTCGCGCCCGCGATACAGCGCTTCGCCGGAGATCAGCAGCGGGCCGTCCGCGCGCGACAATGCGTCCTGCGCCTGATGCGAGGCGAGCGTCGCATAGGAATAGGCGCCGCGCGCGAACGGATCCTTGGACCAATCCACGGCACGCGCCGCGATCAGCTCTTGCCGCAGCGCGCTCGCCGGCCGCGCGAAGATCGAGGCGAGCGCCGATAGGCCGCATGCGATCAGCTCCGGCTCGGTCATGGCCGCGAACGCGTGGGTCGGCGGGCCGGCGAGCCAGCCGGTCAGCACCGCGTGCTCGCTCGGATGCTGCGTCCACCACACCGGCAACTCGGCATCGGACAATACGAACAGCATATCCGAGAGATCTTCCGTACGGCTTCCGCGCCACCAGCAACTTTCGAAGCGCAGCAGCAGCTTGATCACGTTGCCGAAGCCGATGGCGTCGGCCGCGGCCTGCGGAGCGCGCATGCCCGGCGGCAGTACAATGGTCTGCAGCAGCGGCAATGGCACCGTCAGGATGACGCGATCGCCGTGCTCGACTCGCCCGTCGGCGCAGCGGATGACGACGCCCTCCTCTGCCGTCTCGACAGCGCTGACAACCGCGCCGAACTGGAATGCGACGCCAAGACGTCGGCACTCCACCACGAGGAAATCGACCAACGATGCATAACCGCCGACGATGCGGCCCTGCGCCCCGCGCTCGCCGCCCATCCATTCGTCGCGCAGCGCGAACACGCTGGCGCGGCCGGGATCGGCGGCGTCATAGCCCTGAACCGTCCTGAGCACGGATTGGCGCAGCGCCGCGAAGTCCTCGCCGGCGAAATGGCGATCGAGCAGCGCCGTCACCGTCATGTCCTGGTCGAGCTGCCGCGCGACATCGTACAGCCGCCGCATCTGCCGGTCGGCGGGATCGTCAGGCGAGAACGCGCCGTTCCTCACATGCCAGCGCGCGCCGTCGACCGGCACCGACCTCAGCCCCGCCTCGGCCATCAGCGCGTGCGTGACCGGCGCATCGCCGTGAATGAACTCGGCGCCGGCGTCGGCGCGATAGCCGAACTCGCTCTCCGGCAAGGGATGAATGCGGCCGCCGCAGCGCTCGCGCGCCTCCAGCAGCGTGACCTTACGGCCGGCGCGCGCGAGCTCGCGCGCGGCCATCAGGCCGGCTGCGCCGGCGCCGACGATGATGATGTGGTCGCGGCGCTGCTCAGCCATGGCTGGCCTGCGCCGGCAGATCAGCGCCGTTGGCGAGCTTGTAGCGCAGCCATAGAGCGCCACCCTCCAGCGCCGTCGTGCTTTCGAGCGTCATGGCCGTCAAAGGCGCGCGCTGGTCGGACTCGTCCTCCGGGGAATCGAACACCATCGGCGCGCCCTTCGCGCCGTCGATCGCCGGGCACAGCACGAGGTTGAGCTCATCGATCAGCCCTGCCCGCAGGAACGTGCCGTTGACATGGCCGCCGCCTTCGAGCAGCAGGCGCTTCACGCCGAACTCGCGCGCGAGGATGTCGAGTACGCGCGGCAGATCCAGCTTGGTCTCACCCGCGAAGATATAGGACACGCCCTCGCTGCGCAGACCCGCGAGATGGGCATCCGAGACGGCTTCCGTCAGCACGACGACGATCGGATCGCCGCCAATGTCGGAGCGGCCCCAGCAGATCTTGCCGTGGCCATCGAGCACGACGCCATAGACCTTGGCATCGCGCCGGCTGATCCAATGCTCGCGCGGAAAGCGCTCGGTGGTCGTTGCCGGATAAGACTTGCCCTTGGCGAACTCCTGGCCGGTGACGCGGCCGATCAGCCAGGCATCGCCGCCGAGCTTGTCATGCACCTGCTCGAACAGGTCGCCCGAGCCCTTCGGGCGCCAGCGGCTCGGCCATGTCCGGCCGTCGACGCTCGAGGCCATCAGGCAGATCACGTCCGGTTTCATGCATCCTCCTTGTTGCCGCGGCGGGCTCATCGAATATGGTTCCCGCAGCGCTGTCGTCAACGAAGCGGCCCCGGTTTCGTTCGATGCCGGCCCTCTCCACGCACGCCGACTGTTTACCCCGGATGTCCCTGCGCTAAAATCGGCTGCAATGGAGCAGGTCATGTCAGGCGCGCCGCGCCCATCAACTGCGAAGCGTGCGCGCGCGATGGCGCTGCTGGCTGCGGCGCTTGTCGGGCTTGCGCTCTGCGCGGCCGGCATCTGGCGCCTGGAGACGGAGCGCGCCGGCCTCACCATCACGCAAGGCCAGGTCGACACCACGCCCATCACCATCTATCGGCGCGGTGACGCGGTCTCCGCACCGGTGGTGGTCATCGCCCATGGCTTCGCGGGCTCGCGCCAGTTCATGGAGGCCTATGCACTGACGCTCGCGCACGCGGGTTATCTTGCCGTCTCATTCGACTTCGAGGGCCATGGCCGCAATCCCGAGCCGATGTCGGGCGATGTCACGCGTATCGACGGCACAACGCGGAAACTGATGAGCGAGATCGGGCGCGTCACCGACGCGGCGCTGGCGCTTCCGGGCGCCGATGGCCGCGTGGCCCTGCTCGGCCATTCCATGGCGTCCGACATCATCGTACGCCAGGCGCTGGCCGATCCGCGCATCGGCGCGACGGTGGCGATCTCGATGTTCTCACAGGCCGTCACCGCGAACGCGCCGCGCGACCTGTTGATCATCACGGGGGAATGGGAGTCGGCGCTGCGCCGCGATGCGCTGCGCAATCTGAGGCTCGCCGATGCCGCCGCGGATGAAGGCCAGACCGTGGGCGATCCCGCTCAAGGCGGCGGCCGTCGCGCCGTCGTGGCGCCTGACGTCGAGCATGTGAGCGTCTTGTATTCGGCGACGGCGCTGCGCGAGGCACGCAGGTGGCTCGACCAGGCGTTCGGCCGCAGCAGCAGCGGCCCGGTCGCCGCGACCGGCGGCGCCATCGTGCTGCTGCTTGCGGGCATCGTGCTCTTGGCCTGGCCTCTGGCCCAGTTGCTGCCGCAACGCGCTGCGCCGCCGCCTGCGATCCCTTTGCGCCAGTTGCTGATCGCCACGCTGGTGCCCGCAATGGTGACACCGGTCGCGCTGCGCTTCGTCGACACAAGCTTCCTGCCGGTGCTGGTCGCCGACTACATCGCGGTGCATCTCCTGGTCTATGGCGGGCTGTCGCTGGCGCTGCTGCGTCTGCAGGGCGTTCGCTTCGGCCGCGTCGCCTGGCTCGCGGCGCTCGCGCTGGCGACCTACGGAATCCTCGGCTTCGGCGGCGCGCTCGACCGTTACGTCGCCTCCTTCATGCCGATCCCGGCGCGCCTGCCGATCATCGCCGCGATCGCCGTGGGCGCCGTTCCCTACATGCTGGCCGACAGCATCGCCAATCAGGGCGGCCACGCCGCGCTCTGGCGCACGCTGTTCATCCGTGCCGCCTTCCTGGCGTCGCTCGGCGGCGCCGTGGCGCTCGATGTCAGGCGGCTGTTCTTCCTGCTGATCATCATCCCCGTGATCGTGCTGTTCTTCATCGTGTTCGGCCTGATCGGCGGCAGCGTCGGCCGCAGGACCAATTCGCCGGTCGCCGAAGGCATCGGCCTCGGCCTGATCCTGGCATGGTCGCTCGGCGTGTCGTTTCCGATGTTCGTGGCGGGATAGCGGGTGACTACGCCGGTAACCGAGCGAGGCAAGACGATGCAGGCGGCCTCAAATCAGAACCAGCACGAGCCGCCGGGGCGCGCCTGACGAGATCGGCATCGTCACGCTGTCGAAGGGTCGAACATCGCCCCGCGCCGCCCGCCGGTTGCGCGCCTGGATTATCGCGGCCCGCCGCTGAAGATAGGCCGCAACCCGCATGTCGAGCCAAACACGGGCGTGCAGGACGAGCAGCGTCAATTCGCTTGTCATTGAAAAATCTCTCTTGATAGCTGTCAGCAAGGCAAGCTGGCGTGCCGCCCGCAACCGAGCGGCACGAGAATGGATCTGTGTGAATTCGAGCGACCGGTCCGTGACGATACGATGCGGGCCGGCCGCGCGATGTCAGTTCACGCCATGCGCGGCCTTGATGATGTCGGCGGCGCGCTCGCCGATCACGACGCAGGGCGCCATCGTATTGCCGCTGGTGATCTCAGGCATGATCGACGCATCGGCGATGCGCAGCCTGTCGACACCGTAGACCTTCAGCTTGCCATCGACGACGGACATCGCGTCGTGTCCCATCTTGGCCGTGCACGACTGGTGCCAATAGGTGACGGCGGCGTTGCGCACGAAGCTCTCCATGGCGGCCGCATCGCGCTTGCCAGGAATGGCTTCGTGCTTGACGAGCCGGTTGAAGGCGGGGTCGCCGCCCAATGCGCGGCACAGCTCGATGTTGGCGTAGGCCGCAGCGAGATCATCCGGATGCGACAGCGTGTTGGCCGCGATGCGGACCGGGTCGTCCGGTCCCGGCCCCGACAGATGCAGCGTGCCGCGGCTCTTCGGATGCGCCAGCCCCGCGAACATCGTCCACCCATGCTCCGGAACGTCCGGCCCCATGATCTCGGCACTGACGACCGGAAACTCGACCTGGCAGTGAAACATGTCGGGGCGATCGAGACGCGCGTCGCTCGTCCAATAGAGTGTCGCTTCCGAACCGCCGTAACCGACGGCCTGCGGCTCGCGATATTCGAAGACGCAGGCGAAGGCGATATGATCCTGGTGATTGCGGCCGACGCCCGGCAGATGCTGGATTACCGGAATGCCGTGACGGCGGAGTTCGTCCTCCGGGCCGATGCCGGACTGCATCAGAACCTTTGGCGTATTGATGGCGCCGAGCGAGAGCACGACCTCGCGGCCGGCCATGAACCGGCATTGCTGCGAATCCCGCATCGCTTCCACGCCGACGACGGAGCGGCCGTCGAAGATCAGCCGTGTGACCATCGTCTCCGTCAGCACCGTGAGATTGGACTGGCCGAGCCGCGGATACACGTAGGACCGGTAGATCGACGAACGCCGCCCGTCCTTGACGATCAGGTCGTTGATCGCAGCTCCGCCGCGCCCTTCCATCATGGCGCCGTTCGGACTGTCGAATGCCGGCAGCCCCAGGGATTGTGCGGCCTCGATCATCGTCCGCGCAATCGGCTGCGGGTGGGCCGCGGGACCGACGTGCACCGGCCCGCCAGTGCCGCGGCGCCGCGGGTCCGGGGTGCCCTGCCAGTTTTCGATGCGGCGATAGATCTCCAGCACCGACTCATAGCCCCACGCCGCATCCTGCGCCTCCGCGGCAAAGCGCTCCCAATCGTTGCGGTGTCCGCGAGCCCAGACCATCACGTTGATGCTCGAGCCGCCGCCCAGCACCTTGCCCATGTTGAGCGGAATGGCCCGACCGTTCAGATGCGGATTGGGTTCAGCCCTGAAGTCCCAATCGCGCGCCGAGCCGAGGTTCAGCGGCCACTGCGCCGGGCTCATGACTTCGGGAACATCGTCGCTGCCGCCCGCTTCGAGCAGGAGCACGCGCACCGCCGGATCTTCCGCCAGCCGCGCGGCCACCACGGACCCCGACGATCCGGCGCCACAGACGATGAAGTCATAGTGCCCTGTGCTGATTTCGGGTGCTCGCAGGCTGGTCCGCTGCGGATCGTCGTCACGGGTCACGGTCGTCATCATTGGCTCTCTCTCCGTTTGAAGTGGACACAACACATCCACAACGTGCAGACGCAGGCGGATCATACCGACAATAGGTAATATGATGCCGCAACGCGAATAGAAAATATCAAATCTATCGATTTTATCAATATCACTAAATATGATTGTTTCGTGATCACGCAGGCGCGCTTGCGCTTGAACCAAACCGGCCCATGTGGTGAACGCGGGTGCGGCGGTTCAGCGGAAGCTGCGAACCATGCTGCCAGCCGATACGGTGCGGTCGATGGATAAGGACGTTCTGACGACATCCGAGGCGGCGAAGCTGCTCGGGATTTCGGTGCGCACGGCGCAATTGCTGATCGAGGGCGGCACGCTCACCTCCTGGAAGACTCCGGGAGGACACCGCCGGGTCTACCGGACCGAAGTCCAAGCGCTGATCGCTCGCACCAAGCCGGCGCCTGTCCTGGACTCCACGCTCGTCATCGTCGTGTGCTCCGCGGACCGGCGAGCGGCTTACGAAACGGCGCTGGCGGACGTGCCGGAATGCACCGTCGCGATCCACCAGGATGCTCACACCGCGGCCTTCGTCATCGGCTCGCGACAGCCAGCCGCGGTGATCGTCGACCTGACCGACGCCGATCCGGACCGGCTGGCGTTCCTGAAGCATATCGACATGAATCCGGCGTTCGGCTCGATCGCCCTGTTTGCCGTCGCAGGAGCCGAGGCCGCGGCGAGCGGCGATCTCTCAAGCTTGCGGCGCGTGACCGTGACGCCGCGAGACCAACTGCCGGCTGCGTTGCAAAGCCTGCTACAGGACCGGGACGCGCCGCGGGACATCGTCGTGGACGGCGCGCCGTTTCCGCTCGCCGCGAATGAGGGCCGGCGCCTTGCAGCACTGAAGCGCTCGGGTCTGGTCGATACTGCGCCTGAGGACGCCTTCGACCGCCTGACCTGGCTCGCGAGCCGCAGCCTCAAGGCCCCTGTCGCGCTGCTGACGATTCTGACCAACAGCCGCCAATGGTTCAAGTCGCGGGTCGGGCTGCAGATGACCGAGACGCCGCGAAGCTGGTCGTTCTGCAATCACACCATTCTGCAGAAGGGCGTCTTTGCCGTGGACGACCTCGCGGGCAAAGCTCCGTTCGATACCAACCCGGCCGTCGCCGGCGAACCGCATTTTCGCTTCTACGCCGGCGCGCCCGTCACCGACCCCGACGGCTTTGCCGTCGGAGCGCTGTGCGTCATCGACTACGAACCGCGCACGCTCGACGCCGATCAGGAAAAGACGCTGCTCGCGCTGGCGAAGCTGGCATCCGACGAGATCCGGCTGCGCGCTACCGAGCGCCAATTGCGCTGGGCCTTGGACTCGCTCGACAGGCAGCATGAACGATCTTGACGGCAGGCGGAGCGGGAGCAGCCATGGCGAAACACAAGATCTACACGATGAGCTTTGCGAGCGTGTACCCGCTCTACGTCGCGAAGGGCGAGAAGAAGGGACGCAGCAAGGCCGAGGTGGACCAGATCATCTGCTGGCTGACCGGCTATGACCAGACGGCGCTCGAGGCCCAGCTGAATCAAAAGACCGATTTCGAGACCTTCTTCGCGCAGGCGCCCGCGATGAATCCGGCGCGGTCGGAGATCAAGGGCGTGATCTGCGGTGTCCGCGTCGAGGACATCGAGGAGCCGACGATGCGCGAGATTCGCTATCTCGACAAGCTGATCGATGAGCTGGCGCGCGGCAAGGCGATGGACAAGATCCTGCGCAGATCCTGATCGCGCTCAGTCCTGCTCTCAGTCCTGGTCCTGCCCCGCCTCGGGCCGCAGCATGAAATGGCCGAATGCCGTGGCGTGCGGCTTGGTGGCGTCGTCCTGCCAGGCGCGGGCTTCGAAGGCGACGACGCGGCGGCCCTGCTTCACGATCGAGGCCGACGCGATGCTGTCGAGCGCGCGGCCTGACCGGAGATAGTTGACGGTCAGTCCGATCGGCTTCGGCGGCGCGGCCACGCCGAGCTCGCGCATGACGGTGACGATCGCCGCGGTCTCCAGGAACGCCCCGGTCATGCCGCCGTGGATCGCGGGCAGCACGGGATTGCCGATGATCCGGTGCGAGAACGGCATGATCGCCGTGCCGTCATCGGCGACTCGAATGCCGAGGCACCGCGCGAACGGGCTGTTCGCGAACCGCCCCGTGGGATCATCGGGCGCATCGAGCGGCGGCGGTTCGCCGCCGAAGGCCGGACGGTCCGTCAGCATGTTGGTGCGGTTGGCGCCGATCATGAAGCAGGCCGTGGCGGTCGCCACCGGCGCGCTCTCCTCCTCCTGATAGGCGGTGGCGCGCACGAAGGCGATCGAGCGCGTGACGCGGTAGCATACGGCATGCGCCTTGATGTCGAGGCCGGGCGTCGCCGGCTTCTGATAGTCGATGCGCAGGTCGAGCGTCGCGATCGCACGGCTGCCGTCGAGCGCAAGCTGCACCGCCATGCCGCAGCTCTCATCCAGCATCGCGGTGACGACGCCGCCATGGATCACGCCGGTGTCACTGTCGCCGACGAACACCGGGCGATAGGGCAAGGTCGACCACGCCTCGCCGGGCGCGAAGCGGTCCATTCTCAAGCCGCTGATGTGACCATAGACCGAGCGGCGGTGCCTGATGGCCTCGGCGAGGTCGTCGAAAGCCGGCGGCGCGGCGGAAATCGATGTGTCGGACATGGCCCGAGACTTAGCGCATCGCCGTCACAGGCGCGACGTCTTTTGCCCGAATGCAAGGCTTGCGGCGAACCATCCGCCTCGCGCTTCGCCCGGCATCCACGCATTGCGGACACGCTCGCAAAATCCGAACGGCACGCCTTCGACCGGACCGCCAGTGTCGCGCCGCGTGTCCATCTCATCACTGCACGCGAGATTCCGGAAAACTACGTGGATGAAATGTTACGACAGCACGGCGCGCTTAGAACATTGGAAACCTTAATACGGTCATAATTGCCGCAATCGAATCCCTGGAGACGTGTCGATGCGCAAGACTGTGAAGACGCCGGATGCTCCGCCGAGCAGCGGCACAACCTCTCTACGAATTGTCCTGAGCCTTGCGCTCGCAGCGAGCGCCGGCGTGATGTGGTGGAGCAGCGGCGGGGCCAACAGCTTGTCCTTTGCCGGCATCGGGTCATCATCGCTGGAGACTCGCGTCGCCGCGTTGACATCCGAGATCACCCAGCTCAAGGCCGAGACCGCGCAGCTGCGCGACCGCCAGAACGACACCTCCGGCGAGCTGCTGCAGCTCCGGGCCAGCCTGTCGACCGCCGAGACCGGCCTCGCGACGCTGCGGACCACCGCCGACGACAGCGAGATCCGCCGTCGCGAAACCGCTGACAAGATCGAGCAGGATCTCGCGCTGCTGAAGCGCCAGGCCATCCGCCTGCGCTCCGCGCAGGAAGACGTCACGACCGAGCTCAGTGGAATGCGCACCGCCGCCGCGAACACCGACATGGCCATCGAGCAGTTGCGGACCAGCACCGGCGAGATGCGCAAGCAACTGACGCGGATCGAGACCGCGCGTGAAGCCACCAGCTCGATCTCGCGCAGCCGTCCTCACCGCGTCAAGCGCGTGGCGCGCGCGCCGGAGACTCAGTCGGAGCCGCAGCCTTTCGTGATGCAGTGGCCCGGCGTCATCCCGGGCGGCCGCAACTGATTTGACTTGAACGTTGGCCTGACCGCAGCCCGCGGTCAGGCACAGGCCCGGCTGGTCACCACCAGCCCGGCTGCATCGGCCGATAATAGGTCGGAGCCTGGCCGCGGCGACGCTGCGGCGCGACGGGCTGACCATCCCAGCCGCGCTGGACCGGCTGGCCATCCCAGCTGCGCTGGAAGAAGTTCCCGAACCCGTCATCATATGGATCGCCGCTGGCGACGACGTCGACATTGGTCGTCGGCTTGCGCGTGATGAAGCCGCCCTGCGGCTGATTGCTCAGCACGGCAACGAACTCGGTGCGATAATTGGTCTCGCTCGACAGCGGCTCGTCGGAGACGATGATCGAGGAACGCGGCACCGCCGTCGGTGCGATGCGGTCGAGCACATCCTTCGGGATCGTGATGCGGTCGAGCGCGTCCTTGGCGTCGTCGCCGTCGTCGATCGTCACCGCCGTCCAGCGCAGGCCCGCGCCGTTCTGCGCCACGGCCGTGAAGATATGCGTGCCGAGCGGGCGGTCGGGATCGCGGATCGTGACCGGCGACTCGATCGAGGTGTCGAACACCTCGCCACCGCCGTCACGCGCCGGCTTGTGCGTGTTCCGCCGCACATACAGCATCTGGGTCGAGCGGCTGATATAGACCGAGACCGGCTCGGTCGCGAGGCTGGCATCGGTCGCCGCCTTGCTCGTATCGGCCTTCCTCGCCGCGGCCGCCTTGGCGGCGTCCTTCGTCGTCGTGACGGCGGCGAGCTTGGCGGAAGCCTCCGCCTTGGCGGCGTCGAGCTGCGCGGCCGCGTCGGCAGCCTTCGCCGCCGCCTTCTGCTGCGCCTCCTCGGCCGCTGGCTTCGCCTGATCGGTCTTCACCGCGGCGAGCTTCCTGTCGGCCATCTTGAGCTCGGCATCGGCACGCGCCTTCGCCTGCTCCAGCTTGCGCAAATTCGACTTCACCGACTTCGCCTCGCGCTCGGCGGCGGCCGCAGCGGCTTTCGCCTCGTCGGCGGCCTTCGTCGCCTCCTCGGCCTCGCGGTTCAGCGTGCTCGCACGCGACGGCGCGGCGGCGAGTGCGTCGGGCTTCGGCACGAACAGCGCGGGATGCGAGAACTCGACCGGCGCCGCGTCGCCTGGGGCGATGATCACGCGCATGCCGATATAGGTGCGGTCGAACAGCTTCTCAGCAAACCCATAGGGCATGCGCACACAGCCATGCGAGGCGGCATAGCCCGGCAGCGGCCCGCCATGCAGTGCGACGCCGTTCCAGGTGATGCGCTGCATGTTCGGCATCCAGGCATCGTCATAGAGCGTCGAGTGGTGGTCCTTGTCCTTCTCCAGCACGGCGAACACGCCAGCCGGCGTCTCGCGGCCGGACACGCCGGTCGACACCGGCGCGCGCCAGATCCAGCCTTCCGAATCGTAGAACGTGACCTTCTGCGTCTTGATCGAGACGATCGCCATGATCGGATCGCCATGCGCGCGCGGCGCGGTCGCCTCGGTCACCGGCGCGGGCTTCGCCTGCCGGGCATGCGCCACGGGGCTGGTCAGTCCTAGCGCCAGGGCCGCCAGAAGCACGAGAGCCGGTCCGGGTGGGTGCATCGCTGCAAGGTTCTGAGCCGCCGAGGATCGTGTCACCATGCCCTATTCCCGATTCGCCATTGCCGTTCCGCCCGCGCGAGCGACGCAGGGTATATACGCTCGATCATGTCTTGGGGTGAAGTGAGGCGGACAACCGCCTCAATCGGCCTCACTTGCCGCATTTGCGTCAGGTGCCTGCACACATCCGCTGACGTGCTTGCCCCCCTCGGCCGCTGTGATCACCCCAACACTGAAGACACCGCATCCAACACCCCACCGGTTGCCCGTCACTTAACGCGAAAGGGCGCGGCGAGGTCCGCGGGCTTCGCACGGGCGGAACAACCGTCATGCGACAAGATGAACGAAATTTTCCGGGAGCGCTTGAATGCGCTGTTCCGCGTGCCCACCCTCCATCGCGCAGGCGAGCTCCGCACCATTCGGGCCCGCTTTTTCTCACCCGGCCCGAAGGGAGGAGAGCCGATGCCCGACCCGCGCGATTTTCACACACCGCAATCGTCCTACACCAAGGAGGACCTGCTCCAGTCCGGCGAGGGCGGCTATTTCGGCCCGGGCAACGCGCAGTTGCCGGCGCCGCCCATGCTGATGATGGACAGGATCACGGCGCTCAGCATGGACGGCGGCCGATATGGCAAGGGACGTGTGGTGGCCGAGTTGGACATCACGCCGAAGCTGTGGTTCTTCGACTGCCTGTTCCGTGGCGATCCGGTGATGCCGGGCGGCCTCGGCCTCGACGCGATGTGGCAGATGGTCGGCTACTGGCTCGGCTGGTCGGGTTCGCCGGGCAAAGGCCGCGCCACCGGCGTCGGCGAGGTCAGCTTCCGCGGCCAGATCACACCGGACGTGAGCTGCGTGCGCTACGAGGTCGACATGCGCCAGGTCAGGCGTGGCCGGCTGGTGCTCGGCATCGCCGACGGCCGCGTGCTGGCCGACGGCAGGTGCGTCTTCGAGGCAGCCGACATGAGGGTCGCACTGGTCGGCGCGGCGGGTTGAGACTTCAACAGTTCCGCTTAACGACCATTTTTATCGAGACGACATGAGCAAAGAATTCATCCTGATTGCCGGCCCCATGGTGCGCGCGTCGAGCTGGCAGCCAACGGCCGAACACCTGCGGAAATTAGGTTACTCGCTGCAAGTGCCAGATATTCTCGCGCATCATGCAACGCCACCGGCCTGGAGCGCTTGGCCACGGCTTCTGCTCGATCACATCGCGCCAACCGACGCCTCCATTCTCGTCGGCCACAGTTCAGCGAGTGCGCTCGTCGCCAGTCTTGCGACCAAGCTCCCAGTCCGCGGCATCATCATTGTCGATGGCGACATTCCGCCGGACGGAGGCCGCGCATGGCCGGTCCGCCCCGCACTGCATGAGTTCGTGCGCCGCATTGCTGCAGCGGACGGAATTCTTCCAATCTGGTCGCGGTGGTTCGTTCAGGACCCGCAGCGGGCCACGCTCATCGGCTTGGACCAGCTGTCCCAGAATCCGATCGCGTTAGCGCAATTCGAGGATGGCCTTCCCGCTATGACGCTGAGCTGGTTCGAAGAGGACATGGACCTGATGCCGTGGCGCCATATCCCCGTTGGCTACCTCCAAACTTCGCCGATCTATGAGCATGCTAGTGCAGAGGCGCTCCGCCTGCGTTGGCCAGTCGAGAAGCTGAACGGAACACACCTTCATCCCACATTGTGCCCAGCCGAGACGGCGAGTGCCCTTATAGCGATCGCGCGCCAACTCGAGCCGAACGCAAGCCGGACTCAACCTAAAGCACCTTCTCGAAAAACAAATCCGGATACGGATCGTCGTTGAAGCGGTCGATCTCGGTCCAGCCGGTCTTGCGGTAGAGCTGCTGGGCTTCGCCGAGCGCGCTGTTGGTGTCGAGCCGGAGCGTCGTGATCGACAGGTGTCGCGCGGCGGTCTCGGCGGCGTCCATCAGGCGCCGGCCGAGGCCCAGGCCGCGCGCTGCAGGAGCGACCCAGAGCCGCTTGATCTCGGCGATCTCCAGCCCCGAGCCCTTCAGGCCGACGCAGCCGAGCGGTAGCCCGTCCGACAGCGCAATAAAGAACGCGCCGCGCGGGGCCAACATATCCAGCGCGTCGGGATCGCGCGACAGCTTGACGTCGAAACCGCGGGCGAAGCGGCGCGACAGCTCGGCGTAATACTCGGTCAGGCAGTAGCGCGCCGGTTCGCTGCGCGGATCGACCTCGTCGATGCCGATGCGGTCGCGGCCGAGCGCGGCGGCGACCATGTCCATGGCCGCGAGCAGCTCCTCGCGCCGGCTGGAGCGCCCCAGCATCGATTGAGCCTGCGCATTGGAGAGCGTCTCATAGGCGTCGAACTCGCGACGGCCGGCGGCGGTGAGTTTTGCGATGCGGCGGCGCGCATCGTCCGGATGCGGCCTGGTGATCACCAGCCCCTCCTCCTCGAGACCGCGCAGCAGCCTGCTCATCAGACCGGAATCCAGGGCGAGGTAGTCGCGCAGCTCGGCGACATCGTTGCGGCCATGACCGACCGCGTTGAGGACGCGCGCCGCGCCGAGCGGCCGCCCACGCCCCAGGAACGAGGTGTCGAGCGCGCCGACCTCCGAGGTGACAGCGCGGTTGAAGCGGCGGACGCGGGCGATCGGATCGAGCATAATATCTGACTTAAGTCAGACATCTCTAAATGTCAATCGGACTGGCACGCGCCCACGTACAAAACAAAAAAGGCGGTCCAGACACCCCGCCGAAGCCGGGTGCCGGACCGCCAGGTTTTCCCCGGGAGGAACTCAGATCAGTTCAAAAGCTTCGCGACGTTGTCCTTGGTCACGAGATCGAGGCCGGTGTAGATCACCTCCGGCACCTTCTCGCCCTTCTTGATCGCGAGCAGCGTGTCCATCGACTTCTCGCCCATCTCGAACGGACGCTGGCCGGTGAGCGCGTTGGAATAGCCGTCGCGCAGCAGCTCGAGCTGCATCTTCAAGGTATCGGCGACAACCAGCGTCAGCTTGCCGGCATCGATGTCCTTCTTGTTCTTGTTGACGAAGGCCTTGTAGCCCTCGGGCGCGAACATCGGCCAGCCGCCGATCGGCACGATGGCGCCGAGGTCAGGGGTCGCGGTGCGGAGGTCAGCCATCTGCTGGACGGCCAGCGCTGGATCGTCGTTGCAGAAGGTCGGCGAGCCCGCCACTTCCGTCCACTTCGAGCCCTTCAGCGCCTCGCGCACGCCATCGACGCGCTCGGCGAGATTCTTGGCACCGGGACCGCCGGACACCACGGCGTACTTGCCACCATCAGGCCGGAGCTCGCGCAGCTGCTTGCCGAGCGCGAGGCCGAAGTCTTTGTTGTTGGTGCCGATGTAAGCGAGGCGCTTGGAGCCGGGCGCATCCGCGTCGAAGGTGATGACAGGGATGCCGGCCGCCGTCGCCGCGTCGATCGACTTGGTCATCGCCGCGACGTCGGCCACCGAGATCGCGAGGCCGTCGACCTTCTGGGTGATGAAGTCCTGGATGATCTGCGCCTGGGTGGCCGGCTCGTGCTCGACCGGGCCCTTGTAGATGCACTCGACATTGCCGAGCTCCTTGGCGCGCTTCAGGCAGCCGTCGCGCGCGACGTCGAAGAACGGGTTGTTCATCGCCTTCGGCACGATGGCGAAACGATACTTGGTCTCGGCCTGCGCCGGGCCCATCAGGATCGCGAGCGATGCGACCGCATACAGCAGCTTCTTCATGGCTTCCCTCCTCCATGTCTATCCTTGATGATTGTCTGCGCCGGGCGCGGATAGACTGAACAGTCACATCCCGGCCAGTATCCCGTCACAAGAGTCGCGCGCGGATGCGATCGACCAGCACGGCTGCGATGATGATCACGCCGACCAGGGTCTGCTGCCAGTAGGAGTTGACCTGCGCCAGCACGAGGCCGTTGCGGATGACCTCCAGCAGCACGCAGCCGACGATGGCACCGAGCGGACCGCCGATGCCGCCGGCGAGATTGGCGCCGCCGATCACCGCCGCCGCGATCACGTTGAGCTCGTAGGACGTCGCCATGTTGGCCGGCGCGGAGCCGAGCCAGCCGGAGATGATGATGCCCTGCAGGCCCGCTGCGAGCGCGCCGACCACATAGACCTCGATCTTGACGCGCGGCACCGAGACGCCGGTCAGCTCGGCCGCCTTCTCGTTGCCGCCGATCGCGAAGACGTGGCGGCCGAACGTCGTGTGGTGCAGCACCAGCGCCATCAGCAGCGCCAGCAGGATGAGATAGATGAACGGCGCGGGCACGCCGTACACGTCGCCTTGCGTCAGCGCATAGAAATAATCGGCATCCGGGCCGCCGGGAAAGCTGCCCTTGCCGTTGGAGATGACGTAGCCGAGGCCGCGCACGATCGAGAGCATGCCGAGCGTGGTCACGAACGGCGACAGCCCGAGCAGCGCGACGCAGACGCCGTTGACGAGGCCGACGATCAGCGACACGACGAGGCCCGCCAGCACCGAGACGATCAGGATCAGTCCCGGCACGTTCGCCACCACCGTCTTGCCGTCGGCGGCGAGATGCACGAACAGCGACGACAGCGGCATTCCCGGCGTCGACAGCGACGTCATCACCATGGAGGTGATCATCGCCGCAAAACACATCAGCGAGCCGACCGAGAGATCGATGCCGCCGGTGATGATGACGAAAGTGATGCCGAGCGTCGCGATCGCGATGAAGGAGAAGTTCTTGGCGACGTTCTGCAGGTTGCCCTGGGTCAGGAAATACGGGCTGGCGAAGCTCATGATGACGATCAGCGCGACCAGCGCCATCGTCACATAGGCCGTCTGCGACGCGAACACGCCGCGATGCCACCACCTGCTGGCACCGACATTGGTGAAGGTGACGTCGGGGCTCGTCGCGCTCGTTTCGGATGGAACGGACATCACGCGGCCTCCTTGGCGCCAGTGATCAGCGCGGTGACTTCCTCGGGGCTGGTCTCGGCGACCGGCTTGTCGGCCTTCTTTTCGCCGCGCCGCATGACGACGACGCGGTCGCACACCGCGAAGATGTCGGGCATGCGGTGCGAGATCAGGATCACGGCGATGCCCTGCTCCTTCAGGCGATGGATCAGGCTCAGCACCTGCTCGACCTGGCGCACCGAGATCGCCGCCGTCGGCTCGTCCATCATCACCAGCTTGGCATTGGACAGCCGCGTGCGCGCGATCGCCACCGCCTGGCGCTGGCCGCCCGACATGTCCTTGACGAGATCGTGCGGCCGCGTCTCCGAGCGCAGCTCGCGGAACAGTTCCAGCGCGCGCGCCTCCATGCCCTTGTGGTCGAGCAGCTTGAGCGGTCCGAAATTGCGCCTGAGCTCACGGCCGAGGAAGACGTTGGCGGCGGCGGTAAGATTGTTGGCGAGCGCGAGGTCCTGGTAGACGACCTCGATGCCGACGCTGCGCGAGTCCATCGGGCGATGGAAATGCACCTCGCGGCCGCAAAACTGGATCGCGCCCTGGCTCGGCGGAAAGTTGCCGGCGATGATGCGCACCAGGGTCGACTTGCCGGCGCCATTGTCGCCCATCAGGCCCACGACCTCGCCGGCGCCGATCGTCAGATCGACGCCGTGAAGTGCGCGGATGGCGCCGAACTGCTTGCCGATGCCCTTGAGCTCCAGCACCGGCTGTGCCGTGGGCGTCGCGCCCATGGCGGCCGTCTCGTTTGGCATGCGCAGGCTGCTGTCGTCAGACATAGCGGTTCACCACACTTTCCAGATATTCCTGCCGGCCCGAGCGCGGCTGCGGATCGAGGCCGGAGGTGATGGCGCGGTCGGCGAGCTCGGCGAGCGAGCGGCGGCCGGCGAGAATGGCCTGCCCTTCGTCGCCGTCCCAGCCGGCGTAGCGTTGCGCGATCGGCGCCGTCAGCGCGCCGTCCTCCAGCATCTGGTCGGCTGCGATCAGCGCCCGCGCGCACGCATCCATCGAGCCGACATGGGCGTGCAGCAGATCGTCGGGATCGATCGACTGCCGCCGGATCTTGGCGTCGAAGTTCAATCCGCCCGTGGTGAAGCCGTCGCCCCGCAGAATGTCGTGGAACACCAGCGCCAGCTCCGGCACGTTCATCGCGAACTGATCGGTGTCCCAGCCCAGGAGGTCGTCACCGCGGTTGATGTCGAGCGAGCCGAACACGCCGAGCGCCTGGGCCAGCGCGATCTCGTGCTGGAACGAATGGCCGGCGAGGATCGCATGGTTCTGCTCGATGTTGAGCTTGACGTCGTCGAGCAGATCGTAGCGCTTCAGGAAGCCGTAGCAGGTCGCGACGTCGAAATCATATTGATGCTTGGTCGGCTCCTTCGGCTTCGGCTCGATCAGCAGCGGCCCCTTGAAACCGATCTTGTGCTTGTGCTCGACGACCATGGACACGAAGCGGCCGAGCTGGTCGAGCTCCCGCTTCATGTCGGTGTTGAGCAGCGTCTCATAGCCCTCGCGGCCGCCCCACAGCACGTAGTTGGCGCCGCCGAGGCGATGCGTCACCTCGAGCGCGGCGCGCACCTGGCCAGCCGCGTAGGCGAAGACATCCGGGTCGGGATTGGTCGCGGCGCCAGCCATGTAGCGGCGATGCGAGAACAGATTCGCCGTGCCCCACAGCAGCCGCACCTTGGCGGACGCCATCTTCCGTTCGAACAGATCGGCGATGGCGTTGAGATTGGCGACCGATTCCTTCAGCGTCGCGCCTTCCGGCGCGGCATCGACATCATGGAAGGTGAAGAACGGCACGTCGAGCAGCCGGAACAGCTCGAACGCGACATCGGCCTTGGCGCGCGCCAGCGCCAGCGCGTCGTCGCCATGCTGCCACGGCCGCAGGAAGGTCTCGCCGCCGAACGGATCGGAGCCCGGCCAGCAGAGCGAATGCCAGTAGCAGACGGCGAAGCGCAGATGCTCCTCCATCCGCTTGCCGCGGATCATCCGGTCCTTGTCGTACCAGCGGAACGACAGCGGGCTACGCGACTCTGGCCCGCCATAAGCGATGGTCGCACCGGTCTGGAAGAAGGGGGCCTGGACGTTCACGAGATCGACTCCTTGAGAGCGGGATAGAGCTTGCGCCATTGCGCGTAAGCTGCGTCGTAAGCCGCACGCTGTGCGGCGCGGGGCGCGAAGCTCTGCAGCCGCCGCGGCTTGCGGCAGACATCGGCGGGCGCCTCGCCGGTGGCGGCGAGACGGCCGAGCCGGGCCGCGCCGATCGCGGCGCCGACCTCGCCCTCCTCGACGCGGTGCACGGCGACGCCGAGCACATCGGCCATGATCTGCGCCCACACCAGCGAGCGCGAGCCGCCGCCGACGAGATCGACCTCGGTGATCGCCTGAGCGTTGCGGCCGAGGGCTGCCCGCATGTCACGCGCGGCGAACGCCACGCCCTCGAGGACCGCCTGCACGAGATCGCTGCGGTCAGCGGCGCTGCGCAGGCCGACCAGTGCGCCCGCGGCGCGCGCGTCATTGTGCGGCGTGCGCTCGCCATCGAGATAAGGCAGGAACTGCACCGGGCTCGGCCGTTCCACGGCCGCGCCCAGCGGCGCCAGCAGTTCAGCTTCCGGCGCATCGAGAATGCGCGCGAGCCATGCCAGGGACGCCGCCGCCGACAACATCACGCCCATCTGGTGCCAGAGACCACCCAGCGCGTGGCAGAACGCATGCACGGCCGCCTCCGGCGCCGGTGCGAAACGGTCGGTGACGCGGAACAGCACGCCCGATGTGCCGAGCGACAGAAAGGCGTCACCGGGCCTGATCGCGCCGAGCCCGATCGCGCTCGCCGCATTGTCGCCCGCGCCGCCCGCGATCACGACATCGGCGCCCATGCCCCAGCGCCGCGCCAGTTCGCGTGACAGAACGGCACTGCGCTCATTGCCTTCGACCAGACGCGGCATGTGATCGAGACCGAGCCCGGTCGCCGCCAGCAGCGTCTCCGACCAGCGCCGCGCGCCGACATCGAGCCACAGCGTGCCCGCGGCATCCGACATGTCCTCGACCATCTCGCCCGACAGCCGGTAGCGCACATAGGCCTTCGGCAGCAGCACCTTCGCCACACGATCGAAAATCTGCGGCTCGTGCTTCGCGACCCAGGCGAGCTTCGGCGCGGTGAAGCCGGGCATCGCGAGATTGCCGGCGATGGCGTGCAGTTCCGGGCAGCGCCGCTCGAGCTCGGCGCATTCATCCTGCGAGCGGCCGTCATTCCACAGGATCGCCGGCCGCAACGGCCGACCGTCACGCCCGAGCAGGGTCGCGCCGTGCATCTGTCCGGACAGGCCGATGCCGCGCACCGCCGCGGTCTCGCGCGGATGCGCGCGGGCGAGATCGTCGATCGCGCCCAACGTCGCTTCGACCCAATGATCGGGATCCTGCTCGGACCACAGCGGCTGCGGATGCGACAGCGCCAGCGGACGGCCGGCGCTCGCAATCAGCGCGCCCTTGTCATCCTCCAGCACGGCCTTCACGCCGGATGTGCCGACATCCAGTCCGAGAAACACGGTCTACTCCTCCCACGGGTTGCTGGACGTGGCGATCTGCGTCGCTTCGCACAGCCCCTGCTCGTCTCGTCGTCCATCCGCGATCAGCCCGGCCGCGACGCGGCCGCACCGGTCACAGCAGATTGTCGCGCATCACGATGTCGATGCGGATCGTTTCCTGTTCGCTCAGGATCGGCTCGCCGCGCGCCAGCGCCAGCAGCACGCGCAGCGCCGAGCGCGCCTCATGTCCCGGGTTCTGCGAGATCGCCGCATCCATCGCGCCCGAGAGCAGCAGCTTGCGCGTCAGCGCCGTGACGTCATGGCCGACGAACACGATCTCGCCGGCGCGGCCGGACTCGGCCAGCGCCTTGGCGACGCCGGAGGTGCCGGCGCCGACATTGTAGAGACCGACGATGTCCGAATGCTCGGCCAGGAGCTTCCGCATGAGGTGTTCTGAGCGGTCGTCCGCGTCATGCCCCTCAGCGACGGGCAAAACCTCCAATTGCCGAAACTCCGCCGCCACCACCTGGCTGAAGCCAAAGATCCGCTCGGCATGGTCGCGCAGGCCGAGCGAGCCGGCCATGATCGCGATCCGCCCGGTCCTGCCGCTGGCAAAGCGCCCGACCAGCGCACCGGCGGTGCGGCCGGCTGCGATATTGTCGATCCCGACATAATGATGCCGGCGCGACGACGGCACGTCCGACACCAACGTCACCACCTTGGCGCCGGACTCGACGAGATCGTTGATCGCCGCGCGCACGCTCGGATGATCGAGCGCAACCACGGCCACGCCATCGACGCGGCCCACGAGGTCGTCGAGCCTGCCGGCCAGCACGAGCGGGTCGAATACGTCGGTCGTTCGCACATCGACCGTCAGACGCCGCGCCGCCATCCAGTTCGCCATCTCGCCAAGTTGCGTCTGGATCTGCTGCATGAATGGGTTGGGTCCGGACGGCATGACGAAAGCAAAGCGCCGTGACCGCGCGCGGGCAAGCTCCGACGCCGCCGCATGCGGCTGAAAGCTGCTGCGCGCCATGGCATCCTTGACACGGCGCACGGTGTCGGGACGCACGCCCGGACGGTTGTGCAGCACACGGTCGACGGTGGCCAGGCTCACGCCGGCCTGCCGCGCGATATCCCGCAATGTCAGCGGTGCGTCCATGCTCCTCCCCTTCGGGTTGAGGAACTTAGCGCGATTTTTGAGGTGCGCAACTCATTTCTGAGGGCCGAGGACCTGGGTTCCGCGCGCCCGTTCCGCTGGGCACTACACGAACGCGACCTCGATCCGCCGGTCCGACCGCGAGGTCATGCGGCAGGCGCGCGAGATGCCGTCACTGGCGATCGCCAGCTTGAACTGCTCGGGCACGTCGGCCACCGACATCACGTCGAGCGAGGCCGCCGTCTCGGACAGCGCGCGGACCGTGCAGTCGAAGGTCGATCGTCCCGCGTTGAACGCGATCTGCCCGGCCTTGAACACGCGCCGCAGCGAGGGCGCGAGCGACGGAGCCGCCTCCACCCACGCGACAACGCGGTTGCGACCATCATTCTTGGCCGCATACATCGCAAGATCGGCACGCTCCAGCATCGCGTCGAACGTCAGCCCGGGAACGAAGTCCACGGCGCCAAAGCTCGCCGTCACCCGTATCGGTCCACACGGGCTGTCGACCGCGAGGCTGGCCACCGCCAGGCGCATCTTCTCGAGCACCGCCATCGCCTGGGCCAGGCTGGTGTGCGGCAGCACGATGCCGAACTCCTCGCCGCCGAGACGGCCGATGACATCGGAGTCGCGCAGGGCGCCGCGGCAACTCTCGACCACTTGCGACAGCACGAGATCGCCGACGGCATGGCCGTACTGGTCGTTGACCGACTTGAAGTGGTCGACGTCGATCAGCGCGCAGGTCAGCCTGTGCCCGTGGCGCTCGGCCAGCGCCCGCAGCCGCTCGCCCTCGCTGCGGAAGGCGCGGCGCGACAGCGCCCCGGTGAGGCTGTCCCGCATGCTCAGATTGCGCAGCATCAGTTCGTCGATGGCGATGGCCGCCAGGTCTTTCAGAATCTCCGCGTCCTGCGCGCTGAATTCGCGCGGCTTCGTGTCCATCGCACACAATGTACCGACATTGACGCCGGCGATGCGAAGCTGCGCGCCGGCATAGAAGCGGATGAAGGGCCGCCCATGCACCAGCACGTTGTCGGCAAAACGCGGATCACGGTGGGTGTCGGCAACGATCAGCGGTTCGAGCTGCTGGATCGCGTAGTTGCAGAAGGCCGGACGGCGCTCGCCCTCGCGGTCCGCCACCCCGTCGGCCGCCTTGAACCATTGACGATGACCGTCGATGAAAGTGAGCGTCGACATCGGCACGTCGAAGATCTTCCGGCACAGGCCGGTCAGACGGTCAAAGGCGCGCTCGCGGGGCGTATCCAGAACGTCGAGTTCCGCCAGCGTTTCCAGGCGGCGTGCATCATCATGGTGGTCGTTGGACATCGGCGTCTCCCTCGCCTGACCATCGCGCGCACGGCTTAACGCACGATTGATGAGAAGAATGAGGGAACTACTAACAGGGAACCTGCTGCTCGCATTTGCCGAGATGCGGAACGATGCGAGCAGCATCAGCAACAGTCCATCGCGATGTCGGGGGGGGTGATGGAACTCATCCGAGGCGATCAGAGCGGACCGCTCGCCGCACTCAATGCCGGGATGACGGCGGTGCTTGTTGAAGCTGGGATGGTCGATGCGCGGCCTTGTAGGGTGGGCAAAGCGGACGACCGCAGGGCGGTCGCGTGCCCACCGTACATCGGCACGCGTGGAAGGAATGGTGGGCACGGCGCGCGATGCAGCGGAGCAAACAACTCGCAGCTTTGGCGCGCCTTTGCCCACCCTACGGACGGCGCGAGCCGCTAGAACGGCAGGCCCACATAGTTCTCCGCCAGCGACCGCTGCGCGGCCTCGGACGAGAACAGATAGGCGAACTCGGTGTCCTGCAGCTTGTCCTCATACGGCAGACGGTCGGGGAAGCGATGCAGCAAAGTCGTCATCCACCAGGAGAAACGCTGCGCCTTCCAGATCCGCGCCAGCGCCCGCTGCGAGTAGCCGTCGATGCCGCGGTCGTCGCCCTTTTTGTAGTGATCGAGCAGGCCATGATAGAGATAATAGATGTCGGACGCGGCCGAGTTCAGCCCGCGCGCGCCGGTCGGCGGCACGATGTGGGCCGCGTCGCCGGCCAGGAACATCCGGCCGTAGCGCATCGGCTCGGCGACGAAGCTGCGCAGCGGCGCGATGCTCTTCTCGATCGACGGTCCCGTGATCAGCTTGGCGGCGACCTCCTCCGGCAGGCGGCGCTTGAGCTCCTCCCAGAACGCCTCGTCGCTCCAGCCCTCGACCGTGTCGGTCAGCGGCACCTGGATGTAGTAGCGGCTCAGCACCTGCGAGCGCAGCGAGCACAGCGCGAAGCCGCGCTCGTGCTTGGCGTAGATCAGTTCCGGCGACACCGGCTTGGTGCGGGAGAGCACGCCGAGCCAGCCGAACGGATAGACCCGCTCGAACTCCTTGATCTTGTCGTGCGGGATCGACTTGCGGCTGACGCCGTGGAAGCCGTCGGCGCCGACGATGTAGTCGCAATCGACGCGGATGACCTCGTCGCCGGTCCGGTAGGTGACGTAGGGCGCATCGGAATCGATGTCGTGCGGCGTCACGTCGAGCGCGTTGTGCACGACCTTGCCGCCGAGCTTGTCGCGGGCTTCGTAGAGGTCGCGGGTCAGTTCGGTCTGGCCGTAGACCATCACCGAATTGCCGCCGGAATATTTGTGCAGGTCGACGCGGTCGAGCTTGCCGTCATGGGCGATGTAGAAGCCGTGATGGATCTCACCCTCGCGGTCCATGCGCTCGCCGCACTGCGCCTCGCGCATCAGCTTGGCAAAACCATGCTCGAGCACGCCGGCGCGAATGCGCGACAGCACGTAGTCGCGGCTGGATTTTTCCAGGATGATCGTGTCGATGCCCTGCAGATGCAGGAGTTGCGACAGCATCAGGCCCGACGGGCCGCCGCCGATGATGCAGACTTGGACTTTCATGGGCTTCTTCTCCCGGATTCGCGACAACAGGCTTGTTGGCTTTGCTTGTCAGTCGCGGATTTTAGCAAGGATTGCGGCTGGTCACTTGGATGGACCCGGCAATCTCTTGCACTTTTCCGGCACCATGCCGCAGCGCAACAGAACGCCCCCACCCACGGCTCAGCCTGCGCGACGCGCGGCGTCATCACCGACGCCCATGGCACGGCGGTAATCGCGCGGGCTCGCCCCCGTATGGCGCTTGAAGAAGCGGCAGAAATAGGCGGGGTCCTTGAAGCCGAGCTCGAACGCCAGCTTCGACACCGGCGCCGCGATGTAGGTGAGCCGGCGGCAGGCCTCGCGGGCCAGCCGCGCATGCACGATATCGAGCGCAGACTGTCCGGTCTCCGCCCGGGTCAGCCGGTTCAGCCGTTCCGGCGTCATGCCGAGCTGGTCGGCATAGCGCGCCACCGACCAGTGATCGCGGTGATGCGCCTCGACCAGCACGATGAAGCGGGTGAACAACGCGGCCTGTCCGCTGCCGCGCCGCGCGCCCTCCGACAGCCGCGCGCTCTGCTGCGCCAGCCGCCACACGATCGAGCGCCCCAGCCAATGCGGCACCGGCGAGGCCGCCGAGTCCGCGGCGGCGAACTCATCGGCGAGGTCGACGAACAGCGCGGCGATGCGTCGGGTGGCGACCGCCTGCGGATCGAGGGGCAGGATCTGCGCGGTCGCGAACAGGTCGCGCAGCGCCTCGCCGGTGGCCGGGACGTCGCCTTCGACCACCGCACGCGGATTGAAGGTGAGCACGTAGCCGTCGGTGTCGCGCGAGAAGCGGAAGGCATGCACGACTCCCGGCGGAATGATCACCGCCACTGGCCCGGTGCAGCGCTCGCGGCGTTCGTCCAAGGCGATGTCAGCCGGGCCGGACGCCACCCAGAGGATCTGATGCAGGCCTTGATGGGTATGCGCCTCGATCTCCCAGCGATACAGTTTGCTGCGCACCTGGATCGGCTCGATATGCAGCATGTCCGGCTGCGCGGCGGACGCCTCGCCATACAGCGCGAAGGCAGGGATCGACGGCTTGGTGCGAAAGCGTGGCATGCGCGACAGCTAAGCCGGAATGCCGGAAAAGTACAAGTCTTGGCCGGCGTTCGTGTCTCACGCCGCGGCAAGGACGCGGTTAGGATCGTGAAAAGAACAACAACGACCATACTCAATGGAGAGGAGGCCCAGGAGATGTTCACGTTCGATCCGTATTCGCCGGCGGTCGATGCTGACCCGTTCCCGTTCTACAAGACCTTGCGCGACGAGCACCCGTGCTTCTGGAGTCCCCAGGCCCAGGTCTGGATCCTGTCGCGCTACGCCGATGTCGCCGCGGCCGGCACCAACTGGCAGACCTATTCCTCGGCCAAGGGCAATCTGATGACCGAGCTGCCGAACCGCGCCGGCGCGACGCTCGGCACCACCGACCCGCCGCGCCACGACCGGCTGCGCGGTCTCGTGCAGCACGCCTTCATGAAGCGCAACCTGGAGAGCCTGTCAGGTCCGATCCGCGACATCGCCCGCGCCAGCGCCGAGGCGCTGCGCGGCCAGGAGCGCTTCGACTTCATCGAGGCGTTCTCGTCCAAGTTCACCGTGCGCGTGCTGTTCGCGGCGCTCGGCCTGCCGCTCGGCGACGAGCAGACGGTGCGCGACAAGGCCGTGCTGATGGTGCAGAGCGATCCGGTCAGCCGCGCCAAGGGGCCGCAGCACATCGCGGCCTATAATTGGATGCAGGACTATGCGGCATCCGTCATCGCCGAACGCCGCGCGCGGCCACAGAACGATTTGATCTCGCATTTCAGCATGGCCGAGATCGACGGCGACCGGCTCGACGAGCGCGAGGTGCTGCTGACGACGACGACCCTGATCATGGCCGGCATCGAGTCGCTCGGCGGCTTCATGAGCATGCTGGCCTACAATCTCGCAGACCATGCGGACGCTCGCCGCGCCGTCGTCGCCAATCCCGATCTGCTGGCGGATGCGGTGGAAGAGTCGCTGCGCTTCAACACCTCGGCCCAACGCTTCCGCCGCTGCCTGCAGAAGGATCTCACTTTGCACGGCCAGACGATGCGCGAAGGCGACTTCGTCTGCCTCGCCTACGGCTCCGCCAATCGCGACGAGCGGCAGTTTCCAAATCCCGATGTCTACGACATCACCCGCAAGCCACGCGGCCATCTCGGCTTCGGCGGCGGCGTCCATGCCTGTTTAGGCTCAGCGATCGCGAGGATGGCGATCAAGATCGCGTTCGACGAATTCCACAAGGTCGTGCCCGAGTATCGCCGCACCCAGGAGCAACTGCCGTGGATGCCGTCCTCGACCTTCCGCAGCCCGCTGTATCTGGAGCTGACGGTGCATTAGTTAGTTGCAAGGACTAGATGAGAACCCAGGCTCGCGCCCCGCTGACGGTGCGCTCCCTCTCCCCGTTCTTACGGGGAGAGGGTTGGGGTGAGGGCGGCCTCACCCACCGACCGCGCGGAGAGCCCCCTCACCCGGATGGCATCTCCGATGCCATCCGACCTCTCCCCGCACGCGGGGAGAGGTGAAGACCGAGCAAACCGCGACAGCTCACACCAGCGCGCCAAGATCCGCCGCGTTGAAGCCCTTCAATCCGGCCTTGTCGCCGGCCTTGATCTTCGCCACCCAATCCGCATCGCTGATCAGCGCGCGGCCGACGGCGATGAGGTCGAACTCGTCCTTCGCCATGCGCTCGAGCAGCGCATCGAGATCGGCCGAACTCGACGGCTTGCCGGCGAAGGCCGAGAAGAACTCGTCGGACAGGCCGACCGAGCCGACGCTGATGGTCGCCGCGCCCGTGATCTTCTTCGCCCACCCGGCGAAGTTGAGCCCCTTCTCGCCGTCGATCTCCGGAAACTCCGGCTCCCAGAAGCGGCGCTGCGAGCAGTGCAGGATGTCGACGCCGGCGTCGACCAGCGGCTGCAGCCAGTCGCCCATCAACGCGGGCGCCTCGGCGAGGCGCGTCGCGTAGTCCTGCTGCTTCCACTGGCTGACGCGCAGGATGATCGGGAAGTCGGACCCGACCGCCTTGCGGATCGCCGCGACGATCTCGCCGGCAAAACGCGAGCGCTCCTTGATGGTCGGCCCGCCATAGCGATCCTCGCGCTTGTTGGTGCCGGACCAGAAGAACTCGTCGACCAGATAACCGTGCGCGCCATGGACCTCGACCGTGTCGAAGCCGGCGCGCTTGGCATCGGCCGCAGCCTGCGCGAACGCCGCAACGGTGTCGGCGATGTCGTTCTCGGTCATTGTATTGCCGCGCGGCTTTTCCGGCGCGATCAGGCCCGAGGGGCTCTCGACCGGCGCGTCCGGCTCCCAGCGGCTCATGCCCTTGGTCGAGCCGGTGTGCCAGATCTGCGGCGCGATGCGGCCGCCGGCGGCGTGCACGGCGCTCGCCACGGTCTGCCAGCCGGCCAGCGCGGCCTCGCCGTGGAAGAAGGGAATATTGGGCTCGTTGCGCGAGGCCGGGCGGTTGATCACCGTGCCCTCGGTCAGGATCAGCCCCACCCCGCCCTCGGCGCGGCGGCGGTAATAGGCGGCGTTGGCCTCGCCGGGGATGCCGTTCGGCGCTGCGTTGCGCGTCATCGGCGCCATGACGATGCGGTTCTTCAGTTCCAGCGACTTCAGGCGAAACGGACGAAACAGCACGCTGGTATCGAGATCGGACATTCAGAAGGCTCCATTGCGTTCGGAACCGCTCCAGTATACTTCGGAAACCTGAAGTCAATGGGGCACCCGAAGTCGCTCAGGTATATCCGAGGAAACCACCGTGACCGCTACGCCGACGTCCGAGACCGCCCCGCTTCGCTGTAAGCCGCAGCACTTCTCGTCGGAATGCCCGAGCCGGGTGCTGATCGACCAGATCGCCGACAAATGGTCGATGATGGTGCTGGCGGTGCTCGACGGCGGCCCGCTGCGCTTCAACGCGATCAAGAAGCAGCTCGAAGGCGTGACACAAAAGGCGTTGACGCAGTGCCTGCGCAGGCTTGAGCGCAATGGCCTCGTATCGCGGGAAGTGATCGCGGGGTCACCGATCGCCGTCCAATACGAGATCACGCCGCTCGGCCGCACCTTGCAGCCGCCATTCCGCGCGCTCTACGCCTGGACCATTGCCAAGATGCCGGAGGTCGAGCAGGCGCGTCAGGCATTCGACGAGCGCCGGGCGTGCTGATCTCAGGGCGGCTACTGAAACGCGACCTCGGCGAAGCTGCGCAGCTTGCGCGAATGCAGCCGCTCCGACTCCTGGTGCTTCAGTAGCTCCAGCGCCTTCAGCCCGATCTGGAGATGCTGGCCGACGCGCTGGCGGTAGAAGTCGCTGGCCATGCCGGCGAGCTTGATCTCGCCATGCAGCGGCTTGTCCGACACGCAGAGCAAGGTGCCGTAGGGCACCCGGAAGCGATAGCCGTTGGCGGCGATGGCGGCCGACTCCATGTCGAGCGCGACGGCGCGCGATTGCGACAGCCGCCGGATCACGGCGGGGCCCGAGATCTCCCAATTGCGGTTGTCGACGCTCGCGACCGTGCCGGTGCGCATCACCCGCTTCAGCTCGAAGCCGGAATAGCCGGTGACGGCCTCCACGGCCTCTTCGAGCGCGACCTGCACCTCGGCCAGCGCGGGGATCGGCACCCAGGGCGGCAGCTCCTGGTCGAGCACATGGTCCTCACGGACGTAGCCATGCGCCAGCACGTAGTCGCCGAGCCGCTGGGTGTTGCGCAAACCCGCGCAGTGCCCGACCATCAGCCAGGCATGCGGCCGCAGCACCGCGATGTGGTCAGTGACGTTGCGCGCATTCGACGGGCCGGTGCCGATGTTGATGAGAGTGATGCCCTGGTGACCGGGCTCGACGAGATGCAGCGCGGGCATCTGCGGCGTGCGCGCCGGCGCTGCGCCGGTGGTGCCGCCGCCGAGACGAGCATTGCGCGTGATCACGTTACCCGGCTCGACGAAAGCTTCCGCCGCGCCCTGCCCGGCCGCCAGTTGCTGCCGGCCCCAATCGGCGAAGGCGTCGACATAGAACTGATAGTTCGTGAAGATCACGAAATTCTGGAAGTGGTCGGGATCGGTCCCGGTGTAGTGATAGAGTCGGCGCAGCGAGTAGTCGACGCGCGCGGCGCGGAACAGCGACAGCGGCTCAGGCATGCCCGGCTTCAGCTCGAGCGTGCCATCGGCAATGGCGTCGTCCATGGTCGCGAGATCCGGCGCGTCGAACACGTCGCGCAGCGAGCGCGTCACCAGCGGGCTCTCGTGATGCGGCAGCGCCGTCTCGATGTTGATGTCGCGGCGGTAGGCGAAATGCACCGGGATCGGCTCGGCGGATTCGCCGATCTCGACGGGCACGCCGTGGTTCTCGATCAGCAGACGGATCTGCTCGGTGAGATAGGAGCGGAACAGGTCCGGCCGCGTGATGCTGGTCTCGTGCACGCCCGGCCCCGCGACGAAGCCATAGGCGAGACGCGAGTCGAGACGCGCATGGCTTGCGGTGATGAGGCGCACGAAGGGATAGGTGGCGCGGATGCGCGTCGCCGGCACCACGCCGTTGGCATAGGCCTCAAAATGCCCGCGCAGGAACGCCGTGTTGCGCTCGTAGATCTCCTCGAGCCGGGCCACCGCGGCCGCGGCGTCGGTGAAGCTTTCGGTCGGGAACGATTGCGGAGAATGGACGGTCAAGGCGGCCTCATCTTGCTGAAGCCGAAGGTTAAGCGAAGCGGCCGTTCCTGCGCAACGCCTCCCGGCGCATCGTCCCGGCGCCGGAGCTGCCCTCCCCGCGCACATCAGCGCGAGGAGGGTCTGACTTCAGCACTCCACTCAGCCCTTGGCAAGCTGCTCGTCGAGGTCGTGCAGCACCTGGTAGCAGGGCAGCACCTGGGCGACGGAGGCGTTTGGCTCGCGGCCCTCGCGGATCGCGGCGAAAAACTCGCGGTCCTGCAGCTCGATGCCGTTCATGGAGACATCGACCTTGGATACGTCGATCTTCTGTTCCTTGCCATCAACCAGATCGTCGTAGCGGGCGATATAGGTGCCGGTGTCGCCGATGTAGCGGAAGAAGGTGCCGAGCGGGCCGTCATTGTTGAACGACAGCGACAAGGTGCAGATCGCGCCATTGGCGGCCTTGAGCTGGATCGACATGTCCATCGCAATGCCGAGGGTCGGATGGATCGGCCCCTGGATCGCGTTGGCCTTCACGATCGGCGAGCCCGCCTGGTAGGCGAACAGGTCGACGGTGTGCGCGGCGTGGTGCCACAGCAGATGGTCGGTCCAGCTGCGCGGCTGGCCCAGCGCGTTCATGTTGGTGCGGCGGAAGAAGTAGGTCTGCACATCCATCTGCTGAATGTGGAACTCGCCGGCCTTGATCTTCTTGTGCACGAACTGATGGCTGGGATTGAAGCGGCGGGTGTGGCCGCACATCGCAACCAAGCCAGTCTCCTTCTGCAGCTCGACCACCTGCTGCGCGTCCTTCAGCGAGTCGGCGAGCGGGATCTCGACCTGGACATGCTTGCCGGCCTTGAGGCAGTCGATCGCCTGCGCCGCATGCATCTGCGTCGGCGTGCAGAGAATGACGGCGTCGACTTCCGGCAGCTTGAGGCTGTCGGAAAGCTCGGTCGAGACGTGCTTGATGCCGTATTTGTCGGCGACTTCCTTGGTCTGGTCGAAGCGGCGGCCGACCAGCGACACCACCTCGACGCCGTCGATGTTCTTGATGCCGTCGAGATGCTTGATGCCGAAGGCGCCAGCGCCGGCAAGCGCGACCTTGATCGTGTTGGCCATTTAGTTGTTCTCCAGAATGACATGGCCGACGGCGGTGTTGCTGGCCGGCACATGGTAGAAGCGGTGACGCACGGTCGGCGCGTTGCCCTTCTTGGTCTCGTTGACGTCGCTCATGGCGCCGCGCGCGATCAGCCACATCACGAGCTCTATGCCCTCGCTGCCGGCCTCGCGGACGTAGTCGATATGCGGCACCTTGGACAGCCCTTCCGGATCGTTGATCAGCTTGTCCAGAAAGGCGTTGTCCCATTCGCGGTTGATCAGGCCGGCGCGCGGACCCTGGAGCTGGTGGCTCATGCCGCCGGTGCCCCAGATCTGCACGTTGAGCGGCTCGTCATAGCTCTCGATCGCCTTGCGGATCGCCTTGCCCAGCATGAAGCAGCGGCGGCCCGACGGAACCGGATATTGCACGACGTTGACGGCGAACGGGATCACCGGACACGGCCAGGCATCGACCTGACCGAAGATCAGGCTGAGCGGCACGGTGAGGCCGTGGTCGACATCCATCTTGTTGACGATGGTGAGGTCGAAATCATCCTGGATCACCGACTGCGCGATATGCGCAGCGAGCTTCGGATGTCCGATCACCTTCGGGACGGGTCGCGGGCCCCAGCCCTCGTCGGCCGGCTGGTACTCGGCCGCAGTGCCGATCGCGAACGTGGGAATCATGTCCAGGCTGAAGGCGGTCGCGTGGTCGTTGAAGACCAGGAACACGACATCAGGCTTCTGCTCCTTCTCCCACTGCTTGGCGAAGTCGTAACCGGCGAACACCGGCTTCCAATAGTCCTCGCCGGTCTTGCCGAGGTCGAGCGCGGCGCCGATCGCAGGAACGTGCGAGGTGAAAACGCTTGCGGAGATTTTTGCCATTTACTTCTTCTCCCCGGTGTAGCGGTTGCCCTCAGGCGAGCGGCCGCCCTTGATCATCATCTCGCGATACTGGTCTTCGGTCATGCCGGTCATGCTGCCGGCCATCTGCTGAAAGCTCTTGCCGTCGGTCGCGCCGATCTTGGCCAGGAAGTAGATATTGCCGCCAAGCGCGATGCAGCGGTTGAGATCGCGGTCGAGCACCGCCTGCTTCTGCTCCTCGCTCATCGGCCATTCGTCGAGATAGGCACGCTCATTGGCCTTGAAGCGGGCGCGGTTCTCCGCCTTCATCAAGGACATGCAGAACTGGTTGAGGTGATAGCCCATCCGCGACATGTCGGCGTCGAAGATGGTCGTGCCGGGAACGTCGGTATAGGGTTTGTCGAGCGACATCGCTTCCCTCCTCTTAGGATTCTTCGGGCCAGTACAGCCGCATCGGATTGTCGACCAGGAGCTTCTTCTGCAGTTCCTCGGTGACGGCGATATGGGGAATGAAATCGACCAGCAGGCCATCGTCGGGCATGTGGTCCTTGAGGTTCGGATGCGGCCAGTCGGTGCCCCACAGCACGCGGTCCGGGAATGTCTCGACGATGCGCTTCGCGAACGGCACCACGTCGCGATAGGCACTCTGCTCGCCGTTCAGCGCCGGCGGTCCCTTGACCGACAGCCGCTCCGGGCAGCTCACCTTGGACCAGACGTTGTTATGCTCGCGCATGAACTTCACGAACAGCTCGAATTCGGGGCCATCGACCGGCTTGGTGACATCGGGCCGGCCCATGTGATCGACGACGACCGTGGTCGGCAGCGAGGTGAAGAAGTCCCACAGCTCCGGCAGGTCGACGGCCTCGAAATAGATCACGACATGCCAGCCGAGCTTGTTGATGCGGTTGGCGATCTCGACCAGTTCGTCCTTGGGCGTGAAGTCAACCAGGCGCTTGACGAAGTTGAAGCGGACGCCGCGCACGCCGGCGTCGTGCATCGCCTGCAGCTCGGCGTCGGTGACGCTGCGCTTCACGGTGGCGACGCCGCGGGCCTTGCCGTTGGAATGCACGAGCGCATCGACCATGGCGCGGTTGTCGGCGCCGTGGCAGGTCGCCTGCACCACGACGTTGCGAGCGAAGCCGAGATGGTCGCGCAGCGCGTAGAGCTGGTGCTTGGAGGCATCGCACGGCGTGTATTTGCGCTCGGGCGCAAAGGGAAATTCGGCGCCGGGGCCGAACACGTGGCAATGCGCATCGACGCTGCCGGCCGGCACCTTGAAGCGCGGCTTCGACGGACCGTCGTACCAGTCGAGCCATCCCGGGGTCTTCTGGAACTCCATGAGGTTCCCTACTCCTTGGATTTGATCTTATTGAGAATGCGATCGGCCTCGGTGCGCCAGTCGGCGCTGCGCGCGAAGTCTTTCGTGCCGCGGGCGCCGAACAGGCCTTCATCGGCGAGATCGGCCACCCAGGCCTGGCGCTCGGCGGTGCCTTCAGCCGACCATGGCGTCAGCCCGATGTCGCGCACGGTCTCGGCGACCTCCCTCACCTCCTCGGCGCGGCGGCGGCCATGCTCGATCACGCGCTGAAAGAAATAGGCGCCCTGCTTCTCCCAGTCGATGCCGGGAAAGGTCTCCTTGAGCGATGCGAGAACCGCATCCTCGACCCCGTAGGCGCGTGCCGTGGTGAAGCTTTCGATCACCATCGCCTCGAGGCCCTTGATCATGATGCTGCGGCACATCTTGGTCGCCGAGGCGACGCCGAGCTTGTCGCTGGCCGGCTTGGCGGCGAAGCCGAGATCGTTGAGCAGCGGCGCCAGCTCGCGCGCGCCGGCACCGCCCAGCAGCAGCGGCACCTTGATGCGATAGGGCGGCACTGAGGTCATGACGGCGCCCTCGACATAGCGCCCGCCGGCGCCGTCGATCAGCGCCGCCGCGCGCTGCTTGGCACCGGGCGAGGCCGAGTTGAAGTCGAGAAACCACGCGCCCGGCTTGATCGCCGGCGCGCAGGCGTCCGCGACCGCCACGTCCTGGCTGGCGGTCACGGCGGAGACGATGAAATCGGCCTGCGCCGCCAGCTCCGCATGCGATGCGGTCAGCGTCACGCCGATGCTGTCGGCATGAGCACGCATCACGTCGCCGCGGCTGTCGGCGAGCTTCACATCATAGGCCGAGACACGCACCCCGTCCCTGCGCAGATCCTCGGCGAGGATCTTGCCGACCTCGCCGTAGCCGATCAGCCCGACATGCCACTGGTTGGACGCCGCGGTCATCGCTTAGTCGATATATTTGAGCCCGGCCTTCGCCAAGGGCTCGCGCATCTTGTACATGTCGAGGCCGAGCACGCCCGACGCCAGCTTCTCGCGCTTGTCGGCCTCGTTGGCCTCGCGCGCGGCGGCGGCATCTGCCGCCTGGTGCGCGACGGCGGCCGGCACCACGACGATGCCGTCGACGTCGGCGACGATCACGTCGCCGGGATTGACGGCAGCACCCGCGCAGACGATCGGGATGTTGACCGAGCCGAGCGTCGCCTTGACCGTGCCGCGCGCCGAGATCGCGCGCGAGAACACCGGAAACTGCATCTCGGTGAGATCGGTGACGTCGCGGACGCCGCCGTCGATGACGAGGCCCCGGGCACCGCGGGCGCGAAAACTGGTGGCCAGGAGATCGCCGAAAAAGCCGTCGGTGTTCTCGACCGTGCAGGCGGCGACGACGACGTCGCCGGGCTGGATCTGTTCGGCCGCAACATGCAGCATCCAGTTGTCGCCGGGCTGCAGCAGCACGGTGACAGCCGTGCCGCACATCTTCGCCGTCGGGTAGATCGGGCGCATATAGCACTGCATCAGGCCGACGCGGCCCATCGCCTCGTGGATGGTGGCGACGCCGAACTTCGACAGCTTCTCCACCGCCGCCTTGTCCGCGCGGGTGATGTTCGTCTTGACGACGCCGAGATTGTTCATGGGGGTGCTCATATCGCTTGCCCTTTAGATTACTTGCCCTTGGCCTTCAACGCGGCGTCGAGCCGCGGGAACACGCGCCGGGCATTGCCCTCGTAGATCTGGTGGCGCTGCTCGGGCGTCAGCTTGGCGGCCTCGATGTAGCGCTTGGTGTCGTCGTAGTAGAAGCCGGTCTCCGGATCGATGCCGCGGACGGCGCCGATCATCTCGGAAGCGAACAGGATGTTGTCGATCGGGATCACGCCGGTCAAAAGGTCGATGCCCGGCTGATGATAGACGCAGGTGTCGAAGAAGATGTTGTTGAGCAGATGATCCTTCAACAGCGGCTTCTTCAGCTCCTGCGCCAGCCCGCGGAAGCGGCCCCAGTGATACGGCACCGCACCGCCGCCATGCGGGATGAGGAACTTCAGGGTCGGGAATTCCTTGAACAGGTCCGACGTCAGGCACTGCATGAACGCCGTGGTGTCGGCATTGAGGTAGTGTGCGCCGGTGGTGTGGAAGCAGGCGTTGCAGCTGGTCGAGACGTGGATCATCGCGGGGATTTCGAGCTCAACCATCTTCTCGTAGATCGGGTACCAGTGCCGGTCCGACAGCGGCGGCGAAGTCCAGTGGCCGCCCGAGGGATCCGGGTTCAGATTGATGCCGACGAAGCCGTATTCCTTGATGCACTTCTCGAGCTCGGGAATGCAGGTCTTGGGGTCGACGCCCGGCGATTGCGGCAGCATGGCGACGCCGATGAAATTGTCCGGGAACAGCTTACTGACGCGGTAGCACAGCTCGTTGCAGATCCCAGCCCAGGTCGAGGACACCTGGAAGTCGCCGATGTGGTGGGCCATGAAGCTCGCGCGCGGCGAGAACACGGTGAGGTCGCTGCCGCGCTCCTTCATCTTCTTGAGCTGGTTGCTCTCGATGCTCTCGCGCAACTCGTCGTCGCTGATCTTGAGCTCGGAGACCTTCGGCATCACGGACGGATCCTTGATGCCCGCGATCTGCCGGTTGCGCCACTCTTCCAGCGCCTTCGGAGCCGTCGTGTAATGGCCGTGCACGTCGATGATCACGTCAGTCTCTCCCTCAAGCTTTTCATTCGTCCGGCGCCGCTCAATGCGCGACCACGGGGCTGCCGACATCCTTGCCGCTGGCGCGGCCGCCCGGTCCGACCGCCTGCTTTACCACAAGGGCGAGCGCCGCGATCAAGCCGGGAACTGCGATCACGGTGAAAATCTCGCTGAAGGTCAGGTGCCGCGCGGTCAATTCGGCGACCAGGAAGGAGCCGGCGATACCGCCGAAGCGGCCGATGCCCATCATCCAGGCGACGCCGGTGGCGCGGCCCTGGGTCGGGTAGAACGACGCCGCCAGCGCCGGCAGCGACGATTGCGCCGTGTTCATGACCACGCCGGCTGCGAACACGATCACCACCAGGAAGCCCATGTTGCCGGCCGCCTGCCCGATCAGGAAGATCGTCACCGCCGTCAGCGCATAGCCGATCGCGACGATGCGGTTGGCGTTGAAGCGGTCCATCAGGAAACCAAAGAACACCGCGCCGACGCCGCCGAGCGGGAACAGCGCCGAGATCAGGGTTGCCGTCTGCGGGTTCAGCCCGACATCCTTGAACAGGATCGGCATCCAGTTGATCAGGGAGTAGAAGATCACCAGCCCCATGAAATAGGTGATCCACAGCATCAGCGAGCCCACGCGCAGCACCGGCGACAGCACCATGCCGATGCCGGTCGCGTTGACGCGGCGGGTGGTCTCGGCGTGCTCCGGCTCCAGCATCACGAACTGGCCGACCTCGGCGGCCTTGGCCGAGATCTTGCGCATCACCTTGCGCACGCGCTCGACGCTGGCGCCGCGCGACAGCAGATAGTGCACCGATTCCGGCAGGATCGCGACCAGCAGCACGGTCAGCACCAGCGGCGTGACGCCGCCCAGCACCAGCACGCTGCGCCAGCCCCATTGCGGGATCATCCACGCCGCGAGGAAGCCGCCGCAGGCCGCGCCCAGCGGGAAGCCGCAGAACATCAGATTGGTCATGGTGGCGCGCAGCCGGCCCGGGCAATACTCGCTGAGCAAGGTGACGGCGTTCGGCATGGCGGCGCCGAGGCCGAGGCCGGTGACGAAACGCAGCACGGTCAGTTCGGTCAGGTTGCCCGCGAACGCCGAGACGAGGCAGGCGACGCCGAAGATCAGGACGGAGCCGACCAGCACCAGCTTGCGGCCGAGGCGGTCGGCCACGGGACCCGCGAGCAGAGCGCCGGCGGCCAGGCCGAACAGCGCTGCGCTCAGCACCGGCCCGAGCGCCGATTTCTCGATGCCCCACTCCTTCAAGAGCGACGGCGCGATGAAGCCGATCGCCGCTGTGTCGAAACCGTCGAGCAGCACGATGATGAAGCCGAGCGCGAAGATCAGCCATTGGAAGGCGGAGAACGGGTGGTCGTCGAGAAAGGCCTGGACGTCGACACGGGCGGTCGTAGGCATCGCTTCTGCTTCCTTGGGGTGCTGTTCTGGCGTTCCAACCGAGGCCCGCAGGCGCACGTTCCTCGCGCGATCGGCTCCTGCAGCTTCGGCAGCTTGACCGGCTATGTGACCGAGCGCGACAGCCCGCGCCAGCGCTGGGGGCCTTCTATCAGCTATTCCGAAATGGCATAAGATATCAGATGAGCCATGCTGATTTTAGAATGGGTCTGGAGAGCTCCGCTGCTTGCTTTTGCCCCGCTGGACGCCGCGGGCTCCACCCTCCCCTGGAGGGGAGGGTCGCTCGCGCGCAAAGCGGGCGAGCGGGGTGGGGTGAAGCCACGGCGGGACTGCCCGTGTGGCTCACCCCACCCCCCCTCAAGGGGAGGGTGGCACCGCCCGAGCTCACGTTATTCGCGATTCACCGCGGCAGCTTCTTGATCAGCGCCGTCGCCAGCTTCATCGTCTGCTGCGCCAGCGGCGTCGGGCGCTTGTGCGCGGACGTAACAAAGCACAGCACGCTGGTCGGTGCCGGCTCGGTCAGCGGACGGATGGCAAGCTCTGCCGCCCGCCCCGATGCCGCCACCCCGCTCGGCGTCAGCACGGCATGGCCGTAGCCCGCGCAGACCAGATCGATGATCGAGGGCACACTCGACACCTCCCAGGCGATGTCCAGCTTGACGCCGGCCAGCGCCGCCTGCGTCTCCAAGAGCCGCCGCATCGCGTGCACGCGCTCCGGCATGATCAGGCTGTAGCGCGACAGCTCGGCCATCGGCAGCGGCGCGGTGACGCGGCGCTTGCCCTTCGGCGCGTGGCTGACCAGCGCCAGCGGCTCCTGCAGCACCGGCGTGATCTCGATGCCGGCCTGGGCATCCGGATTGTAGACCATGCCGACGTCGATGCGCCCCGACGTGATCCACTCCACGACATGCGTGGACAGGCCCTCGACCACGGCGAGCCGGGCCGCCGGATATTCCTTCCGGAAACGATCGATCAGCGGCAGGGTCAATTGCCGCGCGATGCTCGGCGGCAGGCCGATGGTGACGCGGCCGACCGGCGCGTCACGGCTGGCGCCGAGATCCTCGCGCGCATGCGCCACCAGCTGCAGCACGCCGACGCTGTGATCGAGCAGCCGCTTGCCGGCTTCGGTCAGTTCGACGCCGCGGCCATTGCGCGCGAACAACTGCTGCTTCAGCTCGGATTCCAGCGCCCGCACCTGCCGCGACAGCGCCGGCTGCGCCACGTCGAGCACGGAGGCGGCTTTGCTAAAGGAGCCGAGCTCGGCGACCTGGACGAAATATTCGAGCTGCTTGAGGTTCATGGGCGGACCCGCGAGTCCGAGCCGTGCGACGCGACGTCCGATGCGCGCGCTGGATGCAACCTCCCACGGCCAGCGGGAGCGCCATGGCGTTTGACGCTCGGGGAATTGCGCTTGCCTGCCTCCGCGGCGTCATGGCCGGGCTTGTCCCGGCCATCCACGTCGTTCGGAAAGCTGGGAACCACGTGGATGCCCGGGACGAGCCCGGGCATGACGGAATAACTAACTGGCACGCCCGTTCGTCGCGACAGCCCCGCATTGCTTGCAAGAAAAGAAGTAATCCGGGTCAGGGAGTAGAGGTCTCGACGCAGACACTTCCCGTGCGGTCGCCCCTCACCCCACCCCTCTCCCCGTAAGGACGGGGAGAGGGAGCGCACGGGCGTCTGCGTCTGACAGCGAGCTTCCATCAGCCGCCCCATCTCAATTCAGCACGTTCACCGAGAAATTCAGCACCGACGCGAACGCGACCCAGCACGCATACGGCACGAACAGCAGCGCCGCGGTGTGGTCCTCGCGCCATTGCATCACGATGAAGGTCACGATCAGCACGAACATGCTGACGATGATCGCGAACGCGACCCACATCAGGTGCGCGGTGAAGAACACCGGCGACCAGGCGAAGTTCAGCACCAACTGGCCCCACCACACCTGCATGACGGCGCCGCTCTCGACCCGTTCATAGGTGCGCCAGCCGGCAAGCGCGACCAGGATGTAGATCACCGTCCAGGCGATCGGAAACAGCCAGCCGGGCGGGGTGAACCAGGGCTTGTTGAGTGAGCCGTACCAGGCGCCGGGCATGTTGGAGGCGCCGATGATCCAGCCGCCTCCGACCACGAGGACCAGGAGGACGAGAAGATGCAGGATGGATCGGTTCATATTCCGCTCGGCGTGATTTTTGGGGTCTATCCGCTGGCGACCGGCAGCCATGCGGCCAAGGCACCCACGCGCGCACTGGACAGGGCCGCCCGCTGCGCGTAGCCAGGACATAACACAATGCGAGGAAAAGTCAGGGTTTTCGCCCTGGCGCCAACGTCCAGGGACCGGGAACGCCGAAAATTCAGCGCCGGGGTCCTGATACCAGGAAACGGAGCTTTCTCAGTGGCTGATTCCCCGGCCCCCTCCTCAGCCATCGCCTCGATCGCGGCCGTCGAAGCCGGCCTCGCCGCCCAGGGCTATATCGCCAGCCGCCAGATCGCGACCGCGGTCTATCTGTCGCAGGCGATCGACAAGCCGATCCTGGTCGAGGGTCCCGCCGGCGTCGGCAAGACCGAGCTTGCGAAAGCGATCGCCGCCTGGCGCGGCCTGAAGATGATCCGGCTGCAGTGCTACGAGGGCCTCGACGAAGCCAAGGCGCTGTACGAGTGGAAATACGCCAAGCAGTTGCTCTACACCCAGATCCTGAAGGACAAGCTCGGCGAAGTCCTCGGCGGCGCGCAGACCCTGCATGCCGCGCTCGGCCAGTTGCATGATTTCGGCGACGTGTTCTTCTCCAAGGAATTCGTCGAGCCGCGGCCGCTGCTGCAGGCCCTGCTCGAACCCGAGGGCTGCGTGCTCCTGATCGACGAGATCGACAAATCGGACGCGGAGTTCGAGTCGCTGCTCTTGGAAATCCTCTCCGACTTCCAGGTCACGATCCCCGAGCTCGGCAGCATCGCCGCCGCCAAGCCGCCGACCGTGATCCTGACCTCCAACTCCGAGCGCAATCTCGGCGACGCGCTGAAGCGGCGCTGCCTGCATCTCCACATCGGCTTCCCCGAACAGCGGCTGGAGGAACGCATCGTCGAGAGCCGCGTGCCCGGCATCTCGCAGACGCTGCGGCGGCAGCTCGTGGCCTTCATCCACGACATCCGGACGCTCGACCTGAAGAAGCAGCCCTCGGTCAGCGAGACCATCGACTGGGCGCGCGTGCTGGTGCTGCTGCAGGCCGCCGAACTCGGCCACGAGCTGGTCAAGGACACGCTCAACGTGCTCCTGAAATACGAGTCCGACATCGAGGTGGCGCTGCCGCAGGTGACGACCTTCGTCGCCAAGGCGCAGCGCCAGAACATCTTCGGGTAGGCGCGCCATGCAGGAGAACCTGCATCGATTCTTCCGGGCGGCGCGGGGCGCCGGCGTCCACGTCTCGCCGGCCGAGAGCATCGACGCGATGCGCGCGGTCGCGAGCGTGGGCCTCGCCGATCGCACGGTGCTGCGCGACACGATGCTGCTGACGCTCGCCAAGAGCGAGGACGAGAAGAAGGCGCTCGGCGCCTGCTTCGACCTGTTCTTCGCCCATGTCGATCCAGCGCAGGCCGAGGCGAAGGACGACGCATCGCAGGACGCTCCCTCGAACGAGGCCCAGGCTGCTCCGCCCTCGGGACAGCAGCGCGAGGGTGACGCGAGCACCGAACTCGGGCCCCTCGCCCAGATGCTGCTGGCGCAGAACACCGCCGACATCTCCGCCGCGATCGCCAACGCCTCCAGCGCCGTGGGGCTGTCGGAGATCCGCTACTTCACCCAGCGCGGCCTCTACTCCAGCCGCATGCTGGAGACGATGGGCATCCAGCGGCTGCGCGACGATCTCGACGCGCTGACCGAAACCAACCCGGCGCTCGCCGAGCGGCTGCAGGCCGGCCTCGACGGCTTGCGCGACACCGTGCGCGACGCGGTCGCGCAGGCGCTGGCGCTGTACGGCCGCGAGGAGGCCGAGAACCTGCGCCACGAGATCCTGCGCAACGCGCAGCTGTCGCGGATCGAGCCGCGCCAGGTCGCGGCGATGCGCGCGCTGATCCGGCAGATCGCCCGCCGCCTGCGCGAGCGCTACAGCAAACCGCGCAAGCGCCAGCGCCGCGGCCATCTCGACGTCCGCCGCACGCTCCGCCGCAACGCCGCCTGGGGCAGCGTCCCCTTCCTCACCGCCTGGAAGCGCAAGCACCGCGACCGCCCGAAGATCGTCGCGCTGTGCGACGTCTCCGGCTCGGTCGCCCGCGTCTCCGACTTCTTCCTGCTGCTGATCCACAGCCTGCACGACGTCGTCAGCGACGTCCGCTCGTTTGCCTTCTCCGGCCATCTGATCGAGGTCAGCGAAATTCTCGAGCAGAAGTCCGCCGAGGAGGCCATGGCCGAGATCATGCACAAGGTCGGCTTCGGCTCGTCCGACTACGGCTCGTCGCTGGTCGATTTCGAGAAGCAGTTCATGGCCTCGGTCACGCCGCAGACCACCGTGATCGTTCTCGGCGATGCCCGCAGCAACAAGCTCGACCCGCGCGCGGATATTTTGAAAGCGATCTCCGAACGCGCCAAGCGCGTCGTCTGGCTCAACCCGGAAGGCCGCGTCACCTGGGGCTGGGGCGACTCCGAGATGCCGCGCTACCAGACCTTCTGCAACGTGGTGCGCCCGTGTGCCACGGCTCAGCAGCTGGAGCGCGCGGTGAGCGACATCGTGTCGGCGTATCAGTAAGCTACGGCTCTCACCACGCGTCATTGCATCGAAGCGATGCAATCTGGACTGACGGACGACAAATAGACGCTTATCACTCATTCTTCCTGCAGCGAGCGCGATGCTCGTGAATGCGCCCTCTCCCCTTGTGGGAGAGGGCATGTAGGACAGTTCTGCGAGTTCGGTCGGGTGAGGGGTTCTCTCCACGAGCGCGACTCGCGGAAGGAACCCCTCACCCAACCGAGCGCTTGGACAGGCCGCACATGCCCTCTCCCACAAGGGGAGAGGGCGCTGTATCGCGCAGCGCTGAAGTTTGTAGTCCGTAGGGTGGGCACGGCGCGATGACATCGCGTGGGCTCACTACGACTGCACGGGCGCGCCTTTGCCCACCCTACGCACCTCTGAGCTACCGTCCCCCCGCCGCCCGCTTCAACAACACTGCGCGCTGCTGGTCCGAAAAACTCACGCCCGACTTCTTCTCAACCACCCGAACCGCCCATGACCGCATCGGATCGTCATCCACGCGCGCCGGCTCGCGCAGGATGGCGATGCCGATCTCCAGCATCTTGGCGTCGGCCTGATGCTCGATGCCGCCGCCGGTGCTCGTCAACGCGAACACGCCGGCCGCTGCACCGATGGCAGCCGCCAACGCCGCCGTCACGAAGAGTTTCCAGTCCAAGTCCGCCCCCTGCTCTCACTGCCATTGCGCGGCCACGTTCGAACAGGTTGTTGTCTGCGACATGGCGATCCCGCGTCCGTCAGTCGGCGAGATCTGCATCTGGCGACCACAATTGTTCGCTCCGCGAATGTCACGCTCGCTGTCTGTGATATGATGTATGATTGCCCGTCGCGTTACCTTGTCGCAGCAATCAGCCCTTGTGTCGTCGGGCAAATCAGGCCGATGCTTGCGCCCAACCTGCCTCCTCGAAGAGGGGCGTACGCGTCGTCACGATACGTGAGGCAGGCTGCGGTGGACGTCGTGCATCATGCGCATCTCGCGCGGACGAGTGATGTGGGACGTCCGGTGAAGTCGTGATGTCCTGATACCCCGATGCTGGTATCACCCGCGCGATGCGCAAGCATCGTCGCGGCATGGTGGCCAACAAGCCCGGCGCACCAGGGAGACCACGTATAAGCCGATAAAACATCGCGCAGGGAAGGCCGGCACGTTCGGCCCACCTGTGGTTCCTGCCCCGTGCATTTTCTCTCGCACGGGGGCCGCGGGTGTGGTGGACACCCGGCCTTCCCTGCGCCCTCGGTTTTACCTTGGGTGATCGAACAGCAAGGCTCGGACGCGTCAGCGCCGCGAGAACGCGCATGCTCATGTCCGGTCGACGTGAAGAACGCCTGAGGAGAAGCGGATGCACGCGCCCGCGCGCAATCGCGATCTAGCCCCGCATGGGCCGATCCGATCGGCCATTCACCGGCGACACGTCCGCATCAACGAACAGGCGCTGATGGGCCGCAATGGCGAGATTGGCCATCCTCAGCCGGTTGGTCTGGCCGCGATCGACCAGCCGCGAGATTTCGGCCGCGAGGAACTGATAGGTTTCGACCTCGTCACGAACAGCGCCGGACCGCCAGAGAAAGTCGAGCGCGATGTCATAGGCCTCGGCGGCCGCGGGCTGTCGAACGTCACTGAAGATCAAACGTGCCATCGAAGAGAAGGCGCGGAGGCGAGTCTGGTTCCTGTAGCGGGACATGATCTCACCACCTCCGTGCCGGCCTGGCCCTCAGCGCGGCACCACCGCGGTGGCCTCGATTTCCACCCGCGCCGCCTTCTCCACCAGCCTGACAACCTGCACCAGCGCCATGGCGGGATAGTGGCTGCCGAAGATCTCGCGGTAGATCTTCCCGAGCTCCTTCAGGTTGCCGAGATATTCGTCCATGTCGACGACGTACCAGGTCAGCCGCACAAGGTGCTCCGGACGCGCGTCGCCCTCGGCCAGGATCGCGGCAATGTTCTGCAGCGCCTGCCGGACCTGCGCGATGAACCCGTCGGCAAGCTTCTCCTGCGCGTCCCAGCCGATCACCCCGCCGGTGACGACGATGCGCCCCTCGGCGCTGATGCCGTTGGCATAGCCCTTCGGCATCGGCCAGCCGCTCGGCTGCAGCACGCGCAGGCTCGAAGCATCCTGCTTCACCACGGCGAGCGTGGGCGCTTTGGTCGTGCTCACGAACGTCTCTCCCTGTTTCTGCTACGCGGCCGTGCCGGAGGCCGCGGCCTGCGCGATCTGCCGCAGAGCGAACCGCTTCAGCTTACCGGTCTCGGTCTTGGGCAGTTGCGTGACGAATTCGATCGCGCGCGGGTATTTGTACGGCGCGATCTCGCGTTTGACATGCTCCTGCAGCTCGGTCACGAGCGCCGGCGTGCCCTCCGCTCCGGGCGCCAGCACGACATAGGCCTTCACGACCATGCCGCGGGCGTCGTCGGGGGCGCCCACCACGCCGCATTCGGCGACGGCCGGATGGGTCAGCAGCGACGCCTCGACGTCGGTGCCGGCAATGTTGTAGCCCGACGACACGATCATGTCGTCGGAGCGGGACTGGTACCAGAAGTAGCCGTCCTCATCCATCACATAGGTGTCGCCGGTGACGTTCCAGCCATTCTGGACGTATTTGCGCTGGCGCTCGTCGGCCAGATAGCGGCAGCCGGTCGGACCGCGCACCGCGAGCCGGCCCATCGTGCCCGGCGGCACGTCGCGGCCCTCATCATCGACGATCTTGGCCTCGTAGCCGGGCACTGGTTTGCCGGTGGCGCCGGGACGGATCTCGTCCTCAACAGCGCTGATGAAGATGTGCAGCATCTCGGTCGAACCGATGCCGTCCATCAGCTTGAGCCCTGTCGCCTTCAGCCAGGCGTCGAAGGTCGGCTTCGGCAGGGTCTCGCCGGCGGAGACGCATTTCCGCAGCGAGGAGATGTCGCGGCCCTCGAGCTTGCCCAGCATCGCGCGATACGCCGTCGGCGCGGTAAAACAGACGGTCGCCTTGGTGCGCTCGATCGCGCCGAGCAGATCGTCCGGCGAGGTCTTCTCCAGCACGACATAGGAGGCGCCGATATGCATCGGAAACAATACGCCGCCGAAGCCGAAGGTGAAGGCGAGCGGTGCGGTACCGATGAAGCGGTCACTCTGGCTGGCGCGCAGCACATTGCGGGCATAGCCGTCGCACACCGCGAGCATGTCGCGGTGGAAATGCATCGTGCCCTTGGGATCGCCGGTCGTGCCCGAGGTGAAGGCGATCAGGCAGAGATCGTCGGAGGCAGTGTCAACCGCGGTGAAGTCGGGGCTCGCGTCGGCAATCAGCGCTTCCAGCGCGTCGGGCTGCCCGTTGCCCCAATACACGACCTGCTTGAGCGCCGGCGCGAGCGGGCGGGTCTTTTCCATCTCGTCGGCCAGCTTGCCGTCGCACAAGGCGAGTGCAATCTGCGCCTTCTGGATCGGATAGGACAACTCCTTGGCGCGCAGCAGCGGCATGGTGGCCACCACGATGCCGCCGGCCTTGATCGCCGCCAGATAGGTCGCGACCATCATCGGATTGTTGGCGGAGCGCAGCAGCACGCGGCCGCCCGGCACGAGGCCGAGCTTGCCAACGAGGACATTGGCAATTTTGTTCACCAGCGCCTGCAGCTCACGATAGGTGTAGCTCACCTCGGTGCTGACGATGCACGGCGTATCGCCCCGCCCCTCCGCGACCCAGCGGTCGAGGAAATGCGTCACGCAGTTCAGCCGCGGCGGATACTGGAATTCGGGACGGCTGAACACGAAGTCCGGCCACAGCTCGCGCGGCGGCAGGTTGTCCTGCGCGAAGGTGTCGACATGGGCGCTGTGCGCGCTCTCCGGCTGCTGAACCTTGGCGGCAGTGGCCATCACACGCTCCTGTCTCAAAGGGAAGGACGCCCGGCACGTTTCAGTTCTAAACATTTTAGACTTAAAACAATTGGACGCAAGAGGCGAAGAGAGCCGAAGATTGTGCACTGCCCGCAAATTGTTTGAGCGTTTGCCGCGCGCGACGGCGCTGGCCTGCGACCTCTTGTCAGGCCGGCCTCAGTCCTGCCGGCGCTGCACGGCCTTCTGCGCCGAGCCCTTGGTCTTGGCCAAGAGCCGCATCAGTTCGCGCACGTCCTTCTCGGTGAGATCACCGAAGATGTCGGCAATCCAGGTCTCGTGCTCGGCGGCCATTTTGCGGAATTCCGCGCGACCGAGCTTGGTCAGGCGGATCACCTGGACGCGGCGGTCGGTCTCGGAGGTGCGGCGATCGAGATGGCCGGACTCGACGAGGCGTTCGACCAGGCCGGTGACGTTGCCGTTCGACACCATCATGCGCTTGGACACGTCGGACAGGGTCATGCCATCGGGCGCCTTGTCGAGCTGTGCCATCAGGTCGAACCGCGGCAAGGTCACGTCGAAACGCTCGCGCAGGCGGCCGCGGATCTCGCCCTCGATCAAGGTCGTGCAGGTCAGCAGGCGCAGCCACAGCCGCAGCTCCTCGGCATGGTCCTCGGGCAGCTCGACGGCCTTGGTCTCGGAATCAAGCGTCATGACGGATTCACTGGTGACGGAATCATTTGGAGCACGTTCAGCCTCGTCGGCGTGGCTCATGAGTTTGACCTTCAGGTGGTCAAGGGAGCAAGGAAAAACGTACCGTCATTTGCGCCGGACGATCAGCAAGGCAATTCCTTTAACCTTCAAGCAATTGGCGCGCTGCTTGCATACGGCGGAAACTGCCCTTTCCGCAAGCAGCTCGCTTGCGGCTCGGGCCGTCATCAGACTAGGCTTGGTCCCAAGCTGCGGTCTGACCCATCATTCGGTCAGGTGCCAAAAACAAAACCTGAATTTCCGCATCCCGGGGGAGTTGTCATGAAAGTGAGTTCGAAGCTGGCCGGTCTCGGCGTCGTGGCGTGCGTGCTGGCGCAGCCGGCGCTGGCCGCCGACAAGATCAAGATCGGCGTCATCGTCACCCTGTCCGGCCCCGCGGCCGCGCTCGGCGGGCAGGTCCGCGACGGCTTCAACCTCGCGATCAAGGATCTCGGCGGCAAGATGGGCGGCAAGGACGTCGAGGTCGTCGTCGCCGACGACGAGCTGAAGCCGGACGCCGCGATCACCAAGGTCAAGGGCCTGCTCGAGCGCGACAAGGTCGACTTCGTCGTCGGCCCGATCTTCTCCAACATGCTGCAGGCGATCCACCGCCCGATCACCGAGAACAAGACCTTCCTGATCAGCCCGAATGCCGGCCCGTCCAGCTATGCCGGCAAGGAGTGCAGCCCGTTCTTCTACGTGACCTCGTATCAGAACGACCAGGTGCACGCGATCCTCGGCAAGGTGGCGCAGGACCGCGGCTACAAGAAGATGTACCTGCTGGTGCCGAACTATCAGGCCGGACGCGATTCCGTCGCCGGCTTCAAGCTCGACTACAAGGGCGAGATCGTCGAGGAATCCTACGTTCCGCTGAACACGCTCGACTTCCAGCCCGAGCTGTCCAAGATCTCCTCGCAGAAGCCGGACGCCGTGTTCACCTTCATGCCCGGCGGCATGGGCGTGAACCTGGTCAAGCAGTTCAAGCAGGCGGGCCTCGCCGAGACCGTTCCGGTGCTCTCGGCCTTCACCGTCGACGAATCCACCCTCCCCGCGCAGCAGGATGCCGCCGTCGGCATGTTCGGCGGCGCCAACTGGGCGCCGAACTTCGACAATGCCCAGAGCAAGAAGTTCGTCACGGCCTACGAGGCCGCCTACAACATCGTGCCCGGCACCTATGCGATGCAGGCCTATGACGCCGCCTTGCTGATCGACAGCGCCGTGAAGGCGGTCAAGGGCGACCTCAGCAACAAGGACGCCGTCGCGGCCGCGCTGAAGAAGGCCGATTTCGCCTCGCTGCGCGGCAATTTCAAGTTCAACACCAACGGCTATCCGATCCAGGACTTCTACCTGACCAAGGTCGCCAAGCGCGCGGACGGCAAGTTCCAGACCGAGATCGTGCAGAAGGTGTTCGAGACCTACGCCGACCGCTACGCCAAGGATTGCGCAGCCAAGTAACGACAGGGAGTGAAATCATCATGAGCCATCCGGAAATCGCCGGCATCACCCGGGCCAATGAGGGCATCCAGGGCATCTCCTGGAACATCCTCGGCCAGGTCTACGTCCCGAAGAGCCGCACCGAGCACAGCTTCTCCTGGCATGCGACGTTCCCGGTCGGCACCTTCGTGCCGCCGCACATCCATCCCGACCAGGACGAGTATCTCTACATCCTCGAAGGCCGGCTCGACTTCTTCCTCGACGGCGCCGAGGACTACGCCACCGCCGGCGACACGGTGCGGCTGCCGATGGGCAAGCCGCACGGCATCTTCAACAAGTCGCAGCAGACGGCGAAGACCCTGTTCTGGGTGTCGCCGACACGGCGGCTCTACGAACTGTTCTGGGGGATCCACAACATGCGCGAACAGAACCCCGACGATGTCGTCAAGCTCGCCGCCGAGCACAACATCCGCTTCTTGCCCCCACCTCCGGGGGCGTGAGCGGACTGCGCGCTTGAGTCACGAGCCGTCGCGCAGCAAACAGTGCGCTCCCTCTCCCCGTCCTTCACGGGGAGAGGGCTGGGGTGAGGGGCAGCCCCAGCAACGGTCTGAGCTACAATTACGACGCCTGTCGCGTCACCATCCGCGCGGCGAACCCAGCCCGGCTCGCATAGCCGCGCACGATGCCCTCGCGGGCCTCGTAGTTCAGGATGGTGTTGATGTCGGAAAATCCTTGCGGCGCGAGCTGCTCGACCGCATCGATCACGCCCTCCGGCCCGCCACGGCGGTTCGACGCCACGATCTCCGCGGTCATCGGCAGCCGCTTCTGCTCATAGGCCATCAGCGCCTGCCGCGGATGCTCGGAGCGGGCCAAGGCATCGGCGAGCGCACGGGCATCGAGGATCGCCTGCGAGGCGCCGTTGGAGCCGACCGGATACATCGGATGCGCGGCATCGCCCAGCAACGTCACGCGACCGCTCGACCAGTACGGCAGCGGATCGCGGTCGCAGCAGGGATATTCCCAGAACTCCGGCGTCGCGCGCACCATCGCCGCGAAGTCGACCTGGGGAATGGAGAAGCCGTTGACATGCGGCATCAGTTCGTCGGCCTTGCCGAGCCGCGACCAGTCCTCGCGCCGCGGCGGCGCGGTGTTGGCGTCGCCGATGCGCACCAGCACCGCCCAGTTCGTGAGCCGTGTGGCGGGGCTGGAGCCCTCGGCGATCGGATAGATCACCGCCTTGGCGTTGAGGCCGCCGGCGATGATCATCGACCGCCCGCTCAAAAACACCGGCCAGTCCGTGGCGCCGCGCCACAGCATCAGGCCGTTCCAGCACGGCGCGCCCTCGTTCGGGAACAGCGTCTGCCGGACCTTGGAATGGATACCGTCGGCGCCGATCAGCACGTCGCCGCGGGCGGTGTGAACGTGGGAGCCGCTGCGATCGAAGAAGTACGCCGTCACCCCGCCCTCGTCCTGGGTGAAGGAGCCGAGCCGGCAGCCGGTGTGGACCTTCTCCGGACCGAGCCGCTGCATCACGGCTTCATGGATCACGCTCTGCAGCCGGCCGCGATGGATCGAGAATTGCGGCACGTCATGGCCGGCGTCGACGCCGCGGGTCTCGTGCCAGACCTCCTGGCCGCGCCGGGTCAGATAGAACAGTTCGTAGGTGCGGATCGCGACTTCATCGAGCCGGTCGAGCAGCCCGAGTTGGGCAAGCTCGCGGATCGCGTGCGGCAGCGTGTTGATGCCGACGCCGAGTTCGCGGATCGACTCCGCCTGCTCGAACACCTCGCAATCGATGCCGCGCGCCCGCAGCATCAAAGCCGTGGTCAACCCGCCGATACCGCCGCCAACGATGATCGCCTTCATCGCCCCTACTCCACTGACATTCGTCGTACCGGGCGGCAGCGTCGCACAGCGGCTTACTCTGCCGCAAGCGGCTTCGCCGCCTCCGCCTTCAGCTCCGCCCGCGTTTTCGGTTTAGCCTTAATCTTCAGCTCCTCAAAGTCCTGCCGCTCCCGCACGCTATTGCGGAAGATCTGCTCCTTGCCCGGCAGATATTGCGGCGGACAGAACATGTCGGCGCCATACCAGGCCGCCGCCTTCATGGTGAAGGCGGGATCAACGAGATGCGGACGGCCGAGCGCGACGAGATCGGCGCGGCCGGCAGCGAGGATGGTGTTGACCTGGTCGGCGCTGGTGATGTTGCCAACGCACATCGTGGCGACATGAGCCTCGTTGCGCACCTGGTCAGAGAACGGCGTCTGGAACATGCGGCCGTAGATCGGCCGAGCCTCACGCACGGTCTGTCCCGTCGAGACGTCGACGAGATCGACGCCGGCCTCGCCGAACGCGCGGGCGATCAGCACCGCATCATCGCCGGTGATGCCGCCCTCGGCCCAATCGGTCGCGGAGATGCGCACCGACATCGGCTTGTGCGCCGGCCAGGCCGCGCGCATGGCCGCGAACACTTCAAGCGGGAAACGCAACCGGTTCTCGAGCGAGCCGCCGTAATCGTCCGTGCGCTTGTTGGTCAGCGGCGAGATGAAGCTCGCCAGCAGATAGCCATGGGCGCAGTGCAGCTCGAGCATATCGAAGCCGCAAGCGTGGCCGCGCTCCGCTGCCGCGACGAAATCCGCCTTGATCGCATCCATCGCAGCCCGATCGAGCTCGCGCGGCACCTGGCTGTCGGGGAAATACGGCAGCGGCGACGCCGAGACGATGTCCCAGGCGCCCTGTTCCAGCGGACGGTCCATGCCGTCCCACATCAGCTTGGACGCACCCTTGCGGCCGGCATGACCGAGCTGCAGCGCGAACTTCGCCGTCGAGTTGGCATGGACGAAATCGACAATGCGCTTCCAGGCCGCTTCCTGTGCGTCGTTCCACAAACCGGCACAACCGGGCGTGATACGCGCATCACGGCTCACGCAGGTCATCTCGGTGAACAGCAGACCGGCGCCGCCGATCGCGCGCGAGCCGTAATGCACCAGATGGAAGTCGCCCGGGACGCCCTCCTCGGCGGAGTACATGCACATCGGCGACAGCACCGCACGATTGGCGAGCGTCATGTCACGCAACTTGAGCGGCTGGAACATCGGCGCGACCGGCTTGTCGACATCGACGTCAAAGCCCTTGGCGCGCACCTGGCGTGCAAAAGCCTTGTCGACCTCGGCCACGAAGTCCGGCGCGCGCAGCGTGAGATTGTCGTAGGTGATCGCCTTCGAGCGAGTCATCACGCCGAAGGCGAACTGCACGGGATCGAAGTCCCAGAAGCGGTCGACATGCTCGAACCAGACCAGCGAGACGTCAGCGGCGTGCTGGGTCTTCTCGACCTCCTCGCGGCGGCCGTGCTCATAGAGATCGAGCGCCGCCGGAATGGTCGGCGCGCGCTGCATGGCCTCGGCCAGCGCGATCGCGTCTTCCATCGCGAGCTTGGTGCCCGAGCCGATCGAGAAATGCGCAGTCGACTTGGCGTCACCGAGCAGCACCATGTTGTCCTTGACCCAGCGCTTGTTGCGGATCATCGGGAAATTGCGCCACATCGAGCGGTTGATCAGCAGCGGATGATCGCCGAGGAACCAGCCGAAGATCTCCTTCATGCGGTCGGCGGACTGCCGCTCGTCGAGACCGGTCAGGCCAGCCTTCTCGAACGTCTCGGGATCGGTCTCGAAGATCCAGGTCGAGTGCCCCGCCTCGTACTGATAGGCGTGCGCGATGAACGGACCCCACTCCGTCTCCTGGAAGATGAAGGTGAAAGCATCGAGCGGCTTGGTCGAGCCCATCCACGCGAACTTGTTGGCGCGCAGGTCGACCTCGGGCTGGAAATGATCGACGTATTTCTGGCGGAAGCGGCTGTTGATGCCGTCCGAAAGGATCATCAGGTCGGCATCTGCGAACTGCGACTCGTCCTCGAGATCGACCTCGAAATGCAGGGAAACGCCGAGCTCGCGGGCGCGCTCCTGCAGAATGCGCAGCAACGTCCGGCGCGAGCAGCCGCAGAAACCGTTGCCGCCGACGCGATGCACGGTACCGCGGAAGTGGACCGCAATGTCGTCCCAGTAGGCGAACTCCTGGGTGATGCGCTGGTAGCTTGGAAGATCGTGCTTCTCGAAATTGTCGAGCGTGGCGTCGGAGAACACCACGCCGAAGCCGAACGTGTCGTCGGCGCGGTTGCGTTCGTAGACCGCGATGTCGGCCTTGGGCCGCTGCTTCTTGAGCAATATCGCCGCATAGAGACCGGCAGGTCCGCCGCCGATGATCGCGATCTTCATGAGCGCCTCCACTGGAGAGCCGAGCCAATGGAAATTATTTTAGACCTAAAATATTTCCTGGCAAGCCCCTTCGGTTCCCTGCATTCGTCAATTGCCTTGGAAGACCGGCTTCTGCTTCGCAGCAAAGGCTTCGAATGCGCGGTTGAAATCCTCCGTCGTCATGCACAAGGCCTGGGCAACTGCCTCAGCCTCGATCGCTTCCTCGACCGACATCGCCCATTCCATCGCCAGCATGCGCTTGGTCATGGTGTTGGCGAAGGTCGGCCCGTTCGCGATCTCGGTGGCCAGTGCCACAGCATGCGTCAGCACGTCGCTCGGCGCGACGATGCGGCTGAAGAACCCCCAGCGTTCGCCCTCGTCCGCGCTCATGAAGCGACCGGTGTAGAGCAACTCGGAGGCACGCGACTGACCGATGATGCGCGGCAGGATCGCGCAGGCGCCCATGTCGCAGCCGGCCAGACCAACCTTGTTGAACAGGAATGCGACCTTGGCGCCGGTCGCGGCGAGCCGGACGTCGGAAGCCATTGCGACGATCGCGCCGGCGCCGGCACAGATGCCCTCCACGGCCGCCACGACCGGCTGCGGACAGGCGCGCATCGCCTTGACGAGGTCACCGGTCATCCGCGTGAACGCGGTCAGGCCCTTGGTATCCATCTTCACCAGCGGCCCAATGATTTCGAACACGTCACCACCCGAGGAGAAATTACCGCCCGCGCCGGTCACGACGATCGCCTTGACGTCGTCGTCAAACGCGCAGGCGCGGAAGAAATCCGTCAGCTCGCGATAGCTCTCGAAGGTCAGCGGGTTCTTGCGCTCCGGCCGGTTCAGCGTCACGGTCGCGACGCGATCCTTGACCGTCAGCAGGAAATGGCTTGGCTTGTAGTCGGCCAACGGCACGGTGACGGGATTGGCGGGCTTGGACATGTGAACTCCCTCGGTTCGATTATTCTGTTTGAACGACGCGACCTAGACTTCGCCGCCCGCTACTGCAATCGCCTGCCCCGTGATGGCGCCGGCGCCGGTGCCGCACAGCCACAGCACGGTGTCGGCGACCTCCTGCGGCTTGATCAGTCGTCCCTGCGGATTGTGCTTGGCAAGCTCGGCGATTGCCTGCTCGCGGCTGCGGCCGGTCTTCTTCATGATATTGTCGACGCTGTCGGCGACGAGATCGGTGTCGGTGAAACCGGGACACACGGCGTTCACGGTCACGCCCGTCGCAGCCATCTCCAAAGCCAGCGACCGCGTCAGGCCAACGACAGCATGCTTCGCGGCCGTATAGGCACTGACATAGGGGTAACCCTTGAGGCCCGCGGTGGACGCCACCGCAACGATCCGGCCGTAAGGCTGCGCCCTCATCGCCGGCAACACGGCCTGCACGGCGTGCACGACGCCCATGAAGTTGATGTCCATCATGCGGCGGAACAGCGCGGCGTCGGACTTCAGGAACGGCGCGGACTCCGCGCTTCCCGCGTTGGCAACCAGGATCGCGATCGGCTGTCGCGCGGCGGCAGCCGTCACCGCCGCAGCCAGCGCCGACTGATCGGCGACATCGGCGATGGCGGCGTGATCGGCGCATCCGGCCGCGATGGCCTCATCGAGCGTTGCGCGGCTGCGCCCGACGATCGTCACGGTTGCGCCGGCAAGCTTCAGAGCGCGCGCGATTTCGCGCCCGATGCCGCGGCCTCCACCGGTCACCATCGCATGCGCTGCTTCGGGCAGTGCGGACATGCGCGCGTCTCCTCATCTTTGCAATACGATCGCAGCTTCGAGATTATTTTAAACTTCAAATTTTTGCAACAACACGGCCGAAGCGGCTTGACACTCTTGTCGCCACGGCTAGCGTTCGAAGGCCTGGAGCAAGCAACGTTGCGGCCTCGGGCGCCATCTCGGAGGTCTGTGTGCCCGCGTCGCAAATCCTGACCACGAAGGACGGCCGCTTCGGCTACGAGGCAGCGGGAGCGCCCGATCGGCAGACGCTGGTGTTCCTCCACGGCATCGGCGGCGCGGCGCGCGCCTGGCGCGGCCAGCTTGCCCATTTCGGCGAGCGCTTCCATGCAGTGGCCTGGGACATGCCGGGCTACGGGCAGTCCGCCAGACTCGATGCGGTCAGCATCGCCACTCTCGCGGCCGCGCTTCAGAGCTTCCTGAACCAGATCGATGCGCGGCGGCCAATCCTGGTCGGCCATTCCATCGGCGGCATGATCACCCAGGACTGGCTGATCACGCATCCGCACGCCGCGAGCGCTGTCGTGCTGGCACAGACCAGTCCCGCGTTCGGCAAGGCTGATGGCGACTGGCAAAAATCCTTCATCGAGGCGCGCCTCGGGCCACTCGATCGCGGCGCCACGATGGCGTCGCTGGCACCGGATCTCGTGAAAGAGCTGGTCGGCGACGATGCCGATCCCGCCGGTCTCGACCTTGCGACATCATGCATGGCCAGCGTTCCCGAGGCGAGCTACCGCGCCAGCATGCTGGCGCTGCTCGGCTTCGACCGGCGGCAGGCGCTCAAGGATATCAAGGTGCCGACGCTGGTGCTCTCGGGCTCCAGGGACCGCAATGCACCGGCGCCGATGATGGAGAAGATGGCGAGCTTCATTCCTGGCGCTCACTATGTCGAGCTGCAAGGTGCCGGTCATCTCGTCAATCTCGAACGTCCCGGCGAATTCAACGCCGCGCTCGACTCCTTTCTGAATGCACACGCGATCACGACTGCGGAGGCACGATGACCATCCAGGTGCAGAAGACGGCGACGGCCTCCGGCGAGGCGCTTGACGCGCCGATGTTCGATCCGGCCGCCTACCGGCTCACCGCCGAGCAGGCCGACATCATCTCCCGCGCGCGGCAGCTCGGGCAGAGCGTGCTGGCCGGTCGCGCCGCCACCTGGGATCGGGAGGCGACGTTCCCGACCGAGAACTACAAGGACCTGCATCGCGCCGGCCTGCTCGGCATCTCCGTTCCCAAGGCGCTCGGTGGTCTCGGCGCCGGTTACCAGACCTACGCGCTCACCGCCGCCGAGATCGGCCGCTACTGCGGCGCGACCGCGCTGACCTGGAACATGCATGTCTGCTCGACCCTGTGGTCGGGACCGCTTGCCGACGATCTCGACATGGAGGACGATGTCCGCGCCGAGCACCAGCGGCGGCGCGCGATCCACTACAAGCGCATCGTCGAGGACGGCGCGATCTACTCGCAGCCGTTCTCGGAAGGTGGCGCGGCCGCGGCGGGCGGCGTGGCGTTCGGTACCGAGGCGAAGCCGGTGAAGGGCGGCTGGCTGGTCAGCGGCAAGAAGATTTTTGCCTCGCTGTCCGGGCACGCTGATTACTACGGCGTGCTGTGCACGGAGATCAGCGAGGGCGAGAAGGCCTCGCGGCGAAACACGCTCTACCTCGCGATCCCCGCGAAGAGCGAAGGCGTCTCCGTGGTCGGCGACTGGGATCCCCTTGGCATGCGCGGCACCGTGTCGCGCACGCTGGTCTTCAAGGACGTCTTCGTCGACGAGGATGCGGCGTTGATGCCGCGCGGCGTCTACTTCCAGGCGGCGATGCGCTGGCCGCACATGTTCATGACGCTCTCGCCGACCTATATGGGCCTCGCGCAGGCCGCCTACGACTTCACGGTGAAATATCTGCGCGGCGAGGTGCCGGGCATGCCGCCGGTCAAGCGGCGGATGTATCCCACCAAACAGATCGCCGTGGCGCAGATGCAGATCAAGCTGGAGCAGATCAAGGGCATCTGGTTCCAGGCGGTCACCGAAGCGCGCGCCAATCCGACGAAAGAACAGGTGCTGCGCGCCTATGCCGCGCAGTATTCGGTCATGGAAGGCGCCAACGAGCTCGCCGCGCTTGCGATCCGCACCTGCGGCGGGCAGTCGATGCTGAAGACGCTGCCGCTCGAGCGCATCTATCGCGACAGCCGCTGCGGCTCGCTGATGCTGCCGTGGACCGCCGAGCTGTGCCTCGATCGCATCGGCCGCGAAGCGCTGTACGAGCCCGGCGAGACGGACGAGTAGAGCGTGGACCTCTGCAGCCTGATCGAGCGCAACGCCGCGTTCACGCCGGACAAGCCGGCGATCCGTTTCGAAGGCGCGACGCTGACCTATGCCGAGTTCAGCGCGCGTATCGCCGCGATGGCGCGGGCGCTGAAATCCGAGTACGGCGTCGGGCGCGGCGACCGTGTCGCCATTCTCAGCCTGAATCGGCCGGACTATCTGGTCCTGCTCTATGCCTGCGCCAGGCTCGGCGCGATCCTGGTGCCGCTGAACTGGCGGCTTGCGGTGGCCGAGCAGGTCTTCATCCTGTCGGATGCCGCCGCCAAGGTGCTGGTGCTGGAGCAGGCGTTTGCGCCGGTGCTGCCCGCGCTTGCGGAGCAGCATCCCGAGACCATGCCGGTCGGTGTCGACTTCACGCCGGCCAACGGACTGATGATCGACGAGCTGCTCGCCCGCGGTCACGGCGACGATCGCAATCCGCACATCGATCTCTCCTGCCCGCTGCTGATCGTCTACACCTCGGGCACCACGGGCCGGCCCAAGGGCGCCGTGCTGCGCCAGGAGGCGCTGCTGTGGAATGGGGTGATGAGCCAGCACATGCATGGACTCACCTCCGACGATCACGTGCTGACCGTGCTGCCGCTGTTCCACGTCGGCGGCCTCAACATCCAGACCACGCCGGCGCTGCATCACGGCGCCGCCGTCACCTTGCATGCCCGCTTCGCGCCGGACACGACGCTCGCGGCCATCGTCCACGAGCGGCCGACATTGACGGTGCTGGTGCCGGCAACCATCCAGGCCGTCACCGAGCATCCCGGCTGGGCGGCTGCGAACCTTTCTTCGCTCAAGGCCGTCTCGACCGGCTCCAGCATCGTGCCGCCGGCGCTGATCGATCGCATCACCGCGCGCGGCGTGCCGGTGCTGCAGGTCTATGGCTCGACCGAGACCTGCCCGATCGCGGTCTATACGCGGCTCGGCGGCGACCTCTCGCGCGCGGGCTCGACCGGCCTTCCGGGCCTGTGCTGCGAGGCCAAGATCATCGATCGCGATGGCGATGAGCTGCCGGCTGGAAAGGCCGGCGAGATCGCGGTGCGCGGGCCGAACGTGTTCTTCGAATATTGGGGCAACGCCAAAGCCACGCAGCAGGCGATCCACGACGGCTGGTACCGCACCGGCGACATCGCACAGCGCGATGCTGACGGCTACTTCTTCGTACTCGAACGGAAAAACAACATGATCATCTCGGGCGGCGAGAACGTCTACCCGGCCGAGATCGAGCGCGTGCTCGGCGAGCATCCCGACGTGGTCGACTGCGGCGTCATTGGCCGGCCCGATCCGCGCTGGGACGAGGTGCCGGTGGCCTTCGTCGTCAAGCGCAAGGACTGCGCGCTCGATGCCGAGACGTTGCGCGCGCATCTGCAGGCGCAGCTCGCGCGCTACAAGGTGCCGCGCGACATCGTCTTCGTCGACGATCTGCCGCGCACCGCGCTCGGCAAGGTGCAGCACCATCTGCTGCGCCAGAGGCCGAATGACCGATAGGGAGATGCGCTCTTGAAGATTGCAGTGCTCGGCGGAGGCAACGGCTCGTTCGCAGCCGCGGGTGATTTCGCGCTTGCAGGCCACGAAGTGCGGTTCTGGCGCCGCGATGCGGACGCCGTGGCGCAGCACAGAGCGGCGGGTTCGATCATCACCGTCAAGGACGTCAGCGGCCGGCACGAGGCGAAGCTCGCGCTGGTCACGACCGATATCGGCGAGGCCGTCCGGGGCGCCGAGCTGATTCTCTGCCCCGCGCCGGCCTTTGCGCAAGCAGACATCGCGAAACAGCTCGCGCCGCATCTCGCCGACGGCCAGGTCGTGTTCCTGCCACCGGCGACGTTCGGCACGATGATCTTTGCGGCGGCCGCGCGTGACGCCGGCAACAAGGCCCAGATCAGCTACGCGGAGACCGGCACCCTGCCCTGGCTGACGCGCAAGCACGGGCCGTTCGAGGTGGCGATCACCATTCGCGCCAAGCGGCTGCCGGTCGGCGTCTTCCCGCAGAAGACAGCCGAGCACGCGCTTGCCGTCATCGGACGCGCCTTCCCCGACGTAATCGAGCCGTGCGGCGATGCGCTGTCGGGCGCGCTCATGAATGCCGGCTGCATCATTCATCCGCCGCTGATCGTGATGAATGCCGGTCCGATCGAGCATTTCGAGCGCTGGGACATTCACAAGGAAGGCACGCAAGCCGCGATCCGCCGCGTCACCGACGCGCTCGACGCGGAGCGGATCGCCGTGCGCGAGGCGCTCGGCTATGGCGCGCCGCATTTCCCGCTGGCGCATCACTACGCCAAGGAGGGCGAGGTCTGGATGTATGGCCGCGGCTCGCATGACCGGCTCACCGACTCCGGGGACTGGCGCGAGCAGCTGGTGCTGACGCAGCATCGCTACATGCGTGAGGATCTTCGGCTCGGACTGTCATTCCTGATCTCGGCTGCGGAGCTGACCGGAACGCCCACGCCACTTGCTCGCGCGTTCCTCGCCATTGGCGGGGCGATCTGCGGCGAGGATTTCATGGCGACGGGACGCACGCTGAGCAGCCTGGGCTTTGGTGGACTCGATCGATCCGCCCTGCAGGCGCTGCTGCGCGACGGGTTCGCGGCATGAGCGCGCGCGGTCACATCGCCTGTCTCGGCGCCGGCCGCATGGGCCGCGGCATCGCGGTCGCGTTCGCCTATGCCGGTCATCCAGTGACAATGATCGACATCAAGCCGCGCACGGCGGAGGAATTCGCCAAACTGGAGCGCGAGGCGCTCGGCGAGATCAGCGCGACGTTCGCGACCTTGGCGCGGCTCGGGATGCTGCAGGCCGCCGATGCCGACAGGCTGATGGCCAAGATCACCGTCGCGCCGGCGGCGGCGAGCAACGACGTGCTGGCGCAGACCACGCTGGTGTTCGAGGGCGTGCCGGAGATCGTCGATCTCAAGCGCGAGGTGCTCGGCGCGGCTTCGCGCGCTGTGGCGCCGGATGTCATCATCGCCTCGACGACGTCGACGATCCTGGTCGATGATCTCGCCGGTGCGATCGACAAGCCCGAGCGCTTCCTCAATGCGCATTGGCTCAATCCGGCCTATCTGATCCCGCTGGTCGAGATCTCGCCGGGCCAGGCGACCGATCCCGACGTGACGGCGCGGCTGAAGGCGCTGCTCGAAGAGATCGGCAAGGTGCCGGTGGTGTGCGCGGCGACGCCGGGCTTCATCGTGCCGCGCATCCAGGCGCTCGCCATGAACGAGGCCGCGCGCATGGTCGGCGAAGGTGTCGCCAGTGCCGAGGAGATCGACAAGGCGATCCGCTACGGTTTTGGCTTCCGCTACGCGGTGCTCGGCCTGTTGGAGTTCATCGACTGGGGCGGCGGCGACATCCTCTACTACGCCAGCCGCTATCTCGAAGGCGCGCTGGGCAGCGACCGCTATCGCGCGCCCGAGGTGATCGAGCGCAACATGGCCGAGGGCCGGATCGGCCTGCGCACCGGGGCGGGGTTCCTCGATTATTCGGGGATGGATGTCGCCGCCTATCGCGAGCAGCGGCTTGGGGCATTGGTCGACATGCTCAGGCATTTCAAGCTGACGCGGCCGCCGGTGGTGGATTGAGGATGACGTTGTAGGGGGAGCAAAGGCGCGGCACGCCATCGCCGTTGCGCGACGATGTCGCTCGCGCCGTGCCCACCATCTCGCTCAGCATCCGCGAATGCATGGTGGGCACGGCGCCATCACCAACTGAACTCTGAGACGCAGCACGACAGCGCCTTTGCCCACCCTACGGCAGCGGGGCTCTGGCCTCTCGCTCATGTTGATCGCGATTGAATCAACAAGCACCGTCGTCATCCCGGCGAACGCCGGGATCCATAACCCCAGGGAGCGGTTTGAGGCAGGCTGGTCATTGGCATTGTGCCCATCACCTCTGCTGCGGAGTATGGGTCCCGGATCGGCGCCATGCCGCGCTGGCGCGCGTCATGGCTTGTCCGGGACGACAGTTGTGGGTGCGGCAAATTCACGCTTCAAACAGCTACGACATCGCGGACGTGTCATTGCGATCTCGCGGCGCGTTGCGCCCGAGGTGTGCGATCAGTTCGTCCCTCGCAAACATGCAGAGGGCGCAGGGAATGCCGGGTGACAGCCTCACCCATGGCCCGCCTGCGGAGAAAAATGCAGGCGGCAGGTACCACAGGCAAAGCCGGAACACGCCGGCATTCCCTGCGCGATGGGTTTACGGCTGCTTCGCGATCTCCCCGGTGCGCCGGGCTTGTTGGCCACCGTCGTCCACGTGATGCGTCAGCACCAGCGCGAACTTGACCTCAGCATCGGGAGGCCAGGACCACGCGACTTGACCGTCCGCAAGACATCGTTCGTCCGCGCCCTCGTGAGAAGACGCTGCGATCTCTCGCGGCCACCGCTCCCCGCCTCGCGTGTCGTGACGATCGCGCGCTACGCCCCTCTGCTTGAGGCGGGATGGGGAGAGAGAACCATATATTCCGAAAAATGGCAAGTGATTTATATTTTTCGGAATACATACGATCACACGTGACATGCGTCCGCCTCGTCGTTTGAGGCAACCTGCCGCCGCGATCGCGGTGCCCTCCCCTCCCCCTTGCGGGGAGGGGTCGGGGGTGGGGGTCTCCGGGGGAGCTGAACGGCGTGGGATACCCCAGCGCTTCGCTACGCTCGCAATGACGGGGTAAGGTCGCCAACTTAAACTCACAGCGCGCCCGCAGATGGTTTCTCAGCTCTCCTCTCTGAGAGCGGAGTTCGGGGACCCCCACCCCCGACCCCTCCCCGCCTTGCGAAGCTCCGCTTCGCTTGGGGGGAGGGGAGCGCACCGTCATCGGGGCGATTGCTCGAATACGACCAAGAGTACTACCCGAACACGTCCTGCAGCACGCCGTGCTTGATCACGGCCACCCCATCCAGCTCGATCGTCGTTCCCATCATCGGCAGATCGAAATGGCCCGCCGTGTAGCGGCCGGCGAATTCGTTGGCGCCGGTGGAGAACAGGAAGTTGCCGGGGACGGCGCGCAGTTCGGTGCCGTTGGTGTCGCGCTGGTCGTACATGGTCAGTGCTTCGTAGCGTGCGCCGGGATTCATGCCCCAGCCGACATGCGAGACGGCATAGGCCTCGCGATCGCCCCAGGAGGCGAGATAGGCGCGCATCATCGCGGCATCGGCGCCCTCGCCTTCCAGATCCGTGATGTAGTCGTCGCGCATCGTCATCGTGACGGGCGAGGACAGATAGCGCTTGAAGGTGAGGTTGATGTCGCCGGGCGCCATCACGATGGTGCCGTTGACCGATTTGCTCTTGGGGAAGCTGACGACGATGCCGCCCGGCCAATGCGCCAAGGTACCGGGACGATCGGTCCAGCCCCAGACGCCGACCGTCGAGGCCCCCTCCATGATCACATCGAGATCGGTGCCGGCCTTCGAGGTCACGCGCATCCGCTTGGTGCCGCGCAGCATCTTGGCGGCGGCGCGGACGCGCTTCTCCAGCGCTGCATCGGGCCGCATGCGCTCCAGCGCTTCCGGATGCTCGTTGGAGATCACGAGAATGCGCGCGCCGGCTTTGAGGATCTCCGGCGTCTCCACCGCATGCATTAGACCTTCGATTGTGCAGTCGACGACGAAGCCGGCCTGCTGCAAGGCCGTCACGACGGGGCCGAGCTTGCCGATGGCTTCAGAGGCGCCGGTCGAGCGCACCGGCACCGGATGGGGATTGCGCGGCGTCGGCACCACCACATGGAAGGGGCGCGCACCCATGCGCAGCAGCGCCAGTTCTGCGATGTGGACGTTGAGCGGGCGCGACTGCGTCTCCGACAGGATGGCGGCGGTGTCGCCGGCCTTCACCGCGCAGCGCTCGAAGATCTCGCAGAATGCGTCGATCCATTTCGCCTCGATGCGATCCGCCAGCATGGTCGTTCTCCCGAATTGTCGTTGGTTGCTTTTATCAGACTGAGGGAAAGCCGCGCAGCAAGTACGCGCGCAGGCCCTGCAGCAGGGCGTTGAGGATGAGGCCCAAGAGCGAGATCGTGATCAGCGGCACGAACATGTCGACCGCCTGGAAGGTGCGCGCGGCGGTGACGAGCACGTGGCCGAGTCCGTCGGTCGAGGTGATCATCTCCGCCAGGAACACGACGATGCAGGAGATCACGAGGCCGATGCGGCAGCCGGTCAGGATCGAGGGCATCGCGGCCGGCAGCACCACCTTCCACAGCACGTCGCGCGGCGGCGTGCCGGCGGCGAGCGCCGACCAGATCAGCTTCTGCTCGATCGTGGTGGCGCCGTAATAGGTCGACAGCAGGATCGGAAACAGCGCGTCGGCCGCCACCAGCATGATCTTGGATTCGTGGCCGAAGCCGAGCAGCAGCAGGAAGGCGGGATAGAGCGCGACCTTCGGCAGCGGCGCCAGCACGCGAACGATCGGCTTGACGGCGGCGTTGATCGGCGGACTCACCGCGGCGGCAATGCCGAGCGAGACGCCGAGCACGACGGCGATGGCGAAGCCGGCGAACAGCCGGAACAGGGTCGCGGCGATGTCCTGCTGGAAGGTGATGCTGGAGAGTTGCTGCGCCATGCGCAGGAACACCTGCCCCGGCGGCGGCAGCAGGGTCGGCGGCGCATAGCCGAACGACACGAGGCTTTGCCACAACAGCAGGACCAGCACGATCGGCGCGGCGCCCAGCAGGACGTTGTTGGAGGTGCGCGTCATGAGAAGCTCAGGGGCATGTCGAACTGCGGCTCCGACCAGCGCACCAGCCAGCGCCTGACGATTTCGAACGCGGCATCGAGGCAGATGCCCATCGCGCCGACGATGATGATCATCGCGAACACGGTGTCGTACTGCCCCATGTCGAGCGCGTTGAACAGGATGTTGCCGGCGCCGGACTGCCGCGCGATCATCTCGCTCGTCACCATCGTGATCAGCGCCAGGACGAGGCCGGTGCGGCAGCCGGTCAGGATTTCCGGCAGCGCGGCGGGCAGCACGATGCGCAGCAGGCGCTCGGCCGGCGACAGGCCCATGGCGGCGCCCGACCACAGCATCTTCTCCTCGACTGCCTTGGCGCCCTCGAAGCTGTGGTAGATCACGGGCAGGCTGACGCCGAGGAAGATGACCAGCGTCTTGGAGATATCGCCGACGCCGAGCCACAGCATGATGATCGGCATCAGCGCCGCCTTCGGCACGGGGTAGATCAGCATCAGCAGCGGATTGAAAAAGGCGGCGGTGGCCCGGCTGCGGCCCATCAGCAATCCCAAAGGAATCGAGAAGGCCAGCGCGAGCGCGAAGCCGATCGCCATCCGCCGCAGCGAGGCCAGGATGTTGATCAGCGATTCCTTGTCGGTGAGAATCGGCGGGATCGCGCGCAGCGATTCCAGCGCGGTCGGGAAGCTGTCGTTCTTCAGCCCGAGCGAGGCGAGCTGCCAGGCGAGCAGCAGCCCGCAGCAGGCCAGCACCGGCGCCAGCGGCTTCATCAGTCCGCTCATGTCGGCAGCTCGTTGTCGCCGGAGGCGTCGAACATGCGCTCGATCTCGACGATGTAGTTCTGGTAGCGCGGATCGAGCAGCAGCTCCTCGCGGCGGCGCGGCCGCGGCAGGTCGATGTCGATGACCTGGCGGATACGCCCGGGCGAGCGCGACATCATGACGACCTTGTCGGAGAGGAACACGGCTTCCTCGACCGAGTGGGTCACGAACAGGACGGTCTTGCGGTCGCGCTCCCAGATGTCGAGCAGATCGTTCTGCAGGCGCGTACGCGTATGCGCATCGAGCGCGCCGAACGGCTCGTCCATCAGCAGCACCTCGGGCCCATAGGCCAGCGTGCGGGCCAGCGCGACGCGCTGCTTCATGCCGCCTGAGAGCTCCTTGGGATAGAATTTCTCGAAGCCGGTGAGGCCGACCATGGTGAGCAAGGTCCGCGCGAGCGCCTCGGCCTTCGCCGGCTTCATGCCCTGCTGCAGCGGGCCGTACATGACGTTGCCGAGCACGCTCTTCCAGGGGAACAGCGCGAACTCCTGGAACACCGGGCCGCGATCGGTGCCGGGACCGGTGATCGGCTTGCCCTTCATCTTCGCGGCGCCGCCGGTCGGCTTGACGAAGCCGCCGACGATGTAGAGCAAGGTCGACTTGCCGCAGCCGGACGGACCGAGGATCGAGACGAAGGCGCCCTCCTCGATCGACAGCGAGATGTCCGACAGCGCGGTGTGGTCGCGGCGCGACGAGGTCTTGAACACCTGCGAGACGTGGTCGATCTCGATGATCGGCGTGGCAGCATGGCGGCCGAGCGGAACGCCCGCGAGCTCGCCGGGTCGGATCGGGGTCACGCCCATGTCGGCTTCTCTTTCCGGTGCAGCACGCTCAGCGGCTCCAAGTTATCATGACGGCAAACGCAGGGACTCATCCCCGACCACATCCACTGTCATTCCGGGGCAAGGCCGAAGGCCTTGAACCCGGAATCTCGAACTGGCCGGGCGTTCATGCTCAACAAGCTCGAGATTCCGGGTTCAATCATCGAGGCTGCGCCTCGACGATTGCCCCGGAAGGACGGGGTGTATGGTCGCAAGATGAGCAAGAACCCTGCCAATCGTCGCGCGTCGCCTCTCATTCCTGTTCCTGATCGAACCATGGCCATTCGGCTGGTCCCTCATGCGTGACGGCGCCGAGCGGAGCCTGCCCGACCAGCTTTGCGTATTTCGCGAGCGCGCCGGCGCGGTGCCGTGGCGGCCGCGGCATCCACGCGCTGCGGCGCAGGGCGAGTTCGCGCTCGTCGAGCAGCACGTCGAGCGTCCGCGCCTTCGCATCGATGCGGATCGGATCGCCATCTTTCACCAGCGCCAGCGGACCGCCGACGAAGGCTTCCGGTGAGACATAGCCGATGCACATGCCGCGGGTGGCGCCGGAGAAGCGGCCGTCGGTGATCAGCGCGACCTTCTCGCCCATACCCTGGCCGTAGATCAGCGCGGTGACGCCGAGCATCTCGCGCATGCCGGGGCCGCCGACCGGCCCCTCGTTGCGGATGATCAGCACCTCGCCCGCTTGGTAGTTGCGCGCACGGACGGCGGCGACGCACGCCTCCTCGTCCTCGAACACGCGGGCACGACCCTCGAACACCAGGCTCTTGAGCCCGGCGACCTTGATGACCGCGCCATCCGGCGCGAGGTTGCCCTTGAGCACCGCGACGCCGCCATCGGCCATCATCGGCTTGGCCGGAGTGAAGACGACCTCTCCATCGGGTGCATTGGCCGTGCCATATTGCTCGGCGAGCGTGCGACCGGTCACCGTGATGCAGGAACCGTCGATGTGACCGCTCTCGATCAGCGCGCGGATCACGACGGCCGCGCCGCCGATGTCATAGACGTCCTTGGCGGTGTACTTGCCGCCGGGCCGGAGATTGCCGATCAGCGGCGTGCGCGCGAAGATTTCGCCGACATCGTCGAGCGTGAAGCGGATGCCGGCCTCGTTGGCGATCGCGGGCAGATGCAGCGCGGCGTTGGTCGAGCCGCCGGTGGCGGCCACGATCGCCGCACCATTCTCAAGGGATTTGCGGGTGACGATGTCGCGCGGCAGTGGCCCGCCGTTGGCGAGCATCTGCATGATCAGCCGCCCCGCCTGCCGCGCGACGTGGCCGCGCTCGGCATAGACGCCGGGGATCATCGAGACGTTGGGCATCGACAGCCCCATCGCCTCCGACAGCATGCCCATGGTGTTGGCGGTGAACTGTCCGGCGCAGGCGCCGATGGTCGGCAGGCAGGACCGCTCGATGCCCTCGAGCGTGGCGGCGTCGATCTCGCCGGTCATGTAGCTGCCGACAGCTTCATACGAGTCGAGAACGGTGAGCGTCCTGCCCTGGTACTTGCCGGGCAGCGCGCTGCCGCCATAGATGAAGATCGACGGCACGTTGCAGCGGACCATGCCCATCATCACGCCGGGCAGGGTCTTGTCGCAGCCGCCGAAGCCGATCAGCGCGTCATAGGCGAGGCCGTGCACCACGGCCTCGATCGAATCGGCGATCAGCTCGCGCGAGAACAGAGAGAACTTCATTCCCTCATGGTTCATGCTGATGCCGTCGGACACCGAGACGGTGGCGAATTCGCGCGGCGTGCCGCCGGCCTCGGACACCCCCGTCTTGGCGGCATCGACCTGGAAGTCGTGCGTCATGTTGCAAGGCGTCTGCTCGCCCTTCTGGCTGACGATGCCGATCATCGGCTTGGCGATGTCGGCATCATCCAGACCCATCGCGCGCATGAAGGCGCGGTGCGGGGCGCGGTCGAGCCCCTCCACCGTGACGCGCGAGCGCAGCTTCCTCATCGATGCTTGCTCCGCGTGGCGCCCTACTGGATCGGCGCGACGATCGAGGGATGCTTGAACTGTGCGACGTCGAGCTTCGGCAGCATGCCGGTCTCGGCGTAGATGTCGAGCATCTTCTGGATCGCGGGGAAGTTCGGCGCGGCGACCGGGTCGCGGCCGAAATCATTGTCCTTGAGCAGATAGGTCTCGATGACCGGCACCGGCACCTTCATCACTTCGGACACGACCTTCAGGGTCTCGTCGCGGTTGGCAAGCGCCTTCTTCATGCCGGCGGTGATGTCGCGGACATAGGCTTTCACCAGCTCCGGGTTCTTGTCGACGAAGTCGGCGCGGCAGGCTTCGAGGATGTGGACGATGTTCGGCATCGCCTGCGACAGCTGGAACAGCTTTCGGGTGCCGCCCTTGGCCTCGGCGCGCGCGGCGAACGGCTGGTTCATGTTGACGGCGTCGACGCGGCCCTGGCGCAGCGCATCCTCGGCGACCGCGAAGCCGACCTCGACCAGCTTGATGTCCTTGGCGGGATCGAGCCCGGCCTGCTTCAGGAGCAGATTGAACGGACCCTGCGTGCCGCCGCCGATGACGGAGATGCCCACCGTCTTGCCCTTGAGATCGGCGATGGTCTTGATCGGCGAATCGTCCTTCACCGCCCAATACACCGAGAACCCGCCGGGCTTCTCATAGACGTGCTGGGCGACGATGTAAGCCTTGAGGCCGCCGCCGACCACGCCGTTCGACAGCGACAGCGGGGCCTGGGTCGCGCAATCCAGCGCGCCAGCGGCGAGCGCCTGGGTCATCGGTGCCGTGCCCTGGAACTGGGTCCACTCGATGTTGTAGGTCTTGCCGAGATCCGGAAATTCGCTCGGCCGCTTCATCATCCAGTATTTGGATTCCTCCGCCGGAATGGTCCAGCCGACGCGGATCGTCTGCTGCGCGAAGCCCGGCCCCGCATTCGTCGCCAACGTCATCGCTGCCAGCGCCGCCAGCATTAACCGTGTCCGCATCACGCCCCTCCGAAATCGTTTAAAAGGAACCTCGCGGGGAATGTTTCATGTCTCAAATATCGGTGCAAGCGCGGAAAACATTCCGTGCTTGCCTCTGCCATGAGCAGCTTTCGCCGCAACGCGACAATGCGTCGGCAGGCGGAAAACACATGATGGCCGCGTGGAGTTTGCAGGACGCCAGACCCGCAATTTAAGGTCGCGTCGCTCCGAAGCCGTCGCAGCCGACTGGCATTGCGGCGCGGCACGCGCTAGGGAGAGGCCCCGAATTGACCTTTTAAGGAGTTCTCTCGATGTCCATCCAGCGCTTTGAAGTCGGCCCGCGCATGAGCCAGGTCGTCGTGCACGGCAATACCGTCTATCTGGCGGGCGTCGTCGCGCAGAAGACCGCCGGCGAAAGCGTGACCAAGCAGACCGAGGAGATCCTGTCGATCATCGACGGTCATCTCGCCAAGGCCGGCACCGACAAGACCAAGCTGTTGTCCGCGACGATCTACCTCACCGACATCAAGACCTTCGGCGAGATGAACGCGGTGTGGGACGGCTGGGTGTCGGCCGGCAACACGCCGGCGCGCGCCACCGTCGAGGCTGGGCTGGCCGCGCCGCAATACACGGTCGAGATCATGGTGATCGCGGCGAAGTAAGTTGGTGCGGATTGCGCAGTTGCCGTGAGACTCACGCTCGTGCGGCTCGCTCGCTGCACCTCGCCCCGCTTGCGGGGGCGCGACGAGCTTCGCTCGCGCTGAGAGGTCGGATTGCATCGATAGATGCAATCCGGGTGAGGGGGTACAGGTCTCACCGCGAACGCTCCTGGCGCGTGTGCCCCTCTTCACACCACCCGTTCCGCTGCCCCTCACCCCAACCCTCTCCCCGTGAAGAACGGGGAGAGGGAGCGCAGCGAGTTCGCGGCTTCTATTTAGTCTCGCGACGGCCGGTGTTGCGATTGAGCGGATCGCGCCGCTCGCGCGTCAGCCCTTCCGGGAGCACCGGTTCGGTGCCGGGGAGCGGCTCGGCGCGCACGTCGGCGCCCCACTGCTCCCGCTGGCGCGGCGTCGTTGCGTCCTTGACCTGCTGCGGTTGCGGCAAACCGTCCTTGCTGACGGGATCATAGGCGCCGGAGCGCAGGTCGCGGGTGTCTCTGCCTGTCATGGTCGTCCAACGGACGTTGCCACCGGTTCGTTCCTACACGTGATCCTGCGACCGGCCGATGCGCACCGCCGCCAGCACGAAGTCGAAATGCGTCTCCCAGAACGGGTTGGCGAAGGCGAGCTGCTCGGCGCGGCGGGGATCGTCGACGCGATCGAATTTCGCCAGCAGGCTCTTCTTGACCCCGAACACCGCATCGGAATCGATGTAGCGATCGTCGGGATCGAAGATGTGGGTGGTCAGCGTCTCGAAGCCGTCGCCCGAGATGATGAAGTGCAGATGCGCCGGCCGATAGGGATGCCGGCCGAGCTTGCCCAGGAGCTGGCCGACCGGGCCGTCGTCGGGGATCGGATAGAAGCGCGGCTTGACGGCGCGGAACCAGTAGCGGCCCGCCTCGTCGGTGCGGAACACGCCGCGCAGGTTGAAGTCGGGCTGCAGGCCCTTCTGCTGCACGTCGTAGAAGCCGTCATCGTTGGTCTGCCAGACGTCGATCTTCACATTCGGGATCGGCCGCCCCTCGGTGTCGCGGATCGTGCCGGAGATCACCATGTCCTCGCCCTTGCGGTCGAGGCAGATGTTGCTGCCGAGCGGCAGCTCCGGCGCGTCGTGTACGTAGAACGGCCCGAGCACGGTGCTCTCGGACGCGCCGGCCGGCTTGCGGTGGTTGATCGCGTCGACCAGCATGGAGACGCCGAGCACGTCCGACAGCAGGATGAATTCCTGCCGCCATTCGTTGCACATCTGGCCGGTGCGGGTCAGGAACATGATCGCCTCGAACCATTCCTGCTGGGTCGGCTCGATCTCCTTCACCGCCTCGTGCAGCTTGCGGGTGATGACCGCCATCACCTCCTTCAGCCGCGCGTCCTTGGCGTTCTTGTTGCGGCCGATCACGACTTCGGCGGAGTTCTCTTCGGTGAAATAGCCTTGCTCATGATCGTCCATGAGGTCTTCCCTTTCCGCTTCAGTTCGCCAGGATCCGCTTGAACACGCGGCGCAGCTCCGCCGCCGGATCCTCGGCCAAGGTCTCGCGCCGCCAGCACACGTGCTGATCCGGCCGCGTCAGCACGATGCCGCCGTCCCTCACCTCGCGCAACCGCGACCAGTCGCCGTCGAGATCCTGCCAGACCTGGCGCGGGCCGATCACATGCGCGTCGATCTCGATGCCGAGCTCCTGGCTGAGCTTCCTCGCCGCCGCCGCCCAGGCCTCGCCGCCGATACCGGTCAGCACCGTGAACTTGCCATGGCCGGCGAGATCGAGCGTCGAGATTTTCGTGCCATCCTTGCCGAACAGCCACGCATGCGGCAGCCGCGCGCCAGGCCAGGTCGTCTGCTGGAAGTGCAGCTCGGGATCCCGGGTGAAGGCCGGCTCCTGCTGCCCGTCGGTCACGATGGCGTCCGAGCGATAGCGGTGGTTCATCTCGACGCCGTGGGCATCGAACTCATAGACCTTGCTGGCGATGGTCTCGCGGATCTTGGCACGCTGCTGCTCGGCCTGTTCGGTGCGGTCGCAGCGCGCGTCCATGTTCTGCTGCATCTTGACGGGATCAATCGAGTCCAGCAGGCCGAGCGCCTGGAAGATCGGCCCGAACTCCTCGATCGACTTGTTGGCGCGGGTGACGATCTGCTTGGCGACCGGCGCGCGCTCGATCGTGTAGCTGTCGAGCAGCTTTGGCCCGGCGCGGTCCTTGATGACATAAGCGAGCTTCCAGGCCAGGTTGAAGGCGTCCTGGATCGAGGTGTTGGATCCCAAGCCGTTCGATGGCGGATGGCGGTGGATCGCGTCGCCCATGCAGAACACGCGGCCATGCGACGTGCGGGTCGCGTACATGTTGTTGACGGTCCAGGTCGATACCGACTGCAGCTCGATCTGAAGGTCCTGGTCGCCGACGAGATCGCGCGCGACCTTCACGGCAAACGCCTCGTCGACCTCCGGCGCAGGCTGGTTGATGTCATAGCCCCACACGATCAGCCATTCGGTCCAGGGCCTGACCATGCGCACCAGCCCCATGCCGATGCCGCCGACATCGGCGCCGGGCTGCACCACCCAATACAGCACCGACGGCCGGTGCGCGACGTAGCGCGACAGATCGGCCTTGAACAGGATATTCATCGAGCCGCCGACGCCCATCTTGCCCTCGAACGGCAGGCCGGCATGCTGGGCGACCAGCGAGTTGCCGCCGTCGGCGCCGATCAGATATTTCGAGCGCACGGTGAACGTCTTGCCGGTCAGGCGGTCGAGCAAAGTGGTGGTGACGCCGTCGTCGTCCTGGACGTGGCTCTCATAAACCGTCGACATCCGCGCCTGCGTGCCGCGCGAACACGCCGTCTTGAACAGCAGCGGCTCCATATAGGTCTGCGGCAGATCGTTCATCTTCGCCGGCGACGACAGCTGATGCTCGGCGCGCGACAGCGGGTGATTGCCCCAGGTCTTGAGCCGGCCGATCTCCTCGCCGGCCAGCGAGGTGCAGAACACGTTCTCGCCCATGATGTCCTGCTGCGAGGCGAACATGTAGGCCTCGTCCTCGACGTCGCGGCCGAGGTCGCGCAGCACCTCCATCGTACGCTGGTTGGTGATGTGGGCGCGCGGCGTGTTGGCGAGCCAGCGATAGCGGTTGACCACCATGTTCTCGACGCCATAGGTGGACAGCAGCGCCGCCGCGGCCGAGCCGGCCGGACCGGTGCCGATGATGAGAACGTCTGTCTTGATGTCGGCCATCGGGCCCTCCCTGTCGATTGTTGTCAGTTGTCGATCGGTCCGCCGCGCAGCAGGCGGCGGACCGGCAGCAGCTGGATGCCGGTCCGGCTTGCGAACAGGCCCCATAATCCTTGCGGCGCGAACAGCATGATGACGATGCCGATCAGGCCGAGCGCGAGCAGATAGAGCGAACCGAAATCGGCGAGCAGCTTCTGCAGGCCGAAGAAGATCAGGACGCCGACGATCGGCCCCTCGATGGTGCCGATGCCGCCGATCACGACGATGAAGATCACATAGGCGGTCCAGTCGATCACCGAGAACGCCGCGTCCGGCGAGATCCGCGCCTTCTGCACGTAGATCAGCGCGCCGACGAGACCGGTCAGCGCCGCGCTGGTCAGATAGACCATGGCCTTCAGCCGCCGCGCATCGACGCCGACGGCGCGCGCAGCCTCCTGGTTATCGCGGACGGAGGCGAGCGCGAGACCATGGCGCGAGCGCAACAGCCGATACACCGTGAAGATGGTCGCGACCGCGAGCAGCAGCGCCAGCCAATAGCAGATGATGTCGACGGCCTGCGCCGGCCGGACGCCGAACAGGCGCTGCACGACATCGGTGCCGAACATGGCGCGGGTCGCCGCGCCCGGCAGCGACGTGCCGGTGCCGCCGCCGAGCGTCTTCCATTGCGCGACGACGAGGCGGACGATCTCCGCGACCACCCAGGTGCCGATCGCGAAGTATGCCCCCTGCAGACGGAAGGCGAAGAAGCCGGCGGGGATGGCGAGCGCAGCCGCAGCCACGCCACCGAGCAGGATCGAGAGCAGCGGATCGAGCTTGAGCAGCACGACGCCGGCGAACATCGCGTAGGCGCCGAGGCCGACGAAGGCCTGCTGGCCGACGGAGACGAGGCCGGCATAGCCCGCGAGCAGGTTCCAGCTCTGCGCCAGCACCAGCATGGTCAGGATGAAGAACAGATCCTGCAAGGTCGCGCGCGGCAGATAGGCCGGCGCGATCACGCCGGCTACGACGATGAGCGCCGCAATGACGGCAAAGACGGTCGAGGCCTTGGTCCTCGTTTCGACGCGCCAGGGGAAAGTTCGTCCGTGCATCGCCCTGCCCCTCAATCGACCGCGCGCGGGAAGAAGCCGCGCGGACGGACCAGCAGCACCAGCACAAAGGCGATATGACCGGCGAGGATCTGCCATTCCGGATTGATCGCACCGCCGAGCGTCTGCGCCACGCCGAGCACGACGCCGCCGGCCAACGTCCCCCACAGCGAGCCGAGCCCGCCCATGATGACGGCCTCGAACGCATAGATCAGGCGCGCCGGACCGATGGTCGGATCGAAATTGGCGCGGGTGCCGAGAAACACGGCGGCGATCGCGACGATCGCCATCGCGATGCCCGTCGCCACCGCAAAGGTCCGGTTGGGCCGGATGCCCATCAGGCCGGCGGTCACGGCGTCATCGGAGGTGGCGCGGAAGGCGCGGCCGAGCTCGGTGCCGTAGAGCACGCGGTTGAGGATCAGGATCACGCCAACCGCCGAGGCGAAGGTCAGCATCGGCATGACGCCGATGTTGAACGGCCCGATTGCGACCGACGCAGTCTCCAGCGAGCCTGCGGGAATGCGGCGGCTGTCGGCCGAATAGGCTTGCAGCAAGCCGTTCTGCAGCACCACCGACAGACCGAAGGTCACGAGCAGCGGCGGCAGGATGTCCGGGCCGAGCGTCCGGTTGAGCACATAGGCTTGCAGCAGCCAGCCGATGCCGAACATCAGCGGCATCGCGATGACAACGGCGACGAACGGATGCAGGCCAAGACCGCTGACCAGCACCAGGATCAGATAGGCCGCGAGCACGATCAAATCGCCATGCGCGAGATTCACCAGCCGCATGATGCCGAATACGAGCGAGAGCCCGGCGGCGAACAGCGCGTAGAGGCCGCCGAGCAGCACGCCCTGCAGGATGGTGTCTGCCCAGCTCATGCGTGCGCTCCGAAATAGGCCGCGTGGATCGCTTCGCGGCTGAGCTCCGCGGGCCGGCCGCTCAGGGTCACGCGGCCCTCCATCATGCAGTACAGCCGATCCGCGACCTTCATGGCCTGGCCGATGTCCTGCTCGACGATCACGATCGACGCGCCGCTGGCGCGGATCGCCGGAAACGCGGCGTAGATGTCCTTGATGATGATCGGCGCGAGGCCGAGGCTCAGCTCATCGCACAGCAGCACGCGCGGGTTCGACATCAGCGCTCGCCCGATCGCCACCATCTGCTGCTGGCCGCCGGACAGCGCGGTGCCCGGCGTGTGGCGCCGCTCCTTCAGCACCGGGAACAGCCGGTAGATCGTCTCCAGCGACCAGGGCCCCGGCGCTGCGCGGCCGTAGCGCCCGATCAGCAGGTTCTCCTCCACCGACAGCGAGGGAAACAGTTTTCGTCCCTCCGGCACCATCGCGATGCCGAGCGCCACGACATCAGGCGCAGCCAGCGCGCCGATCGGGCGTCCGTCGAACAGGATCTGATCGGCGCCGTTGCGCAGCACGCCCGAGATCGAGCGCATCAAGGTCGACTTGCCGGCGCCGTTGGCGCCGACGATCGCAATCGTCTCGCCGGCCTCCAGCACGAGGTCGACGCCGAACAGCGCCTGGAAGTCGCGATAGAACGCCGTCAGTCCATGGGTTGCGAGCAGCGCCATCAGACCTCGATCCCCAGATAGATCTCGCGCACCGCGCTCGAGGCCATTATCTCCTCGGGCTTGCCGATGCCGATGACCTTGCCAAAATTGAGCACCAGGAGCCGCTGCACCACGGCGTTCAGCGCATGCAGCACGTGCTCGATCCAGACGATGGTCACGCCGGACGCATGAATGCCGCTGATCGTCTCGACCAGCGCGCGGCACTCGGCCTCCGTCAGGCCGCCGGCGATCTCGTCGAGCAGCAACAGTTTTGGATCGGTGGCGAGCGCGCGCGCCAGTTCGAGCCGCTTGCGCTGCAGGAGACCGAGCCCGCCGGCCAGATTGTTGGCGCGGTCGATCAGCCCGGTCTTGACCAGGATGTCGGCGCAGCGATCGGTGACCTCGGATTCCGCCTTGCGCGATCCCATGCTCGCGGCCACCACGAGGTTCTCGAACACGGTCAGCTTCTCGAACGGCTGCGGGATCTGGAACGTGCGCCCCACCCCCGCGTGACAGCGCGCCATCGGCGGCATCCGCGTGACGTCGACGCCATCGAACGCCACGCGGCCGGCGTCGACGCGCAGATTGCCCGTGATCAGGTTGAACAGCGTCGACTTGCCGGCGCCGTTCGGACCGATGATGCCCAGCGCCTCGCCCGGCGCGACGTCGAAGGTCACGTCATCCGTGACCTTCAACGCGCCGAAGCGCTTGGCGACATGATCAAGCTCGAGGATGGGCACGCCGGTTGCTCCGCTCATCGACCGTCAGGCGATCGGCTCCATCTTCCCGCTGGCGGGAATGTTCGGCGCCGTCTTGTTGTCGGTGATGACGAGGTCGTAGCCGCCGCCATCCTTGAGCCGCCACTGGCCGCCGACCAATGGCGTCTTGCAGACGTTCTTCGCGGCGAAGGGCGGCAGCTTGGCGCCGTTCCACGCGATCGGGCCGACGATGGTGTCGAGCTTGGTCGCCGCGACCGCCGCAATCATCTTGTCGGCGTTGGTCGGATCGTCGACGCGCTTCAGCACATCGGCCGCGATCTCGAACAGCGCGTGCACGAATCCGATCGGCTGAGTCCATGGGCGCTTGGTTGCGGCGGTGAAGCCATCGGCGAGTTCCTTCGCGGACGCGCCCGTCAGCGACGATTTGAACGGATGGCTCGGCGTCCACCAGACTTCCGAGGAGAGATTGTGCCCTTGCTTGCCGAGCGCTTCCACGGCTTGCGGGAACAGCAGCGCCTTGCCGATCGAGGCGATCTTCGGCGTAAAACCCTTCTGCTTGGCCTGATTCCAGAACGTGGTGAAGTCAGGCGGGATCATCACGCCGGTGATCACCTCGACATTGCCGGACTTGAAGGCGTTGATCTGGGCCGAGAAGTCGTCCGACAGATTCTGGTAGCGGCCCGGATCGATCAGCTTGTAGCCCTTCTCGGTCAGCACCGGCGGGAAGCCGACCTTCGGATCGCCCCAGGCGTTGCCGTCGCCGTCATTCGGGAAGAGACCGCCGACCTGCTTGTTGGTCGAGAGCTGCGCCCACATGTTGGTGAAGACCGCAATGACGTCCTCAAGGCCCCAGAAGAAGTGATAGCTCGAGCTGAACGGCTTCCACGAGGCGGGATCGCCGGGATTGCCCTGCTGGCCGATGAACCAGGGCTGCCACGGCGCGACGGTCGAGATGCACGGCAGGCCTTCGGACTCGCAGGTCGTCGACACCGGGTTGGTCGTCTCCGGCGTCGAGGCGACGAGCATCAGGTTGACCTTGTCGCTGACGATCAGCTCCTTGGCGACCTCGGCGGCGCGGTTCGGATTGGACTGGCTGTCCTTGACGACGACCTGGACCTGCAGCCCGGCCGCCTTCGCTGCGGCATTGAAGCCGTCAATGATGAACTTGTCGGCCTCGGCGAAGGCCGCGAGCGGCCCGCTCTGCGGGCTGACATAGCCGATCTTGGCCGCCTTGCCGGCTGCAAGCGCGGGCTTGAAGATCGTATCGGTGGCGGACAGCAGGCCGCCGACAGCGGCGGTCTCGAGGAGCCTTCGTCGCGTGATCATGTGTCGTTCCCTCCCTGTTTTGTTTTTTAAGTTAAGTCACGATCATTCTAGAGCGGTGGTTCTGTTCCGGACCAGGCATCCTGCAGCAGCGCGCGGATGTCAGCCTGGCTGAACGGCCGCGGATTGGCATAGGGGTTCTTGACCGCGATCGCGGTCGCCCGGTCGAGATCAGGCTCGGTCAGACCGAAATCCTTCAGCCGCGTCGGCGCGCCGAGCTGCACGGCGAAACGATGCAGCGCCTTGCCGGGCGTGGCGCCACCGAGCGCGAGCGAGATCGGCGCCAGCAGATCACCGGTGACCGCCGCATTGAAGCCGATCGTGTGCGGCAGCAGGATCGCATGCGTCTGTGCATGCGGCGTGTCGAAGCTGCCGCCGAGCGTATGACAGAGCTTGTGATGCAGCGACATCGAGGCGCCGCCAAGGGTCGCGCCGCACAGCCATGCGCCGTACAGCGCCTCGGCGCGGGCGTTTCTGTCGGAGAGGTTCGCGACCACGGCCGGCAACGCGGTCGCGAACGCCCTGATCGCATCCGCCGCCATCAGCGACAGGATCGGATTGCGGTCCGGCGCATACAGCGCCTCGGCGGCATGCGCGATCGCGTTGAGGCCTGACGAAATGGTCATCTCCTTCGGCAGGCTCAGCGAGAGATCGACGTCGTAGATCACCGTCTCCGGCAGGATCGCGGGATCACGCCGCGTGGTCTTCTCGCCACTGCTGGTCTCGCCGAGGATGTCGGTCATCTCGGAGCCGGCATAGGTGGTCGGGATGGCGATCTGGTCGGCCCCGGTGCGCAGCGCGATCGCCTTGCCGAGCCCGATCGACGAGCCGCCGCCGAGCGCGATCACGCAATCCGCCCCACTCTGCTCATAGGCCGCCACGGCTTCGCGGGTGACGTCCACGGGCGTGTGCATCACCGCGCCGGCGAAGACGCCGGCCGTAGCGCTGCCGAGCCGGTCGGCGAGCGCATCGATGTCCTTGCGCTGCTGCGGCGTCGCCAGCAGCAGCGCGCGCCTGCGGCCGAGCCGCTGCAGCTCGGCGCCGAGCTGCGACAATGTGCCCGCGCCGAACACGACGCGCGAGCGGATACCCGGGAAGACGAAGGCGCGTGTGCTCGTCATGTCATGCTCCGCGTCTTCGGCGCGCGCGCCATGACAAAGGTGTAGGCGAGGCTCCACGGCACGTCCTTGCGCCGCGTCGGCTTGAAGTCGGCGAGCAGGCTCGGCTTCACGCAATGTAGCGCGTCTTCGGTCGTATCAGTGCGGTCGAACAGCTGCGTCGTGATCGGCTCGAAGCCGGCGGCGGAGACGATGAAATGAATGCTGGCCGGGCGCCGCAGCGGACAGCCGAGCTGCCCGAGCAGCCGGCCCGCGGGACCATCGACCGGCACAGCATAGCTCGCCGGCTTCACCGTGAGATAATCGAACGCGCCATCAGCATCGGTCGTGAAAATGCCGCGGAGATTGCAGTCCGGCTGCTCGTCCGGCTGCTGGTTCTCGAAGAAGCCCTGCCCGTTGGCCTGCCAGGTCTCGACGACGGCGCCGGCAATCGGATGACCGTCGAGATCCACCACCCTGCCCGCGACCGCGAGCGGCTCACCTGCGCCGTCGAGACAGATGTTCGCGCCATTGGGGCGGCGCGGCGCGTCGGCGCGATAGAACGGGCCGCGCGGCGCGTTCGGCGTGGCGCCCGCGGGACGGCGGCTGTTGATGTCCTCGACCAGCGCGGTCGCGCCGATGAGGTCGGCCAGCAGCACCCATTCCTGGCGGTTGTCGGTGGTGGCATCGCCGACGGCTGCGAGATACCCCATCGCGTCGCGCCATTCTGCCCTGGTCGGACGAAGCTCGCGGATCAGCTGATGGATGTGGCTGACGATGGCGATCATGCCGATCGCCAGCCGGCCGTCGCCGGCCCGCGCGATGCGCTCCAGCATGGCCTCGCCCGGCTGTCCGCCACTGCGATCGATGGGCAGCTCCTGCCGCATCGTCCCTCCCCGGAAACGTTGTCCTGTTTCGTGGAACGGTAGCAGGGCCCGGCGAGGGCATTGATGATTTTTGCGCGGGATAATATAGCAAATTGCTATGAAGATCGACGAACGCCACCTCGTCCAGCTCGCCGCCGTCATCAATGCCGGGGGCGTCACCGAGGGCGCCGCGCTGCTCGGCATGACGCAGCCGGCGGTCTCGCGCACGCTTGCCGCCCTGGAAAAGCGGCTGGGCGAGCCGCTGTTCGTCAAGGGCCGCCGGCCGCTGCGTCCGACGCCGTTCGGCCGGGCGCTTGCCGATCACGGCCAGGCCATGCTGCTCGCCTCGCGCAAGGCGTCCGAGTTGATCGACAATTTTCGCCACGGGCTGGCCGGCTCCGTGCGTGTGGCCGGGACACCGTTCTTTATGGATGGCCTGATCTCCGGCCTGATCGCCGAGTTCCACAACGTCCGCCCCGACGTGCGCGTGATCCAGAGCTACGGCTACATGCCGGACCTGCAGGAGGCGATTCGCGCCGACCGCATCGATCTCGCCATCTGTCCGGTCGACGTGCTCGACGGCGATGACCTCGAATTCCAGTCGATCCTGCCCGGGCGCAACGTCATCGCCTGCCGCGTCACCCACCCGCTGCTGATGAAACGCAAGCTGAAGGGCCCGGAGATCCTGGACTATCCCTGGATCGCGCCGCCGCCGAACAGCCCGCTGCAGGCCGACATGCGTGCGCTGCTGCTCTCGTTCGGCTCGACCGGCGTGAGCATGCCTTACGTGGGCGGCTCGCTGGCAAGCGCGATGAACTATTTGAAGCGTACCGACGCGCTGACGATCCTGCCGCACGGAGTCGTCTTCGCCTACCGCAAAGAGCGCGAGATCACCGCCCTGCCGCTGCGCGTGCCGCATCCGGAGCGCGCGCTCGGCATTCTCCGGCTCGCCGGAAGCCCGCAATCGCCCGCGGTGCTCGCGTTCTCGGACTCGGTCGCAAAGGGTTTTGCCGCGCTCGCCGAGTTGATCCGCCGCCACGAGCAATCGGTCATCTGGAAGGGCTGATCACCGCAGATAGCTGGCCAGGTTCAGGCTCTGGATCTTGGAGATGGCCGTGTAGGACGCTGTCAGCTGCGCCTGATACGTCGACAATTGTGCAGTGACCGCCGCGACGTCGACGCTGGTCAGGTCGGTCGCAAGGCTCTCGGCATAGCTCTTGTAGTCGGTCTGCTGCGACTTGCCGCTCTCGATCCGCGACGCGGCGTCGGATAGTTTCGCCTGCACCGTCGCCACCTCGTCCACGGCCTGATCGGCAAGCGTCAGGGCCGCGCTGATGTCGCTGTCGGACAGGTTCGCGCTGTTCGCAACATATTTGAGGACGCGCATGACCTTTTCAAAAGCCGGGTCGTCCGCCGTCACACCATAGCTCACGGACTGCCGGTCTGACACCCGCACCGACGCAAGCTCGCTGTCACCTTGGTAATAGCTGGTGTCGGCCGTCGTCAGCGAGCCCGTTCCCGACGCGAAGGCCGAGGTGTCGACGGCGGTTGTCGAGGTTCGCGCGCCGCCGAACAGATATTGTCCATCGTACTGCGTGTTGAGGATCCCCGTCATCTGCTGCAGCAATTGCTGCGCGGTACTGATGGCAGAGGAGGTTCCCGTGCTGCTGCCAGACGTCGCGGCGCTCAGCGCCGATCGCAGCTGCGTGACGACATCGGACACCTGGCCGACCGCCGAATACATCACCTGCACCTTGCTGTCGGCCAGCGTCGCCGCATCGATATAGGACTGGGCACGGGTGACCGAGACCTGCAGGTTGACGACATGCTGGGTGTCGGCGCCGTAATCCGCAAGATACTCCGATTTCAATCCCGACGCTTCCTGGACCTGCAGCGTCGCCATGGTCGCCTGCGTCCGCAGCGAGCTTGCGATCATCTGGTCGGAATTCGCAAAGGTCGCGATCCGCATCGTCATGGCATTCGCTCCGGGTTAGCTCGACTGCACGGCGCTGAGCAGCGACGAGAACATGCTGTTGACGACGGAGATGACCTGGGACGCCGCCGCATATTTGTTCTGCAATGCGCTCAGCCTGGCCGTCTCCTCGTCGATGTTGACGCCGGATTGCGAGGACAGGGAACTGGCGTAGGTCGATTGGGCCGTTGATTTCGTCGTGTAGGCGCTCGATGCCTGCGACGCCTTGCTGGCGACATTGGCGACGATGGCCGCCGCATAGTCGGCGAACGAACCGGTCGTCGCGCTCAGGCCTCCGGCCGACGAGAAACTCGTCGCGCCGGTCAGCCTGTCGTAGAGCGCGTTGATGACGGTCGCCGACCCCGACGTCAGCACCTGGCTTCCGGTCGTCAGCGTCGTGGACCCGTCGAGCGATCCGGTCGGCAGGCCTGCATCGCCGGACAGGATGCTGCTTCTCACCGCGAAGTCGGCGGCCCCCGTCCCGGTCACAAGGTCGTCCATGCCGAAATAATCGGAGAAGCCGGCGCCGCCGATCGCGCTGCTCATGTCGTTGATGGCGACGCCATACGAGGACGACGTTGCGCTGATCGACAGATGCCCGGCAGAGTCGATCGACGCGGAGACACCGGAGATGCCGTTCAGGGCGGTGACCAGGTCACCCACCGTGGCATAGGACGACAGATCGAGATCCTGGTAGGAGACGAGATTGCCGCTCTGGTCGGCCACGGCGATGCGGACCGTACCGGAGGCAGACAGCGACGCCGCGCCGCTGGTCGCCGTCGTGCCGGTCAGATTGTTCGGCGGCGGCACTGCCGATGCGCCATTCGTGGTCTCGTTGAGCGCCGATGCCAATTGTGACGCCAGTTGATCGAGCTGGCTCTGCACCGCCGGGAGCGTCTGGTCGCGCAGGGTCACCAGCGCGCCGATCTTGCCGGAGGTGATCTGCGAGGTCACGTCGACGCCGTCGACCATGATGCCGCTGAAGCCGCCGGACCCATAGCTGGAGGACGCCGAGACGTTGGCCGACGCCGTATAGCTGAGCGCGTGAACGGAGCTGTCGACCAGCGCCCGCCCCGACGACGTGTAGACCTGCAGGTCGCCGTTCGACGCCGAATAATAGCTGACGTTCATATAGGACGAGAGATCCTGCAGCGCGGCGTTGCGCTGGTCCTCGAGGTCGGCCGTGGACTGGCCCGACGCCGCCAGCTTCCGGATCTCGACGTTGAGATCGGCGATCTGCTGCAGGTCGTCGTTGACGCTTTCGACCGACGACGCGATGTCCTTGTCGGCGTTGGCGCGGAGAGTCTGTACGCTGCTGGACGTGCCGCGCAGCTGGCTCGCGAAATCATCGAGGGCGCTGACGACGGCGGACTGCAGCGACACGCTGCTCGGCGAACTCGCCAGCGATGACAGCGCTGACTCCAGCGATGCCAGCGAGTTGGCGAGCGACGTTCCGCCGGTCGACGTCCCCGACGTCGAGGCGCTGCCGAACAGCTGCTGAAGCTGTTCGAGATAGTTGTTCGTGGCGTCGGCGGAGCCGAGCTCGGAATTGGCGGCGATCAGCGACTTCAGCAGCAGCTTGTCGACATTGCTCGAAATGCCGGTGATCGACACGCCGGTGCCGATGCCGGCCGTCACGTCGGCGACCTGGTTGGCCGATTTCCGCGTATAGCCCGTAGTATCGGCGTTCGAGATGTTCGACGACGCCAGACTGATCTGCAACTCCGTGGCGGAGATGCCGCTGAACGCGACGAGCCGTGCTATATCGAGCGACATCGTTCGACTCCCGCTTCCCGTTGTCGATCACGCCCGGACATTGGTTCCGCAGGACGTCGCACGCGCGGTCAGACGCCCGCCGGCCCCATAGGGCGCGGCGCTCGCGATCTGGTCGCGGATGGCCTGCATGATCGCCTCGATCCGCCGATGGCTGGCGTCGATCGCAGCGCGCAAACGGACGAGATTCTCGTCCATCGCGCTGCGCAGCCTGATGATGTGCTCCATGAGCTGCTCGCGCAGCACGCGATCGCGCACGTCGAGGCTCGCCGTCTGCCTCGCGCATTCGGCGACCCGCTGCTCGAAAACCCCGGCCAGCCGGCTCTTGTCGTCGAGCTGCTTGGACCGCGAGGCCGGCAGCCCCTTGGCGAGTTCGGCATTCTCTTCCGAGATCACAGCGATCAATTCATCGATCAGCGCGAGCAAGGTGCGCACGTCGTCCTCGCTCGCCGGCCGTCGATCGGCCTGGGTTCCCAGTTTCATTCTGTCACTCCCATCTCAATGTTCACGGCGCCGGCTTGCCTGCGCCACGCGCGCGTAGCTGCTCAAGGCGGTCACGCGGACCGCGGCAACCCTGAATTCTTCCTCGAGCAGCGCGCATTCGCGCAGCAGCTTGCGGCGGACACTCTCGATGTCGTCCATCAGCGCCAGCAGTTGCGCTCGATCATCCTTGCCGACGGCCGCCGCGCGGAGCTTCAGCCGCCGCAACTTCCTCAACAGGACCTCGCCCTCACCGAGCCGGTCCTTGCTCCGCTCGGTCATGGCTACCTCATCGACGAGATCAGGGTGTCGTACATCTTGTTCACCGCCGAGACGACCTGCGACGCCGCCGAATAGGCCTGCTGGGCGGAGATCATGCTGCTGAACTGGCCTGTCGTGTCCGTCGTGCTGGACTCCAGCTCGCTGCCGTAGACCGTCCCCGCGCCGTTCTCACCGGACGCCTGCAAGGTCGCGTTGCCGGAGGTCGCGGTTGCCGAATACATGCCGCTGCTGTGCGCTACGAGCCCGTTCGGATCGCCGAACGTCGCCACCGCGATCTTGTAGATCGGCACGGTCTCGCCATTGGAATAGGTCGCTTCGACCAGGCCGTTCTTGCCGACAGAGATGCTGCTCAGCGTGCCGAACGAGACGCCGTCGGAATTGGCGCTGAAATTGGAGACGCTCGGGGTGGTGCTGCCGGAGGCCTTCTGCGTCAGGCCGTCGGTGCCGCCGCCGGTGGTGCCAAAGCTGAGCGCGATCGAGCTGGCCGCCGCGCCGTTGTTCCAGGTGATGCCGAGATTGGTCGAGGAGACGCTGCTCAGCGAGCCATCCGAGTTGAAGTCGATGGTATAGGTGCCGCTGGTCACCGTGCCGTCCGTGCTCGTCGCCGGCGCGAAATCGGCGGTCCATTCGTTGGCGGTCGCCGACTTGGTCCAGGTGATGTTCATGGTGTGCGCCTGACCGAGCGAATCATACACGGTCATCGAGCTGCTGAACGTGTCGCCGCTCGCGGCATCGGCCGGCAGATTGGCGGCCAGCGAGGTCTCGGTGGTGGCTCCGCCGTTGGTCAGCGCGACCCTGGTGTTGACCGGCTCGAGCCCGTTGCCGACGACGTTGCCGCTCGCATCGGTCCGCCAGCCTTCGAGATAGTAGCCGTTGTTCTCGAGATAGCCGGCATTGTCGATCGTGAACGCGCCGTTGCGCGTATAGAACGTTTCGCCGCCGGCGGTGGTCGAATTGGTCGCGACGAAGAAGCCCGATCCCTGGATCGCGACGTCGGTCGCGTTCGTCGTTGCGGCCAGCAGTCCCTGCTGCGTGATGTTGGCGCGGCCCGACACCGACACGCCGCCGGACGAATAGGCCTTGGAACTGCTCGATGCCGTCACCAGCTGCTCGAACAGGCCGGACGTCGTCTTGTATCCGGTGGTGTCGGCGTTGGCGATGTTGTCGCTGATCATGGCAAGCGAAGAGCTCTGCGCGTTGAGCGCGGAGATGGCCGAGGACAGTGCTCCAGACAGACTCATGATGCTACTCCGAAAGGTCGCGTCAGGACGTGACGCCGATGATGTTGCTGGCGCTGACCGGGACGCCGCCGACGGTGAGCGAGGGCGTGCTGGTCGATGTGTCGATGCCGGTCACCGTTCCGGTGACGGTCGTGTAGTTGAGGACCGAGTTGCCGGCCGAATCGGTGGCGGTGACGGAGATCGTGTATTGGCCGCCGTCGCTGAGCTGGTTGCCGCTCGAATCCGTGCCGTCCCAGGTGATGCTGTTGCTGCCCTTGTTGCCCGTGCTCGTGCCCGTCCAGACCGTGTTCCCCGAGGAATCGTTGATCGAGACCGATACGTTCGACGCGGCCGAGGACAACGAGTAGCCGAACGTGGCGGAGCCATTGGAGAGAACCGCCGTATCCGTCTTCGCCTCGACGGTGTGGCCGATGTAGTTGACGGAGTTCAGCGTCACCAGGCTCGAGAACGAACTGGCCAGCGAGGTCATGCTGCTGTTGAGCGACTGCTGCGACGTGTAGTTGGCGTAGGACGTCATCTGATTGACGAAGTCGGTCACGCTGGTCGCGTTGAGCGGATCCTGGTTCTGCAGCTCGCTGACGAGCAACTGGAGAAAGTCGGTCGAGCTCAGCGTCGTGCGCGAGTCGCTACTCGATGACGTCGAGGATGTCGTCGTCGTCGACGAGCTTGTTGCAGTAATCGTCATGGCTGGCTCCGGCTCTCGCAGCACCTCCGGCGTGGGGGAGATGTCTGCTGATCAAACGGCCGAAGCGCCGAGATCAGGCGCACAAACAGGTCGCGAACTACGTTGTTTTGGCGGCAGAATTTGCCGCCGCGCGCTCAGCCGGGGCGGCAAAATTCGCCTGGTACGACGCGCGGCGAGGCTCGCGCGCGCGACGAGGCATGATGACGACGGCGAACCGTCGCGACCGGCTCAATGCGCTCGAGCGCGAACGCGCCATCCGATGCGACCGCCGCATCGATTGATCATTTGGTGGGTGCGGAGTGCGTGGCCCGGCTCAGCCGGCCTCGTGGACATCGGCAGATGCGGGCGCCGTCTGTTCGGACGTCGCCTGGCCAGCCGCCGCAACGATGCGGGCGGCAAGACCGGAGGGGGCACGGATCGGCGTCGACGCCAGCGCCTGCCGCACGAGGCGCGCTTCCGCGAGCAGTCGTTCGGCGTCGGGTGACGACGCCAGCAGATCGGTCGCCGACTGGCGCTGCTCAGCGGGCCATTGGGAGAGGTCCTCACCCAGGCGGTCGATCAGATCCTCGAATTCCCTGACGTCCATCGTCCGGCCATCCCGCGTCATCAGCCTCCTCATAAAGCATTCAGGCGGCGTGCGAAATTGATATTGGCCGACGGCGACGACGGACCACGGGACATGGACCGAAAACCTGTCGATTTTGGCTGGCGGACGCGCCTGCGGCCGAACGGAATACCGCGCGCGCCGGTTGATGCTGACTGTTTCCAGCCAGTTTCAGGGAATTTCTGCGGTGCAACAGGAGACTGATTCGGGCCTATCGGCGGGAGCTCGAATCGCCAGGGGGTCGCACGCTCCGCGCAGCCGCGTCGACCGACTCCCAGGCCTCCCGCAATTGGAGCAGGCTGTTCGTGATCGTCTGGACATGCTCGCGCATGCGAGGCTTGCCGTAGGCGCGCAAGGCCGCGACAATCAGCCCGTTATAGGTCTCGAACAACTGCTCCGCCACGGCCCCGCCCCTGACGGAGTCGAGATGCAGGCTCAATCCGCGCAGGATCGCGGTCGCCCGGGTAAGCTGGGCGTACCCCTCCTCGAAGCGGCGGGCCTCCTGCGCCTGCACCGATTTCTGCAGACAGGTCATCGCGCCATTGAGCAGCATGATCACGGCGCGCAGCGGCGGCACCGCCACGGCCGCGCCGCGATAGGCCTGGCTTGCAAGTTGGGCGATCGAACTCTGGGTCATCAGTCACTCGAACTCGCGTTGAGAAGTGCTTTCAGGTAGGTCAGGGTGTTGTTGGCGCTCTCGATGGCGGCCTGATATCTCGCATACTGTGCCGTGAGCTGCGTCTGGAATGTCGCGGCCGCGCTCTTGATGTCGTCGACCTTGGCCTGCATCGTCTCGTCCTGGGACGTCAGATTGTCGATCAGCGTCTGCAGCGATCCCGTCGTGGACGAGGCGTTCTTCGCGATCTGGTAGATCTGCGTGGCGAGCCCCTGTGTCGACGTCACCGTGATCGATTGCGACGTCGAGCCGGTGTAGGTGAAGGCCATGCCGGCATAGATCGTCCCGGAATTGCCGACGATGGTATTGCCGCTGACGGTGAACAGCGAACTGTCGCCGCCGACCGAGGCGGCCGTCAGGCTTCCCGACGAATCCACCGTGAGATCGAGCGTGAAGGATTGCGGCGACGTTCCGGTGTTGACGACGCTGAGCTGACTCGACGAGGTCTTGGTCTGCGCCGACAGCAGCGTGGTCACGCCGCTGAGATTGGTGCTGAGGATCGTCGACAGCGTGCCGGTGTCGAGCTCGAGCTCGTTCTTCTCGTTGAAGGACAGGCCGAGATCGGCCATCGTGAGGCCGCCGACCGAGGTTCCGAGCACCGCCTGCAGCGTGTTCATGATGTCGCGCATCGTGCCATCGCCGAACAGCACCGCGCTCGATGCGGCAGTGCCGTCCGAATTGGTCGTCTGTTGCGCGATGACGGCGTCGCGAAACGCGTTGTAGTCGGTGACGAAGGTCTGCAGCGCCGACGAGATCTGGCTGGTATCGGTGCCGATGTCGATGGTCAGCGACGTCCCCGACGGCGTCGCCTGCAGCAGGTTGAACGTCACGCCACTGAGGACATCGGTGATGTCGTTGGTCGTGCGGGTCATGCTGATGCCGTCGAGGGTGAACTCGGCGGCCTGCGCGGTCTGCAACACCGTCGAGAAGTCGCCGGCGCTGTCGGTGACGCCGAGCGCATTGAGGACATCGTCGCCGGACGCGCTCGACGTGGTGATGTCTGCGGCATCCTGCGTTCCGGTCAGGACCAGCTGATACGATCCGCTCGACACCTGAACGACGGAGGCCTCGACATTGGTCGTGGACGTCTGCGCATTGATCGTATCGACGACGTCCAGCAACGACATGTCGCTCGTGATGGTGATGTCGGCGGTGCTGCCCCCTGAAAGACCCAGTGAGAACGTGCCCGCGTATCCGAGCGCGTCGGTCTGGCTCGACTGCGCCGTTCCCGTCACCTTGTGCGCGGTCGCGATCTGGCCGATGGCCAGCGTGTGGCTTCCCGTCGCCGCGCCGTTGCTGACCGACATCGACAACGCCGATGAGGCACTGACGTCGCCGGTCGAACTCAGCGTCGCCGCCCGCGTCGCGAAGACGTTGGTCGCGAGCGAATTCACCATCGACGTCGCGAGCGAGGAAAGCCCTGACGACAGCGTTTTCAACGCCGTCTGCAGCGTCTGATACGCGGTGATCTTGGCCTCGTTGGCGGTGATCTTGGTCGAGATCTGCGTCGCCTGTGTCAGCTTGGCATTGACGGCAGACTCGATCAGCGCGCTCCAATCGATCGTGCTCGTGGTGCTGGTCCCCGAGGTGGTCAGGGAACTGCTCGAGCTCGTCGACGAAGAGGACGATGATGTCGTACTGCTGGTGCTCGAGGTGGCGCTGCTCACCGTCATTCATCGTCCTCCGAGAATGGAGCCGGACCGGCGCAACGCCGGCCCGGCAGATCGCGGCTCAGCCGAGCAGCTTCAGGAGATATTGCGGGATCTGGTTGGCGGCGGCTTCCGCCGACACCGCCGCCTGGGTCTTCACCTGGGCCGAGGACAGCTTCGCCTGCTCCGAGGCGATGTCGACGTCCTTGATCGCCGAATTGGCGGACTGCAGGTTCTGGGTCTGGGTCGAGATCGAGTCGGCCGAGAAGTTGAAGCGCGACTCCTGCGCACCGATATCCGCGCGGGCCTTCGACACCGTGTCGATCGCCGTATCCAGCGTCGTCAGCGCAGTGTTCGCACCGGCCTGCGTGCTGACGTCGAGCGTCGACACGCCGAGCGTGGCGGCGGTGAGATCCGACAGTTTGATGTCGATCGTATCGCTGGCGGAAGAGCCGACCAGCACCGACACGCCAGTGGAGAAAGTGCTGGTGCCATCGAGCAGGCTCTGTCCCGAATAGCGCGTGCCGGTCGCGATCGAGGTGATTTCGCTGATCAGCTGCGAGAATTCCGACTGAATGTAGGTGCGGCTGGTTCCGACCGTGGTGCCGGAGGCCGACTCGGAGGCCAGCGACTTCATGCGCGCCAGGATGTCGCTGATGTTGGAGGCGCCGCCGTCGGCGGTCTGCAGGATCGACGTCGCCTGCGCGGCGTTCGTCGCGGCCTGCTGCAAGGTGGTGATGTCCGACGAGATGCGGGTCGAGATGGCCAGGCCGGCGGCATCGTCCGAAGCCGCGGTGATGCGCGAGCCGCTCGACAGCTTCGACAGCGAGCTCGTTTCCTGGTTGGAGTTGATGTTCAGGTAACGGACGGCCGAGTTGGCGGCGATGTTGGTGGAAATGGCGGGCACGGTGAGAACTCCTGAATGATCGGCAAGACACGCCGCATCGTGGACGGACTGACGGTGCGGATCAGCCCCGTCTGATCGATCAAACGGAAGCGACTGCGGGAATCAGGCGGGATTTCTGCCGCGCCGTCGCGCGTATGGTTAGCGGTCGGTAAAGGCGCCGCGAATGTCGCGCTCGTGCCGGCGCAGGATCTCGCGCAGTTGCTGACGTCCGCGCTTCAGCAGCGACTCCACCGCCGAAACCGTCGTGTCCATGACGCCGGCGATCTCACCGTTACTCATGTTCTCGTGATACGACAGGATCACCGCAATGCGCTGCTGCTCGGGCAGCCGCTGCATGGCGGCATCGAGGATGTCGCTCATCTCGGCGCGCTCGATCACGCTGACGGCATCGGGTGTGCTGTCGGCCACCTCCGGAACGACGTCGACATTTTCGGTCCGCGGCTTGCGGCGGATGTCGATGCAGCGATTGCTCACGACGCGATACAGCCAGGTCGAGAACTTCGCGCGGCCGTGCTGCCAGCGCCCGCGATGCGTCCAGACCTTGAGCATCGTGTCCTGGACGACATCCTCGGCGTCCGCGGCGCTGCCGACGATGCGCAGGGCGATCGCATAGGCGCGGTCGACGTGGCGCTCGACCAGTAGACGGAACGCAAGCTCATCTCCTGTTGCAAGCCTGTCGAGCAGTTCCTTGTCTTCATCAAAGATCGCAGGTTCGACGACGGGCTCGCAGGCGGGAACGGTGCTGGCCGACTCGCTCCAGGGCATCGATACGGCATCCTGCGACGCCGGCTCGTTCAAGGACACGCCATCGGCCGGGGCACAGACATCCAGCGCGTAGCTCATTTCCGACTCTCCAACCCGCATTGCCGATCGCGCAGTTCGCAGACGGCTTCCGATCCTTGAACGGCGCGATCGACAGATCCAGGCAAGCTATTTTTGTTGTTTTTCAATTGCTTAGATGGAAACTTTTGCCTGGAGCGCGGCAAATTCTGCCGCACGCGAAGGCCGGATCGCGCGATGTTGAAGACGAGAAAGCCGCTGGTCGGCATGGCAGGGATTCATTCCGGACGACGAATTCAGTAGAAAACGCAACCGCAACGCCAACTAACAGCAGCCGGTGACCACATCTGGCGCAACAGCGCAGCGTCGGCCCCGATGACTCGCGATGTCGTGCGAGCAGTGATTTTCACTCGGCAAGTTTTTCCGAATCACGTCGTCGAAATTATCGTATTTTTTGACGCTGTCAGTTGCCGCGTGCCGCGTTTTCGGAAACTGCCGAAGATTTTTTACGACAGTGTGCGCCTGATCGCGCGATTTCATCCGTTGTAGTTGATGCATATGATGATTTGGAGGACGATCGACCTTGCAGGTCGAGCGTTTCGTGCGCGCGTGTATTGCTGAATGTTTCAAATCACGTCGGATCTATGCACGATGATGTCTCTCGCTGTCATGAGAGCATCGGTCGCGACGTTCGCCGTGCGCGCTATCCTCCTGCCATCGGCAATTCCGAGTGCCGAACAACGCCATTGCAGAGCCAACTAATCAAACCCGCGCCCGACGACGGGACTCCATCCTTTCGCGGCCACAAGCTCAACCGTGACACGTTGAAATATCTCGAAAAGAAATGCGCGTTTGCCGTGTGAAATTAACAAGCGCAGCCGCCGATTCAGATCGCCGGACTTCAACTTGATGCGCCTGATTGGCCGCCGTCGTCCGTTTCACGCTGAAGAGGACACGGCATGACGCGATCAGACTTGCACTCCATTCACGGCGCGATAGCAATCTTGCGCAGACACGGCGTCAAGCTCGGCGACCAACAGACGCGCCGCCTGGAATGGCTGTCGCATGCGGTAGGACCACTCGCGATATGGAACGGCGAGCGCCCGTCCGCTGGCGGACGATACACCATCGTCGTCATTGATCCCCCGACGGGCGCGGGCGCGGAGCTCCTGTTCGGCGCGATGAAATCGGGCGACGCCATCGTCATTCCGTTCGGAGAAAATCCGGCATTCGATTTCCTCAAATCCAAGTTCACGGAGTGCGGCACCGTCGGCGTCTCCGCGGACGGACCCCACCTGCTATGGTGGGGAGGCATCGACCGGAGCTCTTCAAGCGGCGCGGCCGCCAAACCCGCAATGCGCATCGTCTCCTGCCATCCAAGTCGCGTCGGCGACCTGCACGTCTATCATCTGCGGCGATCGCTCGAGCGTCTCGGACTCGCTTTCGACATCGAAGCGATCGACGGACAGGATCGGCTGACGGCGGCCGACAAATCCGCTTTCCTCGCCCGCATGTGGCGACGCTCCCGCGAGCCGCTGCTGTATGTCGACCCCGACGTGATGTTTCAGGCGGTGCCTGATCTTCCTCAGCTCGCCAGCTGCGATTTTGCGGTCCACAAGTGGAACGGCTGGGAAATGTCAGCACGGACGCTGTATTTCGGCCGCTCAGTCGCGGCCGAGGCGCTGCTCGCAACCTGGCACGACATCGCCACCTCCTATCCGGACGTCTGGGACGGCTACGTGATCGACCAGGCCTGGAGCGCAGTGACGTCCCAGATGGCCCTGGACACTGTCTGGCTGCCGCGGTCCTACCATGCCGTCGCAGGCGAAGCCGATATGCGGCGCGCAACCATCGTCCACAATCTCCCGCCGACTGGCATGGATCGGGGCGCTGATGCGGATTTCGCCGTCAGGGCCCGCCTGCCCAGGCGGGCAGGTCGCGCGGGAGCCACGGATTCACTGCTCGTGATCACGTCCGAGGCGGCATCCGATCAAGCCGTCACGGTCGTTCTGCGTGACGAGGGCAGCCCCGCGCGTGATACAGCCGCGAGCCTTCAGGCGCTGACCACGGCATTCGCTCGCGACAATGGCGGCTTCTGCCGCCTCGAAGTCTCGCTTTGCGCCTGGCAAGACGACGTCCGGATTGTCAGGGACGCTGCGCGCCGATCGGACAACAATCTGATCGAGATCGCGCCCGGCCAAACGCTGCGGCCTGACCTGTTCCGCGCGCTTGCCGCCAACGCCAGGTCACAACCATTCAACCTCGTGACCGACCGCCCCTGACCCCACCGGGATTGCGCACCATGTTCGATACGATCATCCTTCTCACCGGCAGCCGCGATCAGCACCTCGCTCTGACCGAGCTCCTCAAGGCGCACAATCCGGCCTTGTCGTTCCGCTGCGCCGTGAGCTTGCAGGAGCTCGAACGCATCGAACGCGACCTGCTCGGCAGATCCCGCCTGATTGCGTTCACGTCGGGCGTCATCGTGCCATCTGATATCCTTCAGGCCCTCGGCCATGGTGCCTATAACTTCCACCCCGCCACACCCGACTATCCCGGCTGGGCGCCCGCCCACTTCGCCATGTACCAGGGTGCCGAGCGCTTCGGCGCGACGGCCCATGTGATGGAGACCCGCGTCGATTGCGGCGCGATCGTCGGGGTCGAGACATTCGACATCCCCCGTGGCATCGACGTCCGCGGCCTCGAGCAGATGGCGTTCGTGCGAACGGCCTATCTGTTCTGGCGCATGGCGCGCGAACTCGCCTGCCACGCCGCCCCACTGCCGGAGCTCGATATCAGTTGGAGCGGAGTCAAGAGCACGAAGCAGATGTATGCTGCGATGTGCGAGATGCCCGCCGACATCGCGCCGGCCGAGATGATGCGCCGTATCCGCGCCTTCCACGACGATTACCGCGGCATCGCGCTCACCGTGACCGTCAACGGCGTGCGGTTTGAACTGTCGCGGGCAAGGACTGCGGATGGGCTGAAATCCGTGAGCGCCCCCGCTCTTGCGGCCGATGGCGAGTTGCGGTCGGAGGCTCTGCAGGCCAGCAGGGTCAGCTGAACGCCCGGCTGACGGAGCGCGGCGTCGCCCCCGCAGCAGGAGGAAACCGGAGCCGCAAGCGACTCATTTCATCTTGTCCCGCGTCGCGTTTTCGTCTCTAATTTGATCGTGCAGCGTCGCTGCATGTCCGCACGCTCCGAGGCCGCAGCGTGTTTCCAAGGCAATGATCGCCATATCTCCCTTTGCGGAGAACGGCGACTTTTGGCCGGTCTCCGCACGGGCAAGCGGAGATTCGCATGATCCTCGATTCCTACCGAATTGACGTAGAACCCTATTACCAGCCGTCCGGCCAGGAGGTCGCGACCTTCATGGCCGCCTATCACGAGCGGCTGCCGGTGATGCTGAAGGGCCCGACCGGCTGCGGCAAGACCCGCTTCATCGAGCACATGGCCTGGCGGCTTGGAAAGCCGCTGATCACGGTTGCCGCGCATGAGGACATGACGGCAGCCGATCTCGCTGGCCGCTATCTGCTGGAGCCATCCGGCACGGTCTGGCACGACGGGCCGCTGACTCTCGCCGTGCGTCACGGCGCGATCTGCTATCTCGACGAGATCGTCGAGGCGAGGCAGGACACCACGGTCGTGATCCATCCGCTGACCGACGCGCGGCGCATCCTGCCGCTCGACAAGCACAATGAGGTCGTGCCGGCGCATGCCGACTTCCAGCTGACGATCTCCTACAATCCCGGCTACCAGAGCGCCGTCAAGGACCTCAAGGAATCGACCAAGCAGCGCTTCATCGCGATCGATTTCGGCTATCCGCCGCCGGCCACCGAGAGCGCGATCGTCGCGCGCGAGAGCGGGGCCGATGCCGATCTTGCCCGCCTGCTCGTCAGCATCGCCGAGCGCTCGCGCAACCTGCAGGGTCACGGGCTCGACGAGGGCGCCTCGACGCGGATGCTGATCCACACCGGCCGCATGGTGCGCGCCGGCCTGCCGCTGCCGGCCGCCGTGCAGTCCGGCATCGTGCTGCCGATCACCGACAATCCCGACATCCGCGCAGCGCTGTCGGACGCGATCGAGGCGTGCCTGCCGTGAGCGCGGCGCCGCTGCAACTGCTGACCGATCCCGACGGGCCGACGCGGACGCTGCATCTGTGGATCCGTCAGCGCGAGACGTTGCGGCCGCTCTTCCTTGCGGCATGGGAAACATTGTCGCGCCGCTTCGATGCCGCCGAGATGGATGCGTGGGCTGGCGCCATGCTCGTGCTCGCGAACGTCAATGCCGGGCCGGCCTGCCTGATCGCCTATTGGGAGGCGAGCACCGGCGATACCGCCGGCGAGATCGCACCGCTGCTCGGCGCGGCGCAGGCAGCCGCAGAGGTGTGCCGCCATGCTGGCGCGCCGGCCGCGACAAGTGCGCTGAAGGCGCTGCCCGCAGCCCGCCGCATCCTCGGCCCCGGCGCGGCCCTGTCGCGCTGGTGGCGAACGATGGACGTGCTCGCGAAGCAGGCGCCGGAGTCGATCGCTGCCGCCGCGAGCCACATGACCGAGACCCTAGGGCCGGGCAGCATCGCCGCGTTCGAAAGCTTCGTCGCCGCCGGCCTGCGCGCCGCGGCGGGCGATCGCCGCAAGCGGCTCGCCTTCTTCTCGCTGCAGGACGAGCTGGCACGCCGCCTGATCGCGCGCGATCTAGGCAGCGTGACGTTCGGCGATGTCGAGACCGAGCTGAAAGCCTTCCTCACCGCGCTCCATGGAGCGGTGCCGCTGCTACGGAGCATGCCGGTCGAAGGCGGGCAGACGCCGCAGCGCCGCTCCGCCCTCGCCGGGCCGCTGATCCGCCTGCCGGAGGTCTATCGCGGCATGCAAGGCGAGGCCGCCCGCGCCTTGTTCCGCGCCGCTGCCGCGCATGCGCAGGCACACCTCGTACTCGGCCGCGCCCGTTTTCCGATCGGCCATCTCAAGCCGCTGCAGGTCGCGCTGGTCAATCTGATCGAGGATGCCCGCGTCGAGGCGCTGGCGATGCGCGCGCTGCCCGGCCTCAGGCGGCTATGGGCGCCCTATCACGTCGCCGTGCCCACCACCGTCACGACAGCGCCGACGCTTCTCGCGCGGCTGGCGCGGGCGCTGTTCGATCCGGACTATGCCGATGACGACGGCTTCGTCGGCAAGGGCCGCGCGCTGTTTTCAGCGGCGCGGCCGAGGCTCGATGACCACGCGATCAGCCGCGAGATCGGCATGCTGCTCGGCAACGATCTCGGCCAGATGCGGGTGCAGTTCAACGCCAAGACCTATGTGGTCGAGCCGCTCTACCGTGATGACGGTCTCGGCCTGTGGGACTTCGACGCGGACACGCCGCCATCGGCCGAGACATTGGAGCTGTTCATCGACGCCGTCAGGCCGGAGCAGCAGCCCGACGAGGGCGAGCGGCACGAGCAGGATGCCGAGGACGCGCCAGCCGAGCCCGGCCGCGCCCGCCCCGTGGCGCCGGACGCACGCGGCGTGATCATCGCACGCTATCCGGAATGGGACCGCGTCGACGCGATCGAACGGCCGGACTGGACCACGGTGCGCGAAGTGGCCGCGCCGGCCGGCGATGCGGCGCGCATCGAGCATGCGCTGGACCAGGCGAGCGCCCTGCGCAGCCGCGTGGCGCGGCTCGTGCGCGGCGTGCGCATCGGCCGCACGGTCAGGCTCAAGCGGCAGCAGGACGGGCACGACCTCGATCTCGACGCCGTGCTCGACGCCGGGATTGCGCTCCGCGGCGGCGAGATGCCGGACCTGCGCGTGTTCCGCTCGGCCAAGGCGCTGCACCGCGACCTCTCGGCGCTGCTGCTGGTCGACATTTCGGAATCGACCCGCGACCGCCTCGCCTCGGGCGCGACCGTGCTCGACGTCGAGCGCCTTGCGGTCGCGCTACTAGCCGAGGCCATGGATCAGCTCGGCGATGCCTTCGGCATGCTCGCCTTCGCCTCGGACGGGCGCAACGACGTCCGCATGATCACCATCAAGGCGTTCAGCCATGCCTATGACCGCGACTGCCGCGCGCGGCTTGCTGGTCTCGCATCGGGACTGTCGACCCGGCTGGGCACCGCGCTGCGCCATGCCGGCGCAGTGCTGGAGACAGCCAACACCAGCCGCAAGCTGCTGATCGTGCTGACCGACGGCGAGCCCTCCGACATCGACGTGCCGGATCCGCTCGATCTCATCGAGGATGCGCGCCGCGCCGCGCTCGGGCTACATGGCCAGGGCATCGATGCCTATGGCGTCGTGCTCGGCCGCGGCGGCGTCGATGCCGCGACGCGCATCTTCGGCCGCGGCAACACGATGCTGGTGCATCGTGTCGAGGATCTGCCGGCGCGGCTGTCCGAGCTGTATTTCAGGCTGGCGCGGCGCTGAGCTATTTGCGCCGGCGCGCCAGCGTCAAGCCGAGCGCGGCCTCGGCCGCAACATGGAAGGCAGTATCCATCGCGCGCGACAGGGTGCCGCCGTCCGGCGCGAGGATGCGCAGCACGAGGCCGGCGTCGTTCGGCGCGGCCGACGCGCCGGCCAGCGCACCGCAGGCATCGGCCGCCTGCTGCAGGCTCTTCGCGGGCGGCAACCGATCGGCCGGCGCGATGAGGACGAGATTGGCGGCCGCGGCCATCGCGCCCAATGCGCCCGCGAGGTCGTCGCCGCCGATGCGGCCGGCGTCCTGCAGCAGCAGGCGGCCGTCGGGACGCACGATGCGCAGGCGGCTCGACAGCTCCGTGAACATCCGGCCGCTCCCGCGCGGATCGTGCACGGCGAAACCGTCCGCCACGCACAGCACGGCATCCTCGGCGACCGTCGCCGCGGTCTGCAGCGTGAGCTCGGCCCCGGGAAACAGCACATAGGGATCGTTCGTCACGGCGCAGAACGCACCGGCCTCGACCGTCACCGTCAGGCGTTGCACGGCGCCGACATCGCGGCCGTCGTGAACCACAGTCGCCGCCTGTGTCGTGAGGTGAAACGCCGCGCCGCGCGCGACGCTCACATCGAGGCCGATGCGGTCGCCGGCATAGAGACCGCCTGACGCCGATTGCAGATACAGCGTCAGCAGATCGGGTTTGGCCGCATCGAGATAGAACCCGCGCGTCACATGCAGGGGATATCCGACATGCTGACGGCGCAGCATGCTGCGGCCGCCGGCATGTTCGATGGACAGCGCGGCCTCGACCGCGCGGCCCTCAGACGCGGAACAGGACTGCAGCGGAGATCGCATCGGCGACCGCCTCCACGCCAGTGCCGTTCTTCAGATTGGTCGCGATCACCGGCCGCCCGCCGCGCACCTGCCGCGCGTCGGCGAGCATGCGCTCGAGATCGACGCCGACATGCGGCGCGAGGTCCATCTTGTTGACGACGAGGAGATCACAGCGCAGCAGCCCGGGGCCGCGCTTGCGCGGGATGTCGTCGCCGCCGGCGACGTCGATGACGAAGATCCACCAGTCGACGAGGTCGAGCGAGAAGGTCGAGGCGAGATTGTCGCCGCCGGATTCGAACAGGATCAGCTCGACGCCGGGAAAGCGCGCCTCGAGTTCGTCGCCGGCCGCGATGTTCAACGTCGGATCCTCGCGGATCACCGTGTGCGGACACGCCCCCGCTTCCACCGCCAACACCCTCTCCGGATCGATCAGGCCGGAGCGGCGCAACCGTTCGGCATCCTCCTTGGTGACGAGATCGTTGGTGACGACAGCGAAATCGATGCCGCGCCGCTGCAAGACCGGGATCAGCGCCTCGATCAGCGCGGTCTTGCCCGAGCCTACCGGACCGCCGATGCCGACGCGTGCGGCCCCTGTCGCCGCTTGCACATCGGTCGACATCAATGTCTGCAGCATCGTCTCACCTCAGCATGTAGCGCCGCGCCAGCGGCAGCTCGCGCGCCGGCTCGCAGGTCGCGAGCTCGCCGTCGACGAACACGTCGAAGGTTTCAGGATCGACCCGGATGTTGGGACACGCATCGTTCCACAACATGTCGCGCTTGGAGAGCCCGCGCGTGCCCTTCACCGGCAACAGCTGCTTCGACAGGCCGAGCTCGGCAGCGAGGCCGCGCTCGATCGCCAGCGGATGCACGAAGCAGGCCGACAGCGCCGCGGGCGCACGGCCGAACGCGCCCCATTGCGGCCGCATCAGCATCGGCTCGCAGGTCATCAGCGACGCCGCGCTGTCGCCCATCGCGCCCCAGGCGATGAAGCCGCTCTTGATCACGAGCTCCGGCTTGATGCCGAAGAACGCCGGACGCCACACCACGATGTCGGCGATCTTGCCGTCCTCGAGCGAGCCGATGTGGTCGGCGATGCCGAAGGTCTTGGCGGCATTGATCGTGTACTTCGCGATATAGCGGCGGATGCGGGCGTTGTCGCCGAAGCCGGGCTTGTCGTCCGGCAGCGCGCCGCGCTGGTCCTTCATCTTCGAGGCGAGCTGCCAGGTCCGGCAGATCACCTCGTGGATGCGGCCCATGCCCTGGCTGTCGGAGCCGAGCATCGAGATCGCACCGATGTCGTGCAACACGTCCTCGGCCGCGATGGTCTGCGCGCGGATTCGACTCTCGGCGAAGGCGACATCCTCGGGGATGGCCGGATTGAGATGGTGGCAGACCATCGTCATGTCGAGATGTTCGTCGAAGGTGTTGACCGTGTAGGGATTGGTCGGATTGGTCGACGACGGCAGGCAATGCATCTCGCCGGCGACGCGGATGATGTCGGGCGCGTGGCCGCCTCCGGCGCCTTCGGTGTGATACATATGGATGGTGCGGCCGCCGATCGCCTCCAGCGTGTTCTCGACGAAGCCGGACTCGTTCAGCGTATCCGTGTGGATCTGGACCTGAAAATCTTGCGCGTCGGCTACCTTGAGACAGGTGTCGATCGCCGCCGGCATCGTCCCCCAGTCCTCGTGCAGCTTCAGTCCCATCACGCCGGTCTGCAGCTGCTCGATCAGCGGCGCCTCGCGATGCGAATTGCCGCGGCCGAGGAAGCCGAAATTCATCGGCCAGGCCTCGGCGGCCTGCAGCATCTTGCCGGTGTTGAACGGACCGCCGGAGTCGATGCCCACGGTGATCGGGCCGAGCGAGCCGCCGATCATCGTGGTGATGCCGCTCGCCAACGCATGCTCGACGAGGCCTGCGCTGTCGAAATGGACGTGGACATCGATCGCACCGGGCGTGGCGATCAGGCCCTCGCAGTCGCGCACGGTGGTGCCGGTCGAGACGATGAGGCGCGGATCGACGCCGTCCATGATCGCGGGATTGCCGGCCTTGCCGATGCCGACGATGCGCCCGTTGCGGATGCCGAGATCGCCCTTGACGATGCCGATGACGGGATCGATCACGGTGACGTTGCACAACAGGAAATCCAGCGCGCCTTCGGCGCTGGTGATCCCAGCCATGCCGATGCCGTCGCGCAGGGTCTTGCCGCCGCCATGCAGGCATTCGTCGCCATAGACGGCATGGTCCTTCTCGACCACGGCGAACAGCGAGGTGTCGCCGAGCCGGACCGCATCGCCGGTCGTCGGGCCGTAGAGTGCGGCGTAGTCACGCCGGTCGATCGTCGCCAATGGATGTCCCCCTTCGAAAACTCAGGCGCCGCGGAAGCCGCGCGCCTTGGCGCGCGCCAGCGCGGCTGCACGCACGGCCGGATCGGACGCCGCGCCATCGGTGAGATTGTTGAGGCCCGACAGATGCTGGCGGCCACCGAACTCCACCAGGGTCACCTGCTTGGAGGCGCCCGGCTCGAAGCGAACGGCGGTGCCGGCGGGAATGTCGAGCCGCATGTTGAAGGCCGCCGCGCGGTCGAATTCCAGCGCCTTGTTGACCTCGAAGAAATGGAAATGCGAGCCGATCTGGATCGGCCGGTCGCCGGTGTTGACCGCGGTCAAGGTGATGCTGCGACGGCCGTCGTTGAGCGCGAGCTGGCCCGGCAGCGCCTTGATCTCGCCGGGACGCTCGGGATCGGCGGCCGAGCCGACCGCCGGCCGGATCGGCTCGTGCACCGTGACGAGCTTGGTGCCGTCGGGAAACACGCATTCGACCTGGATGATGTCCATCATCGCCGCGATTCCCGGCAGCACGTCGTCGGTCGTCAGGATGGTCGAGCCGTGGCTGATCAGGTCGGCCACGCTGCGTCCGTCGCGCGCGCCTTCGAGGATCTCATCGGTGATAATGGCCACGGCTTCCGGATAGTTCAGCTTGAGCCCGCGGGCACGGCGACGGCGCGACAGCTCGGCGGCGTTGAAGATGGTGAGGCGCTCGAGTTCGGTGGGTGTGAGCAGCATGCAGTGACACTCTCAATTGGCGAACAGCCGCAATTCGGCATGGACGTGCCGCGCGGCGGCAATGTCGAGAACGGGGATGAAGCTCTCCAGCTCGGCGTCGTCATCGACCGGACGCGCGACCAGCTCGTCGATCAGCGGCAGCAGCGCCTGCAGCACGCTCTGTCCCTGCAGCGCGCCGACGCTTCCGAGCCGCACAGCGGCCGTGATGAGCCCGGAGGCGACCGTGTAGGCCGAGCACAATTCGGCATGCCGCTCCTCCAGTTGCAGCGCAGCCCAGACCGCGCCCTGCATGACGGCGATATGGCCGTGGCCCTCACCTGCCCTCAGGCGCTCGCGCAGCTTCACCGCGAGCGGCTGGCCGAGCCGCGCATGCGCGGCCAGGAAGGATGCGCCGTTGCGCCGCGAGCCCGCGCGCAACGCCTCGATCAGGGTTGACGCCTCGACGTCCCGGTCGATCGCGTCGAGGACCGCGACGTCTGGCCCGGCGCGGAACGACCGCAACAGGGCAACGCGGTCATAGCTCGCCCAGCGCTGCTGCAGCACCGCCGCGCAGAGCCGTTCGAACTCCGGCAGGCCCATGTCGGGCCGCAGCGCGAGCGCGCCTTCGATACCATAGGAGAAGGCGAACGCGCCGCTCGGGAATGCGGCATCCGCCTGCCAGATCGCGCGGAGCAGCGGCAGCATGGTCAATGATCGCCGTGATGATGATGGTGGTCATGGCCGGCGGATGGCGCAGCATCGGCCGGCGCCAAGGCATCCGCGGCATCCTCGTCGAGCACGGTGACGGCGACGCGGCGCGCCGAGATCAGGTTTTCGATCCGCGTCGTGTAGTCCTCCGGCCGCCCCTCGAGGGCGACCAGCAGCACCTCGCCGCCGAACCTGACGCGCCAGTGCAGATTGCCGACCTGGTAGCCGAGCTCGACCGCGTCCGAGATCGAGCGCGGTTCCAGCCGCAGCCAGCGCTCGGTCGCGGCGCGCACCACGATGGCGCGGTCGGCCTCGAGCAGCAGCACCGCGCCGTCGAACAGTCTCTCGGTCCGCGGCAAGGCGATCGCGAGTTCCTCGCCGCTGCGCGTCGCAATCAGCAGACGGCGGCGTGCGAGGTCGGCGGACGGCACGGTGACGACATCGACCGCCCCCTGATGCTCGAGACGATGGAGCTCCTCGGAGAAGTCCGGCTCAAGCCTGCTGCCCAGCACGTGCTCGATGCGTCGCATCGCAGAAATCTCCTTTCACCCGATGACAAGACAAGGTCGGCGGCGGATGTGGCCCGCCGCCGACGGCATTCGAGCTAGCGGTGCGCCACCTTCTTGTTCGGGATGCCCTCGATCGGGCATTCCTCGGTCCCGACGGTCGAGCGCGTGAACGACTCCACCATCTCGCGCGTCCCTTCGGGATCGGCGACCCATTTGGCGTAGAAGTCGTACGGACAGGCCGCGACGCCGCGATCGCCGTCACCGGAGTTAATCAGACCGGTGTAGCCGCGGTGGACGAGCTTGAAGAGGTGGTTCTGCGACTGGCCGTTCTTGCGCGCGTCGCGGATCAGCGACTTGGACAGCTGCGCATACTGCACGCCGTAATCCTCCTCGCCGCATTCGCCGAGCGTGCGGCCGTCGAAGCCGATGATCGCCGAATGGCCGAAATAGGAGTAGACGCCATCGAAGCCGGAGGCGTTGGCAACCGCGACATAGACGTTGTTGGCCCAGGCCATCGCCTTGGCCATGATCACCTGCTGGTCCTTGGCCGGGTACATGTAGCCCTGGCAGCGTACGATCAGCTCCGCGCCCTTCATAGCGCAATCGCGCCAGATCTCTGGATAGTTGCCGTCGTCGCAGATGATCAGCGAGATCTTCAGGCCCTTCGGCCCTTCCGAGACATAGGTGCAGTTGCCGGGATACCAGCCCTCGATCGGCACCCAGGGCATGATCTTGCGATACTTCTGCACGATCTCGCCCTTGTCGTTCATCAGGATCAGCGTGTTGTAGGGCGCCTTCTTCGGGTGCTCCTCATGACGCTCGCCGGTCAGCGAGAACACGCCCCAGACCTTGGCCTTGCGGCAGGCTTCCGCGAAGATCTCGGTCTCGTCGCCTGGCACTGTGGAGGCCGTCTCGTACATCTCCTTGGAGTCGTACATGATGCCGTGAGTCGAATATTCCGGGAAGATCACGAGATCCATGCCCGGCAGGCCCGTCTTCATGCCGACGATCATGTCGGCGATCTTGCGGGCGTTGTCGAGCACCTCCGCCTTGGTGTGAAGGCGCGGCATCTTGTAGTTCACGACGGCGACGCCGATCGTGTCGTTGCTGGACGTGATATCACCGTGAAGCATCTTGCTCTCCTTGCTGCCAACCCGTCAGAAGCCTGCCGTTCGCGATGCGATGCGCCGGCCCGCGCATCCACTTTCTCCACGACCTCCGATCGTCACACCGCCATGTGGCGGTGGACCATCGCATCGGTGAGTTCCGAAATGTCTCCCGCCGCGACGATGCGGCCCTTCTCCATCATGGCGAAGCGGTGCGCCGCGTTGCGGGCGAACGCGACGTTCTGCTCGACCAGGATCACCGTCAGCCCGATCTCGCGGTTGAGCCGGATGATGACGTTCTCGATCTCCTCGACGATCGACGGCTGGATGCCTTCGTTCGGCTCGTCCAGCAGGATGATCCTGGGATTTGCGGCCAGCGCGCGGGCGATCGCGAGCTGCTGCTGCTGTCCGCCCGAGAGCACGCCGCCGTTGCGGTCGAGATTGTTCATCAGATACGGGAACAGCTCGGCGACCAGCGGCGGGATCTCGCGCTTGCCGTCGGCCCGCGCGAACGATCCCATCAGGATGTTCTCGCGGATGGTGAAGTCTGGAATGATCTCGCGCCCCTGCGGCACATAGGCGATGCCGGCGCGCGCCCGCTTGAAGGTCGGCTCGGCGCCGATCTCCTGATCGCCGAGCCAGATCTGGCCGTGCATCTTGTCGGTCAGCCCCATCAGCGTCTTGAGCAAGGTCGTCTTGCCGGTGCCGTTGCGGCCCAGGATCGCCGTCACGCGGCCATCGGGCACGTCCAGCGACACATCGTGCAAGATGTGGCTGCGGTCGTAGAAGCTGTCGACATGCGCAAACGCCAGCATCAGGTGATCCCCTTCGATCCGAGATAGGCAGCGCGCACCTTGGGATCGTTCTCGATCTCGGACACGCTGCCTTCCGCCAGCACCTGGCCGAGATGCAGCACCGTGATCCGCTCGGCGATCTCGCGGACGAAGGCCATGTCGTGCTCGACCACGATGATGGTGTGGCGGCCCTTGAGGTTGTTGACGATCAGCGAGGTCTTGTGCGTCTCGGCCTGGGTCATGCCCGCGGTCGGCTCGTCGAGCAGGATGATCTTGGGATCCTGGGTGATCAGCAGGCCGAGCTCGAGCCATTGGGTCTGGCCGTGGCTGAGATAGGCCGCGACCTGGCTGGCCTCCTCGGTCAGCCCGATCAGCTCCAGCACCTCGTCGATCTTGGATTTCGCTGTAAAGCCAAAGCCGAGATTGGCGAACACGCCGGGATTCTTGCAGCTCGCCACTTCCAGGTTGCGGCGGACCGTGAGCTCCTTGAACACGCTGGGGATCTGGAACTTACGGCCGATGCCGGCGCGGGCAATCTTGTGCTCCTCCCAATTGGTGATCTCGGTGTCGTGTACGAACACGCGGCCGCCGGTCGACTTCGTCTTGCCGGAGATCAGGTCCATCAAGGTCGTCTTGCCGGCGCCATTGGCGCCGAGCAGCACGCGTAGCTCGCCGTCCTCGACGATCATCGAGACCCCGTTGACCGCCTTGAAGCCTTCGAAGTCGACGCTGAGTCCGTCGATGGTAAGCGCTGCCTGGCCCATGAGCTACTCCGCCGGCTGCGAGGATGGATCGTTGACGCGCAGGGCCGGCGCCGGGGTCGACGGTTTCCGCGCGATGAAGCGGTCGATCAGGTCATGGGCGAGGCCCGCGATGCCGCGGGGCATGTAGAGCACGACCAGGACGAAGATCAGGCCGATGATCGCCTTCCACGCTTCGGCAAAGCCCTCGGTCTCGCTGACCGTCGCCGAGATCATGTTGATCAGGATCGCGCCGATGCAGGCGCCGAGGATCGAGGCCCGGCCGCCGACCGCCGCCCACACCACCATGGTGATCGAGAAGCTCAGATCCATGAAGGTCGGCGAGGCGAACTCCGACACGATCACATAGAGCATGCCGGCAAAGCCTGCGATCAGCGCCGACACCGCGAAGAAGAAGATCTGGTAGGCCGGCACGTCGAAGCCGAGATAGCGGGCGCGGTTCTGGTCGTCACGGATCGCCTGCAGGATGACCCCTGCCCTTGTCTCGACCAGGAGGCGTGCCAGCACCAGCACGACGCTGAGCGAGATCGCGATCAGATAATAGGTCGGCACGACATAGGGATCGAACTCGAACTCGCCGAGCTTGAACCAGCCGAGGTCGGTAAGGCCATTGAAGCCGTTGGTGACCGGCTGGGCGTCGATCATGACCAGCCGCACCAGCAGCACCAGCGCCAGCGTGATGATGGAGACGAACACGCCGGCGATGCGCTTGCGGAACACGATCGAGCCGAGCACGAAAGCGATCACGACAGGCAGGACCAGACCCATGGCGACACCGAACCATTGGCTCTGGAAGGGTAGCCATAGGAACGAGGCCTTGTTGATGCAGCACAGCTCTGTCTTGGCGCCGGGCTCGGCGTTCCAAAGCATGAAGTCCGGCACCGGCCTGTCGGAGCCCTGCTGCAGGCTGGTGGAGCTCGCGAGCTTCAGCGACATCGCCAGCATGTAGGCGCCGGTGCCGAAGAACAGCCCCTGCCCGAGGTTGAGAATGCCCGCGTAGCCCCAGGACAGCGCCACGGCGATGCCGAGCATGCCGAACACGAGATATTTGGCCAGGCGATTGAGCCAGAACGAATCCATGACCAGCGGCACGAGCATGATCGCGACGATGAAGATCGCGTAGATCGCCCAGTCGATACGGCGCTTCGACAGCATGTCAGCGCCCCTTGAGGGCGAACAGGCCCTTCGGCTTGAGCACGATGATGGCGATCACGACGCCGAACACGACGGCGCGGGCGAGGATGTCGTTGGTCGCGGCCGCAACGAGCCCGTTGATCTCGCCGAGAATGCCGGCGGACAGCACCGATCCGAGCAGGCTGCCGACGCCGCCCATGACGACGACAAGGAAGCCGTCGACCACCATCGAGGTGCCCATGTCGGGAAACACCGTCTTGAAGCCGGACATCATCACGCCGGCGACGCCGGCAAGGCCCGATCCGAAGGCGAAGGTCAGCGCGTTGACGCGGGTGACGTCGATGCCGCAGGCGGCCGCCATTTTCGGATTGCGGATGATGGCACGGACCTGAGTGCCGGCCACGGTGCGGTAGATCACGAACCAGGTGGCGATGGCGAGAACGGCCGTGACCAGGATGATGAAGGTCCGATAGCGGTTGATGTCGGAGCCGAAGACATGGAACGTGCCCTGCAGGATGTCGGGCACGCTGACATTCTGCAGCCCGGGGCCGAGGCCCTGGATGTGGATGCCGAGGAATGACAGCCCGAATTCGAGCCGCACCGCCTGCTGGATCAGGATGGCGATGCCCCAGGTCGCGAGCAGCGTATCGAGCAGCCGGCCATAGAGCTTGCGGACCACGACGCGCTCGATGAGCAGGCCGAGCAGCGCGGTCACGATGAAGGCGAGCGGGATGGCGACGAAGATGTTGGTGCCCAGCCACAGGCCGGAGAGCACGGTCACATAGGCGCCGACCATGACCATCTCGCCATGGGCCATGTTGATGACGCCCATCGCGCCATAGGTGATGGCGAGGCCGAGCGCGACCAGGAGCAGGATCGATCCCAGGCTGAGACCGATGAACAATACCTCGAGCATGACATGCCTCCCGCCATCCACCGCGCGAGGGAGGCGCGCGGTGGATGAGGTTTCCTTACGACGTCAGGTTTTCAGCTTGGCCGCGTCGAGACCTTTCCCAGTACAGAAAAGGTTCGTCGGGGTCTCGCCATAGGCGACGTAGGGAAGCGGCATGACCGGCTCCTTGTAGGCATCGATGATCTTGCCCTGCCCGTCCGGGAGCCACTGCGCGATGCGCGGCGTCAAATAGGTATGCAGGTTCTCGGCCTCGATCTTGACGTGGCCGTTGGGCGCGTCGAACTCCTGGCCCTTCACCGCTTCGCGGATGGCCACCGGCGTGATCTCGGCGGCCTTCTCGACCGCCTGCTTCCACAGGAACACCTGGAAGTAGGACGATTCCAGCGCGTGATGGGTCACCGCCTTGGGGTCCTTGACGAACTTGCGGTAGCGCTCGATGAACGCCTTGTTGCGGTCGGTGTCGATCGCCTGGAAGTACGGGAACGAGGTGAAGGAGCCGACCGCATATTCGGCGCCCATGGCCGCGATCTCGATCTCCGAGGTCACCGTGGCGCAGATCGGCAGCTTGTCGTGGGTCAGGCCCTGGTTCTTGTACTCGCGATAGAACGCGATGACGGAGTCGCCGACCACGTTGGACAGCACGACGTCGCAGCCCGAGCTCTTGATCTTGTTGACCATCGAGCCCCACTCGGAATGGCCGAGCTCGAGATATTCGTCGGCGATCCACTCGCCGCCGTTCTTCTCGATCAGGATCTTGGAGACCTTGGCCATTTCGCGCGGATAGATGTAGTTCGATCCAACGATGAAGAACTTCTTCTTGCCGAGCGTCTTGATGATCCAGGGGATGAAGTTCGACAGCTGCTGATTCGGAACGGCGCCGGTATAGACGACGTTCTTCGAACACTCGAAGCCTTCGTAATAGGTCGGATAGAAATACAGATTGTTGCGCTTCTCGAACACCGGGAGCACCGCCTTGCGGCTCGCCGAGGTGTAGGAGCCGAACACGGTCGGGACCTTGTCCTGGATGACGAGCTTGGAGGCCTTCTCATTGTAGGTCTTGGGATCGGAGGCGCCGTCCTCAGCGATCGCCGAGATCTTCATGCCCTTGACGCCGCCGGCGGCGTTGATCTCGCTGATCGCCATCATCGTGGCGTCGTGCAGCGACTTCTCCACGATGGACAGGCCGCCCGTCAGCGAGAACAGCACGCCTACCTTGATCTCACCGGCCGCCTTGGCGCCAGTCGAGAACACCCATGGCGAGGTAATCAGTGCGCCGCCCGCCAGGGCGCCGCTCTTCAAGAATTTGCGTCGATCGACTGCCATACCGCACACTCCCCGTTGTCCAGGCACACGTCCTCGTTCGCGCCGAAGCACGTTGCTTGCTGCCAAAATTCGCCCAGAGCGGTTCGAGCTCCGACGACGCGCGGAGCGCCGGCGGTCAAACTCGAGCCCAAAAAACAAAAAAGCCCGACGAACCCTTCACGGGTTCTTCGGGCTACCTAGCCGATGCCAGACCAGCATCCTTGATGGTCCGGCGGCGCTGAGATGGATCTTCTCCCCTCAACTAACAAAAGCTAATCATTCTTCGCGCGGTATTGCAAGAGCTCGTTTGCATGAATGATTGCCGCAGCCATGTCGTCCATCGACAGCCGCTTGGACATCGCCTGCTTGCGAATGCTCTCATAGGCATCAGCCTCGCTCAATCCCTGGCCATCCATCAGGATCGCCTTGGCTTTCTGGATCCGCTGGATGCCGGCGAGCTTGCGCTCCAGCTTGCGGACGCGCTTTTCGGCCTCGCGCCGCTCCAACCACAGGCTGCGCGCAATCGTCAGATTCGTGAGCAATCCGAACGGCCGAATCGGCCGCTCGATGACGGCGACCGCACCGGCCTCAAGTACCAGTTGCAAGGTGGATGGATCCTCATAGGAGACGACGGCGATGAGGGTCGGCCGATGGTTTGCATCCGATTTGAGCAGCCGCTGGATCTCCAACCGCATGTCGTGCTCGATCGCGAGCAAGACGACGTCGGCGCCATCCGCCCATCCATCCGGCACCGGCCACTGGATCTCGACCATGCAGCCGATGCGGCGCAGATGCTCGACGAGCTTGGTCCGCTCGCTGTCCGGCGGGTGCACGACATGGACCCGCAGGCCGCGCAGATCACGAAGAATTTGGATCGCCACGCCCGATTCTCCGCCACGCTACCGCTGGACCATCAGGACCGAATAAGCTGCTGCTCGTCGACCGACCAGTCGTCGAGGCTCTGCACCACGCAATAGGGATCAGGCTTGACGCGCACGCCGGGATTCCAGACGATCTGAAAACGGCCCTGACCATCGACGCGCGCGATCCGCGGCCACAGATAGGTGTGGTTGTTCTCGGGATCGACCCGGACGCGTCCCTGCGGCGCATCGAACTCGAAATCCCGCATGTTGCCGAGCACCTGCTCCGGATCGTCCGAGCCGCATTTGGCGACCGCGCGCATCGCCAGATGCACCTGGAAATAGGCCGCTTCCGCGCAAGCCGTCACCGGCGCATCGTCGCCATATTGCGCCTTGAAGCTCGCAACGAAGCGCCGCGCCGCCTGCGAGGACAAGGTCTCGAAGAACGGTGCCGCGGTAATGTGGCCTTCCGCGACGTCCGCCCCCATGTCGGCAACCTCCGCTTCGCTGGTGCTGAGGCTTGCAATCGGCATTTTCGTCGGATCGAACCCCGCCGCGCGATAGGCGCGATAGAATTCCGCGGTCCCGCTGCCGACCACGGTCGAAAAGATCACGTCCGGCGACGTTTTCTTGATGCGGGCGATGACCTTGTCGAAATCCTTGGCCTGCGCATGCAACGGCACGTAGATCTCGTCCAGCACCTTGCCTTTGCCCTGCACCACGAAATCCGCCATCAGCCGGTTCGACTCGTAGGGAAAGACGTAGTTGGAGCCGACGAACAGGAAGCGGTTGCCGTAAGTCGATAGCAGGAAGCGCGCGAGCTGCAGCGAATTCTGGTTCGGCGCGGCCCCGGTATAGATGCAATTACGGGAGTACTCGAAGCCCTCATACAGGGTGGGATAGAACAGCAGGCCGCGATGGCCTTCGACCGACGGCAGAACCGCCTTGCGCGTGCTCGACATGTAGCAGCCGAACAGCAGGCGGATGCGGTCGACCTGGAACAGGCGCTCGGCAAACGAGCGAAACTTCTTCGGCTCGGAACCGGGATCGTAGATGATGGGCTCCACCGGACGCCCGAGGATGCCTCCGGCGGCGTTGATCTCGGCGATCGCAAGCAGGGTCGCGTTCAGTTGTGTCCGTTCGATCCCCGAGGTCACGCCGGTCTGCGAAAACAGCACGCCGACACGCCAGCTTTCGAGCTGCCTTTCTGATGATCCCATCTGACGACTGCACCACGCCCCGATTGACCGTCTCCCGACACCGCTGATCGGCATCGGAGACAACCGCCTCTCGCATTCTGTGTAGGATGACTGTTCGCGTGGCGTCAACTCGTCGGCCATGTCGCTGCCGACGGGCGGAACGTCAACCGGCGCTCGAAATTGCCCCCGGATCGGTTTCGACGATGTCGCAATGGTGGGTCAGGCGGTCCAGCACTGTGCTGACCGATGGCCTGCCGGCGGTCGAGGCCGCCTGCACCGAGACGATCACCGCGGCCGTTGACGCGAGCGCAAACGGAGGCGCGAGCGCGATCGTTTCCGCGCGGGGAACACGCACGGACACCCGCATCTGGAACCATAGGAACGATTCGCTGTGCCGATCTTGAGTTGATTGCAGAAGGAGACCGGGCTCGCCGGCGACGGATGGCCCATGAGGACGAGAGCGGATGCAGGCAGGTTTTGCGTTTACGAAGCTGGTTGACCGCCTGAGGAGTCTGACGGAATTGTCGATCGATGATCTCGAGCTCCTCAGGCGAATGCCAAGCACGATTAGAAGCTTCGCCCCGCATGAGGAGGTCTGGCGCAAGAGCGAGGAGCCTTCGACCTGCTGCTTGCTGCTGCAGGGCTATCTCTGCTGGAAGGATGTCGATGCGGGCGCTGGCCAGATCACCGCGATCTACGTTCCGGGGGATGTGCCGGATCTGTACACGACCATCGTCCCGCAAGTCGCGGGACACCTCTGCGCTCTGACTCCGGCCGTCGCGGCCTTCGTGCCGCACGCCTTCTTTCGCGACGTGCGCGCTCACTCCGAACGACTGGCAACGGCGCTCTCGCTGCTGATGCTCGCCGACGCGGCGGCGCTACGAACCTGGCTGACCAATCTGGGGAGCCGGGACTCGCTGAGCCGCGTGGCGCACCTGATCTGCGAGATCACCGTGCGGCTGCGGGCCGTCGGGCTCGGGCACGAGTTGCGTTTCCCATCGCCGTTCACCCAATCGGATCTCGCGGCGATCTGCGGCATCTCCCCTGTGCATGCCAATCGGACCATCCAGGACCTCCGCCGCCGGGCCCTGCTGCATTGGCATTCGCGGACGATCACGGTCACGGATTGGAAGGGGCTGACGCGACTGGCTGGCTTTCGGCCTGATTATCTGATGCTGCGCCAACCGCCAGCACTTGACCCTGCCACGGCGGGGCCGCTAGGCCCGGAGCCTAGGCTGGGCCTGGACGCGGCGAGCTGATCGCGGCGACCCGGTCGCACAGGGCTTGCCTCACCTGGGCGACGACACCAGTCCAGTCTCCCGGCGACTGCTGGTGAAACAACCGTGTTCGCGGATACCAATAGGTTCGCATTCCGGCCGCGGGCCAACGCCAGTCGGGGTCTGCGTGCAACATGATCCAGGTTTCGCAACCGAGCGCACCGGCCAGATGCCCCACCATCGTATCGACGGTGATGACGAGATCGAGAGCGATCAGCGTGTTCGCAAGCACATCGATGTCCGCCGAGCTGATGTCTCGGGCACCGATTTCGGCGACCTCCGCCGCGCCGAGGTCGGCTTGCAGCGAGAATGCAGCGATGCGCGGGATCAGCAGCGTTCGAACGAGGTCGGCGGGCAGCTCCCGCCGCTTGTCCCAGTTTCCGACGCGCCACACCAATCCGACCGCGAGGCCGTCATGCGCAGGCAGCGCCACCGGCGGCCCTGCGGGCGCGAGATAAGACGCTCTCATGCCGGCATCTTCGCCATCAACCCGCAGCGCATGCGCGAGCTCCATGATCTCGATATCCACCTCGAAGGCCACATCCGGGATACCGTCATGCAAAGGAAGCACATGCCGGACGCCCGGCACCCGCGCGATCAGGCCGCACAGCGCCGGCTGGCACCACACGATCACGTCGCGGGCGATGCGGGCAAGCGCCGGCAGGAGCCGGGCAAACTGGATCGTGTCGCCGAGCCCATGATAGCAGCGCACCAGCACGACCCTGCCGCCGAGGTCCTCGCCACGCCAGATCTTCTGCAAGTGACGCGGACCCTCATGCTTCGCCGGGCCGATCGACCGTATCGTCGACAGGTCGCGGTCGGCGATCGTCCAGGCGCGCGCAAAGTCCTGCGCGCGCATCGCGGCGACCCAGTCGTTCGCCTCGCTGCTTTGGCCGCTCTCTCCGTTCACGCGTCGCGGCGGACGAATTTGTGGAAGCGGCTGATCTTCCCGTCCTTGGTGCGGTCCTGATACAGGAACGCGAGTTCGGCCTCGTCGAACTTGCGGAAGAACTCGTCCCAATCGATCTCGTCCAGGGACTTCTCCTTCGGCCCGAAGTCGATGCGCAGGATGCCTGCGTGCCCCTCCTGCTCCGTCGACGCGACGGTGGACGGACGACCGTCGCGCTCTTCGGCCCATTTGCGGATCTTGCCGTGATCGGTGGTTGTTGCGCTCTCGCTCATCGCGGACCTCCTCACAAGACGGACGAGACGAATCGTGCCTCGCTGCTGCGATCAAACGCGAGAGCACCCGATTCGTTCGTAAAACGGGCCGGGACAGCGTGTGCTGCCAGGCTTCTTGTTCTTCATCATTGAAGAAGATCGTTCCTGCCCCCCGTGCACGGAATCTAATCTAGATCAGCCTTTCCCGCCTTTTCAGGCGAAAACGACCGGGGCCGCAGCGTCGCCGGGTGCTCCAACAGGAACGAACATATCCCGGGCACGTTCGCCGACGTACTTAGGTTTCGCTCATGTCGCGTGGCCAAATTCGGAGGACGACACTCGATGCACTCCCGTCTTCAAGACCGACATCGTGTTCGTGTCGGAGTCGTCGGAGTCGGCAATTGCGCCAGCTCTTTCATCCAGGGCCTCAGCTACTATCGTGATGCGAAGTCCAACGAGCCCGTCCCGGGGCTGATGAACGCAGACATCGGCGGCTATCACATCGGCGACGTCGAGATCGCCGCCGCCTTCGACGTACATGCCGACAAGGTCGGTCGCGATGTCGCCGACGCGATCTGGACACGGCCGAACAACACTTTCCGATTCGCGCCGGTCGAGGAAACCGGGGTCATCGTCGCCCGCGGGCCGGCGCTCGACGGCATCGGACGATATCTCGAGGACGACGTGCCGCTGGCACCGGGACCGGAAGCAGACGTGACCGATGTCCTGAAGCGCTCGCGCACGGACATCGTCGTCTCCTATCTGCCCGTCGGCGCGCAGAAAGCAACGGAGTACTATGCCGCCCGCGCCATCGAGGCCGGCTGCGGCTTCGTCAACTGCATCCCGGTCTTCATCGCGTCCGATACGTCCTGGCGCAAACGCTTCGAGGACGCGGGTCTGCCGATCGTCGGCGACGACATCAAGAGCCAGGTCGGAGCCACCATCATTCACCGCATGTTGGCCAACCTGTTCCGCGAGCGCGGCGTCCGGCTCGACCGCACCTATCAGCTCAACGTCGGCGGCAACACCGACTTCAAGAACATGCTGGAACGTGAGCGGCTGAGCTCCAAGAAGATCTCCAAGACCCAGGCGGTGACCAGCCAGTTCGACGTGCCGCTGCCCGTCGACGACGTGCACGTCGGCCCGAGCGACCACGTGCCGTGGCTCACCGACCGCAAGCTCGCCTACATTCGCCTCGAGGGCACGACCTTCGGCGGCGTACCATTGAGCGCCGAGCTGAAGCTCGAGGTGTGGGATTCGCCGAACTCCGCAGGCGTGGTGATCGACGCCGTGCGCTGCGCCAAGCTGGCCATGGACCGCGGCGTCGGGGGGGCGCTGACCGGGCCGTCCAGCTATTTCATGAAATCGCCGCCCCGGCAGTTCACCGACGAGGAGGCCCGACGCAGAACGCGCGCCTTCATCGACGACGTGCCGCTCGACGACGCCGGCTGAAGGCCTTGATGATGACCATCACGATTCACCTGATCCGGCACGGGCATCATCCTCTGCTCGGCCGCACCCTCTGCGGTCGCATGGCCGGCGTCGCGCTCGATGCCGAGGGATGCCGCGAGGCCGAAATCTGCGCCCGGCTGATCGATCCCATTCCGACGCTGATCCAGTCGAGCCCGCAACCGCGGGCGCTGCAGACAGCCGACATCATCGCGCGCCAGCACGAGCTACCGGTCGAGATCGTGCAGGCCTTGGACGAGCTGGATGCCGGCGACTGGACTGGCTGCAGCTTCGCCGAGCTCGATGCCGATCCGGCGTGGCAGCAGTGGAACGCCAAACGTGCCTCGTCCACGCCGCCCCATGGCGAGAGCATGTCCGCGGTGCAGGAGCGGATGATGTCGCACGTCGCCCAACTGTGCCGAACCCATGGCAGCGCCAGCATCGTGCTCGTCAGCCATGCCGAGCCGATCCGGGCCGCCATCATGCAGGTCGCGAGGATCGCCCTCGATGAGTTCGCTTCGGTCGACGTCGCGCCAGCCAGCATCAGCACGCTGGTCGCGGATTCCACCGGCTTGAAGCTGATCCAGGCCAACATGAAGGTGCCGGCGTGAAGATCGTCATTTTCGGGCTGACCATCTCGTCGTCCTGGGGCAATGGCCATGCCACGCTGTGGCGTGGGCTGTGCAAGAACCTCATCCGTGCTGGCCATAGCGTCGTGTTCTTCGAGCGCGACGTGCCTTATTACGCCGACAATCGCGACATGGCCGAGCTCGCAGGCGGTCATCTGATTCTCTACCGTGGCTGGCAGGATGTCGCGAGGCAGGCCAAGGCGGCCTTGGCCGACGCGGATGCCGCCATCCTGTCGTCCTATTGTCCCGATGGCCATGACGCCACGAGGTTGATCCTCGACAGCCGCTGCGGATTGAAGGTGTTCTACGACCTCGATACGCCGGTCACGCTGGAGCGGCTGCGAAGCGGCGAGCCACTTTCCTACATCGGCCCCCGCGGGCTCGTCGATTTCGACCTCGTGCTCAGTTTCACCGGCGGGCCGCGCCTGTTCGACGAATACCGCAATCAGCTCGGGGCGCGCATGATCGCGCCGCTTTACGGCCATGTCGATCCCGACGTGCATCGGCCGGTCGCGCCGCAGCCGCAATATCGGGCCGCGCTGTCATATCTCGGGACCTATTCGGCGGATCGCCAGGCCGCGCTCCAAGACTTGTTCGTCGAGCCGGCGCGCGGCCGTCATGACCTGCGCTTCCTGATCGGCGGCGCGCAATATCCGCGGGATTTTCCCTGGTCGTCGAACATCTACTTCGTGCGCCATCTGCCGCCGGCAGAGCACGCCGCCTTCTTCGCCTCGTCGCGACTGACCCTGAACGTCACGCGCCGCGCGATGGCCGAGATGGGCTGGTGTCCCTCGGGACGGCTATTCGAGGCGGCCGCCTGCGGCGTCCCCCTGCTCAGTGACACCTGGGACGGGATCGCGGATTTCTTCGCGCCCGATGAGGAGATCATCCTGGTCAATCGCTCCGAGGATACGCTTGCGGCATTCGCCCGCGACGACGGCGAACTGGCGCGCATTGCGGCCAGCGCCCGACAGCGCGCGCTCGACGAACACAGCTCGCAGACGCGTGCGAACGAGATGATCGGTCTGTTCGAACGGTCGATCCGGCGCACACCGACGCTGACGACACAGGAGGCCTGACATGTGGGGCATCGTGCCAGCCGCCGGCCGCGGGAGCCGCATTCAACCGCTGGCGTTCTCCAAGGAGCTGCTCCCGGTCGGCAGCCGCAGCGACGGTGGCGTCGAGCGGCCATGCGCCGTGTCGGAATATCTCGTCGAGCGGCTGATCCTCGGCGGCGCCGACAGGATCTGCTTCGTCATCTCGCCGGGAAAATCCGACATCCTCGAATATTTCGGCGATCGCTACGGCGGCGCTCGCCTTGCTTATGTCGTCCAGCCCGAGGCCGCAGGCCTGTGCGACGCCGTCTTCCGCGCCTCGACCGTGATCGGCGACCACCAGGACGTGCTGGTCGGGCTGCCGGATACCGTGTGGTTTCCGAAGGCGGGGCTCGCCCGACTGCCCGCTGCCGATCTGTCGTTTCTGCTGTTTCCCGTCGAACATCCCGAATTCTTCGACGCGGTCGTGCTGGACGGCGACGCCGTCAAAGAAATCCAGGTCAAGCAGCGCGACGCAACCTCGAACTGGATCTGGGGCGCATTTCGCATGTCGGCGCGAGGCTTCCATGACCTCAACATCCTGTGGGAGGCCCGTGGCCGCAGCGATGAATACTTCGGCACGCTGGTGAACGGCTATCTCGCCGCCGGAGGCGCTTGTGTCGGCGTCAAGGCCGGCGAGGCCTATGTCGATGTCGGCACCATCAACGGCTACCGCACGGCGATCGCGCTGCTCGCGGCCTCGCAGGACGGCCACGAGCCGCGTCCCATGTTGCGCGCGGCCGCCGGCGCCGGCGTCGCCGCGCCTTTCCCGGGAGGACGCGCATGACCGGCGCCCTGTTGTCCCGGGACGAGATCCGCCGCCGCGTCGATGCACTCGGCCCGTGGTTTCACAACCTCGACCTCAAGGGCGTCGCGACTGCGCCGACGCATTTCCTCGGCGATTATCCCGCCGTGAAGTGGCGAGGCTTCGCCGACATCGTCCCGGATGATCTCACCGGAAAGTCCGTGCTCGACATCGGCTGCAACGCCGGCTTCTACGCCATGGAGATGAAGCGGCGCGGCGCCGATCGCGTGCTCGGCCTGGATACGGATGACGACTATCTGGCACAGGCGCGCTTTGCTGCCGACGTCAACGGGCTCGACATCGAGTTTCGAAAGCTCTCGACCTACGATGTCGGACAGCTCGGTGAGACGTTCGATCTCGTGATCTTCATGGGCGTGCTCTATCACCTGCGCCATCCGCTTCTGGCGCTCGACCTCATTCGCGATCATGTCGTCGGCGATCAACTGTTGTTCCAGTCGATGCAGCGTGGCTCCCCGGAAGTCGACGAGATCGCCCGCAACTATGATTTCTGGACCACCAGTCCGTTCGACAGCCCGGGCTATCCCAGGATGCATTTCATCGAGCACAGCTACGCCGATGATCCCACGAACTGGTGGGCGCCGAACCGTGCCTGCGTCGAGGCCATGCTGCGCAGCGCCGGCTTCGTGATCGTCGCGCATCCCGAAGCCGAGGTCTATCTGTGCCGCAAGGCGCAGCGCCCCCAACCGGACGGCCCGGTGTATCCGGCGCGAGGTGTGCGATGATCGAGGCTGCCAAGATCTGGAACGAGCCGAACAACAAGTCGCATTGGGACCTTCAGCTCGATCCCGACTGGGCGCGCTTCGCGGACACCGCGATCGCGGCCGGCAAGGCAATTCGCTCGGTGCACACGACGTTGCCGCGGGTGCTCGGCGGCATCTCGCCGATCGATCCCGCCTTCATCAACAACATGAAGGCGCGCGGCGTGCTGGATCACGTCGACGCCGTCGCAGTGCACGGCTTTCCGCTGGATTGGAATCTCTGGAAGATCGACGAATGGCCGGCCAGGCTTGCCGAGATCCAGGCGCTCGTCTCCGTGCCGGTCTGGGTCACCGAGGTCGGGGTGTCCTCGTTCGGCGCCGACGAGGTGCAGGCCTGGGGCTTGCAGCGCACCGCCGAGCTGCTCAACGGGCGCGCGCCGCGCATCCACTGGTACAGTCTGTACGATCTGCCGATGGCATGGGAGGCGACGACCCGGCACAAGGAGGCCGAAGGCTCGTCCTACTATCGACACTTCCACATGGGTCTGCTGCGCGAGGATGGCGCGCCGAAGCTGGCGGCGGAGCTGTTTCCGGAGCATGCCCACGGCATGGGCCTGTGCCAATGGTTTCATTTCGAGGACCATCGCCTGAATGATGCGGTGCTGTGGTTGCGCCGGCTCGGCGTCCGCCACGTCCGCACCGGGCTGTCCTGGGCCGACAGCTTCCGTCCCGGCGCGCTCGACTGGTTCGATCGCCAGATGGAGGCGCTGGCCGAGTTCGACGTCACCGTCACATTCTGCTTTACGCCGGAGCATCGCGGCCTTGCCGCGCACCACACCAGCCCGCCGCTCGACGCCAACGAGTTCGCCGACTTCTGCGCCAGCATGATCATGCGCTATTGCGCACGGACAGGGTCTGCGGCCGCTCGGTCCGACCTGCCGGAGCCGTTGCCATGCGTGCCCTGATCCTGGTGTTGGATTCCGTCGGCGTCGGCGGCGCCCCCGATGCCGCCGATTACGGCGATGCCGGCGCCGACACGGTCGGCCATATCGCCGAGGCGTGTGCAGCCGGCCGCGCCGATACCGACCGGCGCGAGGGACCGCTGCGTCTCCCCTATCTGGTGGCGCTCGGCCTCGGCGAGGCGTGCGAGCTCGCGACTGGCCGGCGGCCGCCCGGCCTGGATGGCCCGGCGAGCGCGGGCGCGGCGTTCGGCTGTGCCAGCGAGCGATCGCGCGGCAAGGACACACCGTCGGGACATTGGGAGATCGCCGGCGTGCCCGTGTTGTTCGACTGGGGCTACTTTCCAAGGAGCAGTCCCGCCTTTCCGCCGGACCTCATTCGGCAGCTCTGCGCGACGGCGGACCTGTCCGGCATTCTTGGCGATCGTCACGCCTCTGGCACCGAGATCATCGCCGAGCTGGGCGAGACCCATATGCGGACCGGACAGCCGATCTGCTACACGTCCGCGGACTCGGTGTTCCAGATCGCGGCCCACGAAGGGACCTTCGGCCTCGACCGGCTCTATCGCCTGTGCGAAGCAGCGCGGCTCCTGACGGATCCCTTCAACATCGGACGTGTGATCGCACGTCCCTTCGTCGGCGACACCGCCACCACATTCCGCCGTACCGCCCATCGCCGCGACTACGCCGTCCCACCGCCGGAGGCGACCATCCTCGATGTCGCGACCGCGGACGGGCGGCCGGTTCTGTCGATCGGCAAGATCGACGATATCTTCGCGCACCGCGGCACGGGCCGGAATCTGAAGGGCGACGACAACGATGCGCTGTTCACCCGAACGCTCGATGCTCTCGACGTCCTCGGCGACGGCGGCCTGCTGTTCGCCAACTTCGTGGACTTCGATACGCTCTACGGTCATCGTCGCGATGTCGCCGGCTATGCGCGCGCGCTCGAAGCCCTTGACGCGCGCCTGCCCGAGCTGTTGGGCCGGCTCCGCAATGACGACCTCCTGGTGCTGACCGCCGATCACGGCTGCGATCCGACCTGGAAGGGAAGCGACCATACGCGCGAGCGCGTGCCGATTCTGGTCGCCAACGGCGCCAGCGCCGGCCCCATCGGTCGGCGCGCGAGCTTCGCTGATGTGGGCGCCACCGTCGCACGACATCTTCAGCTTGCTCCAGGGCCCAATGGTGCGCCCTTCTGGTAAGCCGCAGCTAGATGTGGGTTATTGATCCAAATTAGGGAAATTATTGTTTGTACGTAGCGGAGGAACGAACATTCGTTGCGCTGCTTCTCACCTCCAGAAGTTCATTCACGACGCCGCGACGGAGTAGCCTGGCATGACACGTGTCCTTATCACTGGAGGCGCAGGCTTCATCGGCTCGCACACGGCCGACGCACTGATCTCCGCAGGCCACGAGGTCCGGCTGCTCGATTCTCTCTCTCCCCAGGTGCACGGCCCGCATCGTCAACGCCCTTCCTACTTGAACGCGGATGCCGAACTGATGGTCGGCGACATCACTGACGCCGTCGTTGTCGAACGCGCGCTGCGCGGCGTCGACAAGGTGCTGCATCTGGCCTCCAGCGTCGGCGTCGGCCAGAGCATGTACGACATCGAGCCCTATGTCCGCACCAATGAGCTCGGGACCGCTGTGCTGCTGCAGGCTTTGGCCAATCGCCCGGTGACGCGGCTGGTGGTCGCGTCGTCGATGAGCGTCTATGGCGAGGGCGCCTGCCGGACCGCGGACGGCGCAACCGTCGCACCGGAGGAGCGTTCGCTCGCGCAGCTCCGGCGCGGCGACTGGGAGCTTGCGGATTCGGAGGATCGCCCGCTTGAGCCCATCCCAACGCCGGAAACCAAGCAGCCCACGCTGAGCTCGATCTACGCGCTGAACAAATATGCCCAGGAGCGGATGTGCCTGATCACCGGCAAGGCGTATGGCATCCCGACCCTGGCGCTGCGATTCTTCAACGTGTTCGGGCCGCGCCAGGCGCTGTCCAATCCGTACACCGGCGTGCTCGCGATCTTCGCAGCCCGCCTCCTGAACGAGCGTCCGCCGCTCGTCTTCGAGGACGGCCTGCAGCGCCGCGACTTCGTCCACGTTCATGACGTCGCACGCGCCTGCGTGCTCGCGCTCGACGGCGATCAGGCCGATGACGTCCTCAACGTCGGCTCCGGCCAGAGCCGCACGATCGTCTCTGTCGCGGAAGATCTCGCCCGCGTCATGGGCCGGTCGCAGATGACGCCGTCGGTCACCGGCAAGTACCGCGCCGGAGACATCCGGCACTGCTTCGCCGACATCACCAAGAGCGAGCGCCTGCTCGGCTTCAGACCGGAGGTCCGCTTCGAGGATGGGCTTGCCAATCTGGCGGGCTATCTCGCCGGCCAGATCGCCGAGGACCGGGCTGAGAAGGCCAACGATGAGTTGTTGCGGCGTGGGCTTGTGGCATGACTGATCTGGCCTCCTCCTCCGCCCCGATCGTGATCACCGGCGGCTGCGGCTTCATCGGCTGCAATCTCGCCGATCGGCTCGCGACACGCGGCGACAACGTTCTGATCCTGGACAGCCTGATCCGCGCCGGCGTGCGCGAAAATGCGCAATGGCTGAAGTCCAGGCACGGCGACCGGATCACGATCGCGGTCGGCGACATCAGGGATCCCATCACCGTCATCGACAGCATCAAGCCGGCAAAGGCCGTGCTGCACCTCGCCGCGCAGGTCGCGGTGACGTCGAGCATCGACAGCCCGATGGACGATTTCGAGATCAACGCCCGCGGCACGCTGAACGTGCTCGAGGCCGTCCGGCTGCACAACCCCTCTGCGGCCATGCTGTTCGCGTCGACGAACAAGGTGTACGGCCGCCTGATCGGCAATGACCAGATCGCGCGCAACGGCCAGCGCTATCAGCCGATCGATCCTGCCATGAGGCCGGGCGTCTCCGAGGCCGCGCCGCTCGATCTCTATAGTCCGTATGGCTGCTCGAAGGGCGCCGCCGATCAATATGTCCACGACTACGCGCGGGTTTATGGGCTGAAGACCGCCGTGCTGCGGATGAGCTGCATCTACGGCCCGCGCCAGTTCGGCACCGAGGATCAGGGCTGGATCGCGCATTTCGTGCTCTCGGCCTTGCGCGGCACGCCGTTGACGATCTATGGCGACGGCTGCCAGGTCCGCGACGCGCTCTACGTGGCCGATGCGGTCGATGCGTGGCTCGCAGTGCTCGACGGGATCGACGCGGCGCGAGGCCGCGTCTTCAACCTCGGCGGCGGCCCGTCGAATGCGGTCAGCCTGCTGGAGCTGATCGATCTGATCACGCCGCTGGCCGGCCCTGTCTCCTTCGGCTTCGCGGATTGGCGTCCGGGCGATCAGCCTTGGTACGTCTCGGACATCACGGCGCTGAACCGCGCCACCGGCTGGCAGCCAAGAACGACATTTGCGGACGGCCTGCGCAGCCTGCACGGCTGGCTCGCAGAGCGGTTTGCGCAAGCCTCCGGCCGGGAGGCGCTGGCATGACCCGAGTCGCCCTGATCAATCCGAACTGGACGTTCGACGGCAGCATCTATTTCGGCTGCCGCAGCCCGCATCTGCCGCTCGAGCTCGGCATTTCCGAACACCTGCTGCGCGAGGCCGGCCACGCGACGCTGCTGCTCGACGCCCACATGTTCGACCTGACGCCGTCCGACATCCTGGCCGAGCTCGTGACGTTCCGCCCTGACATGATCGTGCTGACGACGGCTCCAACCTATCTGTTCTGGCGCTGTGCGCCGCCCGAGTTGCGGGTGCCGCAGGAGCTGGTGTCGACCTTGCGCGAGAGCGGAGCGACCCTCATCGCGGTCGGCCCGCACGGCTCGACCACGCCGCGGGCCACCTTGCGAAAGCTCGGGGTCGACATCGTCGTCATGGGCGAATGCGAACAGGCCGTGAGACGGCTGGCCGCTGGCGAGCGCGGCTTCAGCGGTCTCTGCTTTGCGGATGCCGACGGCGCGATCCGCATCCATGGCGGACCGCTGGCCGCCAGCTTCATCGACCAGCCGGCGCTGCAATGGCCGGCCGAGATGATCCGCCGGCATGAGCACCACCATCATCGCTTCGAGGCCAGCCCCGCAGGGCCCGGTGCGGAGGTCGAGGCATCGCGCGGCTGTCCGTATCACTGCACGTTCTGCGCAAAGGACAATTTCCGCAACGCCTACCGCAAGCGCCCCGCTGCCGTGATCCTCCACGAGATCGATGACCTGCTGACGCAGGGGGTCGAGTATGTCTATTTCGTCGACGAGATCTTCCTGCCCAATCCCGAGCTGCTGCAGGGTCTCGTGGGCCGGGGGCTCAAATTCGGTGTGCAGACCCGGATCGACCTGTGGAAGCCCGAGATGCTGGCTCTGCTCGGGCGTGCCGGCTGCGTGTCGATCGAGGCTGGCATCGAGAGCCTGTCGCCTGAAGGCCGCGCCGCGCTGGCCAAGAACTGCCGCATGACCACCGAGCAGCTCGCTGAGCGCCTGGTCGAGGCGCGGCGGCACGTTCCGTTCGTACAGGCCAATCTGATCGAAATGCCGCAGGACGACGACCCCGTCGTGCAGCGCTGGCGCCAGCGCATGCAGGATGCCGGCGTCTGGGCCAACGATCCCGTGCCGCTGTACCCGTACCCGGGCTCGCCGGACTATCAGAAGCTGTGGGGCACGCCCGACGACCAGGCGTGGGAGCGGGCTCATGCGCACTACCTGACGCTCTTCAACCAGTTCAGCGACGTTCAGAACGCGCGGCCTGTGCCGCTGGCGGCGCTCGAGATGCAGGTCGCGCGATGAGCACGGTCCGCCGCCAGCGCGTCATGATGACCACCGACACCGTGGGCGGCGTGTGGAGATACGCGACCACTCTTGCGATCGCGCTGGGCGACCTTGGCGTGGAGGTTCACCTCGTCACGCTGGGGCGCCGGATGAACTCCGATCAGCGCGCCGACATCGCGGGCGCCGGAATTCGACTGTTCGAAACTGATCTGGCCCTGGAGTGGCAGGATCCGGAAGGGCGCGACATCGATCACGCGAGGCGCGTGCTGCATGCCATCGCGTGCGACGTTCAGCCCGATCTCGTCCATCTCAACAGCTTCCGCGAGGCGACGTTCGCCTGGCAAGCGCCGGTTCTCGTCGTCGCCCACTCCTGCGTTCGATCGTGGGGACTGGCCTGCGACGAGACGCGCTTCCTGCAGGAACCGCGGTGGCAGTGCTACAGCGCGCGTGTGGCCGAGGGATTGCGCAGCGCCGCCGCATGGGTCGCGCCAAGCCGTTCCTTCGGCGAGACTGTGGGCCGGCTCTATGATCCGCCACGCCCCGGACGGCCGATCTGGAACGGCATCGCCTCACGCTTCGACATCCCAGCGAACAAACAGATGGTCGTGCTCGCGGCCGGACGCATGTGGGACAGGGCCAAGAACATGCGCGCGCTCGCCGAGATCGCGGCCGGATGTCCCTGCCCGATCCATGTTGCGGGATCCGGCGCCGACCAGGACGGCCTGCCGCGAGATCTGCATCCGCTGGGCGAGCTCGCCCATGCCGAGCTGCAGCAGTGGATGAGCCGCGCCGCGATCTTCGTGAGCCCGGCGCTGTACGAGCCGTTCGGCTTGTCGGTGCTGGAGGCCGCCACCGCCGGCTGCGCGCTGGTGCTCTCGGACATTCCGACGTTTCGAGAGCTCTGGCAGGATGCCGCCGTCTTCGTGCCCCCCGGCGACATCAGCGCGCTGCGGAGCACCCTGAACTGGCTTGTCGCCGATCAGGCCGCGCGGATCGTGCTGCAGGACGCCGCACGCCAAAGGGCTCGCCGCTATACGCTCTGCCGGACGGCGAAAGCCTATGCCGATTTCTACGGCGAGCTGCTGGCCCCGGCGTCGCCGCCTCACCACTCCAACATCCCCGCCGAGGCGTTTGCATGAAGTGCGTGCTCTTCTACCATGCGTTCTCGTCGTGCTGGAACAATGGCAATGCGCATTTCCTGCGCGGTGTCGCGCGCGAGCTTCATGCCCTCGGACATGAGGTCATCGTCCATGAGCCCGCCGATGGCTGGAGCCGTCTCAACGCGATCAAGGACGGTGGCGAGGCAAGCCTGCGCGAGGTGCCCGAGCTGTTTCGTGGCGTCGATGTCAGGCCTTACGACGGTACGCTCGACCTGTCCCGTGCGCTCGACGGCGCCGATCTGGTCGTCGTGCACGAGTGGAACACGCCCGATCTGGTCAAGGCGATCGGCCGTCACCGCATCGCCGGCGGCCGCTACGCCCTGTTGTTCCACGATACGCATCATCGCGCCGTCACGGCGCCGCGGGAGCTCGCGCGCTTCGATCTCGCCGGTTATGACGGCGTGCTCGCCTTTGGCGAGGTGCTGCGCCAGATCTATCTGAAGCTCGGCTGGACCCGACACGCGTTCACGTGGCACGAGGCTGCGGACACCGCCCTGTACCGTCCATTGCCTGACGCCGCTCCGCGACACGACCTCGTGTGGGTCGGCAATTGGGGCGACAACGAGCGCAGCGCCGAGCTGCGCGAATATCTCATCGAGCCCATCACCGCTCTCCGGCTCGACGCAACGATCTACGGCGTGCGTTATCCGGACGACGCGCTGTCGGCGATGCAGCGGGCGGGCATCCGCTACGGAGGCTGGCTACCGGCACACCGTGTTCCAGAAGCGTTTGCTGCGGCCCGCGCCACGGTTCATGTCCCTCGTGCGCCCTATGCGCAATCGCTGCCGGGCATTCCCACCATTCGCATGTTCGAGGCCATGGCCTGCGGCATCCCGGTTGTCTCGGCGCCTTGGAGCGATGTCGAGAGCCTGTTCCCGGACGGCACCTATCTGCGCGCGGCCAATGGCGACGACATGCGTCGGGCGTTCAGGAGCCTGTTGAGTGATCCGGAGTTGGCCGGAGCCGTCGCCGACAAGGCGCGCCGCACGGTGCTGGCTCGTCACACCTGCCGCCATCGCGCGCAGCAACTGCTCGACATCGCCGGGACGTTGAGCCGCGGCGAGACTCGGATGTCGACCGCATTCGCAGGAGCCGCCTCATGAACATCTGCTTTTTCGGCTCCAGCCTCGTCTCCTCCTACTGGAACGGTGCAGCGACCTACTACCGCGGCATGCTCAAGGAGATCGCCAGGCTCGGTCACGACGTCACCTTCTACGAGCCGGACGCGTTCGAGCGGCAGGCCCATCGCGATATCGCGGATCCGCCCTGGGCTCGCGTCGTGGTCTATCCGGCAACGCCGGATGGTTGGCAACGCTCGCTCGATGCCGCGGTCGGATCGGCGGATCTTCTGATCAAGGCCAGTGGCGTCGGCGTGTTCGATGCCGAGCTCGAGGACGCCATATCAGCCATCGAAGGCCGCGCGCTGCGGTTCTACTGGGACGTCGACGCGCCAGCCACCCTGGATGCGATCGCGGCCGATCCCCAGCATCATCTGCGCCGTGCCATCCCGCGCTACGATGCGGTCCTGACCTATGGCGGCGGCGATCCGGTCGTGACAGCCTATCGCGACGTCGGCGCGCGCGATTGCGTGCCGATCTACAATGCGCTCGATCCCGACACCCATCATCCGGCAGCGTCCCGCGCGGACTTCGACTCCGACCTCAATCTGCTCGCCAACCGCCTGCCGGACCGCGAGGCCCGCATCGAGCGTTTTTTCATCGACGCTGCCAGCCGGCTGCCGGGCAAGCGCTTCGTGCTCGGCGGCTCCGGCTGGCATGACAAGCCGATGCCAGCGAATATTCGCGCCGTCGGCCATGTCGGCACGGCCGACCACAACGCCTTCTTCGGCTCGGCGCGCGCGACGTTGAACGTCAACCGCGACAGCATGGCGGCTTACGGCTTCTCGCCGCCGACCCGGGTGTTCGAGGCGGCAGGCGCGGGCGCCTGCCTCATCACGGACCAATGGGACGGCATCGGACTCTTCCTCGAACCCGACCGCGAGATCCTGGTGGCCGCCGATGGCGCCGGCGTCGCAGCGCATCTCGACACGCTCTCACCCGCGCGCGCACGCGCCATCGGTGAACGCGGCCGCGCGCGCGTCATGGCGCATCACACCTATCGTCACCGCGCGCGGCAATTCCACGCCCTGCTTCAAGGCAGAAGCCCCCGTATCGAGGCTGCAGAATGAACCTGAATATCGTCGTCATCGGATTATCGGTCACTTCGTCCTGGGGCAACGGTCACGCCACCACCTACCGCGCCCTGCTCGCGGCGCTGGCGCGTCGCGGCCATACCGTGACATTCCTGGAGCGTGACGTGCCGTGGTACCGCGATCATCGCGATCTGACCGATCCCCGCGACTGGCGCATCCATCTCTACAAGGAGCTTCCGGAGCTGCCGCGCCGATTCGGCGCGCTGATCCGCGATGCCGACCTGGTCATCATCGGGTCCTACGTGCCGGACGGCATCGCCATCGCCGACTGGGTCACCTCGCAGGCCCAGGGCGTCACGGCATTCTACGACATCGACACGCCGGTGACGCTCGCCGGACTCGAGCAAGGGCATGGACTGGCGTATCTGTCGGCGTCGATGATTCCGCGCTTCGATCTCTATCTGTCGTTCTCCGGCGGGCCTGCATTGGCCATGGTCCAGGATCTCTACGGCAGCCCGATGGCGCGCGTGCTCTACTGCAGCGCCGACATGGAGCTGTATCGGCCGCGCGACGTTCCGGATCGCTGGTCGCTCGGTTATCTCGGCACCTACAGCGTCGACCGTCAGACTCAGCTCGCGAACCTGCTGCTCGCGCCGGCGCGCGCCATGCCCGATGCGCGCTTTGCGATTGTCGGCGCGCAATATCCGGACGACATCGTCTGGCCCGCCAATGTCGACCGGATGACGCATCTCCCACCGCACCAGCATGCCGATTTTTTTGCCGCCCAGCGCTTCACCCTGAACGTCACCCGCGCCGACATGCGCAATCTCGGCTATTCGCCGAGCGTCCGGCTGTTCGAAGCCGCCGCCTGCGCCGCGCCGGTGCTGTCCGATGGCTGGCCTGGGCTGGAGACGATCTTCACGCCGAACAGCGAAATTCTCGTGGTGTCCTCGCCGCGGGACGTGACCACGATCCTGCGCGACATGCCGGAGGACACCCGCCGGGCGATCGGCGACCGCGCCCGCCGCCGCGTGCTGCGTGATCACACGCCCGATCACCGGGCGCGGCAGCTCGAAGACTATCACCGCGAGGCACTCGCCCGGCGCGCGCGGATCGCGCGGCGCTCCGCCGTCTCTGCGACCTCTGACGCCGTCGAACTCAAGCTGGGACTGTCATGACCATTCGCTCCTCGATTTCATCGCGTCCGTCGCACCGAACGCTCGTCGCGGGCGGCGCTGGCTTCATCGGCTCGCACGTTTGCGACACGCTGTTGCGACGTGGCGATACCGTGATCTGTGTCGACAATCTGCACACCGGATCGCAACGCAACATCCGTCCCCTGCTCAATCATCCCAATTTCAGCTTCCTTGCCCATGATGTGCGCGAGCCGCTGGAGATCGAGGGTCGGCTCGACCGGATCTACAATCTGGCCTGCCCGGCGTCGCCGCCGCACTATCAGCAGGATCCGATCGGCACGATGAAGACCTGCGTGCTCGGGATGCTCCATCTGCTGGAGCTCGCACGGGCAAAGTCCGCGCGCATCCTGCAGGCCTCGACCAGCGAAGTCTATGGCGACCCCGAGATGCATCCCCAGCCGGAGAACTATGTCGGCCACGTCAACACCATCGGACCGCGCGCCTGTTATGATGAAGGCAAGCGTGCCGCGGAAACCTTGATGTTCGACGCGCAGCGCATGCACGGGCTGGAGATCAAGGTTGCCCGCATCTTCAACACCTATGGCCCGCGCATGCACGAGAATGATGGCCGGGTGGTCTCGAACTTCATCGTTCAGGCGCTGCGCGGCGCGCCGATCACGATCTACGGGTCCGGCAGCCAGACGCGCAGCTTCTGCTTCGTCGACGATCTCGTCCGCGGACTGGAAAAACTGATGGAAAGTCCGGCGGAGGTGACGGGTCCGGTGAATCTCGGCAATCCGCATGAGATGACCATCGAGGCGATCGCCCGGGAGGTTCTGACCTGCACACGCTCGGCCTCCACCTTGGAGTTCAAGCCTCTTCCAGTCGACGATCCCAAGCGGCGCAAGCCGGTCATTTCAACGGCGGAACAACTCCTTGATTGGCGCCCGCGGGTTGCCCTGCGAGAAGGGCTGGAATCCACCATCGCCTATTTCGCACTCGAGGTTGCCGGCCGTGAGCCGTCCGCGGACAGCCACACCGCCGGAGCGGTACGACGAGAACGCTCCGTAAGGCTCACACTCGCGCGATCTAAATGAACTGCCTTTCTTCCGCGCACTCATGTCGGGTAACGCAGGCGTGCTCTTACCGATAACAATCTGGCGCAACCAAGTTTCAGAGCCCGGCGGTGTGGGCGATCGTCACCAGTGTGGTCGGCTCCTGCTCGACCAGGAAGCGCAAGGTCCCGCCGCGCGACACCTCCGCCTGGGCCGCAACCGGCAGCGTGAGCAGGAGTGCCATCGCAAGACCGCGCGCATGTCGACCGAACGTACGAAAGCTCATGGACTGCTCCCTCCTAACGAACACCGAGACGCGAGACGTCCCCGGCTGATCTGCCGGATCCACAACAGAAGCCCCATCGAATATCTTCTGATGAAGGCCGGGGACGCGGAATGATCGTGGCGACTTGTTTGTCGGTTGGAGAATGGGCACCGCGAAGCCCTCCGCCGTTGCAGCCGCCTCGCGCCATTCGAGCAGCAAGAGACCGGCTCGCGCACCAATGCTCGCGCCAGCGACGCGCGATGCAATACAAGGTGCAATAGCAACATTTCGCAGAGCCGTGCAGCAGAGCTCCAGCCAGGCCGAATTCATCAGCAGTTTCAGGGAGAGCGGAGCCTCTGGCTGGGGCGGGAGGGATCGAACCTCCGAATGGCGGAATCAAAATCCGTCCCAATAATCAACAATCTCAGCGTGCATTTGGAGAGGATCACTGAATTGCCTACCAGAAACATCAATTGCTTAGACTAGCGAGCGTTTCCAAATGCTTCCACCAAGGCCATCGACTTAGATCGACGCCGAAGGGTGCGGATCCGGGTGCGTCTTTCTCTCCGGGTGGCACGCGTGGCAGCTTGCGAGACAATGATCGCTAAGGCGTTTCCAAACCTGAATAGGATTTTCGCGCCGCCTCGACGACGAGCTTGACGGTCGGAAGGAAATCCGCCGTCAACCGGTATGCAATGCCGAACTCGATCGCCGGAAATGGCGGATTTCCGGCAAGTACGACCACTTTCTCGAGGTCCGCAAGCGCGGCGATCGCAGATTCCGGAAACACTCCGATCCATTCGCCGGTCTCCACAAGACGCATGCGATAAATCGGCCCGCTGCAGGTATCGAGTCGAAGTGGCTCGGTTCCCGACGCCCTGAACCAGTTGAATGTGACTCGGTGAATGACTGACTTTTGCGAATCCGTCAAAATCGGAGTCCGCTTCAGCGCCGCAGGTGTGAGCACCGACGGGATGATCTTGGCTGACCGGCTCGCCACCCAGGAGAGCTCATTGGCATAGAGCGGGCTGTAGCCGATGCCGGGATCATCCAGCGGACCAACGATGATCGCGATATCGACCCGCCCCTTTGAAAGCAGATCGAGCAGGATGTCGTTGTAGTCGACATTAAGCCTGATCTCGATTCCGGTGAAGCGGGCGCGCATTTCAGCTATAAACTGCGGCATCCAGTTCGCCACCGCGTGAGTTGCGCCGATGCGGACCATGCCGAAGATCGCATGCATTCGCCCGGCCCGCTCTTGCAGCTGCTCCGCGAGCTCAGTGATCTCTTCCGCGTAACGCAGCAGATCGCGTCCATGAGAGGAAAGCTGGACAGGCCTCGAACCGCGAACCAGCAGACTGACGCCGAGTTCCTCCTCGAGCTCGCGAATTCGTGCGGAGATGGCCGGCTGGGACGAGCCGAGCTGATCGGCGGCGCGCCGGAAACTACCGAGCCGGCTCACCCAGACGAACGTCTCCAGCTGCTTGATGTTCAACAGGGGTCCTCCGCGGCGGTCGAGACCGTCGACGACGCGTGATCGCGGTCACTCCTTTACATTCATACACCACAACCGCGAACCCGGCACGTGCAGTTGGATTTCATCGCCTATTGTCCACGCATGATCCTGCGGCAGCTCGGCGATGACGCTTGCTCCACCGAACGCAACGCCGACCTGATAGCGCGCGCCCTTGTAAACCGATTGGCGGACGACGCCCCGCAACTGGAGCGCCGCTTCATCGTCCGTCGGGCCCACTGCGAAGTTCTCCGGCCTCATCAAGACATCGACCTCGTCGCCCACTTGCGGCATTCCATTCGACTGCGTCTGACAGCTCCAACCATTCCCGACGACCCAACGCTGTCCGGCAGCCCCGTCCCGCGCCTCCCGCACCATGCCTCGCAAAAAGCTCGGTGATCCGAAGAACTCGGCCACCTCACGGTTGTCCGGCCGGCGGTAGACGTCGGTAGGTTTACCGACCTGCAGGATTCTTCCGCTCGACATCACCACGACGCGGTCCGACAGCGCCATGGCCTCCTCTTGATCATGGGTCACATAGAGCGTCGTGATTCCCAAGGTCTTCTGCAATTGTCGCAACTCGATCCGCATCTGCTCGCGCAGCTTGGCGTCCAGGTTCGACAACGGCTCATCCATCAGCAGAATGCTGGGTTTGGTCGCGATGGCACGGGCGATTGCGACGCGTTGCTGCTGGCCGCCGCTCAAGGCCGTGGCAGGTCGGCTGGCGTAGCGCTGCATGGACACCAGTCCGAGCGCATGATCGACGCGCCGGACGATTTCGTCTCGGCTTTGTCCTGCCACCCTTGCGGGATACGCAACGTTATCGAAGACAGACATGTGCGGCCAGATCGCATAGGACTGGAAAACCATGCCAATGTTGCGCCGGTCGGGCTGTACGAAGACGCCGTTCACAGGGTCCGATACGACAGTTTCGCCGATCGCTATTGAACCGCCGGAGTTCTGCTCGAGCCCGGCTACCATGCGCAACGTTGTCGTCTTTCCGCAACCTGACGGTCCCAGCAAGGTGACGAATTCACCCTGAGCGATATCCAGGGTGACGGTCTCGACCGCCGTTACGCCGTTGAAGCTGCAGGCCAGCTCCCTCAGTTTCAGGCTGGACATGAAGTTTCTACCTTTTTCATCTGCGACCGGTCAGTTCGCGATTGCCGAGCCATAGTTGAAGCAGTCGGAACACGACCACCAGGCCCAGCATCAGGAGCGCAATTGCGCTGACCTCCTCGGACTTCCCGTTGCTCCATAGTTTCAGCATCGTCACCGACAGAACTTCGCTATTGGCCGAATACAGCATGACAGAAGCGCTCAGTTCGCGCAGCACCATGAAGAATGTCAGGACCCACCCGACACTGAATGATGGCCACACCAGTGCCAGCAGGATCTGGCGGAACGTGGTCCACCAGCTGGCTCCCGACGTCCGCGACGCCTCTTCGAGATCGTATGACAGTTGCTGGAACGCCGCCGACATGATCCGCACCGAGAGCGGCGTTGCGAGCGCAATGTAGGCGAAGAACAGCGCCCACAAGGTGCCGTAGATGTCGAACGGCCACGGCAGGAACGCGTAGGCCCAGAGAAAACCGACGCCCAGGACAATGCCCGGAAACAACCAGGGGATCCAGGCCAGCAGTTCGATGATCCTGCGGCCCGGCCATCTGGTACGGATACTGATATAGGCGATGACACTGCCGAGGGCAGCCGTCGCCGTCGCGCCACCCACCGCGAGCAGCATGGTGTTGGCGAATGATTGCCAGATCGCGTCGTCACCGAGCACGGCCGTCCAGTGATCGAGCGTCAGCATCTTCAATTGATAGAAGCCCGCGAAGCGAAACACCGAGCCGAGCGCGAGTTGTCCAACCGGCAGCAACACAGTCGCGACGAAGAACAAGAGACAAATGGCGAAAGTCGCCCATTTCCAATGGCCGAGCTGAACGAGGGCCGGCCGATAGGCCTTGCCGCTCACGGTCTGAAACGATCGATTGCCCAGCAGTTTCCACTGCAGAACGATCAGAATGCACAACATCGCCAGCACGCTGAACGACAATGCGGAGGCGTATTGATAATCGGCACGCGCGACTTGGTTGATCGACTGATAGATCTCCGTCGTCACCACCTGGATGCCGGCAGGAACGCCGAAGATCATCGGGGACTCGAACGCTTCCATGCCTTTGATGAAGGACAGCAGGAACGCACTGCTCAGCACCGGCAATGACAGCATCAGCGTGACCCCGAAAAAGGTCCGCAGGCGCGACGCGCCACTGATCCGGCTCGCCTCCTCCAGCGAGGGGTCCATCGACCGAAAACTCTCGACGATCAGCAAGAACAGGAACGGCACGGTATATTGCATGAGATGCCAGACCACGCCGCCGTAGGAATAGACGTTGATCAGCGCATCCGGACTCCCAGTGAGCCAGCGCCAAAGTTGGTTCAGCGATCCAGCCTTAGGATTGCCCAGCAGGCCCCAGGCCATGGCGGTCAGGATTTGTGGGATGAAGAACGGCAGTGTGATGAGGACTTCGAGCGTACGCCGGAATGGCGTGTCGGTCCGGGCAATGATCCAGGCCAGACCGATCGCGACCACCAGCGAAAGCACCGTTTTCACCAGCGACAACGCTACTGTAGTCCATAGAATCGACCAGGTTCGCGCTTCAAGAAGGTGACGAAATCCGGCGAGGTTGAAGCTGCCGGCAACTCCCGGCGGTTCGCTGGCGAACGCCCCGTACAGCAGCATCAGCATCGGGTAGACGGTCAGAAAGCACAGCAATGCGATCAGCGCGACAGTCGCCATCGGGCGAACCGCGGCGGCGCTGATGAACCGGGGCTTTGAGACAAGCGTTCGTCGCTCCGTCATGGCGACGTCACGAGCCATAAATGTCTTTTGCAGCGGCGATCATGGGCGCGGATATGTCGGGCGTAACCGTGCCCATCAGCTTGGTCTCGAGCGCCGGCCGCAGTTTCTCGGGCAGCCTTTCGACCACTCCCTTGATGACGGGGTTGAGTCCGCCGGCGCCGTAGGCGAACTGCGCTTCCGGAGAGAGGAGAAAGTTGATGAAAAGCCGCGCCGCATTTGGATTTGGGGCGTTCTTCAACACAGAGCCGAGAAACATTCCATATGGCACCCCCTCACCGGGCACGATCAGCTTGATCGGCAGGCCATCGAGCTGCAGGATGCTCGACGTCTGTACGGGCAGATAGAGGGGAAACTCGCCGCGGGCGCAGCGTCGCTCGTCTTCGCGCGGTTCGCGGCTGAAACGCAAATCCTGGCGCGCGAGCTTTTCCTGGAACTCTCTCCCGATCTTCTGATAGGTCATTGCAAAGAACACATGACCTGTGCCGGGGAAGCGGAAATCGTCCGCCAGAATTTTACCGCGCCACTTTGGGTCCAGCAGATCGCTCCAATTTTTCGGCTCTTCCGCTGGCTTCACGATGTCGGTGTTCACCAGTAAGCCGAAATTCGTGGTGAAGATCGGCACGGTAAACTCATCGGCGACAAAGCCGTCCCGCAGATGGGTCAGATTGGACAAGGCTCCCAGCGGCTGAAAGATGCCGTCGCGCGCCTGTCCAGCCACCGTCGACGAGCCGTTGAGAGACACGTCTGCGGCAAAGCGACCGGCTGCTTGTTCGCTTCGGATGCGTTCGCGTAGTTCCGCCGGACGGGCTTCGAGGATCTCCACGCGAATGCCGTAGCGCTTCTGAAACTCGGTGGAGAATGTGCGGTAGTAGGGCTGGCCCACATTGGAGTGGTACAGGACAACCCTGCCTTCCTTCTTGGCGGCGACGATGACCGCGTCCCACTCGGTCTCGGCGTACGCCATACGGGTCCCAGCCGCGAGCGCTCCTGCGGTCACTCCCAGAAAACTGCGCCGGGTGACATTTCCGCGTACGTACCGTCTCATGAGTGATGCTCCTGCTGGGGCTTTATCCGACGTCAATTCGACAATTTGTAACCGTAGTCGCGGGCGGCGGCTTCCGGTGACACGAAGCCTTGTCGCAGATCGTATTCGATCTTCTCGCGGGGCCGTAGCGCGGGGTCGCCAAATCCGCCGCCGCCGGCGTCGGCAGTAATCAGACGATCATTGGGCTGCAATTCGTAGCGCGTCTTCGACGCCACGGCCTCGTCGTTGAGCCAGTACTTCCGCAAGGCGCCGGCCCTTCCGCCGAATAGCCCCTGGGCACCGATCTTCATGCGGCCGGAAAAGCTCGACACAAACAGCTTATGGCCGGTCATGTTGCGCATCGCCATGCGTTGGCCCAGCCCGCCGCGTGCCTGACCCGCGCCGCCGGAGTCGATCAGCAGTTCCTTGTATTCCACGAGAAGGCCAGTCATGTTCTCCCAGACCTCAACCGGCATACTATGCAGGTTGGACGGTGACGGCGTCGCGCCATGGCCGTCGAACCGTTCAAGGGCACCGTAGCCGCCCGCGCAGAAGAAGGTCTGTCCCATCGGGCGTCCATTGCGGATGCCCTGGATGTTCAGAACGGTACCACCGCCGGATTCGGCCTGTACGCGATCGGGCACAACCGCCGCCAGCGCGCCCATGATCAGCGGGAAGATCGAATGCCCGGGAACATGGCGGCCAGCCGTCGGAAACGGCGGCAATGCGTTGAGGATGCATCCCTCTGGCGCGCTCGCGGTGATCGCGCGGGCCGCACCATCATTGTTGGGAATGCCCGGAATCGTCAGGCATTTGATCGTGTAGAGGGTCTGCGCGCGCGTATAGCACATCGGCACGTTGATGCCGCGGTGAACGGCAGGATCGGTGCCGGTGTAGTCCACATGTATGGTATCGCCGCTGATCGTCACCGTGCAAGCCATGCGGAGAATGCCGTCGACGCCTTCAATCCGCGTCTCATAGCTCCATTCACCATCCGGCATCGCGCGGATCGCAGCCCGCATGGCAGCGTCGGTCTTGTCGATGATGGCATCAGCGATCGCATCGAGATCCGTCATGCCCTGTTCGCTCATCAGCTCGAGCAACAAGCGCGCGCCGACATCGGTACAGGCCACGTTGGCCATCAGATCGCCGATCACCTGGTCGCTGACGCGGACATTGTCCGCAATCAGGTCGATCATATCCTGATCGAGCCGGCCCGATTGCAACAGCTTACGAATCGGAATCCGTAGACCTTCCTGATAGATCTCCGTCGCTGCAGTCGACCAGCCTATGCCGCCGATGTCAGGTAAATGACTGATGCTCCCGACGAACCCCACGAGTCGCGTCTCCATGAAGACCGGACGGATGACGCTGATGTCGAAGGTATGGCCGGTCCCGAGCCAGGGATCATTGGTGATCATGACGTCGCCTGGCTGCAGGGTGGCCGCCGGATGTTTGCGCAGCATGTGGTCCAACGTAATCGGCGACGTTCCGGTAAACGACGGAATGCTCGACTGTGCCTGGGCGACCAGCCTGCCTTGCGCATCAAAAATGACGCAAGAGCAGTCGTGACTTTCACGCACCGTCGTCGAGAACGATGCACGTATCAGGGCTTCCATGACTTCGTCTGCGATCGAAACCAGGCGATCCCAGACGATTCCCAGCGTTACCGCGTCGAACTCCTGCATGGGTCAGATCTCTACGACTAGATTGAAATGGTCATCGACGCTGGCGCTGGCCGCAGAGCCGATCACCGTCGTCGACTCGAGTTCTTCCACCAGGGCTGGGCCGCTGATGCGAACGCCGGGCGGCAGCGAATAGCGGTCGTATACCGCGTGCGGAACAAAGTCGCCGACATCCGGCTCATACGCCATCCGATGAGCCTTTGGCTTCGCCTCCCCGGGGACGTAGGAGTTGACGCGGAAGAAGCCTTGCGCCGGGGATGGCGCGGATGCCTCAAGCCGCCAGCTGGCGATCTCTATCGGCCGATCTTTCAGGACAAGACCGAATTGCCGTGTATATTGTTTCTCGAATCCGGCTTGCAGCTGATCGAGAAGCGCGTCGCTGGCAGGCAGATCGAGGCTGACCTTGATCTCGTAGCCCTGCCCCTGATAGCGCATGTCGAGCACGCAGCTGAAGGTGATGTCCGTCTCCGCGACACCCGCGGTCAGCAGCACCTCCGACACCTCCGTTCGCAAGATCTGAATCTGTGTGTCCCAGATCTCTCGTGTCAGGGCATCGAGTTCGAGAAGGTGCGACCGCACGGCCTCGAACGACAATGGGCTGACAAGCATCCCGAATGCCGACATCACGCCCGCCGCTGGCGGCAGGACGACTCGCTTGATGCGCAGCTTCCTGGCGACACGCACGGCATGCAGCGGTCCGGAGCCGCCGAATGCGATCATGGCGCAACTTCGGCTGTCGATTCCGCGTTCGGAGGCGTGGGTGCGAAACGCCCCGGCCACGTCCTCGTTGATGATCTCATGGATGCCCCATGCGGCGCGCGCCGTGTCCAGGTCGAGCGGCTCGCCGACGGTCTTGCTGATCGCAGCCGCAGCAGCTTCCCTGTCGATCCGCATGCGTCCGCCGAGGAAGAACTCCGGATTGAGATAGCCCAGCGTGAAATTGGCGTCGGTCAGCGTCGGCTCCTCACCGCCGCGACCATACGCAACGGGCCCGGGCTTTGCGCCCGCGCTGCGCGGGCCAACGCGGATCAGGCCGCGCTCATCGACGCGCGAGATGCTGCCGCCGCCCGCCCCGATCTCGATCATGTCGATCACCGGAAGATTGATGACCAGACCGCTGCCCCGCTTGAATTCGTGAACGCGCGCAGCTTCCAGTTCGTACTTTTTCAGCGGACGCGTGCCGACGACGAATGCCCCCTTTGCCGTCGTGCCGCCCATGTCGAACGCCAGCAGATGGTCGATCCCGAGCACGCCGCCGTGATAGGCCGACATCAGAATGCCGGCCGCGGGACCGGACTCGAGCAGTCGCGACGGAAACTGGCGCGCAGTGGCCGGCACCAGTGTCCCACCGCTGGAGCTCATGATGAACAGTCCACCGGCGAATCCGGCGCTGCTCAGCGCGAGCTCGAGCCGGTTCAGATAGCGATCGACCAGCGGCTGCACATAGGCGTTCAACGTCGTGGTGGTCCAGCGCTCATATTCGCGGATCACCGGATAGCCTTCGGAAGAAAGAGACACATACAGATTGGGAAAGCGCGACTGGATTGCGTCACGGAGGGCGATTTCATGCGCCGGGTTGACGTAGGAATGCAGCAGGCAGACAGCGATTGCCTCAACCGCTTCGGCTTCGACCAAAGCCGCCAGGTCCTGCATGACCGCCGCGACGTCGATCGCCGATAGAATCGTGCCATCGTGCAGCATCCGCTCGTCGACTTCGATGCGGCGTTGTCGCGTGACCAGCGGCTCGGGATATTCCAAACGAAGATCGTAAAGGTCGTAGCGGCTTTCGCGCCCGATATCGAGCGAGTCCTTGAAGCCCTTGGTGACCAGCATACCCGTACGGCAACCACGCCGCTCGATGATGGCGTTGGTCACCAGCGTGGTGCCGTGCACGATGGCCGTCACGTCGGACAGATTGATACCGGCCGCTGCCGTGATCTGGAGAACGCCCGCGATGACCGCTTCGGATGGGTCGTGGGGCGTGGTGAGTTGCTTATAGGTGCTGGCAACCCCGGAGCCGTCGTTGACGAGCACAAAATCCGTAAAGGTACCGCCGATATCCACGCCAATTCGAAACGCCATGGCTTTCTCCTCGGCGCAACTGTGGGGGTGGAACGGGCAGAAGGTCAATAAAGTGATAGATTTCACTCATAAAATCGATGCCATTCGATCCAAAATTTTTATCAACTGGGGACACCGTTGCGCAGCGACGCGTCCGACCCATAGCCTGCGGCCGGTTTGCCCGGGAGGACCCCATGATCGGCATCAAGGAGGCTTTCGCGCTTCCGGAAGGAGTTTGTTACCTCAACGCCGCTGCCATCGGCCCAATTCCAGACGTCGTCCAGCAGGCTGGCATCGCCGGGATCTCCAGTAAGAGACAACCGTGGATTCGGGACAGAGCCGCCGCCCGGCAGATGACCGATGAGCTGCGTGGCCTAGCCGCCGGGCTCATTGGCGCACGCTCTTCGGATGTCGCCGTGATCACCGCAGTGAGCTACGGGATCGCGACTGTCTGCGCCGGTCACCGCCCTCCCCCCGGCAGCCGATTTCTGGTTCTTGCTGGAGAGCACACCTCACTCTCCCTGGGGCTCGCGCGGCACGCCGAGGTCCATGGCTGTACACTGGAAATTGTCGAGCCCACGCATGGCGATGACTGGACGGCGGCGCTGACTGCAGCGCTCCTGAGGCCCGGCGCGGCCCCGGTCAGCTTCGCCGGATTGACGCCGCTACATTGGACGAGCGGCGCCGTCGTCGACCTGTCCCGGATCATTCCGATAATCCATGCGCAGGGCGGTGTTGTCCTCGTCGATGCCACCCAAGCCGCAGGAATCATGCCCATCGATGTCACGAAGCTTCAGCCGGACTGGCTGGTTTTTCCGACTTACAAATGGTTGCTCGGTCCGTTTCACTTGGCGTTCCTGTACGTCGCCCCGCAACATCAGGAGATTCAGCCCCTCGAGCAGCACGTCGGCACCCGGCAGGGACCCAATCCTGCGTTGGTCCAGGACAGTTCGCAGCTGGCATTTGCAAGTGGTGCAACACGGCTCGATTCCGGCGAGCCGGATACGTTCGCAGCCATTCCCATGGGCCTCGCGGCTCTGACGTTCATGACTGGCTGGAGCGCCGAAGCGGCAAGCGCGCACGTGTCATCCCTCACCAAGATCATTGCTGAAGGATTAAAGTCACTATCGCTGTGCACGGTCGAAGACAGGTTTCGCTCACCGCACATTCTGGCCGTGCGAGGCCAATCCCCATTTCCGGAATCGATGGTGGCGCGTCTCGCAGCACGCAACGTCCATATCAGCGTGAGGCATGGCCTCATCCGGATCAGCCCACACGTCTACAATCTGGACGCCGATGCTGCTCAATGTCTCACAGCACTCAGCTATGAACTATCGCGTTGAAACATCGACACACCATGGAACCAGCATCGCCGAGGCCATCGAGGCGCATCTCATCGGTCCAGATCTCGGCCAAACGAGAGCAGATCACGGGCTCACAAGTGCACGTTCTTCGGGAGCATTGGACAGCTAGGTAGCGGCTCCGAAATCGCGGCGAGCTGATCTAACTGACATTGCACTCAATTTGCACCAAACCAATCCTTTTGGTTGCGGGTTCCGAGCGCTTGTCCGAGGGCACGAACGTGATTTGGAGTACACATGACAGCGAGTTCGGCAATAGCGGCATGATCAGCGCTTTGGCGGGCGATCCTGTGCGCGTCCCTTCTTTGCTTTCGCGAAGACTCGATCAGACTCCACAAAGCGCTTTACCATGACGATGATCAATCGAGCCTGACTCTCGGCGTGCTGCCCCGCGTCGGGTTCAATCAGCTCGGCATAGGTCCGCAGATCCCGGTGAATCGCGGCTGGCAGTTCGAGCGTGAGCTTGACTGGCTTGTCGTCAGGCAAGGCTGCGATCTTGAGCTTCATCTGGAGCCTCCTCTACCCTCGATACGGCTCGAGCACGAGATCGCGGTTGGACGGCCGAGAGCCCAAGGATGGCGCTCGGCTGGGATGACAGACCACGCGTCATTGTAAAGGAGCCTAAGGTCCGGCCCCCAATATATCGCCGTTGGAAAGCTCGAAGACAGGCAAATGGACAGTGCCGAGCGAAGGGATTGCGACCACGATTCCGGAGGCCCGAGTGGATTAGTCCTCCAGTCGAAAAGGCGGACAAGCTCACCCATCCGTCCCCCGCCGCTTAGGAATGTTGTCATGTCGTCACGCATCGACTGCCCATCTCAGCTCTCAGCGCACATTTTTATCCAGCATTTCGGCGGACGGGAACCCCTCAAGCATTTTCATATAGAGCGACTGACGGCTGGGCTCTGTCCCGTCCGCGTCATTCGCCGCTCTCCGCGTACAGACTGCGCCCAGGAAGCTTTAAAACTCGGCAAGAAGCTGGCAGAGCGACGCCGACAGACTCTGACCGTTCCGGATCATACCTTTATGATCATAGATTTCTTTACCTCGGACGAGCACTTGACTAAGCATGCTAAAACTAGAGGGTCCGTTTTATTTCAACCTACGATGGCTTCCGCTATTGTGAAGGGTTTCGGATGCCGGTCGCATGATTAGCGGCGCGGCACATTCGGGCGGCCGGCGTCCGAAGGCCTCCAAGGGAGGAAACCGTGCATGATGGGCAGGACTGGTGCGGCAGGCTCTACGGGCATTTGAGCGCTGCAGGCGAGCCGGCTGATGGAGTTCGAACCCCTGCAGCAAGTTGCGCGAGACGACACGACCTGAATGAGCGGTGTGCAGCGTCGAACGCAATCAAATGTCGGCCGTTCGGCGAGGACAGCAGAGAGGCTAGGTGCGTTCCGCCGTGGCCGGTCGATGAGCGGCGGGCATGACGAGCAGCTTTGCCGAATGGCGGTCGCGCAGTCATGAGGTATCGATCCTGATGGCGACGATTGGTGCGCTCGGTCGGTGGGGCGGCGTTGCGCTTGGCTCAAAGACCTTGATGATGATCATGCGCGACCGCCGCAGCATGGACATGGCGGTTTGGCGGTGTCGATGACAGTCTCGGTCGGCTCATCCCCACGATGCCTGACGGCGAGCAGTTCGCGCGCACGTGCGACGTTCCGTGCTGCCGGTTGTCGTGCCCAACCGCGCGAGCGGTTTAGTCCCGTGACCCAAAGCGGTCGTCGTCAACCGCCTCCGCAATTGGACAAGCCTCGACTATGCCGCGCACCGCCCTTGGATTTCGTTTCGCGCCGAAGAGGTCCGAAATCCCGCGCGATCGAAGGACGGTCCGCGGCGAACTTCGATAGGAAAATGCCGAGAGGTCGCTCCTAGTACCCGGAGACTTTTTTTCACGTCCCTCGGTTCTTTATCGGCTCGTGTTCCGATACTCGTTTGGCGTCACGCCTGTAGCCCGTCGAAAGGCGCTGGTGAAGTTTGACTGAGATGAAAAGCAACAACCGAGCGCAATGTCGGCTAGGGGGGCATTGCCAAGAACCAGCAACGTCTTTGCTCGCTCGAGACGGAGTTCATTAAGATAGCGTGCAGGGGTCTTTCCAACGGCCTTCTGGAACATTCTTATGAAGTGAAATGGGCTCAGGCAGGCGATGGACGCCAGATCGTCGATCGACAAGTCCTGATCGATATTCGCGATCATGAAATCGATCACCCGACCAACTCGGCGTTCGTCGAGCTGTGCCCGAACGGCCGCCGGGTTGGTGCCGTACGACCAATCGCTCGAATATCTTTGCGCCAGCCGAGCGACGAGTGAGATGGCTAGCGAATCTGCTCGAACATGACCCGCAGCGGACGGTGCGCGCATTTCGTCAACAAGCGACTGGCCAATTCGGCGGATATATTCGTCATGGATGCCGCCAAGATAACGTATCGAATGTGCCCGGATTCTTGCGCCAGGATAGAACTCCGAAAGCTGATCGAAACGTCCGACAGGAAGGTAGAGGTGCAATACCTCATGCCAAGCGGACACCTTGATGTCCTCCTCGCGGGTTCCCGCTGGACAAAGCCAGATCGTGCCGGGCTCAACTTTTGTGACCTGCTGCAGTCCGTCGCCCTTGCGGCTGACGATCGAATTCGGATGACAGCTTAGCGCGATCCCAATTTCCATGTGCTCGAGCGTGATGGATGGAAGTTCGCCCGCGGGGTGCATTCTCACTTCGGCGGCAACGCCCGGCCAGCTGCAGGCCGCGGACGATTTCAGGATATCCCCAATGGGATATTTTTGAACGCCATGATCGAGCAAGCTCACAATGGCTATCCTTATGTCCGTTTGACAGCTGCATTATGAGCTGCACAGCACGGAACGCAAGCGATTAGCAGTTCTGGAATAAAAGACAGCAATCTCGGAACATACAATGTCAGCGCCGGTCGAGTACCGTCTCTCCAGGAAGCGCCTACGTTTAGGGTTCCATCGGCCAGGATGATGAAGCAATGGCAGAGCGATTGAATTATGTTGCCGCTTCCCCGCGGGGAATGCAGGCCTTCGGCGCCGTCCACCTTTTCATCGAGCAGTGTGGCCTGCCGTCCTCCCTCGTCAATCTCGTCTATCTTCGTGTCTCTCAGATCAACGGTTGCGCCTACTGCATTTCAACTCACTCACGCGACCTTCTCAATGAAGCGTTTAGCATTCCGAAGCTGATTCTTTTGCAGGTCTGGCGCGACTGCGGCGATCTCTTTTCGGAGAAGGAGCGCGCGGCGCTCCAATGGTGCGAGGCTCTGGCCCACATCGGCGAAACGCATGCGCCGGATGCTGACTATCAAGCTGTGCGCTCTCAATTCAGCGACAAGGAATTGGCTGACCTCACCTATGCCATCGCTCTCATCAATGCGTACAACCGCATCGCAATCGGATTTGGGCGCGGACCCGATGGCTCGTTCATCGATTTTAGTGCGCCGTAACCAATGGTGCTGGTCATGAGAGAAGAGAATTTCGAAGGTAACGGAGGCCTGAACATATTCGTTCGTTCCTGGCGACCTTCCGACAAATCGAGAGGCATCGTCGTGATCGTCCACGGCTTCAATTCTCATAGTGGCTATTATCGCTGGGTCGCCGAACAGCTTGTCGGGGCGGACGTGTCAGTCTACGCCCTCGATCTGCGAGGCCGCGGGAGGTCGGATGGCGAACGATTCTACGTGGAGACATTTTCGGATTATGTCAGTGACGTCAGAACTGTCGTATCGCTGGCAAAGGTGCGGGAGCCTGCGTTGCCGGTGTTTTTGCTTGGCCACAGCGCGGGCGGCGTGGTGTCGTGCCTTTTCGCTCTCGATTACCAGTCAGAGCTGGCAGGGCTGATCTGCGAAAGTTTCGCCTTCCGGGTACCGGCTCCCCAGTTTGCGCTGGCCGTTCTGAAAGGCCTGAGCCATGTCGCGCCGCATGCGCACGTTCTGAAGCTGAACAACGAGGATTTCTCCCGCGACCTGAGGGTAGTGCAGTCGATGAATGCCGATGCCCTGATTGCTCACGAAGCGCAGCCAACGCAGACCATCGCCGAGATGGTTCGGGCGGATGAACGGCTGAAGTTGGATTTTCCTCTCATCACCCTGCCGGTGCTCATCCTTCACGGCACAGGCGACAGAGCCGCCAAGGCGACGGGCAGCCAGCTTTTCTACGATACGGTCGGATCGCGGGACAAGACGCTCAAACTCTACGAAGGGTATTTTCATGACCTCCTCAACGATGTCGGCAGAGACACCGTGATGGCGGACATCAGAGACTGGATTGGTGCCCGCCTTCCTCGACAGGACTAGCTCAATGCGCTCAGATGCGCCCGCAGGGTCCAGTCCAATCTCATGGTTTGCTACACTTCTGGTCGCGCGCGAGTCTCGCAAGCGATCTCAGGCGTCGCCTTAGACGTTGGAGATGCGGTAATCGCCAGTTCTTGAATCTGCATTATGCAGGAGCAGCAGCAAACGGCGATTGATTTGATCCCCAGCATTCTTGACGGAAGTAGCTGCCGCGACCGGACATCGAAATGTCGTCATACCCCAACAGGAGATTATCAATGACACATGTGGCGCAGAAGCCGCTGATTCCTGACAATACGCTGATCACAAAGACGCCTGAGGAAGGCAGGGCTCTAGCCATCATGCTCGCACGTCATTCGATACACGCGATCCAGGGAGAACTGGAAATCCTGCAGTCAGGTCGGGCCAAGTATGCCAACGACGCTGGTGGACTGATTGCGGCAAGCCATGTCGTAGCAGTCGAGTTCAGCACAATTGCTGCGGCGAATGGCTATTGGCGCTGATCCTTATTCGCTCATTGGTCAGTCCAGCCGCTTACCTTAGGGGCACCGAAGATGCTCTCCGACGGGAGGTCGAAGATGAAATACGGATTCAGCTGCGGCAGCTTGGCTGCATCGCTCAGCCGAGCCTGTTGGTACGGCGGCAGATCGATATTCAGTGAGGCGACATTTTCACGCACCTGCTCGGGCCTGCTCGCCCCGATCAGAACGGACGATACGCCGGGTCGATTGGCCGCCCAAGCCAGCGCGACCTGCGCCAGCGGCCGCTCCATCTCCTGGGCGACAGCGCGCAATTCGTCGACCACGCGGAAATTGTCTTCCGTGAACAGCATCCCCCCGAAAGGGTTGTCGCCGTTGAGGCGCCCGTCGCGCCCCTCCCTCCCGGCATCGGCAGCCTTGTTGGGCAGGCTTCCCGCTGGGCCGATCTGCGCGAGCCTGTCGCGGCCGTACTTGCCCGTCAGCATGCCCGCGGCGAGCGGGCTCCATGCGACCAGCCCCAGCCCCAGCGCCCGGCCTGCAGGCAGCACCTCAAGCTCGACGCCGCGGTCGATGAGCGAATAACTGTATTGCAGCCCGACGGGCTCGGGCAGGCCGTGCGCACGCGCCAATGTCGCGATCTGAGCGGCATACCAAGCCGGCGCGTTTGAGAAGCCATAATACAGGATGTCGCCGCGCGCGACAGCATCGGTCAGGGCGCGTAGCACCTCTTCTGCCGGCGTGGTGCGATCCCAAACATGCGTCCAGTACAGGTCGATATAGTCGGTTCCGAGGCGCTGCAGCGAGCCATGGATGCCGTCGCGGATGTTGCGGGCCGAGTTGCCGCCCGCGAGCACATTGCCGGGTTGGCGTGGGAAGCCCGACTTTGTGGCGATCACCAAGCGATCGCGGCCATGGTCGGCAACGAGGCGGCCAAGCATGCGTTCGCTCTCGCCGCCCGAATAGACGTCCGCGGTGTCGACGAAATTGCCGCCAGCCCCGACATAAGCATCAAAGACGGCTCGCGAGCCCGCTTCGTTGGTACCCCAGCGACCCGCGCCGAAAGTCATGGTGCCGAGCGCCAACGGGCTGACGGCAAGGCCGGAGCGGCCGACGGTGCGGTAGCTGTTGAGGTCCATTACTGTATCTCCTGTGAATAATACGAGAGATAGCGGCCCGGCCCGGCGAGCATTAGATAGCAGCCATGGCAAAGGCTTGTGAATTTCATGCAGCAATGGGAACGATGCGGTGAGGCGCGGCAAACTTGACGATCTGGCGGCTTTTGCGACGGTGGCGCGCGCGCAGAGCTTCACCCGCGCCGCCGCGGAACTGGGGCTGTCGCCGTCCGCGCTGAGCCATGCGATGCGCGCTCTGGAGGATCGACTCGGCGTGCGGCTGCTCGCACGGACGACCCGCAGCGTCGCGGCCACCGCGGCGGGCGAGCGGCTATTGCGCTCGCTGACGCCAGCGCTAGAGGAGATGGCGCGCGGGCTATCCGCGCTCGACGACTGGCGCGGCGCGCCGTCTGGCACGATCAGATTGACGACCTTCGCCTATGCATCGCGCACGATCCTTGCTCCCGGCCTGCCCCGCTTCCTGCTCGACCACCCTGACGTTTCGGTCGAGGTGATCGTCGATGATCGACTGGTGGATCTAGTCGCCGGCGGGTTCGACGCAGGGATCCGGCTCAGCGAGACGGTGGAGCGCGATATGGTGGCGGTGCCCGTGGGCCCGCCGCTGCGCACGGTAGTGGTCGGGACGCCAAGCTATTTCGCGGGGCGGTCCACGCCGTTGGCGCCTTCCGAGCTCGATGGGCACGTTTGTGTCAACTATCGGTTGATCGGCGGCGGCGGGTTGCTGGCTTGGGAATTTGAGCGCGACGGTCGCGAGGTGAAGGTGCGGCCCGCTGGCCCGCTCATTGTCAACGAGGAGGTGCTGGTCGGCGCTGCGGTGCGCGCCGGGATTGGGCTGGGCTATATGATGGAGCACGATGTCGCCGCGGAGATTGCCGACGGTCGGCTGGTTCAGGTGCTTGGTGAGTGGTGTCCCCCCTATCCAGGGTGCCACATCTACTATCCGAGCCGGCAGATCACACCGGCGCTTCGCGCGCTGATCGACGCTCTTAGATGGTCACCAAAGTAATCCCTGGTCAGGTATTCAGCCTCGATTGCGGCCTTCTCTCATGAATTTGGCTTTCGACGAACAAGCTGTTCGATCGCGAGCTATGAGGTGACCAGGACCTCGACTGACATACCAGCGAAGGCGTTGGTGCTGCCGATGTAGCTGCCCGACACGGGCGCAATCTGGCGGATGTCGCGCGCCACGGCGATCGGTACCAAGTTGAACCCGCCCAAGGTGCGGTTTTGTAGGGTCAAACGTGATCCAGCCCGCTCCCGGCAAGAAGATCTCGGCCCAGGCATGCGTTGCCCCTGCTTCGCCGGAGCCCGCACTTTGCTGGGCCGGGTTGTAAAGATAACCGGAAACGACCCTCGCTCCGAAACCCAACACGCGTGCGGCATCGGCAAACAGCATTGCCAGATCCCGGCATGAACCCCAGCCACGGCTCAAGGTCTCCAGCGGCGTTTGAGTCCCTTCTTCCTCACGGCTCTGATATCGCGCCGCTTCCGAAACCCCGGCGCTGAGGTCCTTGAGCAGCGCCAATGTGTCCGTCTGGCTTCCGCGAACGAACATCTGTGCCCAGTTGCGCAGCGTGCCGTCGATGTCCGCGGACTGCAGAGTGGTCAAGGCGCCAAGATCGACCCAATCATGATCGGAATACAGAAAGGGGTAGGATATTGCCGAGGCTGCGATGTCGAAAATCGGCCATTCGGCAAGGGCAAGCTGAACGGTTGCAGCATTGGAGATCACCAAAGTGCTGGTCTTCAAAGAGAATGTGGCCGTCGTGACCGCATTCCCGAACACGTCGCTGGCCCAACTCAAGACCGCATCAGGCGCTGTCGAAATACGGCTCGACAGCAATCGAACATCCCGGCCCTCGCGTGGACGAAGCATAAGGCGATGAGGAAGAAGACTTACCGGCTCGTGGAAGCGATAAGTCGTCGTATGTTGAATGTCCAAGGTGATCAACTGCAACCCCCACCGACAGCAGCATTGCCGTCCTCGTCAGCTCATTTCGATAGCCAACCGCCGTGGAGCTCGACGCCAAGCAGCTGTCATATGTGGCTGCGCGATCGATATTGCCAACTCGTGGTCTATTCTCGATTCAACCGTTTCAGTCCGGATTCAGTGACCTCGCGTTGGCCGAGGAACCAAACAGATTCCTGCCGGTTCAATCCACCTGCAATATTTCTCAATGCCTGAGGCATCGTGCAGACCCACCGAGGGACTGCCAATGACCTTCCCGCATGCGCGTCTTCCCAGACTTCTGTCTGCCTGTCTCGTCACGTTCCGGCGACACCCTGCGCTTACCACTGTTGCTGGCGCGGCTACTGTCTTGGCCGGCACCGCGATCATCAATCGACGGCGTGCTCAGAAGGCGCAGCGCGATAACCCTCCACAAGGGCGTTTTATCGACGTCGGAGGCGTCCAGCTTCACTATCTCGAACGCGGTAGCGGTCGGCCTCTCGTTCTCTTTCACGGCAACGGCAGCATGATCCAGGATTTCCTGTCGAGCGGTCTGATCGATCGCGCAGCTGAAAACTATCGGGTGATCGTGTTCGACCGGCCTGGCTTCGGACATAGCCCCCGCCCTAGGGGCGTCGTTTGGACTGCGGAGGCGCAAGCCGATCTGTTCAAGGCCGCTCTTGATCAATTAGGTGTTCACCGCGCGATCGTGCTTGGGCATTCGTGGGGAGCGTCAGTCGCGGTCGCACTTGCGGTCCGGCACCCGCTTTCGGTTGAAGCCCTCGTACTCGCGTCGGGATACTATTTTCCTACGGCCAGACGCGACGGAGCGGCCTCGTTGCTGCCGGCGATGCCGGGACTTGGGGACATCATCAGCTATACCGCCTCACCGATCGTCGGTCGCTTGATGTGGCCCGTGATGTTGAAAACTTTGTTTGGCCCGCGATCGGCGCCAAGGAAGTTTGCCGGCTTCCCCAAAGAGATGGCCCTGCGGCCGAAGCAGATGCGTGCCAGCGCGGCGGAAGCGGCATTGATGGTTCCCGGCGCATTCTCGGCTGCGAAGACCTATCGCGAAGTTGAGATTCCTACGGTCATCATCTCGGGTGACGAGGATCGTCTGATCGACATAGATGAACAATCAGCCAGGCTTCATGCGGAGATTAAACAGAGCAAATTGCACCGCATCGCGGGGATGGGACATATGATTCACCAATCCGCAATGCCGGACGTGATGGCGGCCATCGACGAAGCTGCTGCTCAGACGCCACATTAGGTGGCGGGAAGTCGCGCAAGGGAGTGCATCGGAGATGTCCATGCCGCACAAGGACTCTCTCTGACGTCGTTACTCATCGAGAACCGGACGATCATCCGGACATGCTCGCGTCTGCCAAAGTGATCACCGGTCGACGCCGTCGAGCTCCATCGCGCGTTACATGCCTCAGCCCTCCTCGGAGAGCCGGACAAAATCCTCGAGCAGCGCTGCCACCAGTGCGCGGTGCCGCGTGTCCTCCGGGGGCAAACTGGCGGCGTAAAGATTGAGCAGATATTGTGCCTTCACCGCGGCCTCCGGCCAGGAGGTGGCCGGCACCGTAATCAGGCGGTTTTCGAGATCGGACTCGCGCTCGCGCGCCTCCCTGACATTGTTCTCGACCTCGGCCAGCGCACGGCGAAGATCCGTTGCCTTCTGGGCGGCCATGCCGCGGTGCTTGTCGAGCTCTACCGGGATGTCGGTCATCAACGGCTCACGTCGGCGCGTTGGGCTTTCGCGAGGTCGGCCGAATTGATCGCGCGCATCTCGGTCGCGCCCTGTACGCCTTTTGAAGGGACCGTGATCATGGTAGCGACCCGGCGCCAGGCCGCGAATGACAGTCCATCAATAAACTCCTCGTCGGTGACAACCTCATAGCAGCCTGCCGGCAACTCGCGTGCAATGCCGCGGATATGGAACGGATGCTTGAATGTGACGGTTTCCCGCCGCGAACGGATGGTCATGCGCACCTACATTTTTGTGAGAGCAGCCTCAACCGGCTTCGGCGATCACGACCATGCGCTTAATACGCGGCAATAGCCAGCACCATCGAGCCATCGGCTCGCGCCGCGCTTTAGTCCTCGCTATTGGCTCCATACAGGCGTAGCGTGGTAATTATCAACGCGTGCCTGCTACGGCCTAGTGACTGAGGGCTACGTGAGCTCCGCCGATCGACCAGTCATTGAAGCAACGCCGCGGTCGTGCCCGCGCAGGAGCATGCGATGACGCATTTTCTGGCCTCGGATCGATAGCTTTTCTGGCCTCGGATCGATCGTTCCAGCAATAGTCGTTTTCGTTTAGCTGTTGCTTCTCGTTTGTGCAGCGGCGCTCCTCCAGGGCCAGCGCAACACGCATTAGGCCTAAATGATTGGTCCAAGGGGAACATGGGATCTCATAGGACCCCTGCTTCGCCAAGGTCCACAATTGCCCCCGGTGAACGTGAATAGTGCTTCGACGAGGTCCGTTCATCTTGGTCAGTGGACGGGGGATGAGTTATGGTTACATCTTCAGTGCGGCTGGCGTTCTCTCGAATTCTCCAGCGAATCGAGCAAACCAGCGCTCAGCGATTCCATCACCGGCATATCCTGGCGCCATCACCCTGAGGACGCGCCTTACCTGAATCAGCGGGAAAGCCAGACAATGTCTTCTCGAGACGTGAGCATGCCCGTATGGCACGAAAAACATCTCCGGGCCGCGACGCGAGCCGCCGGCGTCGCATTGTGGTCTTGGAACGTCGATACCGACGCGGTTACGATGGATGAGGCGGCCTATGAGCTTTGGGATGTTCCCAAGGAAGAACGGACGATTACTTTCGAAATACTGTCCAGGAATATCCACCCTGCCGATCTCGAAAGGGTCAGGTCAGCCTTTTCGGCAACGCGAGCGGTCATTGGCGCCTATGAGATCGACTTTCGTATTTTGATTGCAGGCGATGTTCGCTGGATCTCCGCGCGAGGCCAGGGGGACGATGCCGACATAGCGGAACGAGTTATGTTCGGCATCTTCCTTGATGTTACCCAACGCAAGCAGGCCGAGGAAGCAAATGAGCTATTGGCGGGCGAGATGAGCCATCGGGTCAAGAACCTTCTGACCATTGCCACGGCCCTCACCCGCCTGACGTCCCGCTCGGCCGAAACAAAGGAAGAGATGGCACACGAACTGATCAGTCGCCTCATGGCGCTGGGCCGTGCCCAGGATCTGGTTCGTCGAATTCCCGGTCAGAAGCCAGGGGCCACGCGTCTCGGCGACCTCATCTCCGTCCTGCTCGCACCCTACGACGAAGAGGGCGCGAGTGTTCGCATTCGCGTTTCAGTACCCAAGATGAACGTAGGGGAGAGCTCGAGCACCGCATTAGCCCTCGTGATCCACGAACTGGCGACCAATTCTGCCAAATACGGCGCATTGTCCGTTTCAAGCGGCACCCTGGACGTCTCATGCAATGCGCATGACGACGACGTTGTTGTGATGTGGACCGAGCGCGGCGGCCCACCCGTGGTCCCGCCAACGAAACTGGAGGGCTTTGGAAGCAAGATGGCGCACCGAAGCATGGCTTCGCAGCTCGGCGGCACCATAGCTTTCGATTGGTCAGACGAAGGTGTAGTTGCCGTCCTGCGAATGAGCAAACATCGTCTCGCGGACTAGAGCGCTCTGATCCGGCGCCGGCCTCGTCCCGGACGACGATGCTACGCCGACGTTTTTTGACTTCACCGACGTCCACTCATGCGGTGTCCGATCTGCACTCGGGCGGCGGCAGTCCGACGGTCGCGGTTGCTCGTTTGCTGAAGTAACGCGGTGTGTCGCTCGTCTTCCTCACCCGCTCGTCCCCGATGCTACCGGAAGAACTTGCCAAGTGATCTTCAACCAAAACAGTCAAATGACTGGACGCATTCGAGCAAAACTATCGCATGTTATTGCTCATTTTTTCATCTCAAGCCATCCAGTGAGGATTGCTCGCAGCGAGTAGCGGGCACCGGGAATCAGCGCTCCCGCCTGTCGAACGAGGACGCGGGGGCGATGGAAATGGCGGAATACACCAATTCGGAGCGTCCCCCTCAGTGCGATGATTGCAGGATAGCGACAGCCTTTCGAGCGCGCCTCTTCGATGTGCGCAAGGACGGTTACGTGAAAGTCTACGATTGCCCGACGTGCAAGCGGCTATACTGGGAAGAGTAGGACCGGCGACAGCACTACATTCTGCCGTTGTATACACTTTCGAGCGCGCTATTGCGCCGGCTCGCTCGGCGACGTCGGGATGCCCCGACCCTACGCTCCCGGAGACTTGCAGGCTGGTTCGAAGCCTATCTTGGCGGTCGCTGTTACACATCCGATGCACGAAACACCACTCCGCGAATCGGACGCCTCCTTGCGCAGGGCCGTGATGCAGCAGACGTTCCGATCGTCCACACTTTCGGGCCTAACGCACTCGTCAAGATTTGGACCGATGAACCTATCTAAAGCGCTGGCCTTGATCGATTGGGTACGATGTGGCTGAGATTGATATCGCTAGCGGCTTGGAAGACTGCTATACAGATTGCATCACCGCGCGCAACGTGGCTGTTATCGGTGACTGAGAGCGTTGCGCTCCCGCCTCGAACCAAGAGAAGGCGGTCAGATGTCAGATCCCGACAAATTCGACATTCGTGAGTGGCTCGTACCACCTTTGTTGATACCGCTCTTCCTCGTACTGCTGATTGCTGTGATAGCCATCTTTTAGCGGCACGACCGTCAATTGCCATGCGCCGGTACAGCTATTGGGGCGTTGAGCCAGCTTAGGGCAGACAGGAGACCCAAAATGGCAAATACGGCAATCATCAGGGATGCCTACGGAGTTCCGGCGATCTTCGTTGGTTCGAAGACCGGCCGGGACGATGCGCCGTTTGTTTTCGTGAGGGTCGGAGGTGAGGAGCGGCGGATGCGGTGGTCCGAGTGGGATTCTCTCCCGGCCTGGACCGGCGAGAGTCCCACCTGGGCGAGTAAAGCCAAATAGCCATGGGCTGCTCAGCATGAGGATGGTTCTAACAGGCATATTGACGGCGGCGATCTTGCCGGTATCCGCAACGGGCAGCTTCACGCCAGCGGCTGTTGCCGCGGAGCCGGACTGTCGGGCAATCGAAAGCACCAGCGCCCGCCCTTCCTGTTACCATGCGGCATTTCCTCCAAGAGCCAGGAAGACCGAAGCTGGTAACGACGCATCGTCCGGCTACAGCGATCCATTTCGTGCGGAAGAGGCCAGATCGCCGCGAAGTTCGAGAACATTTGCCGCGGTTGCTGACTTTCGCTTCCAAACATGACTGCCAATTCAAAGGGCCCTAAGATGATGAGCGATGATGCCAAAGACGGCCGATTGGTCCGCAAACGAAGGCGTGCTCTTGATCTGGCCGCCACGGTTTTGGATGGCAAGGCAGACCGCTCCGCGAGTTCCAAGGATCAATCGGCCAGAAAGCAGCGCCTGCTTGATGGACCGGCGGAATTCAAGGAGGTCCGAGTAGATCGTTCGAAGAGGACTCCAGACAAGGCTGAATGACCGAGCTTTATCGCCGCGTAGGGTTGCTCAGCACGCAGAGTGATGGATGGCGCATGCAACATCCGGGATCAAATACACTGTGATCCAGATGATGAATCCGCCTGGTTGGACGTCGTCGTTTGAGCGAGAAGGTCGAGGAGTAGCGATGCTGCGTTTCCGTACCTCGGGATGGATCGTTCCGCCCGTCATCCTTCCCGTGCGCTTTCTGCTGCTCGTCGCAGCGGCTGCGCTATTCCATGGCTAAGCCGATCCGCGTGCCCTACCTCGTCACGGGCACGAACGAATATGGCTGCATCAATCAAGACCGCAGCAGCCCGACTCTCGCGCTGCGGCTCGCGCAGAAACTGCTGCGCGACGGTTACATGGACGTCCGCGTCTGCACGCCGCGCGGCCGGGTGCTGAAATCTGACGAGTTGGACGAACTCACCCCCCAAGACAAACCTCGAAAGGAGACCTACATGGCCAAGGGAGAGCAGCGCGGCAATCGCGAAGCCAAGAAACCGAAGAAGGAGAAGGCCAAGGTGATCGCCGCGGCGCCGAGCCGCAAGGAGGTCGCCTCGCAGTCGGGTTTCGGGCCGGCAAAGAAGAAATAGCTGAAGGTCTCCTCTTACGGGCGTGAATCGGCAATCGTCATAAGCCAAGAGGAATTCGGAAAGAAGCTAGTTGTGAGTAGTCTCCACGACCAATTCCGCGGGGCTATGACGGCGAGTGGGCCGCCACTGGAGCGGTCATCACGCTCACCATGAGCGAGGCGCGACGGTAAGAAGGTCCGTCGTGGTCCCAAGCGGACCTCCACCGCACACGTTGTGACGCCAAGCTGACGTTCTCACCATCTCTCGACGACGGCCCGCTTCTAATCCGATGCCGAAGTTTACTGAGCAGTCCTCGCCGGGTCCAAAAAATGACCGGGGACCGCGTAACGCGGACGCGCGTGTTGAATGCGCTGCCTTGGGGAGGCGAGCTCGGGCGGAAAACGAAACCAGCACAGAATTTCCAAATGAGGAGGGTAATGAATTTCCAAATGCGCGGGCGCGCAAGCCGGCCGCATGTGATTTTGTGTAACAACATCATGGGAGTAGCCTGGCTGGGGCGGGAGGGATCGAACCTCCGAATGGCGGAATCAAAATCCGCTGGCGTCGGCTGTAAAATCAACGCCAATTCTGAATATGGCGCGGATTTCGACCCTAGCAGTTTCAACAGGTTAGCTGGCAATTCAGAAATGTCAGCTACGTCGGAGAGCTATGGGTGACCGCATTCAGCACACCCCCAGCATCAACGCATGACACCGATTTGGAGTAAGCCTGCTCGCAGAACGATTACGCGCAGCCCTGCTGCACTTGGTGCGCTCGGAGAGAACCATCTGTCCGCCAGAAGCGCGCCTCCTGTCCCACTCACGCAACCTCCAGATCCCGTGAAGCACGTTGTCCATCAGAAGAAGTCTCTCTAAGGAGCCGAAGAAGAGGTCGCGTTGCCGCCTTCACGAGCTGGGCAGAACACCGGCTCGCCTAGGGTTGGTTAACGCCGGTGTATCCCAATCTCAGCGAGCGGCCTCGACTTCCTGATGCTCAACCTCCCCGAAGATCGTCACCAACGGCGCTCAACTCGATCGTTTCCAGTACGGCCTCAGCGTCCTCTGAGGAGAGCTCTGGCATAGTAACGATCCCAGTTCCGTTCAACATCGCCTCTCTGCAGGCCTTGGCATAAGCGGCAGCACCGCCGTTTTCTGCGCAATGCTTAACGGCCTTGTATAGGTCAGTCGTTGCGATAAGTGCGGTCCCAGTACTCTGTGCGCTGGCTACACATTTTTCAGTGAACTGGGCTGCACGTTCCTCCGGCGGGGAAAGGCGATAGCCATTGCCGAAGAGAACGCCCTTAGCGGGTAACGTCACTTCATCGCGCTGCAGATCTTCATGGATATTCAAGGAAAGTTGTCGCAGCTTGTCGATATTTATGGCCTTGGAGTCTTTGCCTTCTGCTTCACCTATGAGGCGACCTTCCGCAGCCTCGAACACCACATCGAACTCGGACATGCCCTGCTTAAAAGGCGCTGCCTTGAAGCCAAGTATCTCGAGCGCTTCTACGATCGCGCTTTCAAGGAGCTTGCCTTTCTCATACAGTAGCGCGCGCGAGCTGCCGGCTCGTCTCACCTTCTCAGCAATGTCATCCTTCAGCTTTTGCGCCTCTATGACAGCCTGTTCTGATCTTGCCAACTCGCCGCGCAGCGTCCGTTCCATTGACGTAACATACTGCGCAGCAGACGCCCACCCAGGCTCGGGAGTAACTTCTGAAGACGACTTTAGCGCTTTATCCAGAGCTACGGCAGCCGCCAACATTTTGTGACAGAAGGCTTTCCCTTCCTTGTTCCACACATATTCTCCCGACCGTACACCCAAGAAGCGAGATGCGCGAAACTCCACGTTAGGCAACATAACAAGCGCACCAGACGAGGAGCTTGAACGATTAATAGCTCCGGCAGCCTTATTGCCCACGCGTGTCAGTATTGCAGTGCTGGGTAAGGCTGCATCCCACAGCACTTGATACTCCGACGCCTGACCAAATTCGCTCCAATACGCCGCAAGGATTTCGGCACCGAGTGGCGCAAGCTTCATTTCTTTTCCGACCGCGTTTCCTGGTCGGAAATCAAAGGGCACTGCTACAAAACTGGAATACGTGTCGACGTGCCGAGTACGCTGTGCATTCCGGCCGGTTCCCGAAACCTCTACTGTTCCGGTTGCCGCAAAGACGGTTTCCTCCTGCGGAAGAAAAATAATGACCGTCTTACCATGGTTCACTGCGTCGCGAATTTGGCGCCGCCAGTGTTCACAGCATTCTCGCAATTTGAAGGACTCATCGTCACTCAGACACGGTTTGCCAAGATAGCTTGTAGGCGCCCGCTGGATAAAGTCTGCAATATCAGGCTTGAAAAGGATAATGTCCCAATCCAGAAGCGACGTTTTTGATCGAAAGCTTTCTGAGTGTACGTCCGCAAGCTCGAAACCGACGCAGAGAACTGACTTAGACATAGCGGTTGCCTACCATCGCGATGCAGCCTATCTCGGTGCTGGCCCTTCGTAGGGCTCCGGCCGAAGTTTGCGGTGTTCAGGAACGGCCATCCCCGTTAGATAAGCAACCCAACCGCAGCCGTTACATACAAGAACTTGGCATCGTCCGGGCGACCAAGTTTGGCCCACAAGGACCGACTTGTAGTGACTAGAATAACAATCAGGGCAAAGGCTATGACTCGGCTCGCCGTTGGCCAAATCCGGCCTTAAAGAGTAAACGAGCACGTTTTCTCTTAGCTGGCTTAGCACATATCGCTTCTTGTCTTCGGTCCAGTCCTTAAGCCCTCTCACTTCCTTTTCGAGTTGCTCGACGCGACCGAGCAATTCAGATTGTGCCTGTTGAGCATCAAGGATTTTTTCCTGCAGCAGCAACCTAGCATCGTTCAAGCGAACCCGATCATCGATATCTTTGAGACCTTTTGTGAGATCGAACGCTGACTTCAGCGCCGCCAGGCCCACAGCTACCTCGGCAACCATCCTGCCCTCCTTTGCCTCTGTCTGCCATCGACTATTCCGCTGCCTCACCTGAATCGATTAGGCTCGCGCGAGATTGGCCTTCCTTCCAGCTCCAAGCGGGAACATGCAGCATTCTCGTCGAAAGCGCGCCCTCAGCTTGACCGTTCTCGTCCGACGATCAAGGCAATAAGGGCGACTGCACCGACGTCGAACAGGCTGTTTGCGGTGGAGAAGAACTGCGACATAGCCGCCTGATCTCGGCTCAGGATGGCGGAAGTTAACGCCAGTGCCCCGCAGCCGGCAGTGATAGTGGCAACGAGTAGAGCTAACTGAAAATCCTGTTTCATTCATCCATCCTGCAGGCCACTCAGCTGCAGGGAGATGTTCCGGACAATGAGGAACACCCTCTCAGCAGAACTGAGAAGTTGATTCCTCGAAGGGCCGCCCCAACGAGTAATTTGGGAGATATACACGCTAGCGGAACTATGCCCCGTTGCAACGTTAAGAGTGAGATTTCCACCGAAACTATCGTGCGCAGGCGGGCAAGAAAGGACCCGCATGGGTCCGGTGCTACCCGGACTGGCGTCGCTTCCATCCCTGCGGCGGTGGGACCGCGTCGTGCGCCTTCGCCAATGTCTCAAGCCACGCCGCAACGCTGGCCGGGATGTCGGCCTGATCGGACGCCCACCGGCGAATGAGGCGATCATCGCATTCGAGAATCGCAGCTAGCCCCCGCTGCGTCCAACGCAGCGAGGCCAGACATTCGGTCAGGCGTGCTCCGGTCATGGCCCGAGCAACTTCGTGAAGGCCGCGCCAGCGCCGAACAGGGCGGCACCGGCGGTCATCGCCGTAACGACCAATTGCCACGGAGCGAGCGAAGCGTCGCGCGCAAGCTTGCGTGCCTCCGAAGTGAGCTTGTGCTGTTCGGTGACGAACTTGCGGGTCTCTTCTTGAGCGCGTTCGATTCGTGCGATCTGCTCTTGCTGATCCATCGTGGCGGTCTCGGTCATTCGGGGCTAACCTCTCGTTGGGCCGGGGAAGATCCGCTCAGCCATGTCCGCAATATGCGGACAAGAGGGTTAGCTGTCAAGATCGGAACAACGCCCCGCCTAAAGAATCGACTCGGCATGAAGGTGTGCTTGCGTTGTTACGGTGCGCGATGGGTCTGTGAAGCTCATCCCGAACGACCCTGGGGGAGCCTAGCCGACGCCTGCGATTGCGGCGCGGCGGGAGACCCCTGCCCTCTGTGCAACAACGTCGATGAAGACGCAGTGCCCGAGATGCCTGACGATACGGGATCGTAGAGTTTACCACGAACGACCTCCCAGAACTTTGCTGGCGGACGGTCGAGGTTGGAGAGCCTTTAGCCTGTCGCGCTGCTCGCAAAGCAAGTCCACGCGATCGAGCAGGCGTTGAAGATCGGCTTCTGTAACGGCTGTTGGCCTTCCGGCCTTCTGAAGCGCTAGGAGGTCTCGGCGCAGCCTAGCCACGTTCTTGCGCGTACGCTCGATCTCCAAGCGAATTTGGCCGAGGTCCGGCATCGTCTAACCCTAGTTCGAAGGAAGTGGGAGACAGTAGAACAAAAACAGAACACAGAGTCCAGCGGGGTTTGCCGCTTTCTTCGTTAACCTAGCGGTCTCCGAGAACGCCGCTGCACTACGTCGATGGCCAATGCGCTTTGCCTGGCGCCTGCTGACAGCGTGGGTTCCGGAGACCAAAGGCTAGGCGTGGATCACGCCAGCGGTAATTACATCTTCCCTCTTGTGCTCCAAGGCAGTTTCGGTTGCGTGCCCCCGTCGGCACTGTGATTACCGTAGCCTCTAGGAGCTCTCGTACACGCCCATTCGAGTACCCCTTAGCGTCGTCGTCCCGGTCGCCGAGATCGTCGCAGCAAACGCCGCAACCGAGATCGGGCACGCCGGGCACGTAAACTAAGTCGATGCCCTCGCCTACCCGACCACCGAGGTCATGTTCAAGCTCCTGAGTTTGGGTCGGGACGACCCAAGGATGGCGTTGGGCTATGCCGTGTCCAAGGGCTGCTCCCTGATCGACAAGGGCAACGAGGTTTTCATCGAAGATCTCCCCGCAACTGAACTCCCTTGCGTCCGACCCAAAGGCAAGAGCGCGTGCTTTTGGGTGAACAGGACGTTGCGCGCCACTGACTAGCGATTCGTTTCACATGTCGGCTTGCGGTGTAGCGATGCCATCATAAGCAATGTACGCGTAGGTTTGGGGAGATAGATATGCCACCGGATATTTCGGGGGCGATACCGAGCCGTCGACATTAGAAAACACAACAGTCCCGTCAGGCAAACACTCAGCCTCGGTCGCCTCAATTGTTGTGGCTAGAGTTTCACCGAAAGTCGGCCCAACCTCCCAAAAATCACTCATCGCATTGAGGATACATGAGGAGTAGCCAATCGGAGAAAAGATGTATTGCGTCTGCGAAGAAGAATTGAATATCAGCGTCCCTCCTCCGCCAACTCTAGGAGCCAAGCTCTTAGGCATTACTTTGAGTCCGACCGGCCGACCGGTGGGTTCGTACACCTGCCATTTGCCTTTTGTAGGAGCCATAGGTCAGCCCTCCCAATGTTTCTCTTAATCGAGATTATCAGCACAACCTAAGCAATCAAGCGATTAGAACTTGATCCTCGATCTATCCGTCGCGTTAGCGCGCTAATACTCCCCGTGACTTTAAGCAAGCCGTTTCTCGCTTCTATTGGGGCATTTGGTCGCTGCACTCAGACTAGGGATGGGGCAGTAGCGGACGCCTTAAGGCGCACCTTGCAACGCGCCACGAATCGAAGCCTCACGCTCGCCAGCCTCAATCGCGCCCCTCTTGTTCTTGTCGGTGATCACTTCGGCTTCCCGGTTTGCGTCAACAGAAACTGGTCGAAGCGAGCGCTGATGCGATCCAGCGCGCCGACCAGCCGCTCTTCGATCCGATCGATCAGTTGGACAGTCGCGTATTCCTGCGCGACCTTCTCGCGGAACTGCGCAAGGTCGCGCTCGGTCGCGGCGGCAAGCCGCTGTGCTTCAGCGGCTGCCGCCTTCGCCTCATTGGCAATTGCCTGCCCCGCTTTGGCCGACGCTTCGTTCTTTGCGTGCGACACCGCATTGCGGATTAGAAGCGCCACGACCGCTCCGAAGCCGGTACCGAGCAAACCCATGAGCCATTCGGGGATCGTAATCATTTCGCAGCGGCCGATGCCTTGAGGCGCACGTCGCGCACGTTGGAGCGGGAGACGCGAAGCCGATGATTGGCCTCGATCCGGGCGGCCCGCTCCAGACGCCACGCCACGCGAGCGTCGTCGCCGGGCTTGATCTTTGGAGCGGGCACTTCGTCGAGCACGAGCGTCGACTCGTGGGGCATGGTGAAGCTTGGAGAGGGCCTAACGCTTGCCGTCGTCTGGCAAGCTGTCAGGAAAGTCGCTAGGAATGAGCACGCAAGAAGCGTTAGGGCGCGCCTTGTGGCGTTGGGCATAGTCATCGATTTCGTCCTGAGCTTCCTTGGCGCGGAGCGCCGCTTCATCACGTTGCTTCTGCGCCACTTCGGCAGCTTCGATCGCGAGACGCAGATCGAAGTCCTTCGCGGCGATCACCTCATCTTTCCTCGCGACATCGGCCCGCAGTGCCTTCGCCTCTGCCCGATCGTCGGCCGTCCGGAAGCCGAGAAGGAACGCGAACAGGAAGACGAAGGCATACACGGCGAGCTTCGCCGGGATGACGTACTGTTGCAGTGCCGACAGCTTTGAGAGCACCGGGAAGTGACCGACCAGCATGGCGATCACGATGAACCCGGCGACCAGCAACAGAACGGCATCCGAAGTTGCGATCTGCCACAGCAGATCGCCGAAGCCGAGCTTGTCAGTCATCGACCGAGCGAGCTTAGCCATCATCGCGGTCGAGCCAGAACCACACGCCCAGGCCCACGATGATCACGCCGCCCAGCGCCACGATCACCTTCCAGTCGGTGAGCAGGCCCGTGAAGGACGAGAACGAGAGGCCGGTGAACAGGCCGGTGCCCGCCGTGAGCTTGCTCTTGATGAACGCCTTCAGCTTGCCGGGCTTGGTCGCGCTCTCGTCGTGTACGTCGCACCGCGGTTCGAGGTGGACGTGCTCCTCACCGGACTCGTTGCTGTCCTGCCGCTCACCGCCTTCCGGCGTCTCCATGAGACCAACCGGCTTGTAGGGAAGCGCCGACGCGCGCAACTGATCAAGCGGGTACAGCGGGTTGGTGTCGATCTTCCGGCCCGGCGTAATCATCCAATGCGTGATGATGTCCTCGATCTTGAACTCTTGCGCGAGCGCGAAGCACAGATCGGTGACGGCCGCGATCTGCTCGGGGCTGTAGTGCAGCCAATAGCCCGCACCGTGAGCCGACGTCTTGGCATACTCGACCTTGAGCGACGGGTTCTTGTTCGTGTCGATCGTGCAGATGTCGTTCTCGTAGACGCCGTCCGACACCTTCTGAAGCTTGCCAGGGTTGTCGATCTCGATCCCGATGGCGTAGCTGTTCATGAACTTCAGCCCCTTCCATTGGGACTGACCGGCGTGCCACGCGACCACGTTGAACGGGACGAGCTGGGTGATCTTGCCCTCGCGGCTCACGACGACGTGCGCGGAGACCTTCGCAGCCGGATTGGTTAGCCACGAAATGTCGCCGTCGTCCTTGAGACCGGACGCCGTATCATGGATCACAATGAAGCGCGGCTTCAGCGCGCCGCCGTGGTTTGGGCTTTTCACGAACGGGAACGGTGCCCCGTCACGATAGCCGAGCCCCTTCTTGATGCTGATCGACATGATGCTCTCCAGTTGTTGGAGGCATCATGGCTACTCGCTTCACAGTTGACGGGACCGTTTGGGTCGCCCCAGCGAGACGCATCCGCTCATCTAGGATGGTATCTCGTCGCTTCTATTCTTGCTTCTCGTGCTCAGCCAGACTGAAGTGCAAAGGTCTCCTCTACACCTAATCGCAGACTCTTCATCCTAATTGCTGCCCTTTTTGGTGAGAGCGAAGGGGCATTTTCCGCTGTTGAAAGATCGCAAAACTTCCAACGAGGAGAGCGAGGGCCGTAAATGCGGCTGTCCAAATTGTGACAAGCGTCACGTGGACCATGACGATGGAGCCATTGGTCCATAGGCGCGAGGCAACGTATCCAGCTTCATTCATCTCGTCCGCCCCGAGCAACGGACATTTTGCTGGATAGGAGGCCTGCGCAATTTGAGTACAATAGAAACCTCGCACCATTCTTTCGGAAGTTCCGGACAATTGAAATGTGAATCCGAGCAACACAACGATGTAGATCGCGCTAAGACTGAAGAGCGCCAAGAAACTTGCGACCACAATTCGATTGACGACGCGTTTGGGCGAATTTCGAAATATTTGAAACACTAGAAGGAGAACTGCAAGCTGAGCGATAGCTGTTACTGCCGCTATCTGTTTCGGCCAAGGAGGCGCCAACTCTGAAAGAGAAGCAGCGAAGGGCATAATGGAGATCGCCACAGCCCAAGCGAACAGTTTTTTATAGTCCTCTAGGACGACATATAACTCATCGAGCCCTCTTGCCATTTCGCAGTCCTATTTTGCAACCATCCAAGTCTTCGCTGTGTCGGGCATCGAACTAAAGTCCTTTCGAGATATGAATGAAGGACCGTTGCTCCAGCTGATTTCGTAATAGTAGGCGCCGACAACAGTAATCTCCTCACCGTCCGAAACCTTGGTCCATTGGTCACATTCTTTGAAGGAGCTGGCTTTCACGCCTTGCTTGTCGCAAAAGGAATAGAAGAGAGACGGAATCATTTTGACTACCCCTCCCTTCGGATTCGTCACGACCTTCAATGTAAGCTCACTCCAACCGCCGCAAGCGACTTCCCAAGAAATCGATGGTAAGGTTGGCCGCGTGGTGCGAAATTCTAGAAGCTTGTCTTGGGCTTGTTTCGCAAGTTCCACGTATTCGAGGTCTTTCAACCGCTTTCCTTGCTCCAATCCTTGTAAAAGCTTTTTCTCGAACGTACCGACTACGGGTTGCCATATTTCGCGTGGATAACCGGCCCATTCGAGAGTCAACGATGCGAGCCGGACTTCCGCAGCAAGGACTGCAAGGTCCGATGTGAGATTATCGCCGCTAAACATGGAGGTGACTGCGCCAACACACGAAGTTAGCTCATAACTTCTTGATGCCCTTGGTTTACCAGAATATATTACTTTCTTCCATTCTTGCGCGACCGCTTGCTTCATAATCCCATACTGTCCCAGCGTATCCGAGCGGACAAGCGCAACAGAAGTTTGCCCAATGCACGGCTGCGTGCTTCCAAGAAGTGCAAAAACCAGAAAGAGATTTGATCTCATTCTTCATCCAAAAGATGCAGAGCGACAAAATTATCCAAGCTGCTTTAACGATCCAGATGATCTTAAATTGCATTCCCTAGGTTCGCAACGGTCTACCGCGGAATGTTTCGCTCGATAGCTTGTTGCTATGAGGAATTGAGAAGCAATATACTTGCAGATCGGCCATCTTACCGCCCACTGCAATACAAAATTTGGTTCGCGTCAAACGAGTTCGATAGGGCCTAGTGCCGCCGCCTATTCCGCCCCCCACCCGTCACCGGTTTCGCTCGTGGTCTCGGAAGAGATGCGGGTAAGTAGCCCCGAGCTATTCAGCGAATGCGTCACGGACTTGATAGTGTAGCTGCCGTCGCAGTCAGGATCGAAGCCGACCGCCGTCAGGCCAGCACCGGCAAACATCTCTGTCCGGCCGGGGAAGCTAGCCGCAAAGACCTTCTCGCCGCGAGCGAGCGCGCCCTTGGTCGCTTTCGCCTGGGCTTCCGCTTCTTCCTTGGTCTTGAAGAGCTTGCGCACGCGATGCTTCGGCCCGTTGCGGCCACCGCTCCCGCCGCCTGCCCCGCTCGCCTTGACCCACTCGCGCTCACCCTTCTTGATATTGTGCCAGGCCGCCTCGACCGACTCGTAATCGCCGCGCGTTGAGCCCGTGCAGTCCCAATCCGTTTGCCCGGTCTCGGTCAGCATGAAGGTCGGGGCCGCGCCGCCGCTCGGAAGTTGCCCGGAGCCCGCCTTGTTGAAGATGACCGTGTCGTTCGCCAGCTTGAAGTTTCCGCCGACGCGGCCCGCGAGGCGCGTGAGGAAGTTAAGATCGGACTCGTTGGACTGGTCAAGATGGCCTGGTTTGATGCTGCCCAGCTCACCGGCCACGATCGCACGCAGGCCGTTGCGCCCGGCGATGTACTGCACGATCTCTTCGATGCTCTTCTCGTGATAGGAGCGCGACTTCGGGGCCTTGATTTCCGTGGTCAGACCGGCGGCCTTGGCCGAAACGGTCATGATCTTCGGCCGCCCCTTCTTCGTCCACGAGTCGATCTGATACGAGCCCATGAAATTGATGCCGCTCTCGACGAAGCCGAGCCATACTTGCAGCTTCGAGCCCTTGCCCGGCGATGGAATATACTCGCGGTTGTCAAGCTCCAGCTCGCACGAGTCGGACTTCTTGCCCTCGTTGTCCTGAATGGTAAGGGAGAGCAGCGGGCCGCCGCCGTTGCCGATTGCTGGGATGAGGCCGCCAGGAATGCCCACACCGCCACCGAGCAGCGGCATTCCGAAGGGGGCCGGAATTAGGTTTGCCGTAATGTCCCTGCCGTCGAGGACTACGCGTGCAGCAGGCGTCACGACCAAATCCTCGCGGCTGCCGAGACCTTCTTCGGGGTGTACGCCGGGATGACGATCGTGAGGCCCTGGGGCAGCCGCGTTCCCCCTGCGGCAAGGCCCTGGTTGGCGCGCAGGATCGCTTCGGTCGCTCCGTGCGTGACGCCGAACCGGCTCCAGGCGATCATGTCAACCGTATCGCCCTCGATCGTGGTGTAGGTCTCGGCCATCAGGCGTAGGCCCCCAGCTCTACGGTGAACTCGATCTTGCGCGGCGCGCCGTCCGACATGAAGGTCTCCATGCCCTCTTTGACCTTCTCGATGCAGTAGAAGCCGAGATAGCGGCCGAAGCCGGTGATCAGCGGGAGCGGCTGCCCGAGACCGGCTTGCGCGCGCATCATATCCATCTGCCGCAAACCGCCGCGATAGTGCGGGAAAATCACGCCATCGACCGTGATCGTGTCCTCGCCGGGTCCGACGTATTGCTTGGCCGGGGCCATGCCAATGCGATCCGTGGCAGGCCACCGCCATTCAGAAGACCGCTCGAACTTCTGATAGGCGGCGGTCGAGACCGAGAAGCGAAACGCGCCGAGCGCGAGCATCACCGAACTTTGCATGATCAATCACTCAAGAGGCCGCGCTGCTCGGATTCGAGCCGGGCAAAGGCGGCATAGACGGCTTCTTCGGCGGCCCGGCGGACTTCAGCCGGATCGCCGCCCTTGACGGTGATGTTGACCTCCGCGCGCTGGGACCGGGAGACCATTCCGCCCACACCCGCCGCTGAAGACGACGCGGCAACCGCAGCCGCGCCGCTCGCGTTGAGGCGGCGCAGCGTTGCGTTCGTCTCGATCCGGCCGCTCGCGCCGGGCACGAACAGCTCGGGACCGCGCTCGCCGACAAGGTACGGTTTGCCGTAGCTCACCGGGCCGCCCATGGCGCGAGCGCCTGCGATCGAGGCCGGAGCCCCGCCCTCAGTCGCGCCATACTTGCCGCTGAAAAGCCCTTTGATGGAACTCCCGAGGTTGCCAATCTTTTCGATGGCGGTACCGACCCAGCCGACCAACGTCTGGATCGCCGAGATGACCTTGTTGACGCCTTCGGCCGCCACGCCGCCGACCGTTTCGCCCCAGGTCCGCCACTTCGTTCCGCTCTCATCGAGCGGACCAAGCAACTGCCCGAGCCAATTCACGACGCTCCCGAGCCCGCTGGCGAGCTTGTTGATGCCCTCCCCCGCTGGACCCAGCCCCTTCATGAAGCCCTCACCGAAGCCCGCGAAGAAGGATTTGAGGCCATCCCAATTGTTGTAGACCCACACACCGAGCGCGGTCAGCGCGGCCACCAACGCGGTGATGATCAGACCGACCGGGTTGGCAACCAGGCCCCACATGGCAAGGCCGATCGCGCGGAGCGCCGTGACCGGGAACAGCAAGATCGCCTTGCCCAGCGCCATCAGACCGCCGCCCGCGACGGACAGCCCGGCAAGCGCGATCGTTGACCAGCGCAACATCGACATCGCGGCCAGGGCGACGCGAGTGCGGGCCGCGAACGCGAGCATGATGGCACCGCCCCGAACAAGGCCGCCCGACAGCAATGCGATAGCACCGACCAACATACGCGAGGACGCGAGCGCCAGCATCATGGTTGCGCTCAAGCCCCGCATAGCGAACAGGGCCACGCGACCGACTGCACCCAGCACATAGAGAAGCGGTCCGGCGGCGGCAGCCGCAGCGGAGAGATACAGGCCCGTCTTGAGCAAGCCGGGGGATGACGCGGCCATGCCCTTCATCAGGTTCTCGAGCCACTTCATGCCGTTGAGGATGTCCGGCATGACCAGCTCGGTCAGCGTGTTCCGAAGGCACTTGTAGGCCGAGTCGAGTTCCAGAATGGACTTCGGGAGCCCCTGATACGAGACCTCCCACGTCTTTGCGGCATAGCCTTTGACGTTCTCCGACACATCCTTCAGAATTTCTTCGAGGTTCTGCGAAAGCAGCGCCAACATGCGGACCGACTGGCGCCCCTCGAACATGTTGGCGAGATCGCCTTGGGTCGCCCCCTTCGATTTCAGATCCCTTGCAAGCTTCAGAAGATCGATTTCGGAACCTGCCGTGGTGAACGTGTCATCCACCGCCTCCATGATCGCGCTCATGTCCTGCGCGCTCTTAGTGCCGAGCTTCGCCACGACAGCATCATAGATCGCCTTGCGCTGCTTATCGGGCGCCCCCTTGTTTGCGTTGAGCACCTTGTCGAGCACCTTGGGGTCGATGTCATAGCCCGACGCCGCCAGACCGGCGCTTACGTTCGCCCCGGTGCGATTGCCCTGATTCACATAGTCCGAATACTGGAGACCCAGCTTCGCCATCGTGGCACGCCCCGCCTTTGTTGGCTTGACCATGCGGACGTAAGCCGAGCGCAGCGCGACGCCCGATTCAGAATTGAGGATGCCAGCCTTTGCCATGGCGATGATCATGGCGTTGGTCTGCTCGACCGAGTTGCCAGCCGCTGCGGCGGCAGCGCCGACGTACCGGAACGACTGCGCCATATCCTTCGTGCTGGCACTGGTCTTCAGCGCGCCATACACCAAGTTGTCCACGATGCGCTGTGTGCTCGCCGCCGCGTCCTCAGTGGACTTCATTCCGAGCTTGTATTGCGTGGCAAGTTTCGTGACGTAGCCGCCCAGCTCCGCGCCGCTCATGTCTTCGGCCGTGGTCGCGCCCTGCAAGACGGTCTCGATCGCGCCTTTGGCGGCATCAACGCTGAAGCCCGCCTTCAGAAGCTCGTTGAAGGTCTTCATGATCTCGGTGGCGTCGCCGTACTTTGCGGCAATGGCGTCGGCGTAGGCCACGATCTCTTTGCGCGCCTTCGTGCGCTGCTCCGGCGTCATCCCGTCGAGGCCAATGGATTCGAGCGTGTTACCCACCTTTGCGCGCTCGTTGGCAGCTTTGATCGCCTCGACGCCCAAGAGCCCGGCGGGAACCGTGACGCCGAAGGTCGCATTGCGCCCGGTCCGCTGGACCTTGGACATCAACTTCGACGTCTCTGCAATGTGCTTGTTGACGGCCAAGAACGGCGCGTTCATGCGCGCGCCCACGGTAGCGAGCGAAGCACCCAGGCCGTTAATCTGGGCCTTCGCAGCGCTAACAGCGGCGTTGAGGCTCGGACTGACCTTGCCACCGATATTGACGAATACCGAGAAGCCGGTCGCCATCTACTTCGCCTTCATCGCCTTGTTGATGTCGGCCTGAAGCTCAGTTGCTGCTTCAAGCCATTCATAGAAGTCGTCGAGGAACATCTCTTCGACCTCGCTGATCGTGATGCCGCCTTTGGTCAGCCGAACAAGCGTCAATATCGCCTTGCGGAGATCGCTTAGCTCGACTGACCCCCACGAAAAGCATCGAGCTGATCGCCCAGCTTCTTCGCGTCATATTCGTCGAGTTCGTCGATCACGTTCGGCGCGACGCCGCACAGATCGGCCAGGAGCAGCACGCCGCGGTCCGCGTCGTGGCCCTTGAACTTGGCGGCCTTCTTCGAGTCCTTGGTCTTCGGCCGACGCATGGTCAGGCTCGAATACTTCACGCCGTCCACTTCGATCGGAAAGTCGAGAGTGATCGGGGCTTCCGCCCGCATATCGGGCTGCTTCTCTTCGTCGCTCACTGCATAATTCTCCCGTTGATAGCTCGAAGAGACTAGCCCGTGCGCTCGCGCGTAGAGGGGCTAGTCTCGCCGCCTTACATGCCCATCGCTGCCCGGATCGAGGCGAGTTGATCCACGCCGTTGACGATGCGGATCATGTTGTCTACGTCGATCTCGATGGCGACGATGTCGCCGATCTGGACCTTGACGTAGCGAAGCGTCATCTCGGCTTCGTTCGGCGTCATGTCACCGGCTTTCCAGCTCCCAAGGGTGTTGCCCTTGAAACCCCCGTGCAGATCGACCACCATCGCGACGGCGGCCTCGCCGTCACGCTGAAGAGCGCCACGGAGCTGCACGCGCGCAGCATTGCCGTCCATGTTGCCGAACAGCCCGAGAATCTGCGTGTTGTACTCGCCGAAGGTGAACTTGGCGGTCATGACCTCCAAGCCCATGTCGAGTTCGACGGGAGCGTCCATGCCGCCCCCGCGATACTCCTCCGTCTTCACTTGGAAGTCCGGCAGCTCGACTTCGGCAACGCGACCGGCCCAGCCGGTCCCGTTGACGAAAGTGTTAAAGTTGCGAAGTACGCGCGGGATCATCTCTTTTCCCCGTTATGCGAAGAGGTTGCGGATGTAGTCGGAGACGAGATGCGACCGGAAGGTCACGCGCTCGGCCGGATACGGCGGGGTGAAGTCATAGGAGAAGGTGACATGACCATCGGTGATGTCGGCCTCCGTGTTGAACTCCGGATCGACCCAGCAGTCGCCGCCAAGGATCGCGCCCTTGGTCTTCAACTGCCGCATGTACGCCTTCACGGACGCGACCACGTCGTCGAGATAGTTCTTGGTGATCGAGCGATCGACCGCCCAGCGGTGAGCCTTCGCGATCGAGATGTCGATCATGTCGGCCGTCCGCGACACGGACAGGAAGGCGAACTTCAGGTCAGCCGAGCAGGTACGGTTGCCCCACAGATACCAGCCGTCGTCGCGGATGAACGTCGCGATCTGGTTTTCGTTGAGGATGTTCGCGCGACTGTTCTTGTCGCCATAGGCGTAGTCGATCGGCCGCGAGATGCCGGCGATGCCGTAGACTTCCTTGTTGGACGGCGACTCCCAAAAGCCCGAGTTGTTGTCCACGCGAGAGATCAGACCGGCGACGCGGGCTCCAGGGCATAGGTGTTCGACTTCACCGACCACCCCGACACCTTGGGATCGACGATGAACACGCGACGGGTGCCGTGGTCGTTGCGATAGGCGAAGGCGGCCGAGTCCGTGGTCGCCGGACCATCTGCGATGATGTGCGCCTTCATGCCGTCCGCGAGCTGCTTCAGCTCCCCGACCACCGGGTTCGCCGAAGCGCCGGTCTGGATCGTGATCGCCGCCCCGGTGCCGTCGCCGGTGATCGTCGCGGTGATCGGCGACACGATGCCATAGCCCAGCGACTTGAAGTCGAGGCCGGTCACCTTGCCGTTGGTCAGGATCACGGTCGCGGACGGGAGCACCGCGCCCACGCCGCCGCCGGTGAAGACGACCTCCGCGTGGGTGTAGCCGTTGCCCTGAGACATGACGGTGTGACCGCTCACGCCGATCGGGCGCTGATGGGAGAAGCCCGGCGCGATGAAGATCATCGGCGCAACGCCGCACTCGGCCTCCGCAGCGCGCAGGACGTGAACGCCGGTGAATGCGCCGGTGTCGGCATCCACTCCGCCGATCACCTTCGAAAGCTGCTCGTTCTCGTGCTCCACCTCCGCGACGCGGATCACGACGATCAGAGCGCCGCCCTGATCGTAAATTGCGTCGATAGCTTGCGGCAGGGTGCCGGTCGTGCCGATCATCGCAGCGGCCTGCCGACGATTGACGAGAACCGGAAAGTCGAGCGGGAACGCGACTTCGTTCGCTCCGGGGGCGGTACCGATCAATCCGATGACGGACGAGCGGACGGTCTGGATCGGCCGGGGGCCGGAGTCAACGACGACAGTCTCGACGCCGTGCAGAAAATCGGTAAGGGACATATGTGTGCTCTCAATCCTCGAAGCATTGGGATTGAGAGCACCGTAGGAAGCGCCCGCTTAGTTGTCGGGACCGTTCCAGTAGCCTTTCAGACGAGCGCAGCAGCGCGAATTAGTATCGCGTCAACGTCGGCTTCGCTCAGGCTCATGGCAGCGATGATGATCTGCGCGAGCGGGTCCGCGCGCTTGATCTCAATCGCCAAATCCCATTCTTCCTGCACGCCCGCGTTGGAAGCCATCAGCGCCTTCGCCTCGTTCCAACGCCCAATTTCACCAAGCGCGCGCTTGAGCCCGAGCTTGCTGGCGGACGCAGGAACGAAGACCGGAGCCGGGGCGGCGGGCGGTGCCGAGAGCGTGTGACCGTCCCATGTCCAATCTGCCGAGGCGTCCTCGTTCTGAACGGCGATGACGCCTTCGGAAAAGCCCGGCGGCGGATTGCTGGGCGGCTCTTCGTATTCAATGACGGTGAGGACCGATTTCGTCGCAGTGTCGATGATTGCAAAGCGAGACATTAGCCGTAGAACTCCTCAATGATGATGCAGCCGTTTCCGCCCGTACCGCCTGCATAGCCGTTCGATCCGGCGCTGCCCCCGCCCCCGCCAACACCGATCGCGTAGCTCGTGGCTGTTGGGTTCACGATCCACTTCTCGGCATAGCCTCCAGCACCGCCCCCACCGCCACTGAAGCCACCACTGACGTAGCCGCCGCCACCGCTGCCGCCTGCGCCGGGGCAGTTAGGCGAATAGCCGCCAGCGTTGGGCCATGCACTCACAGCGCCGCCGCCGAACACAGAAGGCGCACCCGTATGACTGAAGGGGTTGCTAACAGCACCGGCACCCGCTCCGTTAGATGCAGGACCGTTTGCACCCGAGATGTTGATATCGCCGCCCGATGCGCCGCCACCACTGACGAGGCCAGCGCCTGAACCTCCGCCACCGGCGCCCCCGGTACAGGCAATCGAGCCGAAGGTCGTGGTGCCGCCAGCGCCGCCAGCACCGCCGTTACCAGCGGAGTTCGCGCTCCCCCCACCGCCACCGCCAGCGCCTTGGACGCGCACCCTCCAAGCAACCGCTCCGGCCGAGGGGGAGAACGTGCCCGAGCCACTCGTCAGTATGGAGACGGTCACCTTCCGGCCGAGGGCCAAGATGTTGTTCCGGGCGTTTTGCGCCTGCGCTGCACTGAGCCCCTGCGCCGCGTCGTACCGCACAAGGTTCGTGATCAGCGACCCGTCCGCCGCCGGATATTTCGCGTTTGCATCGAACTGCACGATCTTGTTCGCGCCAGTCCCAACTGAGCTGGTAGCCACCTTGCCCGCCAAAGCAGTCGCGACGGACGAACTCAGATTGTTGATGTTGGTCTGAAGAGTGGTGTCCGCGTTCTCGGCTGCCGTCTTGTTCGAGTTCACCGTCCCTTGGAGTGTAGCTAGCGCGTCCGACACGACGCTCACCGCCGCCGAGATCATTGCCGCGACCCTGGCAACGACCGGCACCCGGTTCGTGGCCGTGCCGGCACTCGCTTCCGCCGCAGTCGCGAGGCGGACGCTACCGAAGATCGTCTCGGACGCAACCACGTTCCGCTCTTCAAGCTCGGTCACGTCGTCGCTGATCATCGCAATCGCGTTGCGGATGCGGGTTGCATCGTCGCGCGCGATGTTGTCGGGGTTCGGCAGCGGGTAGCCCCGCTGCGTGGTCTCGTCAGTCATCTATTAGGCCCCCGTGGTGGACTTGACCGCGACTGCACGGATGTTGCGAGCATTCGAGCGCGCCGCCGGGCCGCCACCGAGCTTGACGTAAGCCCGCGAGGCCGAGATCGAGACATGATCGAGCATATACTGACGCTCCTCCCAGCCATCACCGAGCGGCGTGGCCTTCTCCAGAGTGAGCGCGTTGGCGGCAGACCACACCGGCAGCCCAGCGTTGACGCCCGTTTGAATCTTGGCCTCGAACGTCGAGTTGCCCGGCAGGTAAACGTCTAGGATCAAACGAATCTTCGAGTCGGTCCCGGCCTCAAAGGCGCGCGTGATGTAGTCGCCGTTCGGCTGGATCGATCCCGCGACGACTTGCAGGAAAGGCAGCATGAGAGCCGACAGGATGGACGTGCCCGTGATCCGCATGCGGACCTTCAACGTGCCGGTGATCGAGACCGGAAGTTGGATGTTCACCGCCGGGGCCGTGACGTACTTCGCACCGTCCGGTGCCTCGAACTCGACTTCGATTGCCGTCCCTTCAGGGCGCTCGGCCGCGATCAGCGGCATGAGGTCCGAGCAGTTCACGACATCGACCGTGCCAACCTCGATAGAACGCGCCGCCGGCGCATACTTCGCGCAGCGCAGACGGAAGCCCAGCGACCGACCCGGCTTCGGCAACCAAGTGCGCGAGTCCGAGCCGTCGAGGAAAGTGCCCAGCGGGAACGCGTTGCTGGTCACCCAGCCGTTGAGCTGGTCAAAGCCGCCCAGGTCGGCGATAGCGACCGAGTGCGTCGCGTCGTCGGTGAGGAGCGTGATCGCATAGCTGCGATCCTCGCGCAGCGTCACGGGCCGGGCGAACGGCGCATAGGTCCAATCGGACTCGACGCGCGGCGCGACCGAGAGCGGATCGATGACCGTGACGGTGTTCATGTCAATCAGGGACTCGGCGACAACGCGCTCGGTCGGGATGCCCAGCTCGACTTCGCGAATCTGGAGGCGCACCGGCTTGCTGCGGTCGCCGACCTTGGTGAACTTGACATCGACACCGAGCGCTTGGCGCGGCTCGCTCAAGCGGAAGGTCTGCGCGAGCGGGTCGGCACTGTACCAATAGGTCGTGACGACCGTGCGCTCGTTGTTGATGGTGGTGAGCCACCCGTAGGCGGTATAGAGCGCGTCGGCCTTCGAGCCACCCATGCCCTCGAACGCGACGTGCTTCACGCCGACCGGAACACCCGCCGGAATTTGGAATGCCGAGACAACGGTCCCATTGCCATCCGCGCGCACGTTCGGCGGGGTCACGTCGATATCGTCGAACGTGACCTTCTTCAAGACCTCGTTGAAGCCCCACTTGTGGATCGTGAAGCCGACCGACCGCTGGCGGATGTTCTCCTCCGCAGTCGTGACACTGTTCACGATGCGGTCGGTCGTTTGTGTCGAGGTGCCGATCAGCGGCCCGGCCGCAAAGCCGGTGCGCTGCCATGCCACGCGAGACGTGAACACGGAGGTCCACACGTTCTGCGTATCGGTCCACAGATCGACGGACGGATCGAGCGTGACATCGGTCGGGGGCGGCGCGAACGACGCATAGGGGTTGATCTTGGACTCGCCCGTGATCTGGCGCTGCTCGAACACGTTCTCGCTGGTAAAGGCAAGCGTCGTTGCCGACAGCGGCATGATTGAGACGGTCGGTGTCACCGGCAGCCACAGCAGGCCGCCGAAGATCGCGCCGGTCTGAGGCAGGCCCTGGTCCCGCATATCGTCGTCGAGCAGCGGATCGACGAACACGCCGCGCTTCGACGACACCTCCTTGCGGTCTACGTCCCGCTGAAGCCGCTCTTCGGCGACAAGCGCATAGAGACCGCCGACCATCGTTTCGAGGCTGCGCAGATCAGCAAATGGCATGCGGATCGTCGCGACCTGTTTTACGGTCGGCACAAGCCCCCAATTGTTGTAGACATCGGCGAGCTTGTGAAGCGTCGGGGCGACCGTGGCAGGCTGCGGCGCGTAGAGCGAGCTGATGCCCTTCAGGTAAGAGATCGCACCCGCCTGGTCGACCACGATGGCGTCATAGCGCGGCAGCTTCGTGTCATACTTCACGAAGGCCGTGGTGTCGTCGGCAGCGCCGGTGATGTCGAACGAGTCGCGAGTGACGTTCGTCGGCGTCGCATTGGTCAGATAGCGGTACGTGACCTGATAGGTGGAGCCCGGCGCGACCTCCGCGCCGCTCGGCGACCAGTCAACCGCTGCGCCCGTCAGCTTGTAGTCGGCGGTCGGCGCAAAGACGGTCGTGCCCTGCTTGACTTGCCGGATCGAAAGCACGGTCGGGTCAGGCAGCGTGTCCGAAACGCCCGTATAGGTTCCGTGCGTGAGCGTCACGGTCTTTTCGGCGATGATCGTGACTTCCCTCACGGCCGCGATCGGCGCAAAGCGGACCTTGATCGTCTGCGTGCCGGAATTGACCGCGTGAGGCTCGTCATCGATCAGCATGATCTCGGGCTCTTCGGTCACGCGCAGGCGCGCGGAGGCGGGCCGTGTGCGCTTGTAGCCGTAGACGTTGATCGTTCCTTCCGAGATGGTGAAGGCTTGCTTGCCGGTTTCGTCGAGGCCCAGCGCCTTGACGTTGAAGCCCTCAACGACGTAGCCGCCGTGCGCTTCCCGGTCATAGCGCGCGAGCAGGTTCGCCCAGGCATCGTCCATGCCCGGCTCGGTCGGCGTGTCGATCGTGCCGTCCTTGATCGTGTAGATCGGGAAGAAGTCGCCCTGCTCGCCGTCGGCCTCATAGCCCCAACGTCCGAGCATGGCGAGCGCGGACGCTCCCGGCTCGCCCTGAGCACGCGTGCCGGGAGCCATACCCTTGAGCGTCGGGTCCTGCTCATAGGTCACGGTAAAGGTGCGCAGGCGAATGCCAATGACCACGGTTCCGATGGCCGAGATCGTGATGTTGCGCGCTTCGATGTCATGAACAGCGCCGCGAATGTAGACCTTGGCCGCCGCCAAACGCGCCTCGACGGTGCCGTTGGTGATCGGCCCGAGCACGATCGCGCCGCCGCTCACGAGCGAACCGTCGCGCCAGAAGGCATCCGCAATGCCCTTCACGCGGTTCGCCTCAATGTCCTGAATGACATTGATCTCGTTGCTGGTCAGGAAGCGGTCATAGTGAGCCGCAAGACGCTGGTAGCCCTTCGCCCGATCGAAGGTGTTGATGTAGGTCGGGAGTTGGTCGCGAGCGTCTGCCATTAGATCACCAAGACGTAAGAGAAGCCCTGCCGAGAACTCGGGGACCGAGGGATACCGGCGAAGCGGTCGAGCAGAAGCAAGTATCCGGGTTCGGCCACTTCTTCGGGAGTCAAGTATAGTTGCCCTTCGGGCACTCCCGCCGCGCGCACGCTATCGACGAAGATGCCCACTTCGCGGATCGTCTCCGTCGCAGCTTCGAGGAAATCGAACTGTGTGGCGACGTACAGGTAGCGCGTCGCCGTGCTCGATACCGACCAGCGCTCGCCGCCGGGCGTGTAGAGGTTGCCATTCGGGTCGGGCGTAACAAACTCAACGGCGGAAGCCGCGCGGCGTCCGATCTCGCCGGTCAGGGCAACGTCGCTCGCGCTCAGGGACGGCGTGCCGTAGACGGCCTGCGCTTGGACGGTCGCTCCCGAGGGGATCGCGCCGCCGTTGACGCGCGTCACAACACCGCTGTTCGGATCGAACAGGTAGTCAGCGGGCGATTGATAGGTCTGAGCGCTGCCTGCGTTGTTCACCACGACCGAGGCAACGGGCGCGTGATCGAGCGTGAACTTCTCGGGCGAGCCCGCGAAGGTCTTGTTTTTCACGTCGGTCGCACCCCACCACGACGCCCCGCGTCCCCAGGCGAAGAACATCGGGCGAGCTTTGAGGGCGGCGGCCAGACCGGCACGACCGCTATTAACCAGAAGTGCCATCAGGGCCTCCGTAAATGATGAAGGGTTCAAAGTTCCAAGACTGGCCCCAACGGGCGCTGGGCCACGGCATGAAGACAGTGTCGGCGAGGTTGATCGTCTCGCCGGACAGCGCCGCCTGGATCGAGACAACGGACGGTTCGAGGACTTCGCCGTCGAGCTGCGAGCGGTCGAGAACGAAGCCCTCTTCGAAGCGCGCGGTCCCGGAGACCTGGCCGTCCGAGCTGCCCGAGATGTGCGCTCCGAAGTCGATCTCCTCGCCGTGCTGGCGACCGAACGAAAGCTTCGGCGCGATGCCCTCCAGATAGACGCCGGACCAATCGTCGAGCAGAGCACCGTCGAGGGGCATCATGTCGAGCCGTATCGGGCGGATGTCATAGCCGCCATAAACGCGTCCCAGGACGCTTGCAGCGCCCTTGGAGAGGTCTGCAAGGCCGATCAGGTTGAGCAGCATCTTCAGCTCGGGCTCGCCGTCTAGGCCGATCTGGAACAGCCCAAAGCGAACGTCGGCATGCGTGCCGCGTTCATGCACGCCATTGAGGGCAAGCCACTCGAAGATGGTCTGGAACGCCTCCAGACGGCCACGGACGGTCTGCCAACGCTTGCCCTCCTTGTAGAGGCGTTGGTGATCGTCCATGAACGCAGCCGCGTCTTCGAGCCCCCAATGGCGCAGCAGCCACGGCAGCACGTCGTCCGGGATCACGTCGCGATAGCGAATATCCGCGATCTCTTGAACGAGCGCCGCATACCGAGAGCGTGCGTCGGCCGTCCGAATAGCGGCCAGATCTAGCGGCGTGGAGTTGCGCGGCGCGAGATCGACAAGATCGGTCATCAGTATGCCCGACCCATGAAATTGAGCTTGATGGTGCCGAGCGCTACCGCCTCGTTGGACGCGGTCACAACGACGCTGTTGGGCGCTGGCGAGACCAGCGACACACGCTTCACGCCGATCGTCCGCAGCGCGGCAATCGCGAAGTCGGACGTGAAGTCCCAGCCCAAGCGACGCTCGGCCGCGAACTCGGCGACCAGCGCCGCTTGTGATGCGCCCATGGTCGTGTCCATCGTGGCTTCCGGCAGAAGCCAAATGTCGGCCTCGACGTTGACCGTGCGGATCACCGCGCGGACGACGGTGATATGATCGTTGTCCCCACGAACGCCCGGCTGATTGAGCGCAGCGCTCACCGTCGCGAGCAGATCATCGCTCGCCACGCCGCCGTTATCCTTCGAGAGGATCGAGACGATCACGCCGCCTTTGGCATCGCCCGCAACGCCCACGTCATCGACGCGCAGCGGATCGGAGGCGAACGCATAGCGCTTATACCAGTTGTCAGTGAAGCCTCCCTGCCCCTTTTTGGTCTCACGAAGGCGGCGACGCAGGTCTTCAAGCGCCTCGCCATCGGCCCGCGTGAGGTTCCAATCGGAGGCCAGTGCAATCAAATCCGCGCCCTGGGCGAAGTCGGTCAGCGTGGCGCGGAAGGTGTCGTTCATGGCCGAGACCATGAGCAGATCGCCATAAGCTGCGTGACGGCAGAAGCGGTTGAGTGGATCGGACCGCAGCATGTACGTGTCCCAATCGAAACCAACATCGGCGAGCAGGCCGCGTAGTTGAGCGAGGCGGCTGTTGAACAGTGTCTCGAACTCGGGCTCGCGCTCGATGACGGGCAACGGGATATTCGGGAGCGGAGCGTCCATTACACGTAGCTCCCCACGATAACATTGTTCGCGACTACGACGCGGCCCTGAGCGTCGCGCGCTTCCGAGTAGTCGCCACGGTGACCACGCGGGTAATAGATGCCGTCGATGTCGAACGTCGCGTTGCCTTGGTCCGTCATATCGGAGAGCGTCATTTGAATGATGCGAAAGCGCGGCTCTTCAGCCATGAGCGCTTCGGGGTTGATGCGATTGATGGCGTCGGGCACGGCCGCATAGAACTCGATGACCGTCACCTGAGACACGGCACGATCCACAAGGCGCGGCATCTTCGAGCCGAAGTCACGGGCCATCACGAGCGATCCGATGGTGGTCCCGAGAATGGTCGCGATCGATTGCCAGACATCGTCGATGCCTTCCAACTTCTCGCCCGTGGTGAGATTGATCGTCGCCATGAAGCGCACCGTGACGCGTCGGCGCACTGCTCGACAGTCCGTTCCGATCGCCTACTAGCCGACCTTTGCGAAGGTCTGCTTCGCCGGTCCGGCTTCGGTGACAACCTTGTCTTCCGGCATATCGTTCTTGTCCTCGAGTCCGAGGTAAGTCTTGCCGATGGTCTTAAAGGCGGTGGCCGTGTGCAGCGACTGCTTTGTCTTGGACTCGAACTTGTCGTCGGCCTCGACCACGACGTTCTTCGCCTTCAGCGTGATCGTGCCATCCTTCATGACGATCTTGCAGCCCGAGCCTTCGAGAGTGATCGATCCCTTGTCTTCGATGCCCTTGATCAGCCAATCGCCAGTGTTGCGGTCATAGGAGATTTCGCCGAGGATTTCGCTATCTTCGCCTTCCTGGCCGTCCCCGCCGCCATCTTCGCCGCCCTCACCGCCTTCACCGCCCTGCCCGCCGTTGCTCTTTGGCTTCTGGAAAATCTTGCGCCAGACCCCCGCCTTGTCCGTCGTCTCCTTCTCGTCCTCCTGCTCGGTGTACTGCCCGGCGGGCATGACATAGGCGGTCGCAAGCTCACCGCCTTCGGCCAAGAGCGCGACCTTCTCGCCCTTTTCGAGATAATGCGTTTCGCGGTCGCCCTTCGCGCGACCTCCGGTCGCCGGAAGCCAATCGGTCAGGATGTAGTTGTCTTCGTCGTTCTCGTCGCCGATCTCGATCCGGTAGGAAGGCGGGCTCCGCTTGTAGTCCACCTCCTTCACGCGGCCGAACTTCACCACGTCCTGGGCGCGACGGTCGATGTCAGTCGCTTCCGGGTCCGAGACGCCGCCGGTGTACGCGGGATCGCGCAGGAACTTGACCATATCACTCCCCGCGCAGGAACGCTTCGAGCGCGTCCGGGTCGTTGGCGCTCGCCCGAGCGCGCCAGTTGGTGCGATACTTGATGTTCCAGACGAGACCGATCGCGCCGATCGGGCGCTTCACCTGCTCGGTCACCACGTCGATGTCGGACTCAATGAGCCTGATCTGCGCCGACTCGAAACCTGGGATCATGAAGCCGTCGATCGCCGCTTCGATCTCTTCGGCCATATCATCGAGCGCGTCGTCCACCTCGCTCCCGGCGAGCAACATCGCTTCGGTGACAAGCGTGAGATTGCGCTCGACATGGGTGGCGTCTCCCTCCACGCCGTAATCCTGCGGTTTGCCCGTCTCCTCCATGCGCGCGTAGACAAGGATGGCAGGCCCATCCTCTTTCAGCTCTTCTTCGCTGATTGGCGCAAGGCGGCTTTTGTAAACACGCGATTGAGCACGCGTGCGGAAGCTGCCGTCTGGCAGACTGTTCTTCAGCCGGTCAACGAACGACACGCGAATGAGCTTGCGGGGATGCGCCATGTCAGTCGTTTGCCATGAGCAACAGCAGCGTCATGCCGGTGCCATCCGGCCGCTTGTCCTCGATCCAGTATTCCTGATCCTTGATGGTCAGGGCCTCGCCTTTCCGGCCGCCCCTGAGCAGATCGGACGTGCGACATAGGAACGTTGGGCCGGTGGACGTGATGCTCGCACCCATCTGCGCCTGAAACTCCGTTCCGCTCCAGCGGTTCGGGTTCCAGTTGCTTCCTTCGTCGTCGAAGAGACCGGGGATCGGCTTCGGCTCGGCACCGTTGGCGCGCGAGACATACATCGCCTCAACCCCGAACTCGCCGGGGTTGAGGAAGATGAGCAAATCGTTATCGGTCTCAACGGGCATCAAACGCCCGCGTCGCGCAACGCCAACGCTGCGTCGATGTCAGCGTCCGAGATGCCAAAGCCGACGATGTCCTCGACCGCCTTCTGCTTCGGCTTGCCCGCGCGAGCGCCGGACTTCCAAAAGTCCTTCTTCTCGTCGAGCAGATCGAGCGCGTGCATGATCTCGGCCACGCGATTGCTCGCGCCGTCCGCCTGTTGAGCGGGAGGGGCATCAACGGCGGACGGCGCGTCGCCGGGGGCACCACCGGCGGTCTCGGTGCCAGGAAGGTCGCTCGCAGCGTCGGCGACGGTCGCCGGTTCGGCGGCGGCCTGTTCCGGCGCAAGCCGGACGCGGGACGGCCCGAGAGCCTTCGCATCAAGCTCGCTGAAGTCGTGGATCGTGCCGGGGGGATGGTAAATCCCCCCGCGCTTGATCGTCACCAAACCCTCATAGAGCGGCATGGCTTAGAGCACCTTCGCGCCGAGCGTGCCGTTCACGCGGTACGGCGCGATCAGCGGGGCCGACTGACCCAGGATGTAGCGGACGCTCGGGTCCTCCTCCTCCCAGGACTTCACGAAGAAGGCGCGCGGCTGAATGCCCGCCTTCAGGTCCCGGATCGCGCCGTAGTGCCGGACGCCCTCGATCTCACGCGAGGCCATCACGATCTCACCGGCCGGAAGCACGTCCTTCTCCAGGCCATCGAGCGGGTCGATGTACTTGTCGGAGTGCACCCACAGGCGGTAGTCGCCGAACACCGCGACAAGCCGGATGCCGGGGGTGATCAGGATCGGCCCCAGCTCGGCACGCGCCGCCGAAATGGTTTCCTTGGTGTTGTCGATCTGAAGACGCATCGCCTTGCCGACAGCGTCGGTGTCCGGCGCGGCCATCTTCGCGCGGATGACCTTCCACACGTCGGCGGCCAGGATCACGTCACGGCAGGTCAGGCCGGACTCGATGAAGATGTCCTGACCCCACTGCTCGATGTCGTCGAGCGGGTTCACCGCCGCGTTGCTCCACCGATCGTTGCCGGTCAGGACGACGGTTGCTCCGGCGGCGCGGCCGAAGTCCACCTCCTCGCGGGGATAGTCGTCGCCTTCGAGAATCAGTTTGCCGGTGCGGAGCACCTCGGCGGCCATGATTTCCTGGCGACGCGTCCACATGTCGAGCTGTTCCGACAACGAGAAGGCGATCGAGGCTTGCAGGCGCTGTTCGGGCGTGAGGCTGCCGCCGATCTTCTCACCGGCGCGGCGCTTGAACTGCTTGTTCGGATCGAAGACGCGCTTGTCCTTCACGTAGGCCGGTGCGATCGAGGCAGTCTTGTAGCCCTGCTCGCGGATCACCTTGCCAGCCACGATCGGGGAGACCAGCGGCGTGATCAAACGCCGACCCTTCACCTTATCGAACTTGACATCCTCCGTGTCGGAGGTCTCGACGGTGGTGAAGAAGGTGTTGAGGAAGAAGAACGCCGAAAGCGGCAGCTCCTCCACAACGCGGTTGAGAGCGGTAGTCGAAAAGAGGTCCATAGTGGGGCTTCCCGTTGAGATGCTTCGTTGGAGTCTCGGTTAGCCCATCGGCTTCACGAGCCAGATCGACTTCGTGCGGAAGACCGCATCAATCGATCCGAGGGTGTGGCCTGCGCCCAGCACGAGCGCGTCCTGATCGAACTCACCGGCGATGAACACGATGGTCTCGACATCCTTCGTGGCCGCATCGACCCCTTCGGACAGGATCGCATCCGGCACTTCGGAGCCATCGGTCGCTGCCTTCAGCGATTTGATGTACTTGCCGTTGGCGGTGATCTTGCCGAGCACGGTCGCTTCCGCGAGCACACCCGCACCGGCCGAGATGGTGACCTTGCGGGCGCGCCAATGACCGAGCGCCCAGGTCTTCTGGATGAACGTGCCTTCGTCCTGATACTTCGCCACTGTTGCGGCTCCTTAGTTAGCGGTCGCGGCCTTGAAGGACGCGAGAATTGCATTGACGGCGGCATCGTCGCCCGTCGCGGACTCGGTGGCACCGGCGGGCGACACGTCGGCATTCGCCTTGGTGTCTTCCTTGATGTCAGCGGCGCGCGTGGTGCGCTTGGCCTTTTCAGCGGCCACGATGATCGCCGAAAACTCATGAGCCGAAGAGCCCGTTTCGATAGCCTTCTGGGCTTCGGCCTCATATCCTGGCAGCGTGAGCCCCATGATGTCGGTCACGCGCCTGCGCTCGGCAGCGCGTGCTTCGGCAGCCGCGTCCACGGTCTCGACAGTCGTGGTTGCGGCAGTCTGCGTGGTCGCTGCCGAAGCAGCGGCGGCAGCCGCAGCGGCGGCGGCTTCAGCTTCGGCCGCCAACTGCTCAGGGGTCTTGTCCATAGTCTCACTCTCCATTTGGCCGGTGGCGGCCGGGTTGAATCCGAAGGATGCCTTCGGGCTATCGCCGCGAGCGAGGCTCGCGAGAACCTGTTCGAACGTCGCGATGCCATCGGCCATTCCGGCGGAAACAGCCGCCTGACCAATCAGGACATCGCCCTGGCCGAAATGTTCGAGGACGTGATCGACGCTCTTGCCGCGATACTTCGCGACCGTCTCGACGAACACGGCAGCCATGGAGTCCACACGCGCCTGGACGCGGTCGCGGCCTTCCTTGGTGTTGAGATCGACGCGCTTGTATGGGGACTGCGACGACACGAACTCATAGGTCTTGATGCCGCGCGCCGCGTCCTGGCCGGACGTGTCCCGGTAGCCCGAGACGACGCCCAGCGATCCAACGCTCGCGGTCGGCCCGACGAAGAACTCGTCTGCCGCAACGGCCGTCCAAAGCGCGGCGGAGGCCGCCTGATCGCCTGCGTAGGCCACGATGGGCTTGCGGCCCCTGATGTCGTGGATCGCGCTGGCAAGCTCCGCAACGCCCGCCGCCTCGCCTCCGAGTGAATGGATGTTGAGCAGGATCGCGCGCACCGAGGCATTGTCCATCGCGGTCTGAAGATCGCGCCGGACGGTCTCGTATGCGGTCGCGCCGCAGAAAGTCGTCATCAGGTTCGCGCGCTTGAACAGCGGGCCGGTCACGTCGATGATCGCGACACCGTCGCGAACCGTCGCGCGCTCGGCACGCGCCAGCTCTTGCGCCCGGTAGGCTTCGAGCATCTGCGGATCGAGGCGATCTTCCCGCGCGGCGATCTCCAACAGCTGACGCAGTGCTGCTTCGTCGATCGCCCAATTGGCGGTCAGCGCAGCATCAAAGATCAGCGGATTGCGGACGTTGATGGTCATTTCTCGGCCTTCTTCGGCTTCTTCGGTTCGTCGGTCGGCTGCTCGCTCACGTCTTCCTTGACTTGCGAGCCCATGCCGGACGGCGCGAGGATTTCGGGTTCGAGCTTCGCGGCGGCGCGAGCTGCGTGTTCCTTGGCCCGCTGCGCGGTGGTCTGCTCGAAGTCGTCGCCGCCGCGCTCGATGATGACGGCCTCGACGGTGCGAGCACCGAGGTTCACGGCTTCGGTCTCGGCCTTCCATTCCTTGAGCGGGTCGAGGATGATCCGAGCCGGGCCGATCCACTGCGCACCGAGCCACGCCGCGCGCTTGACCGGGTCCTCGAAGAAGCCGGGCGCGGTGATCAGACCGGCGTTGATCGCGTCGGTCATGAACCACTCGTAAACGGGGTCGCAGAAGTTGCGGACAAGCCACGTCCGGCGGTCGCGGAAGAACATGGCGGCCATCTCCAGGGCCGCGCGCGAAGCGCTGTAGCTCGCCGTGAAATGCAGCATGAGCATTTCGAACGGGATCGAGAGTGCGACGCCGATCTGCCGCACGACGGACGTGAAGAACGGATCGAAGTTGGCGGTGTTGGCGGGTTGAGCGGTCTCGATGCTCTCGTTGGTCCCGATGTCAACGACCGTCCCCGGCCCCATCGTGACTTCACCGGGGCCGAAGAAGTCCGCGCTGGTTGGATGCTGCCCAGGCGCAACGGCGGGTGCCAGGCCGTCGTCCCCATCGGTCTTCAGGAAGACCGTGAAGAACGACGACACGACCGCCTTCATCAGCTCGGCGTCGGTGAAGCGGTCGAGCTGCTTCAGAAGCTCGATGACCGGCGCGAGCTGCGGAATCCCACGATGCAGGCCAGGGCGAAGGCGCTCGAAGATGTGCAGCACCATCTGCTCGCCAGACTTCGCCCCGAAGGCGGGAATCTCGCGATAGTTGGTGATCGTATAGTTCGGGTTGTCGCCCGGATGGTCGTCGAGGACGTAGTAGCTCACCGGCGCGCCGTCGTCGTCAATCCTGACGCCGTCGCGCACGTAGTAGTCGCCCTGCTTATCGGTTGGGGTCGCGACGCGGTCGGCCTCGACCACATTGAGCGCGAGAGGCACGATTGCGTTCGGGCGCTTGGGCGTCCGCCGCAAGACGAACGTGTCGCCCGACTCGAACACGCTGTTGAATACCAGCGACTGAAGTTCGTAAAAGTTCTGCGCGAGCGAGATGTCGCAGAGCTTGGACTGAGCCCATAGGTCGAACAGGGTCTCGGTCTTGCGCTCCCACTTATCAGCAGCCTCCGGGCTGAGCCCGAGCAGATCGTACTTGATCTTCGAGCGGGCGCGGAGCCCCGAGCCGACAATGTTCGCCCGCGAGGTGGAGCGCGCGCCGGTGGCGATCGGGTTGTTGCGGTTAAGGTCACGCGAACGGCTGCGCAGCGCCGGGAGATCGCCGATCGAGTCGCCATCTGCCGAGCCGCCGTGCGGACGCCACGCCTTCAGGGCCGCCCGGTTGCTCCGCGCACCGGCGTACTGGCCTGCAAGGTTCAAGGCGATCCGCGTCTGATAGCGCCGCGTGGCGTAGGCCGGTGCGACGCTCGCCAGAAGACGGTCGGTAAACGTGGGTGCGGCGAGCTTCATCACAGCGGGATCACCCGCTGCATCTTGATGCCGCCTGCCTTCTGGCGAGCTGCCTGCTTTTCGAGACGCTGCGCGCGCTGATCGAGCTGCCGCAGATCGGCGCGCCAAAGCTCACGATCCTTGACCGTATAGCGCTGACCGTTCGACTCGACCGTGCTGATCGAGTTTAGGGTCTCTTCAAGCTGCTCTTCGACGCTCTTTGCCATGTCCCGAAGCTAAGGGACGTGGCCTCCTCGAAAGAGATCGTTCGGGTAGCCGTCCAGCGCGTCGTCGGACTGCAGTTGCGTACTCGCTTAACGAGGCGAGGGGTAATTGTTCTGCCGGTCGAATGGCTTGCAGTTCCACCAGGTTAACGCGAGCGCCACAGGCGTATTCCTGCCGACCTCTTGCGCTAAGTAAAGGAAGCTGTAGCACAAATCCCATCATTGATTTAACATCCCGCAAGCTCTTTCACTTTGTCGGAGCAGAAAATGAACTCGCAAAGAAGAACTCAAACGCGCCGGACATTTGGCAATGCGAGATGGAGGCTGCCGGCGGCAGCTTTTTCCTTATTGCTTTGGCCCGTCGGAGATGCGTTTTCACAGGGAAGAATGGCTGATTGGTCCACCTGCTGCTTAGGCCTGACATTCCAACTTGGCCGCGCTGTTGAAGAAGCCACCGCCAAGAACGGCGTGGCGATGAAGCCGCCTAACGAACGATCGATGGATTTGATCTCAGCGAAATTCTCTCGCTATCCAGAGCAATGCCGTCGGCTTTCAGAGCTACTCTCGATCTCGGCCAAACGAAACGCGTATTATCCCATTGTTGTTGCTAAACGTGTTTGCGAAACAGTCGCCGCTAATGACGATGGCCTCTTCGAGATCAAGTTCTACGGGACTCTACCTTACAACGAGCTGGAGCAATCGAAGCGATATCGATTGACTTTCTTCTCGCGCTTGCAAGATCTATCTATATCAACAGCCCAAGGAATGAGCACGTCACGAAATGTTTTTATCGAGGTGGTTCTAAATGTAAACGTTCAGTATGAGCCCGCTCCGGGAGACAGCACCGCGCAACCAATCGTAAGCATAAGCTGTCGCGGGCGATGGCGACACTTCTTCACGAGACCAGACAAGCTCGACGAACTCTTCAACAGCAATACCGAGGCTTTTTCGGTCATCCAGAACGACGAGTGCGAGTCTTCGATTAAGAACTCTCTTGAGAGCCCGCCTAGTCTAATATCCAGCAGATAAAGGCAAGCGATGAAAAAACGAGAAGTGCGCAATATAGCTGGCTCAATCATTCTTATTGGGCACCTGGCCTGCATTGCGCTTATTTTGCTAAAGTGGAGGTCAATGAGCGATCTAATCTCGCTTGGCGCACCAATTCTTCCCGTGGTTTCGTATGCCTTTGTGAATGTAATTCGGTTTGCGATTAAAAACGAACTGTTCGGAGACGATGGGCAGCCAACATTTTTCCTTTTTACATTCGCATCAATACTGCTGACTGCTTTTGTTATTCTAGGAAATGTTGCAGTAATATTGATGGTCGACTCAGATTTATTAGGGACCAGCATTACGGTGAGTCAAGGACGAGAAATCATCACTTGGCTAGAGTCGGCACTAGGTGGCGGATACGCGCTTCTGATCGAGGGATTGTTTCAGATGCCACACGGTCAAACAAAGGCCCGAGCTGGCCAACGTTGATTGGCGCCCCGCCATTCACGGACCAAAGTGATCTTCGCTACTGATCGGGCGCACTGGCGAGTTCCTTACTAACTATCCGGAGGGTAGCAGGGCCACAGTCTACCTCCCACATGCGGCCAAGCTCGACGCGCCTCCAGATATCATCGCCATCGTACCGCTGCTCACGATTCTAATCCACGACTGCGGATGCGCCTGGGCGCATGGCTGCGCGAGCCATTCGGATCGAATGATATCGACATCGTCCGGCGGCACGCCACCGGCCAGATACACGCGCAATAGCATCTTGATCGTGCCCGAGACGGCAGCCTTGCCCTTCTCCATGTTGTAGACGTGGTCGGTACCATGCCGCTCAGACAAGCCGAGGGCGCGCACAAGCTCTTGCGCGGTAAGCGGGCCGCCGCCCGCTTTCCACATGCGGCCCAGCTCCACGCGAGCCTTCCGAATATCACCGCCGGTCATGTCGCTCCTCACGACTGCACACCACGGCTGCGGATGCGCCGCCTGGGTGCGTGGCTGCGCGTTGCTACTTCTTCCCGCGACTGGCGCGGCTCCTCCTCCCGGACGCCCTTTGACTGCACAGGTGCAGCATTCAGAACGTGGGCCGCCGCAGCGCGGAGCGCCATCATGCGACGCTCCATATTGATGCCGAGGGAGAGCCGTGCGGCGATGTTGTAAACGCGCAGGTCCAGCGGCTCGTTGCGCTGTTGGACTTTGTGCCATTCCTTGACGGTGAAACCCTTCTTGTCGGTCTTCAGTACTGCCTTTTCGGCGGTCAATCCGTCGAAATACTTCTTGTCATAGTGCTCGGCGATCGGGAAATGGCAAAATCCAGGCCCCGGCTCCTGAATTTCCAGGCGCTTATAGTGCATGTCTTTCGCCTGATCGACGCCCAGGACGAAAATGGTTACGTTCTTCGCTTTGTTGACGGTGCCCTTTACCGGCCAGATCGGCCGACCGGGACCAGCCATGCCTTTGATAGCGTACACGCGCCTCCCCATGCGAGTACGAACGAAGTTATAGACGTGCTGGGTGAAGTGTCCGCCCGAGTCAATACACGAAGCCTCGACCCGCATCTCAACGCCCGCTGGGTGCCGGAAAGTCCGAAGCAAGGCATTATCGATGACTTCCCAAAATCCCGGCGTGTTGGGGACGCCGTAGTGCACCTTGTAGTCGAGTGACCACGACTCGTCGTCCGCACCCCATCCACACCACTCGATCTCGGCCCGGTCGTCCTGAATATCGACCGACGCGGTGATCGTGCCGACGCCGAACGGCAGAACGACAGCAGCATCATACTCCTCGCGGCGGCCATAGATGCTGTCCGGGTTCGCACGCTCCCCGCGCTCCTCCCAAGTCTCGGCAAGCCGGGTGTTGACCCAGGTCTTCAACCGCTCCGGGTGCTTGCGCACGAGCACGAAGTCGCGCGCCATCTCGCCCAGGGCACGCCACGGTGAAGCGATACGGTTGAGGTGAAATCCCGCGTGCCCCTTTACCTCCGGGCGCGTGGCGATCCAAACACCGCGCGAGATCGCTTTCAGCCGCTCGGCCTCGCTCCAGGCGCGATCACAAAGCTCGCCGGTCTTAGGGTCCATGTATTCGCAGTGATAGCGCGCCTCCATCGGCTTGCCGTCCGGCCAGCGGACTTGCTTCCACTGCAATTGCTGCATGTGGCCGCATTCCGGGCACGGCACGAAGAAGCGCCGCTGATCGCTCTCCTCATAGGACGCCTCGATACGCGACGCGCCCTTAATCGTCGGCGTCGAGACCAGCGCGATCTTGCGATTCCAGAACGTCGTGGTGCGCTCGATCGCCAGCGAGACGGGATCGCCTTCTTTACCGGCGCTCGCCTCATAGCGATCGACTTCGTCGCAGAGCAGTATGCGGATCGGACGCGACGCGAGCGACGCGGGCGAGTTTGCACCCGCCATCGTGATATGGCCGCCCGCATACTTCTTGTGGAGGATCGTGTCTTCGGAGTCGCGCGCAGCGTTGCCGAGCTTCGCGGCGAGCTCGGGCGTGTCGCGGATCATCGGCGCGAGACGATCCTTCGAGTATGCCTCTGCCATCTGCAACGTCGGTTGCAGGATAAGCATCGGACAAGGATCGAGGTGGACGTGATAACCCGCGACGTTGTTGATGACTTCTGTCTTCACCGTCTGAGCCGCGACCATGCAAGTGATGATCTCGATCTCAGGATCGGCGAAGGCGTCCATGATGCCGCGCGACGGCTCGACGCGTGCCGTGGACCATTTGCCCGGCTCCGATGAAGCCTCCGGCGAGAGCACGCGGTATTCGTCCGCCCATTCCGAAACGGTTAGGTCCGGCGGCGGACTGAAGCTTTGTGCGATGATCTGGCGCACCTGGGCGCGAAGTCGCGTCTCATACGCGGGATCGGCTCCATACTCGGCCAGAACGGCGATAGCTTCAGGCATCGGGCTTGCGCTTGTATTCAAAGCAACGCTGGCGCGCGTCCGTGCGCTCGCCGCAATGGATCGACTCCGCGCGCTTGCAGACTCCAATCCAGTCGTCCTGCTTTTCCCAGCCGGTGCACACCTCGCAACTGTTCGGCGGCCACCGCATCCAAGAAGGTTTGAACTCGCTACTCGCCATCTGCGGTCACTTCCGGTTCGTCCTGGGGCTCGGCGTGCGGCTCTTCCTCGATCGGCGCGTCGGCGTAGGACTTAATTTCGTTGAGGGCTTCGAGGATCAGGCGCTCGACTTCGTTCACGAGCGTCTTCGTCCCTTCGGGCGAGCCAACTTCAAGCTGGATCGCAGGCCGTAGCTTCGACGGAATGCCGAGCAAGCGAGCCCGCGCGTTCGCGATCTCGTTGCTCAGCACCTTCACGACCATGTCGATCGGCCGGACAAGACCCATCTCTTGGGCCAACTCCAACTCGGATAGCTTCGCTTTCGCGATCTCGTTGCGGAGCCGCGCCTTGTCCATGGTGATGTCGTCGCCGCCATCGTTCACGGTCGCGGCTGTCTTGGCCTTCGCCTCGCCGCGCGCTCGCGCGAGTAGCCACTTCACGCACTCGGCGGTGTCATACTCGAACTGCTTTCCCCGGCTGCCCTGCGACTTCACCGGCATGCCGTCCTCCGTCCATGAGCTGATGGTCGGAAGCGAGTAGCCCAGGATGTCCGCAAGCTCTTGGCGATTGACGATTGTTCCCATGGCGCTACCGCACCGGCTGCAACTGCATCGGTGGCAAGCCGGGCTCGACGTTTTTGGCGATCAGGTCGCGGACCACGATATCGATCTGGCGAAAGGTCGAAGCGAGATCGCCGTCATAGTTCAATACGCAGCGGTCCGACTTAACGTCGGCCTGGGCGCGCTCGGTGCGGTGATCTTGCGGCATCTGGCCTGGACGGATCACCTCCAGAACCATGCCGCCTTGATGGCCGATCCAAACGCCCTCGTTGGCGTGGCGGACATCCTCGACCACGACACGCGTGGGGCTCTCGAACAGAAGCTTGTCGGCCTCCGTATCGATCCAGAAGTCTTCGCCCATATAGTCGCGACCCGAGCCGCCCAGCCACTCCATCGCCTCGCGGGGCGACTTGCCTCCGAGCCAATCGGTGCGCGTTTCCTTCAGATCACCCTCAACCAGGCGCTCGGTGGTCCGGTGGTCGCAACCCCGGTAGGCCAGATAGGCGCGCAGCATCTCCTTCAGCGCGCCAGCGAACCGGCCACGCACGAAGCCGTGGTGCTCGATTAGATACCGAGCCACCGTGGTCTTGCCGGACCCGATCAGCCCCTTGATGCCGACGATGATCATTCGCTCGATTGCTCCGTTGGGGCCATACGGTCTCCCACCGGATTATTTCTTTCGAGGTTACTTTGGTATCCTTCGAGCCCTGCACATTGCCCAACGGACAGTTTTGCAATTTATCCGCCGCAAACTCGCAAGAATACCTATTCGGCACACGCGGAAGTATGCTCCCCGAAAAGGGGTGTCCTAGGAACAACAACCGCCTTTTGAAAATTCGCACCTAGAAATGTGTCGAGGTCGCGCGTCACCCGCCCTGGGGGGCGCCCTGGAAGGACCCAAATACCCTTTTTGCACCGCACAAACGAAGGATATTCTCTTGAGTAATGATCAAATAGGACAAAGGTGCTGTTTTGGCGTAAGAAGGGATGAAATCGCCGCTACCATCGGTTGCGGGTCGTCGCCAATTGGGCCATTGAAACGCCGCTGATAGACGCCGGATTATGGCGTTATCCCAATGACTTAGCTCATAACGGCGACAGCGAAGCGCGATGCTAGCGCGCCAAAGATCGCGAGGCGCTAAACGCGCTCCAAATCAAAGCTATCACTCTGATATTTCGACGTTTTTTTGGCGCGCGCGCTCGTTTCACAGGTGCAATTGCCCTCGCCGTCCGGTCAAACGCCGGTAGCGGCCTTTTTGTCCTTTAAATCCGTTTGACGGTCCGCTGCATTGTGTGGCCTAAGACGGACACTGGCGGGACAGTCCCGCCAAGCCAACGGACGAAAGCCAAATGCTCGATTCAGCGCTCTTGAACGAATACCGCAGAATCCGCCTCGCTTATCCGACTCGTGACTGCGGCTTCGCGCTCCATTGGGCGCGCGCCAATGTCGCCAGCGGCAAGGCATGGGGAATTGGCTATCCCTCTTTTATCCCCGCCGCGACCGTTGGCGCGCCGTTCAAGGTTGGCGGCGATTTCTGCCGCTGGATTGAGACTCCCGACCAATACGGACTCCGCTTTGTCGGCTTCGCTGACAACATCGCGCCGCGTTCGGTCCGTCATACGGGATGGTTTCTTGATGACGAAGGCATGGGCGAAAAGGCGCGCGGTGTTGTGTTCCGCCTGCCCTCGCGCAACGGCCGCGCGCTGCTAGTGGCTGGCATCGCGGACCCGTACAACAATGGTCCCGCCATTGTGTCGTTTGAGTCCACGGAAGACGAAACCACGGCCGCGATTTGGGCTGATCATTTGGCGGACCGTTACGCCGCTGCCGAACGCGACTATCAGCGCGTCACTAGCGCGCGCTCGTTTCGACGAATTGGCGGACCATATCAGCGGCGAGCGTAAGCAATGCCTCGCTTTGATCGCAGAACTAAAGCCCCGTATGCGCTCGTTTGGTCCCGCAACGTGTAAGGCGTTGCGCGGTGCGGTTGCTGATTTGCTCGAAAGCATCAGGCAGGCCCGGCAAGAGCGCGCTGACATTTTCGACGCGTTCGGCTCGCATGCGGCATGGGAGTCCTAAGCCATGCCTAGCACTCGCTTTAACGTCACGGTCCGCCGTCTTTCCACGGGCACAGACTGGCACATTACGCTTTTTGCAGCCGACGCGGAAAAGGCATGCGAGCGCGCAACAGACCGCGCGCGCCTCGCCTGCAAGCTGACACGCGCAAAAATCGCCGAACTACACGGCAAGGGAATCGCGGTGCTCCGCGTCGTCTCTTGCGAGGTTTCGCCTGATCAATCCCGCCCGATTTTCTGAACTAAGGACTCCACCAATGCGATTTTATGCCGCTTGCCTCGCCTCCTATAACAACGGCCGCTTGCACGGCGTTTGGGTTGATGCGTCTGATGATATCGACGCAATGCAGGACGCGATTGACGCGATGTTGCGCGCCTCGCCTTTCCCGAACGTCAAAGTGAAGCATCCCGAAACAGGCGAATTTGTTCCGAGCGCTGAAGAATGGGCGATTCATGATCATGAGGGTTTCGGCAAGCTAGAGGAGTACACGGGATTCGCCGAAATCGCCGAAATCTTCGCAATCAACGAAGTTGCTGAAGAGCACGGCATTCCGCTTGCCGTTCTTCGCGAGGCAATGAGCGACGCGAACGCAAGCGACGCGGAAAGCTTCATATCGGACAACTACCGGGGGAAATACGACTCTTGGCAGTCATTCGCTGAAGAGTTCATTCCGGAGTGTCACGACCTAAGCGGCATTCCCGATTGGCTGCAAGGCCGCATCGATTGGGCAGGCATCGGACACGACCTTGAGGTTAGCGGCGATTTCAGCGGCATCCGACATGCCGATGATTACTCGCTTTACATTTTTTGGAACCACTAATTAGGACGCGGACCGATGCCAGAATTTATCTTGAACGTGAACGATTACCGCGCCTTTGAAAAGCTTGACGCGTTCACGCGTGGTTACATTGCGGCAATGTTCTTCACTGAGACTTGTCACGACTATGAATCGGAGGAATGGTTTTCAGATGCAAGCCAAAAAGCGTTGATGGAAGGCCGCGTTAGTGGCTCCGTTCCTGAAGATGCGGGATTCGATGATTTGTCAGCCGACGCGCTCGCCGAAATCATCGCCGATTGCGAGGCTTTCCAACGGGAAAACGAAGCACTCTTAGAGGCTGCTTACGAAACGCCACGCTATGACGCGGACCGCGCGGGAAATGATTATTGGTACACGCGCAATGGTCACGGTTGCGGATTTTGGGACCGTGGACTCGGCGATATCGGCGACAAGTTGAGCGACGCTTGCCGCTATTCGACTGTTGATCTTTTCTACACGGAAGCCGGGAAGGTGTGCATCGCATGATCACATTCCGGATTAATGGTGCAGGCTTTAGAGGCTGCACCGTACCCGGCAAGGAAGCCGGCTTAGTCGGCTTTTATGACGCGGGAATCCCCTACCGCCCCGATAACGACGCGGTCCGCGCTGCTCTCCCGTTTCGTTGGCGGAAGGCGTTCGATCGCGCGGGTGGTGCATGGTGGTTCGATGGTGACAGCGCCCATGTCTGCGTTCGAGACAGACACGGCCGTAACCTAACGATCATATACGCGCATGGCGTGAAAGGCTGAAAACCATGGGACTTTCACACCGCAGGCTTTGCGAGCGCGCGCGCGAAAAATGGGATGCGGCGTCTAAGGCGCTCTGCGATTGGGCCATTGCAAACGGCTACGGCAACGTTCGCCACTCGGATTTAGAGACTGCCCTAGCCAATGAGCCGGAAGGCTTGCGGCTGCTATCGGCTGACATCCAAACGAGCGTGGCACTTCGGAAGGCTGAAGACGACGCGGTGTCAGCCGGTCACGCGTGGCGCGGAACGTTCGGCATGATCTTTTGGTACTCGCCTAGCGAAGTCCGAAGATTTGCCGCAAGCCGACGCAAACACGGCTAGCACGCTCCTCAATCGGCGTTTTGGCGGGTGGCGCACGCTTACCCGCCTTAAGGCGTTGGGAAGGCCGCACGGTGCGGCCTAGTCGAGAGTACAACGGAATGAAGCATCTCGTTTGCGCGGCATTGGTCGCGCTCGCCTGTCCCGCCTATGCGGCACCGTCTGCTAGTGACGTGAACAAGATCATTGAAGCGCCAACAGACGCCAACCTAGAGGCGTTTGACGGTCGCTTCGGAGACGGTGCCGCGCGCGAGGCGTTAACGCCGCTTTGCGTATGGGGAAAGCCTGCTTACCTGCTTTCTCGCATGCCAGCGGGGCGCGCGGGATTTGACGCGCTCTTAGTCCGCCGTCCGGACGAACAAGCCCCGTTCTTTGTCATGCTCAAACGCGGACTCCCGCTATCAGCCGCATGCAGGATCTAGCTAGCGCATAGGAAGAACGGCCGCGCCTCGATTGTGCGGCCGTTTCGCTATGCGCCTTCGGCGCGATCGATAGGAGGGAATCAGCCGATGACGCGCGGCCATAGCGGCGCGCGCTACGGTCCGCCGTGCGGTTTGCGGCGTGATCGAACGCGCGCGCGTGTTAACAAGGCTGTGACAAGGCGTCGCACCATGGCGACTAATCGGCAACCGCTAGGGCGCTGTGACGCTGTCCCGCGCGCGATTTGCGACCACGGGCAGGAAGCCATTAGGAGGCCGCTGGCGCGTGTCTCGTTGCGGGGTCTAAGTAGCGGCCGTGTGTCGGGACCGCGCTAGGCGGCGCGCGCTGGCGCGGCGCGAGGCATCCAAAGCGCCCATGGTCCGACGACCCTCTAGGCGTGTGAGAAGGATTTTTCAGCCCGATCCGGCCGTAATAATGTTGCCGGGCATGTGCCAGCGATCGAAGTTGCCGGATCGAGGAATCGGGGGAGTCGATCTCCCGCGAGAGCACCTGCGAAAAAAATTTTTCCCGCGAGTGAGAGATTCTGCTGGGAGACCGGTAAGGTCTCCGCCAACCGTCTAGATCTCCCCTGCTATTCCATAGGCGCTAACGTCGGGTTGCACTCGGACAGCGGGCACCAGGCGGGAGGTCCGAGATGGGCCGGGATCGGACCTACGGCGAAACAGCGACTCTTGTCTTATGGGACTGCATTTGCAACCATGGACTGGTCAAGCCAATCCGTAGTCGACGAGCGCAGAAATGACCGGCTCTAATTGTATAGCAATTTCAGGAGACCTGCTTCCTATCTCGTTGAAGCATAAACTATTGTTATTTGACCAAGTACTACTTGTGAACCTTGCCTTCACCAAATGTCTAATTCATGGTGTTCGCCATCGCCACACGGCGTTCGAAGAAATGATAAATGACATCGAATATTTGGAGGATCATGGCTTACTACGCGACGCTGGCGATATCGAGGACGCAACTCTTAAAATCATGGATGAACTGAAGGAGACAGACACCCCCCTTATGACGAGTGTCGACTTTCAGATGGCGCTAATTGCGATCAATGCTGGCCTTAGGACAAGCGAAGCATTCAAAGACGCATTAGCAACAACGCCGACCTCTGAGCGCAATACGAAAATGATTGAAGAGCGACGTAATATAAAAATAACAGAAGCGGTCGGTCATCTAACCACTCACGCACAATTTGCCTCGCGCGTGCTTGCTAATTCGTTCAGATCAAAGGGTGTCGATGCAACCCCAGTGATATCTGAGAGTTTCGTCGTTCCAGATCAATGGAAATCGAAGGGCTCATTTCAACAAACAAACTTAACTGATGTAGTATTGAAGAACCTTCCCGTGCCCTCGGACATGACACCATGGGAGCAGATTATTGACTTCAGAAATGATCCAGAGGCGCGAGGCTATCTTGCGGGATTGAGGCTGTGGATGGCGGAAACATCGCGGATGCAGCTTCCGCTAAGAGAAGCAGAGGAGAAGTTGGAGTGGCTTCTTTTTCAACAGTCGCAGCATCTCAAGGCCCATCGGATTGAGAGTACAATGGGAACATTTGGAGCGGTATTTGTCGCAACGGTTGAAGCCCTGGAAAATCTGGCAAGGATCCGATGGGGAAAGGTGGCACGAGACATCGTGGCTTTAACAAACCGAAGGGCGGAGCTGTTAAAGTCAGAAATGGCAGGTCCGGCAAGAGAATTAAATTTTATCATTCGGGCCAAAGACCAATTTGGCGAATGCTAAATTGTCGGCCGGGTATTGAGTCTGATGCGAAACAACAGCCGTTAAGACGCAAGGCCGCGTTGGGTCAAATGCTGCTTTCGGGCCGGCCAGTGGCCTCCTCCTGGTTGCAACCGGACTGCGGACATCGCAACGCCGGCCTGGGCGTCCCGGCGGCTCCCGTCCCTACCGCTCCGAGGCACCGAGGATCGCGCGGAAGAAGTGACGCGGGAAACGGGCCTCGACGACGCCGGACACGGTGCCCTTAAAGTCCCACACCTTCACGATCTTCGCTTCGTTCTGGAGCACGGCAAGGGTTTGGAGCGGTTTGCGCGCTCTGCCCTTCCGGCGGACGACGAACACCTTCCCGTCCTTGCCCTTCACCTGGAACGTTTTCTTCCTCTGCCCATCCATGCGCTTCAACTGGCGGCGCACAACCGTATGGATCGGCGCGCTCGCGATCGAGCCATAGGGCTTGATCAGAATGCCGCCGGTGGCGAGTCGTCCGGTTGATGGGTCTCGCCTACTGCGGATCGACAGCTTGTTGTCGGGGTGCTTGTCCGCGCCAGCGCCGACAACATGGCGCTCCATGTACTTGTCGATCGAGCCGACGACGGCGGTGAGCTTATTGCCGTTGGCAGGCCGGATGCGGATGCCCGTGAGAATCCAGTTGCGGCGAAGCACGAACAGGCCGGGCACTTCGGCCTTCAAGGCAGCCTGGGCGTCCTTCGCGGTGAACGTGAGGGCCTTCGCTGTTGCCGTGTTGACGCTGCTCGTGCGCAACTGCTCGATGCGCTTGCGCCACTCCGCGTCGTCGAGTTTCAGCGTGAGTTGCATCAGAGATGCTCCCGCACGATCTGCTCGACCATGTCGGCCATCTCTTCAGGGGTGTCAGCCTTCAGCGTGACGATGGTGAAGCCGAGCGCGATCAGCTTCTTGTGCCGATCCTTCTGCGCCTTCGAGCGCGAGCCGGTGGGTGTCTTCAGCTCGATCGAGAGCAGACGGCCGCCGAACATGTAGACCCGCACGTCGGCCTCACCGGCGGTCATCCCCGTGACCTTTGCCTCCATGCGCTCGCGACGACCGCGCTTCGCGCGGTTCATGTCGCCGGCGCATGTGAACGGCAAGCCACGGTCCTCCATCTCGTGGAGGCGGGCAATGACAGCGGCCTGATAGCGCCACTCGGGGATGGTGTTGACAATGCGAGTTTCCATGATCCGCAGGGTGAAGCGGATCACCGGCGCGTAAGAGACTAATCCGATAGCCTTAGTTCCGCAGCCAACTTCGACGCATTTTCGATTGGGACAACGGTCCAGGAGGGACGAAAATCCCAACAGTTCCTATTCGGGATTCTGAAGACTGACTGCTCTGATCTCGCCTTGAGGTATGAACGTAATCCGCTTATCCACCACCAGCAAAAGGCCAGCAGAAGACGACCGGAGAATCCTCGCATCGACGATTACGCCTGCCTTGGTGTTGACAACGTACATGAATCGATCGGCCAACTCTATCGAGACTTGGCAAATGCCCGCTTGGAATATAATGGTCCACCAACCAAGCCCTACCCAAGCCAGATTAGACCATTTCTGCGCATGATCTAGCGCAATCAGTCTGCCTGTAAACGCGGCCCAGGGAAGAATGAAGCCAATCAATATCGCGAAATTCTGGGGCAATTGAGGATCTAGAGTTCTGGGTTGAAAGTAGACAATTCCCCAAGTTGAAACCGTCGCACCGATCCCTGCAAGTAGTATTTGCAGCCACGCAGAGCTCGCTCGCACGACAATTGCCGTGATGGCTCCTCCGATCGAAATAGCAGTCAACGAGACACCGAGCGAGTAAACTAGATTGCTGATATCAATCAATCCCAAGAAGTGAATACCAATCTTCCAAAAGTAGCCAACATTGAAGATCGCAAGAGTTGAGATCGTCGCTAGCGATATCGCCGAAGCATGCTTGTTCAAGTAATCAAACACGACCGGAACTCTCTTGTGGGGCAATCAACTTCGCGCTGATAGCACTTTTTACACAGCCTGTCGTTCTGGTGAGAGACGGACAGTTGGAGCTGTTAGCCGAACAGGGTCTCTACCAGCCTGCTTTCTCAGGGCATGCTCTTTCAGCCCTCCGTCTGCACTATCGGTAATGCAACATTGCGAATAAATGGTCGGAGCCCTCCAATCCATGACCCCGACCATCGGTTACTGACAAGATCAATTGTTCAGTTCACTGCCGATCCTTGAATCTCCGCGCCCACCTTCCCAAGGGGCGCGGGTTCGCGTATGCTACTCTGATCTGGTCGTTGTAGAGCCAAATTCTAAAGTATCTCCATTCGTGGCCAGAGTCCTGGTGACCGGTCAAACAGTAAGCGTTGAAATTTCCCGCGCTGTACTGTTCGGGCCTAACAGGCCATACCCAACCGACGCTTGGGCAGGCACCGTTTTGGAACCCGTGACAGAACTCGGCCTTCTTGTCCTTCGCAAACTCGCATGCCCACTTGGTGACGATCACTTGCCGTGGCACCAGCACGCACTGTTGTCTCTCTAGCCCTTGGCCGGGCTCAAGAGTCACAGGGTCAGCAGTGTAGCCCCTTCTCTGATCCGCATTACATGCGAAGATTGGAGCAAAGATGCTCTGAGCTTGTACGGACGCAGACTGGCTAATCAGCAAAGTCATTAGAGGAAGAAGTGACCTCCACACGATATCCTCCCTTGTGATGTATGAGAGCTGTAACACTACATAGACTGCACGCTTTCATAGCTCTATTCAAGATTGTAGTTCCGATCGTCATACTACCCAGCGCACACTTCTCTTCGGTACAGGGCACGGTGACCACTTACCGCATAGCTCGCCCGCCGATTGGAGACGCCGAGTAGAAAGTGAGCCCGTTATCGTGATCGACTCACCGGGGAATAGTTGCGGCCCACCGCCAAAGCGATTGGGTCAGCGCCCGTAGCACAACTGCGGATGTTTACTCGGACAGTACCAGCCGCCCGTCCGGCAGGACGTTGGGCTCTCCATGCACGGGATCGAACAGGCGGACGCCCATGCGTCCGCGCGATGCCGTGCGGCACTCGACCACGATCACCTGGGCGACGCTCTCCAGGGTCGCCACGATCTCATTGAGCGCCGGACGCTTGAGCCTGTTGCCGAAATTGAAACTGATATCCGAAACCGTGATGCCGTTCGGCCCCGCTTCGCGGACGTAGGCCAGGACGCGATCCTTGGGGCTCAGGCTCTTCGAGACCCGCTTGGCCTGGCTGTCCACCCCCGGAGCTGGGAGGGCATCAGGGCCGCCCAGGGCGAGCGCTGGGTGGCGTTGTGCGATCAGGGGCATGATGTCCGCCTGATCGAGCCACAGCGCCTCACGGAGCCCCGCTAGGTGCGTCCCGTGGACGGCCAGGAAGCGACGGCAGAGCTTCATGATCCGATCGCTCTGCCCGGCGACGCCGTCCGACAGCTCGGCACGCAGCTCGGGGCGATCCCTCCAGTCGGTCGGCATGTCCCGGCGCATCTCCTTCACCGACAGGAAGATCGGATGCGCTTCGGTGAGGAGCCCAACAAGGCGGGGGTCGAGCTTCGGCCCCATCGGCATCACGCCTCTCGGCCGACCACGCAGCCGCATTGCCGACACCGGCAGGACCCGCAAATGACCGCAGCGCTTCGAGACGAAGACCAGCCGCTTGCGGTGCAGATACCGGGCAGCCTGCTCGGCCCGATCTGGCGCGACCCGCAAGGCCGCGCCGAAGGCGCTCAGGGTCAGCCCTTCGTCCGGCAGGACCATGCCGCCCACCGTGGTCACCCACGACGCCGTCTCGTGTTTGAATTTCATCCGTTCTTACGTCCGTCGCGAAGGAAGTTCCCGGGGTTTCGGGTTTCTATCCTATAACTCCACCATTATTGTCACTTCACCGGATAAGATAAGTTACAAGAATACTAGATTCTTACATCATAAACCCAAAACCCCGAAAACCCCGTTTTTGCAACCCGTATAGCGGGAGGTTTTCAAAAGAAACCCCGAGGTTTCTTGGGAAACCCATTTCCTATTCTTGTGACTTTTCGCAATTCCTATAACGGACCGCACGGAGGTCACCCGGCGCATATCCGTTTTTTCGACCTGATTGTCCATCCCCACATCCCTCACAAAGTCCTTGTGCAACGGATATAACGGATATATCAATAACCCGTGGTCGCCGCCGACTCGGCGGCAGGCAGCGACACCAGCCATCGCCATCGCTGGTCTGACAAACGCGCCTTGAGCGCGAACGGGAGAACTTTGCATATGACCTATCCGACGACGCCGGGATCGAAGGGCGGCGGGGCATCCAGGGACGCTGGGACGAAGATCGCCGGACGCGCCAAGATGCTGCGCGCCGCGATCGAGAACCTGTTGCTTCCCGGCTACCGGCTCACTGCCGACGAGATCGCCGACCGCCTGCGCGAGACACCCTTCGCGATCCGCCCACGCTGCACCGAACTCGTCAAGGCCGGGGTCCTGATCAAGACCAGGGAGTGCCGCCCGAACGCAAGCGGCATGTCAGCCCACCTTCTGCGCCATAAGGATCGCGAGACCGAGGTGGCGCTTCCCGCCCCGGAGCCGGCTAAGTCCGGTTCGCGGGAAACCGGCCGCATCAAGCGCGCTCCGGCAGTCCACGCTGATCAGAACGCCTTGTTCGGCTGAGGGTGGCCCCAATGAAACTGGACGACTTCTCCGCGGTCGCAGAGTTGATCAAGGAACGCGCCTACCTCACCGGCCTCGCCTCCGTTACACGCGGCTCTCTGCCCCGCGTCCGGATTGAGGGCAACGACATCCGCCCCGATCTGATCGGGCGCTTGCTCCCAGACGTGAGGCTGGTACTCGAGTAGCAGATCGCGGTCGTGGACGAGAAACTGGCGGCCCTGGGCGTCACCACCGATCACGAAGCCGCCTGATCATGCGCGTGCTCACCAACGTAGACGTGAAGATCGTTTCCCGGATGGCCGCTAATGGCCATCCTTTCACCGAACTGCTCCATACGTGGACCGAAGACGGCCTGCCCCGCAACGCACTTTCGCGCGTCAATTACGCGACTGCCGACACACCGGGCAATCGCGCCTACCACATTCAGATCTTCAAGCAGCGGCAGGCGCGCCGGGAGGCGCAGATAGGGCTATCCAAATGAGCCCTCGCCGCGACCGCATCCGAGACAAGGTGATGTCTCGCGTCGAGATCGTGCAAGGAACGATGCTCGATACACCCTGTCACATCTGGACAGGGCCTACGTCGGGGAGCGCCGGGCGAGGAAAGGACTATCCGAGGATGTGTCTCGATGGCGGCACCATGGCCGTCCATATCGTGATGTACGTGCTCGAACACGGTCCGATCCCTCCCCGCAAGCAACTCGATCATCGCTGCCGCTCACGCCGCTGCGTGAACGCGGATCATCTGGAGATGGTGACGCATAAGGAAAACCAGCGTCGCCGCGACGAAGCCCGTCGCTTCGTTTGCGAAGAGATTGCGGCCTAGGAGAACGAGACATGAAGCGCCTCATCGGCGCGCTCGCTGCCGCGAGCGTGATCGCCACTGCCATGCCTGCATCCGCTGGGTCTGCACTGGAGGAGTTGATCAACTCAGCCGCAGATCAGCACGGACTTCCGCGTACCCTTGTTCATGCCGTCATCCGCGTGGAGAGCAACTATAACTGCCGCCTTACGGGCCGCGCCGGTGAGCGCGGAATCATGCAGGTCAAGCCAGCCACCGCGCGGTCCGTAGGCGTAACGGGAAATCTGTACGATTGCAGCACCGGCCTGCACGCCGGGCTTCGCTATCTGAAGATCGCTATCAGCCGTGGCGGCGCTGGCTGCGCCGGCATCAGCCTCTATCAGCGTGGGATCTATGGGCAGCCGGCCTGCACTGCCTATGGTCGCAAGGTTTTGCGTGCAGCCAGCCTGCATTTGACTGACGAGGGAGACACCGAAATGCAGACGGAGCCGCTGCTCTCGACGCACGTCGACCCTCACGTCGGCTGCGCTGTGCGGCGCCCGAGTTGCGCCGACACGTTTCCATAACCTTCCCGACTATTTCCGTCCTTTTCCAATTGACGGGTGGTCTTGGACGGAAATACATCGCGGTATTATTGTACTCTGACAATCGATCTGGGGCATTCACCACCGGGGGGCACGGCCGGCCCAAAGACGGCGCAAGGAGACGGTCTAAAGTGATTAGCAAGGGCGACGCACTGGCCTTGGCCATTGCGCTTAGTAGTTCTGAAGAGACGTTGTTGGGGCCGACCGACAGTCAGATTTGCGCCACCGCACTACGGCATTATGAGAGCGAGAAAAGCCGGTCGACGCTTCTCCGCATGGCGCGGCTCCCCGCGCTGGTATGCGCCGTGTCCATGGGAGCGTGCGCCCTCACTTATGAAACGCCGGTGATCACCGCCGCGAAGGGGGCGTCGTCGACGAAGACGGTTGCCTTTGGAAATGCTGCCCCTGTCCCGCATTTGTGGATTGATGCGCCTGCGCCGACCGAGGCAGGCAGGCTTCTTTTCAACGGCCTGCCGAGCAGCATTGAGGTTCAGTCCGTCGTAGCGGCTGCGACCAATGACGACAGTTGACCCCTCTTCCAACGTGAACTTTAAGCCCGCCCAGCGGGATTTTCCTCTGCGCACATAAAGGCCGACAGCGAATGACCCAACGCTGGCTTTGACGACCAAGTTACCGGCGCCTGCATTTAGCCATAGGCAACATCGAGCCAATGGGAGAAGGCCTACGAGTCCACTTGCTCGCCTGCCCTTTCGCCGAACCGCTTGATAGTCTTCTATTGATGAAACGCAGCTTCGTCTAGTGTGCATGGCCGGAGTCGTCATCCGGCCGTCATGATCGTCCCATCTGAACTTAACTAAAAAATGCGGATCCGCGGAAGCGATATCCGACACACGGACCATCAAACGAACTTTCCACTAATCGCTCCGATAAAAAATGCTGTAAGGTTCCGCAGAATTTCCATGGCGTTTGCCTTGTCCTTTGGCTGCTTGCCAAAAAACAAACCAAATAGCGAGACGACGTAGCCAATCGAAAAAAGTACATAGACTATGTAAACAAACACGGGACCAAGTAGTTGAGCTGCAGGTGGAATGCCGACAGGCGCGCCAGATTGCGCATACACAGTACTGCTAATAAAGCTTGATGTTTTAAGATACTTATAGATTACACTTAGCAGCCCCTGCAGACTCTCACGGAATGGCTCAAATCCAGACACTAAACTTGACCCGGCTGAGAACAACCCCGCGATAATTGCGATAGAAGTCAAGCGAGCAGCGAAGCGCGACGTTGTTTCAGCCGCTTTTTCCATTTCTTTTGTGAGACCGCGTAGAAAACCACGCCTGTACGCATGTAGTGCGGTTCGAAAGGACGGTCCGCCCGAGGTTCGTATCGTCAGCAAAACGATCCGTCTAACTTCCGGGTCGTCCAAGTTCACATTGTTGTCCTTCAGCGTGCTGCGGACTTTTTCGGGAATTTCACCCGTCCTAATTTCTTCCGGCATACCCCCCTCCAACTGTTGTCCCCAAGCTCGACACTACCGTAACGTGCGAGCATGTTATAGTAGCAACGTGAAAGGATTGGCCATCAAAACAATCGCCAGACTCAGCGATAAAACTGCGCCAAACTCTCGCCCGAAGAATTAAGTCGCATTGGTATGCTCGGCGGGCGGGCCTCGCCCCGAGCTACAAAAACTCGCAACGAGGGACATACCCAGACTTGGATGCGCGGTGCCTTGCTGGGCATTGGGTCATTCTGCTGCGCCGCAAAATATAGTCGCGAAAGGAGTCTGGCGAGCTTACGTAAGCCCTACGGGGTCTATGAGGTCGCGGCCTAGGCGGCAGCGTAATAACGGAATGCGGGCCGCCCTCCCTTCGGGCCGGTCCCCATACGGCCGCTCACCTGATTCGCATCCTGGAGCTGCTTGATAATCGACTCGTACCGAGCGTTATCGAAGAGCCCGTTGATCTGTTGCTTCAGCGCGACGGTGGTGATTCCCGCCTGACCAGCTTCCTTGATCAGCCGCCGCACGAACAGGTATTCCGCCTGCTTATCGTTCGAGGCAAGCCGGTCCTTCATCTCGACGATGCAGGACTTGGTCGAAAGCTCGGTCAGCCGTCCGGCCCAATCGAGCAGATCGTCCGTGAGCATCGGCCGCTCGGGGTTGATGCCGATCGCCACGATATGGGCGATCCGCAACATGATCTCGATCGAGCGGGTCCACAGAACCTTGCTGTCCTCGCTCGCCTCTTCGGAGCACTTCGCGAAGCGCTGGCGATACCACCTGAAGGCTTCGAAGCCATCCCCGCCCCACTCGGCAACGATCGGGTTGATCACCGGCTGCGACGCCATGTCCGGCAGGTTGGCACCACGCCGTGAGAGCTTGAACACGGCACGGCTCGCCTCGACGATCCGGTCCGGCGGCTGATAGGGCTGCGTCACCGGCTGATCGAGCAACGGCTTGCCCGAGATCGGCAGCACAAGCCAACGCGGCAGGAAGCCGTCGCCGACGCCCCGGCCGGACATCGACGGCCAGAAGTCATGCGGCGTCGTGGTCCCATAGATCGAGAAGCACGGCTGATGGATCGGCGTCGCCTGTTCTTGGGCGGCTGCCGCGCCGGTGTAGACGCTGTTCGAGGTGGTGAAGAGCTGGAGGATCATGTGGCGCAAGTTCGATTGGTGCGCCCCGGCCCGCCGGTCCATGATCTTGCCGATGAAGCCGCCGAACTCGTCCATCATCGACATCATGACCGGGTTCTGCTCGATCGTCTTGCGAAGCGCGGAGTCCGACAGGAAGTTCTCCGGTGCCATGAAGCGGAACAGCCCCGTCTTCGTCGCAAGCCGGTAGAGCGCTTGCCGCGCGTGGTCCTTGCCGTAACCAGGCGGTGCCAGGGTCACCACGTTGAGGTTGGTGCGCAGATCGGTAGGCCCGGCCTGATGACGGCCCGCGATCGTCCCAACCCAAAGCAGAGCAGGCCCGAGGGCGCACGGCCGCGACGGACTGGACGACGAACACGCCATCCATTCGACCAGCTCGCCGACGAGTCCGGGGATGCCACGGCAAAGGGTCTCCAGCTCGACCATAGACGACGCTGGGGGCGTCTCCGGTGCGTTGGGCTCCACTTCCCCGGCCAACTCACCGGCGGGCTCCGCAGGGGCCGCAGCGGGCTCGCTGGGCGGCGTGGTGAGGTAGGCAGTGAGGTCACCGCCGGCGGGCCGCTCCACGGCCCCATGGATAACCGTGGGGTGCCAGTCGGGATGCGGCGGGGGCGTCAATGCCTCCTCGATCGCTGAGCGCACCGGCGGCTCCTCGCCGCGCTCACGGGCCTCCCGTGCCGCCAGCATCGCCAGCGTCTTCGGCCCCATGGTCAGGGTGATGTTCGGCGAGAAGTCATAGCCCAGGCAGCCGCCGAGCCACTGCACGGCCGCGTCCAACTCGGAGTCGGGGATCTGCAACGTCTTCATCACGACGTTGAGCGCCGTGAAGCTCTCGCCGGTGCCGAAGTCCTCAATGCCACCCGGCGAGATCGAGAGGTTTGCCGAACGGCGGCTCATGGGGCGGCCCGAGCCCGAGGCGCGCCACGGAGCCACGGCGCGATAGACGCGGCCAAGGAAGCGCCCCTTCGGGAGGTTGAGCTTCGGTGCCCACGCATCGATCCGGGCGAGCGCGTCCTCGTTGAGCTTCCGGAAGAAGTTCGAGGTATGGCTACTCACCGTGTCCGGATGGTCGGAACCGGCCGGGTCCGGCGCGCGGTCGCCGTCCGGGTCATAGCCGAACGCGCGCAGCACCTCGCCGATCTGCTCGCCGATATCGTTCGGCAGCTCGGTCAGAGCGGCGAGGCCAACATCGAGCAGCGTTTCGTCGGTCCACCAATAATAGGGTTCGCCGGTATCGGGATGGATCGAGGGCGGCAGGACCGTTTGCTTGCCTTCGGCGAGCAGATCGACAAGACCGACGCGGTCGGGCGTGCGGTAGTTCTTCGAACGGATGATATCCGTGTTGCCCTGATAGAAAAGCGAGATGCCTTTGCGGCCCTTCTTCTGGACGTAGGGCACCGGCAGGATCGCGAGCAGCGGCTCGATGATCTCTTCCTGATCGATGTCGATGCAGGTCAGGCCGCGGCCGCAAGCGACGCCCACACCCGCGTCCGGCCATTTGGCCCACTGGTTAATCTGGAATTGCGACGGCCGCTCAACGCAGAACTCATTCCAGCCCTTGAACATGCGCCACTCGTCGCCGACCATGAGGCCGGGAACCTTGTTGCCGGGCATGATCGGGATCGGCGAGTAGCCCTTTTCATACAGCGTCGGGCCGACCTGGGCGAACGGAGAATCAGACATGACGGCAGCCTTCAAAACGGAGCGGTGTGATTGAGCAGGCGCACGCGCATGCGCTCGCCATAAGTGTTGAGAACCGTCTTCAGGAACTGCGACCACTCAGCCTGGGACAACTGCGTGAGATCGAACTTGCCGATGCTTTCGAGGTATGCGCCAGCGGCCTCGCCAGCCTCGTCGAGCGCAAATAGCTCATGAGCGCTCAGAGCCTTCGGTGCCATCTTGAAAACACTCTCCCCCAAAGAGATGCACGTCGCATCCGTGCAGAGCCAAAGAACAGGCTTACCCTGCTTCGGCGCATATCCGATCCCGATCGCCAGCCGCTTGCAGACGCCGCAGCAAATCGGCTCGGGATCAAACCTTGCTATTGTCATTGCTCGCCTGACGTTGACGAATGAGGCGCTTGAGCACCGTGAGAGCGTTGTTAGCGGCGCGGTGGTCGCTGGCGCTCGCCGAGAAGATCATCCGCACGGGCCTCCCCTCGCCGATGAAGACCTCAATGTAGTGGTGCCTCCCGCCGATGACGGGCTCATAGCGGTAGCCCTGCCCATCGCAGTACTTCGAGAGCTTCACATAAATCTCGTTGCGGCGAAGAACCCGCTTTGCGTTTGGTGCACTCATGTCCCGTCCCCTCAGAATGGAATATCGTCGTCGAAATCGTGCTTGCCCCAAGTGCTGACGAACACATCTTTGTCTTCGGCGGCCCACGAGGCGCTCGTGCGAAGCTGCGCCACCGGCTTTGCATGCCCAGGCATCGACGCCTTCGCCGCCGACGCGCGGCTCACGCCCGGCATCGTCGGCCGAGCATTGTCGTTCGCCGTCGCCTGCCTTGCCGCGACTTGGGCGCGGTAGCGGGCCGCCTCCTCCGGCTTACCATTGAGTTCATAGTTCCGCGCAACGATCTCTTCGCGTGACGGCTGCACCGAAACTAAGTTGTCCTGCGTGAAGACGCCGGGCGAGCCGAGCTTCCGGCCGATCACCTCATAGTGCCGACCGTTGGCGCGGATCATGATCTCGGTCGTCTCGCGCAGCACCTTCTTGCCCGCCTGCGTGAGCGTGTCGTTGATGGTGAACGGCGCGTCATCGCCGCCGCCATGTTCCTCCCACCACTTCTCAAACTTCACCCGAGCGAAGCCCTTGTGCTCCGGGCAAATCCATTCCTTGTGCACCGTGAAGCCGCACATGTACTCGACGCGGACGCTCGGTGTGCCGCCGGACTTATCGTGGCGATAGAACGTGCGCCGGTTGACCTTCACCCAATTGGGTTTCGAGGTTGACAGGATCGGCACCGAGTCGGCGGTTTGCTTGATGTTCTTCTCGATATCACGCTCGAAAGCGTGGCCGCAGTCCGGACACTCGCGCAGCCCCGCGAAGATCAGCGAGTGACACTCGGGGCATTCCTTGACCGGCGCTTCACCACCGCCCTTGCCGGGTTTCCGCACCTTCACCTGATCGACCGGACCATGCCGCCGGACGTTGCCCGCGAAGTCGAGAACCAGGCAGTCCGACTTGCCGTTGCGGATCGACTCGTGAATGTCCCTGCCCATGCAGCGCGTGCCACGGCCGACCATCTGCACGTACAGCGCAGTGGATTCGGTCGGTCGCAACATCGCGAGCAGATCGGTGCGCGGCGCATTGAAGCCGGTCGTGAGCACGTTCGCATTGGTGAGCGCCGTGATCTTGCCCGCCTTGAACTCCCTGATCCAACGCTCGCGATCCCCGTCATCGGTGTCGCCGTGGATTGCCTCGCACGAATAGCCGTGACGCCGGACTTCGTCGCGGACGTGCAAGGCGTGCTCCACGCCCGAGCAGAAGAACAACCACGACTTGCGCGGATGCTCGTTGCTGTTCGCGAACGCGATCACTTCCTTGACAGCGGCCTCCGTGACAGGATGCTTATCCACGGCAGCCTGAAGCGCTCCGATCTTGAAGTCGCCGCCGGACCGGCCGACGCCTTTGAGATCGAACACCGTCTGCGTGGCCTTTGAGACCAGCGGACAGAGGTAGCCCATGTCGATCAGCTCTTTGATCGAGATTTCATAAATGATGTCATCGAACAGCGCGTCGTCGCCTTCGGTGAGCATGCCCGAGTTGAGCCTGTAGGGCGTGGCGGTTAGCCCCAAGATCAGCATGTCCGGGTTCACGGCGCGAAGCGCCTTGATGAACTTGCCGTACATAGCGGCTTCATCCGGCGGCACGAGATGCGCTTCGTCGATCAAGAGCACGTCGATGCGGCCGAACTTCTCGGCTACGCGGAACATCGATTGAATGCTGCCGAAGGTGATCTGGTTGTGCACCTCCTTGCGCTTCAGCGATGCCGCATAGACACCGGCCGGTGCGAACGGCCAAATGCCCAACAGCTCTTCGAAGTTCTGCTGCACCAATTCTTTGACGTGCGTCGCCATGATCATGCGCGTCGTTGGCTCCATGCCGATAAACTCTTCGCAGATCGTGCCCAGGATCATGGATTTGCCACCGCCGGTCGGAACAACGATAAGAGGGTTGCCCTTGGGCTTCTCGGCCCAATACTTATAGGGCGCGTCACACGCTTTGCGTTGGTAATCGCGGAGATTCACGGGCATCAGCGCATGATCCCGCCGCATACCAGCCCCGTCAGCTCCAGCTCGGAGTCTTCGATCTGGATCTCGCAGACCACCACGTCATCGTTCCGGGAGATCGTGCGGCTGACCCGCGTGAGCGTCCTGAAGCAATGCCGGTAGTGACACTCGCAGAACGATTCACCCTCGCCGCACGGCGCGCCGCAGGCAAAGCCGAACATGCCCGACTCCCCCGGCAGGAAGAACTTGCAGTCGCGATGAGTTGCGTCGACGAAGCGAACTCGGTGCGGAAAGTCAGCCATGGTATTCTCCGTTTGCGTAGTGACTTTTGAGCTGTTCGAACTGCCCGGCCGTGATCTCCTCGACCAGCATTGCATCCGCGCCGCCGCCTTCGCGGGGGTCCGCTTCGTCTGATTGCGTGGTGAAGACCGAGCAGCTTTCGGGATGGTGCCAATAGCGAGTCGTGGACTTGGAGCCGTCACGCCACTCGCGGCCGTCACGCAGCGTGTAGAGGATCCATTCCTCTCCCTCGCTGGAGTCGGTGACCTCGCCGGGCACAAGCGTCGGAACGAAGAGATGCGCCGGACATCCGGCCTTCTGCTCTGCCAACGAGAGCGGCTTGCCCCAGCGCGCACAGGACCAAGCGGCGTCGCCGAAATGCTCAGGCGTGGCATGCAGGCACGACCGGCAGGACACACGTGCGAACTCGCCGTCGTGGCAGATCGCCTTGTGGCTGCACATGGTCCGGCACTTGAAGGCGGCTTTCGCCTTCTGGTCGTTGTGCAGCTTCATGGGCGGATTGGCGTAGTTGACGATCCGCTCCGCGCGTTGAAGAAGCCGGATCGCCTCAACGTGGTCGGCGTGGATGCGCTCGCTGTAGACCTCGCCGGTGTTCTTGTTCCGGCAGATGTAGAGGCCGCGTTCGTAACCGAAGAGATGGCAATAGGTGTTGAGCTGGACCCAATGGGAGAAGTAGCCCTCACGAACGCCGTGCTTCTTCACCTTCTCCCAATAGGTATCCTTCATCGACTTGCACTCGACGATATGCCAAGTCTTCGGCGCTTCAGGGAGACCGAGCACCTTGCCGTCCATCTTGCCGCGAACGTGGCCGGCGATTGCGCTCGCGCGATACTGCTTCCCTCGACTATCGACTTCGTCCACCTCGCAGCCGATCATCCGCAGCGCGTTGAGCAGACGCGTCTCTTCGATCTCGCCGGTCTCGAACGTAATCGCCTTAAGGCCGTCGATGACTTCGGGCTTCGAGGCCCAGCGGAACGCGTACCAAAGGGCACGCTCGCACTCCTCACCGAGAAGGGAGATCGAGATGCCCATAGAATCCCAGGCCCGGGCGCGAGACTTGGCATACGCCTCATAGATCGCGGCGGTCGTCGGATTGTGGAGGACCGGGAACTCGGCCATACGGCAAGCCTCTATCGTTCGCGCCGAAGGCGCGTTGGGCAGACTGCAGTCTGTCGTGAAGGGAGTGGTAGAAGCCGGGGCCCAAGCCCCGGCCAGGGGTCAACGCGCCTTAGGCGGAGCGCTTCCAGGGCATCGCGCGGCCACCCGCGGCACCGCCACCCTTGGATGGGGCCGAGCCGCCGTTCTGCGTCTGGCGAGCCGTCGAGGAGTGGGGCTGGGTGGTGTTCGCCGCACTGATCTGGGCGCGGCTATTGTCGTTCGAAACGGGCGTGGCCGGCGCCTTCTCGGATGGCGGCTCGGTGTGAGCGTTGCCCTCGTGAATGTACGCGGCAAAGACGTTGCGTTCCTTGTCCTGGCCGTCCTTCTTATAAATCTCGATGTCGATGTCAGCGACGAACGGCTGATAGAGCGCCATATCCGTGCTAGTGAACTCGCCCTTGCCGAAGCCCATCGCCATGCCGAGCGCCTGAAGTTGCGCGTGGCCGTTGTTCTGCGCCCAGGCGCTCGGGTTCGACAGGACGATGGTGCCGTAAACGATCGACTTGAAGAACGGACCTTCGTCGGTGCACTCGGCCTTGAACGCGTAATTGTCGCCGTTCTTCTTCGAGTTTTGCTTGATCTCGCCCTCGACGATTTGGAAGCCGTAGCGACCGCGCGGGATGATGGGACCGCCACCGCCCGACGCATTGCTATTCGCCGCGTCCACGTCGTTGAGATTTACGCCGAAGTCTGCCATCTGATGCTCCCCTTGGATGCTATGGCGTTGAGGGATTGGTGTTAGGCAGCTTCCGGCAGCGGCGGCAGGTATTTGGCGAGCGCCTTGTATCCTTCCCCCTTCCGGTACTGGAGCTCATGCGGCATGCCGAAGCGGTTGCCCGCAATGTGGCTGGGACGCTCTTCGAGGAACATCCAACGCGTACCGCCGCCTTCGGCGTGACGGAGGTCTTTGCCGAAGCCCGCATCGACTTTCTTGATGCTGGCCTTGAAGTTGACGAACGCGATGACGTCGCTGTTCGCCTCGACGATATCCGCTGCATCCTTATGGAGGTTGATGCGATAGCGCGAGTACGGGTCGGTCGAGGGCGAATCGAAGCGCGAGATGTCGCAGTGGCCGAGTTGCACGATCGACATATTGCGCTCACGACGCAGGGTCATGATGCCGTCGATGTATTCAAGGAAGATGCCAGCGGCCATCTTGTAGCCCTTGCCGTAGCCCGGGTCTTCGATGCTCTTCCAGCCATTCCGCGCGCACGCCTCTGCGCGGATGATGTTCTCCAGACCGGTCGTTGAATCGAAGATCACCGTGCTGTAGCTGTGTTCATCGGATACGAGCACAGTGATCGCCTCGCACAGTTCCGCATAGTTGCGGACTTCGAGGGTCTCAGCGACGACACCCGCCGGAACACTCTCGCCTTCGGCGGTCTGGATAAAGATCGGCCGCGGAAACTCTGACGCGAGCGACGACTTGCCCACCTTCGGAACGCCGTAGATCGTGAAGATCGGCTGCAACTCGGCCGCCGTCTTTTTCTTGATACTCTTGAGTGAGATTGCCATTCGGCTCCCCGGTTAGTGCGCGACGGACGTGTCGAGCTTCAAGGTCTTGGCCCATTGGAGACGATCGACCAGCCGGTAGCCGGTGCGATTGATGGTCTCGATGGTGACGGCGTGGCGTTCGGTCTTGCGCCGGATGCGAGAGATGAAGACATCGACGGAATGGGTTTCGCGGCCGTCCTCATTGGCTCCGTAGAGGATCACCATCGCCATAGGCTTCATGACGGTCTCGTTGGCGATCAGCGCCAGAAACAGGTGGCGCTCCTACGGCGTCAACTTCCACGCCGCCGGAAGAGAGGCTGCGAGAATTATGGACCGACGCATGTCTTCGATAGTGGCAGTGAGTGCGGCGACCTTAACCACAAGCTCTTGCTTCGATAGTTCAGTCATTTCCATCCGTTGACGCCGCTTGACATCCGTCGCATTTCGGGTTTATGCCGAATCGATGGATATTCTTCGCTGATGAAAGCGAACCTTTTCTAGCTGATGCAACGTCGATAGTCAACGGATATAACGGATATAATTGACACCAACGCTAGACTCCTGATCCGAAGGAGAGCGAGGTGACGGCGTTAGCCTTTGATTTTGTTTTAGTTATTGGCAGGCAAGGTCCACAAATGAAGGTGCCTAGTATGGTATTGAGTACGGGTGATACTGCGGGGGATGGAACTATGGCGAAGTCTGTGCAGCCTGGGCGGAAGCATCGGGTGCATCCGAAACTCGACATCATCAAAGAGCGCGTGGAGGAACGCGTTTTGCAGTTGAGGACTTCGCGGAATGAGCTCTCCCGCCGAGCTGGGCTTGGCCTTTCATATGTGAACGACCTTCTCGCCGGAAAGTCGCTCAATCCCACTAAAGAAGGACTTGCGAAACTCGCTCCAATCCTGGATTGCGACTACGAATACCTGATCGGGGAGCAAGCCTCCCCTCGGACCGCGGCCACCAGCGTACTTCCCCAGAACGTTGAGCCTGTAACCCTCGTGATGAAGTCCATCACGCTCTATCAAACCGGCCTCACGGACCCTGATGGCTTCTTCGCTCTCAACGACTCGCGAAGAGCGCCCTTCGTTATGCCGCTGAGCAATGACGTGTATTGCATCGCGGTCCCCGACGATACCATGGCTCCTCGCTTCCGAGTTGGCGAGGTGGTGATCGTCAATCCAAACAAGCAAGTTGGGCACGGAGGTTTCGCCGTGGTGCGTCAGACCGACGACCGCGTTGCGATTCGCGAAGTGGTGACGATCTCGATCGACAAGATCACCGTCCGCATGCTTGGCGACGGCACAGTCGTCGACTTGCCTCGCTCCCAAGTGAAGGCACTGGATCGCATCATAGGAAGCTGCGAACTCGGTTAGGCAGCAGTCCCGTTCTCTCTGCACAATATATCCGTTGACTTGACGGATATAAATAGATACGGTCCGTTGCACGCTCACGGGAGGGCAGAGGACCATGTCGTCAATGAAACTGAAGATCAATCGGGACAAGCTCGCCGAGATTGTAACGCGCGGCGTGTCCAGCGCGCCGAAGAACTCGCCTGCCGTCATCGCCAACAACGCGCGCATCATCGCACGCGACGGCTTGCTGCACGTCGCAACCACCGACTTCAGCATGCAAGTCGAGGCGTCAGGCGAGTGCGTCGTGGAGTGCGAAGGCTCGACTACCGTTGACGCCAGCAAGCTGAAGATGGTCGTGGATCGACTCCCGAAGGGTGTCGACGTCACGATCGACTATGACGATTCCAAGCACGAGATGATCGTCAAGGCTGGCCGTTCGCGCACGAGCTTCCCGACCCTCCCCGCCGGCGACTGGCCTGCTCGGCAGTATCGGGAGGAAGGTGCGAGCTTCAAGATCGACGGCTCTGACTTCGTCAAGCTGTTCGGTCACACCGCCACCGAACTATCAACCGTCCCCAACTCGCCGATGCAGGGCGTGTTCTTTCACGTCACCGGGAGGCGCCTCGCGGCAGTTGGCACCACCGGCATGATCCTGATCATGACTTCGATCCCTGCCCCCGCGGGAGCCGAAGACATGCCGATCGATGGCAGCCGTCGGCCCGGCATCATCTTGAGCGCCGAGACCGTGTCGCAGATCATCCGTTTGTTTCGCACCGCCGAAGACGTTCAAGTCGTCATCAACGAGCATTCGATCTTCGTCTCGACCGACTCGACTCGCTTCTGCTCTTCCCTATTGCTCGGCACCTATCCAAATTATGCGCCGCTGGTGTCCAACCCGAGCGAAACGCGTATTGAGCTGGAGCGGGCCGCGTGTGCGAGCGCGGTCGCCCTTCTCGAACCCTTTGCCCTCAAGGATCAAGGCTATCGCCTCCAATGCGCAGGATCGGACGACGGCTTCGTGGTTGCGGTCGGCGGTCAAACCGGGGGCGGCGTTGATGTGGTCGAGGCAGACATCAACGGAGAGGTGGCGTCGTTCGGCCTCAATGGTCAGTACCTGAAGACGATGCTCGGGGCGTTTAAGGTCTCCACGATATCTCTCCACCCCGATCATTCGAACCGTCGTGTGATTTTCCGTGCCGAAGACGAGCCCGAGCTGATCGGCGCGATTGGCATGATGAACATCTCGACCGAGATGGCGGCGGGTCCGAAGCATGATTAGTCACCGGTGCGACCGGGCCAACCGGCGCACGGTCACCATGCCCGACCGCGTCGGTCCTCATGTGAAGTTGGTATTCGCGGAGATGGCACGCCTCCGCTTCACCTATGACGAGACCGAGGAAGGTTCAGGCGTTCGGCGCGCGTCTATCAAAGCTTGGCGTCGCAAGAACAAGCCGGGTCTCGAATCGCTCGAAGCCGTGCTCGGCTTCCTGGGCTGGGACTTCGTTGCAGTGCCCCGCGCGAAGGCCCTCCCCGAGGAAGTCAGGGCCGAGCTTCAGCCCATCGCCGACAAGCTCGGCCTCACGATGACGCAGACGATCACGGCGCTGATCGAGATCGTGACCGACATTCACGAACGGTTTCCGTTCCTGCGTGAGCCGACTGCCATCAAGCCTGCTCCGCTAGGCGCGAAGCGCAAGCGCCCGCCGGCGGTCCACCCTGACCAGTTCGCCCTTTTGAATTGAAGACCCATGAGCCGCCCGCTACGTCCCGTAGAAATCCCGCAAGGTTCCTGGCCGCGCCGTATGCCGGCGCCGCTCGCGGCTGGGTACGTTGGAGAGACATCGGTTGAGGGGTTTCTAAAGCGGGTTGGGTCGGAGTATCCTTGGCCCCGCGTAAAGGAAGGACGCCGCCAGCTATGGTTGATCGACGATTTGGACAAAGCAATCGCGCCGGCATCGCAGGAATACGACGCCGCCGAGGATCTGTGATCGTGGCTCTGAAGCTTCCTCGTTACGTGCTGCATAAGACGCTGTCCGGAGGCCGACAGGCGTTCTATTTCACCGTCCCGGTCAAGTACCGCAAAGCGGGCTGTCCGGTTCCAAACGAGCCGCTTGGCGACTATGTCACTGCTTGCGGCATTGATGGCAGCGGAGGCCGGGCCGCTGTTTTGAACGCTCTATTTGATGATTGGTTCGCCCAATATACCGGGAAGGCCGTCGCCGAGAGAAATCTTGCGGGCGCTCGGGTTGGCTCGATTGATTGGCTCTTTCGAGAGTACAAGCGGTCGAAGGCCTATCTTGAAAAAGTCTCGAAGCGGTCGCGACCGGGCTACGAGCACAGCATGCAGGCCATATGCAACTTCGTGAATAAGAAGGGAGAGCGCATCGGCTCACTGCCGATCAAGAGCATCAGCCCCCGCGCCGCCGACCTGCTCTATGAAAAGTTTATAGCCAACGAACAGGGCGAACCGATCCTATACCGTCGAGGCGAGAAGTTCGTCGGTCTGTGCCGCAAGGCCTGGCGCGTGGTGCATCGCCTGTACCCGGCCGAGTTCGCCAAAGACGTCCCGAATCCGTGGCCCGGCGTCACGATGAAGACTCGCGTTAAGGCCACCAAGGCGGCCGTTACTCGCGAGCAGGTCTACACTTTCGCTAACGGAGCCGTGGAGCGCGGCGAGGTCGGCGCAGCTGCTGCGGCCGTCATTTGCTTCGAATGGCTCCAGCGCCCGGAAAACGTCTTGGCGGGGCATATCCGCTGGACAGGCTATCGGGCTAACAAGAGCGGGCCTCCGGTGATCCAGATCGAGCACCACAAGACCGGCGCGAAAATCGATCATCCCTTGGAAGACGTACTAGATGACGGGACGACCGTGCAGCTATATCCTGAGGCCGAAGTCATCCTTGCGCACCTGAAGCGCTTGGGTGTGCCGCTCATTTTGCGCGAGGTCCTGCCGGCCACCGGCAAGCGTCATGTCAAGCCCGACGCCAAGGCATATGCCAAGCCCTACAGTTTCTCCGGTATGCAGAAGATTGTGCAACGGCTTCGAAAAGATATTGGACTCCCGGCGCATTTCACCTTAGACGCCTGCCGACATGGCGGCATGACCGAGTTGGAAGAAGCTGAGCTGACTGAGGGCCAAGGCCGAGCGCTCTCTGCTCACCGCACGAAGGAAAGCTACGCGGGCTACGCCAAACGAACGGCACCGCGAGTCTTGGCCGCTACTAGGAAGCGACGAGCCCACGTTTTAGCAATTTCGGCACAAACAGAATCCCGGGACCTATCGGCCGACGAACTTTGGCAGGAAAAAACAGCAGTAAGGTGATACTCCAGAGCTAAAATCTCCACTCCTTGCGATCCTTCCAGTTTGGGGGGAAGCCCATTGAGGCTAGCGGGACAGCGGGATGAGCATCCACGAGAGATCTAAGTGCTTCCGCCCAATGGTTAGTCTCCCAAACTGCTGTCAACAGTATTTGCATCGCGAGGAGCGCTGCATAGATCCTGTCATTCTCTCCATTGAACTGAGCGCGGCGGGCATTCGGAATCGTTGGTTTGATTGTGAGAACTCGATTCCAAAGCCGCGAATGATGGGCGCAAATGTTTCGGATGTAAGATACTGTGTGAAGCCACGAACTAAGTATCTGGTGGCTTAGGCCAAATCGTTTGCAAATTTCACTATGCTCGGGGTGCTTTAGAAACTTTAGACATTCCGAAATCGTGCCGAACGATAGCACTTCGAAGAGCATCCAGCATGGCGGAAGCGCAGGATCTGAGTATTTATCAAAATAGTGCTTGATAAAAACGTCTCGACTTCGAGTTATTTGGCTTTCGATATCGGTCAAGAAGCGCGTGTGCCAATCCTCTATCGTGAAGCCTCGGCGCGCGTACCAGTTGGGCTTAGCAAAGTTTGCTCTGTTTAGGTACCAATGTGGGCCGTGCTTGGTTCCTACTGAATTGGATATCGCAGACCTAGCCGCAATTTCGATCTTCTCCACCGCCTCAAGAACAATCATCCGAAGTTTACGGTCAAAAATGTATCGATCATGCACCAACTCAAATGTCGTTCCCGGCCGATAGTACTCAGCTCCACCTGCGCCAATCTTGAAAGGGTGCAAGTAGCCGGTGAATCGATAGTAGCCGATGTGTTGAAGATGAGTGATCGAGTCGGCCCAGTTCTCAAACACCAAGCCTCTCGCTGCGAGAAGTATTGCCTGCTCTTCCAAACTGAGAGCGGGTTTCGCGAACGGAATGCGCGCCAAAATTGTGGCCCTAAAAAAGGAAAACCCCACCATATGCGCTTCCATGGAGAGGCGGGCGGGGTGTTATTGACAGTCAACCTAGTTGTGCGGAGTAAAAAGTCAATTACTCCTTAAGGCGAAATCAGGGGATGTTTTACGGTAGCGGACGTCTTGGAGTCAGCGCTCGTCTCCTCTGTATGCCAAAGCACAGTCCGCGAACGCACCAGAAACATACGTTCAGAATGCTCAAAGCAGCGTTGTTCAGAATGACATCGGCATGAACGCCTAACCTTCTGACCACGCTCCAGAAAGCTGGCTGGGGCGGGAGGGATCGAACCTCCGAATGGCGGAATCAAAATCCGCTGCCTTACCGCTTGGCTACGCCCCATCAGGCCATCCGGATCGGCGGGGCGCACGGGCCTGCGCGATTCCGGGGTCGGCGACCGTGGTCTACAGAGCGCGACCGTCCATTTCAACCGCCGCGCCGCAGGAAATTTACAGGCTGGCCCGGTGATCCGCCGCCGCGGCCAATTCGTCAATCCTGGCAAGCCCTTATCCCGACCTGCCCGGGCGGTCGCGGCGCCTGCGCGTGAGCCCACGCGAAAAAGTTGAGGACTGGGCGGTTTCATGGGATGACGGCGGCCAAACCGGCAACCGTTCAAAGCCCCCGAGGACACGCCATGACCTATCGCGCCCCGCTCAACGACATGCTGCTCGCCCTCAACCATGGCGCCGGGCTGAAGGCGGCGGTCGAGGCCGGCCATTACGGCGATTTCGATCCTGACATCACCACAGCCGTGCTCGAGGAAGCCGGCAAATTCGCCACCGACGTGCTCGCGCCGCTCAACAAGATCGGCGACAAGCACGGCATCAAGCTTGCGGACAAGAAGGTGACGACCGCCCCCGGCTGGCCCGACGCCTACAAGCGCTGGACCGAGGCCGGCTGGAACGCCGTCTCCGGTCCCGAGGCGCATGGCGGCCAGGGCCTGCCGCTTGCGATCAACGCCGCCTGCACCGAGATCTGGAGCGCGTCCAACGTCGCCTTCGGCCTGTGCCCGCTGCTCACCTTGTCCGCCATCGAGGCGCTGGACGCCCATGGCAGCCAGGAACTGAAGGACATCTATCTCGGCAAGCTGATCTCCGGCGAATGGACCGGCACGATGCAGCTCACCGAGCCGCAGGCCGGCTCCGACGTCGGTGCGCTCAGAACCCGCGCCGAGCGCGCCGGCGACGGCACCTACCGCATCAGCGGCGCCAAGATCTTCATCACCTATGGCGAGCACGACATGACCGACAACATCGTGCATTTCGTGCTCGCGCGGCTGCCGGATGCGCCGGCCGGCACCAAGGGCATTTCGCTCTTCCTGATCCCGAAATTCCTCGTCAACAAGGACGGCTCGCTCGGCGCACGTAACGACATCTACGCCACCGGCGTCGAGCATAAGCTCGGCATGCACGCCTCGCCGACCTGCACCATGACGATGGGCGACAATGGCGGCGCCATCGGCTATCTCATCGGCGAAGAGAACGCCGGCATGCGCTGCATGTTCACGATGATGAACCAGGCCCGGCTCGGCGTCGGCCTCGAGGGTGTGGGGGTCGCCGATCGCGCCTATCAGCAGGCGCTGGCCTACGCGCAGGACCGCAAACAGGGCCGCGCGGTCGGCAGCAAGGCGACCGGCTCGGACGCGATCATCGCCCATCCCGACGTCAAGCGCATGCTGATGCAGATGCGCGTTCTCACCGCCGCCGCGCGCTCGATCTGCTACGCCACGGCGGTGGCGCTCGACGTGTCCGTGCGCGCCAAGGATCCTGCGGTGCGCAGCGAGGCCGCCGCGCGCGGCGCGCTGCTGACGCCGATTGCGAAAGCGTTCTCGACCGACATCGGCAACGAGGTCGCCTATCTCGGCGTGCAGATCCATGGCGGCATGGGCTTCATCGAGGAGACCGGCGCCGCGCAACATTATCGCGACGCGCGCATCACCGCGATCTACGAGGGCACCAACGGCATCCAGGCGATCGACCTCGTCACCCGCAAGCTGGGCGCCAACGGCGGCGCCTCGGTGTTCAAGCTGCTCGATGAACTCACCGACATCGTTCGCCGCGTCGAGGCCTCGAACGATCCGGCGTTCGGCACCACCGGCGCCAAGCTGCGCGAGGCGCTGGGCGCGCTCGACCGCTCCAGCCGCTGGCTGCTGGAGAAGCTCGGGACGGCCCCGAACGACGCGCTCGCCGGCGCTACGCCTTACTTGCGCCTGTTCGGCTCCGCGCTCGGCGGCTGCATGCTGGCGAACGAGGCGCTGGCTGCGCGCAGCGAGAACGAGACCGACGGCGCCCGTCACGTCGCGCTCGCCCGCTTCTTCGCCGAAACCTTCGCGGTGCAGGCGCCGTCGCTGGAAAAGACCGTCACCGATGGCGCCGACGCGGTGCTCGGCGCGGAGGCCGTGCTGGTGGCGTGAAGATTCGCACCCCACACTCGGTGTCGTCCCGGCCTTGAGCCGGGACCCAGACTCACCGGCCATCGTGACTGGGCGAGATGGGTCCACCATCCTGCCCCGAACTCCTCCCTGGGGTTATGGGTCCCGGGTCAAGCCCGGGACGACGGGAGAGTTTGTGGCGCCCCCTTGCCCCACATCCGTCATTGCGAGCGCAGTTCGCAATGACGCAAACGGCAAATTCCCAATCCACTCTATCAAACAGCCTGTCGCGATCAGATGAGCATCCGCGGTCTCGCGACGCATTCCGCGCCCGAGCTGTGCTCTTCAAGTTCCGCCCCCTCCAAGTGGAGGGCGCGAGGAAGGCCGGGCCTCGGCTGAGGCCCATGGCCCGCCTGCAGAAAACAAAGCAGGCGGCAGTCACCACAGGTCCAGCCGGACAGACCCGGCCTTCCCCGCGCGATGGTTTTAACAGGCTATAGCGCGCTCTTCCTGGTGCACCGGGCTTTCTGGCCACCATGTCGCGCAATGCGCTTTCGCGCATTACGCTGGATACTAGCATCGGAGTATCAGAACCACACGCCTTCACCGTCCGCGAGCCGACGTTCGTCCGTGCCCGAAAGCACTGCGCCGCCCGCATCCACCGCATCCCGCTGCCAACGTCCGTGACGACCGCGAACCGTCCCCTACCGTGCAACGGGATGTACGGACCATACTGCTGATTTGGGGAGGCGGCCAAGCGATTTATGTTTTTCAGAATATCTTGACAGGTTTGCTTCGGATGATCGTGATTTGCCCGTCGGGCACGCATTGCCGCACACGGGGCTCCGTCCCTTGACTTCCCGGAGCGCTCCAGCCAGTGCTAGCCGGACTGCTCCGTCGCATCGGGCCAATTCATTCATGGCCTCCGCGAAGGGGACGGTCACGCTCCGCATAGTTCATTGCTTTCATCACATCGTTTGGAGACCATCCATGAAATCGCTCGTCGCCGCGCTGTTTGCCGCCGCCTTCATGCTGTCGTCCGCTCCGGCCTCCGCCGTCGTTCTCGATCTGTCGACCATGAGCTGCAAGCAGTTCGTCGAAAGCGGCGACGACACCATCAAGATGGTGCTGATCTGGCTGGACGGCTGGTACAAGGGCGACCAGGACGAAGCGCTGTTCGACACCGAGGAGTTCGTCGCCAACGCCAAGAAGTTCGGCACCTATTGCGCCGAGCATCCGTCGGTCAGCATCGTGACGGCGGCGGAGAAGATCCTTGGCAAGTAACAGACCACCGACCTATTGCTGAACCAGGCTGCGAATGGCGGGTTAGCGCCAGCGTAACCCGCCGTCTCACCGCTCCTCGAACGACTGATGACGCTGCGCCTATCCCGCTAATCCGTCCGGCCGGCTCATACGCCCAACCACATCAGCCCACCCGGCAACTCGTCCGCCGCAAAGTCGACCTGCAGCACGCGGCGGTGGCCGGGGTGCACGGAGGGCTCCGAGGCGTGCAGGATCGGCGTCGCATACAGCCAGATGTCGCCCGGCTCGGCGCGGCACACCGCGGTGCCGCAGCGTGCGACGACGTTGGGCACATCAGCCTCCGCGATGCGGCCGAGCCGGTGCGAGCCGGGGGCGATCAGGAGCGGAGCATTGCCGGCCGGCACGGCATCGAGATGGACGCGCAAGGTGACCATGCGCGCCAGCACCTCATAGGGCGGCGCGACATGCTGCAGGCCGCCTTTGATCGTCCAAGGACCGAAGCCTACGACTTCGATGCGGTCACGCACCACGATGGTGCGGTCCTGATGCCATGGCACGGCCCAGTTGGCCTGAGCCGTCTTATCGAAGTAAACGGCGCGAACCGGGCGCGTCGCGTCCCCGAGAACGGCGGCGGCGGCTCGACCGATCGGGCCGTCATTGGCGAGAAACGGTGTCAACGCTGCCACTCCGTGCAGACGCGTGCCGGCCTGCCTTGGTGCGTGGCCGGACAAGGCGGCGACAAGTCCGTGCAAGGCCGACGCATCGAGCGACGCCGGGACATGCACCGCACCGGCATCAGCAAAGCGGGACTTGTGGAGAGAGGAGAACTCGACGGTCATGCGCGATTGAGATTAGAGCGCATCCAGGACGTTTGGCAATCGTCCGCTCGGCGACAGCGCAGCGTTGCACGGACACAATCAGACGCAACTCGTCGCGCCAGCTCCGCGCTCCCGTGGCGTTGAAGAAGCGAACCGCGCGGTTCGTCCCTCTTCACGCGAGAGTGCCATGTCGATCAGCTCCGTCAGTTCTCCTCTGTCCACGGTCTCGGCCCAGACCACCACCGCCACCTCGTCGACGGCCGCCGCGTCCTCGTCATCGGCCACGAGCTCGGCCGGCAGCAGTTCGGAAAGCTCCTCCGGCAGCGGCGGCTCGTCCGCGAGCAAGACCGTGGTCAGCGAGGTCTCGATCACGCTCGACGGCGTCACCATGACGACCATCACCTACTCCGACGGATCGACGGAGGTGACGAAGACCGCGGCCGCATCGGACAGCAGCAAGGGCGCGCAGGGCTACAATGCCCAAAGCGCCTCCGGAAACAGCGGCACCGGCGCATCGAACCAGAGCGTGACGGTCTGAGTCCTCGTCAACGGCAATCATGACCGCCTGACTAACAGTTCCCGGATGGGAACCGTTGCGTATCGGCATCCGCCCGTGACACTGCGGTGACGCCGCCAAGCAACACTGCGCGTCAGACTTCGCGGGCGGGCGATTGTTAATTTGCGCCGCCGACACGATTCACCGCTGTTAGCAGGCCATGCGATCAGGGGAGAATGTCGATGTTGCGGGGCGTGATGGCTGCGGGGCTGCTGATCCTGGCGATGGGATCTGAGCTTCAGGCGGCGAGCGAGTCCGGTGCGGAGACGCGGATGTCGTGCTCGGATGTCCGCTACTACGTCGAGAAGTACACCGCCGAAGTCGCCGAGATGTATGCGCGCAGCCGCGGCGCGACCGACGCGCAGATCAACCGCGCCCGGCGCTGCCTGACGCCGGTGCAGGTCCGGCGCGCGGAGCGGTGGCGGAACTACACAGAATAGATCCGCAGGACGCGACAGACGATAGCACCTCAAATGTCGTGGCGGCGCACAGCCGCCGCGCGCGTTTGCCCGAGCGGCTTGCTTCACCTCGCCTGCCCCGTCGAAAGCAACTCAATGCGGCGGAGGCACGACTCCGTATCACGCCCGATGCCGATGGACGTCGATGGCCGGGACGAGGGCCATACGACGCTGGATGGTCGGGGCAATGCGTCACAGCCCCCCTCCAGGGGAGGGTGGAAGCGTGCCTCGCGCGACGGTGTCTCGGGCGTGTGGTCGACGGCGTAACCCGCCGCTTTGTTTGGGAAGGCGGCGGATGACGCTCCGTCATCCGCCCTCCTCCAATCATGCCTGCTCGATCGCGGCCGGCATCTTGGCGACCGACATCAGCGATCTTGCGACCTGGTTGAGGAGCTGGTCGGCGTTTTCCTCCTCGGCCAGCGACTTCGACAGCAGCGCGACGACGGCGCTGTGGCGGAGCTGCGAGGCGAGGTTGCGGGCGGTGGTGTAGCCGGACATCTCGTAATGCTCGACCCGCTGCGCGGCGCCGATCAGCGCGAGATCGGCGGCGGCATCCTCCTTCTCCTCGCCTTGCGCGATGATCTCCTGGCCTTCCTCGACCAGGCCCATCATGCCCTTGCAGGGTTTGGCCTTCGGCGTCGTGCCGAGCAGCTCGAAGCACTCGTTGATGCGCTCGATCTGGGCCTCGGTCTCGACCAGGTGCTGCTCGAACAATTCGCGCAACTGATCGAACCGTGCGGCCTCCGCCATCTTCGGCAGCGCCTTGGTGAGCTGCTTCTCGGCGTGCAGGATGTCGCGCAGTTCCTCGATCAGGAGCTCGCCGAGGCCGGCCTCGTCGGCCGGAGGCGAACTCTCGGCGACGATCGCGCTGGACGCACCGTTCTCGCCGGCCTGGATCGCCGGCGATTCGGTGAAGACCCAGTCGCCGCCCTCGTTCCAGGGGCCGCGAGTGTCGATCTCGCCGTGATCGCCGGAGCCGGTGGAATCGTTGAAGAACTGATCGACGAGGCCCGGCGTCGGCGCGATGCGGCCGACGCTGAAGGCCGGCTTGTTCATGCTCTCCAGCGCCAGCGCGAACGCCTTCATGTGCGTGATCTCGCGCGTCATCAGGAACTGCAGCGCGTCCTTGGTGCCGGCATCGTCGGTGAAGTTGATCAGCCGCTCATAGACGATCTTGGCGCGGGCCTCAGCCGCGATGTTGCTGCGCAGGTCGACGTCGAGCTCACCGGTGATCTTGAGATAGTCGGCGGTCCAGGCGCTGCCCTGCGAGTTGAACAGGTTGACGCCGCCGCCGCCGGCAATCGCGATCAGCGGATCGGCCTCGGCCGCCTCGCGGTCGAACTTGGCGGGCTTCAGATGCATGCGGGCGAGCGTGCCGACCACTTCGAGATGGCTCAGCTCCTCGGTGCCGATGTCCATCAGCAGGTCCTTGCGATCGGGATCCTCGCAATTGAGGCCCTGGATCGAGTACTGCATGGCGGCGGCGAGCTCGCCATTGGCGCCGCCGAACTGCTCCAGCAGCATGTTGCCGAAACGCGGATCGGGCTCGTCGACACGGACGGTGAACATCAGCTTCTTGACATGGTGATACATGGAAGGCCTCGGACGTTGGCGGGGGGACGCATTGTCCGAACGGCGCGGTCCCATGGTTGTTCCTTACCTCTCGGCCCGGAACTTGGCCGCTCGCGACAGCCCGGGTCACGTCATATGCACCCTGGGTCGCACTCGGCGGTTCATGCGAATGTTGTCGCGCCCCCTGTCGCAATCCACACGGCCGGCCTAAAATGCGGTGACTTTGCGACGACATCCTGTTGGCAGTTGGGCCGCCGCCCTTGCTAAGCTTTTCCCTGCTCGCCTAAGCTGTTGTGCTGGAGAGTGAGATGTTGATGCGGACACCAGCCAGGGAGAAACCCGGTCTCGGCGAACGACTTCGCCGCGTCATCGGACGTCTCCGTGCGCACGCATCCTCCCTCGCCCCGCCATCGCTGACGATGACGGCGTCTGCACGGCAGCCGTCCTATCACGTCGTCGACGACGAACCCGACGACAGCAACATGGACCTCGCGCTGGCGGCGCTGATCGACCAGATCGAGCGGCCGGCGCAAGCGCCGCCGTCGCGATTTCCGTCGCTGGGGCGCGTCACCTCCGCGCGCCAGGCTCCGCACATCCCGGTGTATGAGCGGCCGCCCTATTTCGACATCACGCCGCGCGACGTGGCGCCGCGTCCCGTCGAGGTGGAGCCGCGGCGGGCGCCGTATGACGAACCCGCCGAGCGGGTCACGCCGGAGGAGGAACTGTCGGAGCTGCGAAAGGATCTCATGAGCGCGATCTCGGCGCGGCTCGGAACGCCCGAGGATCATCTCGCCACGATCCGGACGCTGCTGAGGTCGGTGAAGTAATGTGGGGCCGCAGCAACATCGGCAAGACGGTCGAGGAACTGACCGATCATCTGCGGCTGGTCGATCACGTCCGCGCGCTGCAGGACGGCCAGAAGGAGATCGCCGAGGCGATCCGGGCGGTCAATCAGCGGCTCACCTCGATGGAGGCCGAGTTCAAGATCCTCAAGGCGGAAACGCAGCGCGACGCGCTGCGCGAGGTGCAGCACGCGGTCACCGCCGTGCAGGGCTCGATGCATGACGAACTGACGCGCATGGCGACACGGCTCGCGGTGCTCGAGCAGGCGTTGCGGCGCGAGGCCGCGCGGCAGCAGGCGCCAGGCGGCGCGCCGCGCCCGCCCGCCGCGCCGTCGCGCTCCGACGGATCGCGCTGACGCTCGCTCCTGCCCGCCCGGCACAACTCTGCCGCGATCAGCCATGGAAGCCGATGTGCTCCACGATGCGCACGGCTCGCATCATTCCCGCCCAGCCCTGCTCGTGCCAACCAATCGTCAACCAACATGACAGGCGGAGTCGTCGACAACGCTCCTCACCGCCGGCATCGGCAGGGACGGCAGCATCTGCGCTTGGCGTGGTGAGCGGATGATGTAGTCTGCTCAGAAAGCAACGACGACAACCAAAACCGTCGGCACCGTGGCCGGCGCACACGTGCGAGGGGCCCATGACCGACCATCTGATCGTCACCGACGAGGGCGAGACGCGGACGATCAAGCTTCGCCGCCCGGAAAAGAAGAACGCGATCACCCAGGCCATGTATCTCGGCATGAGCGACGCGATCGACACCGCGCAGAACAATCCGCTGGTGCGATGCATCATCATCACCGGCGGCTCGGGCGTGTTCACGGCCGGCAACGATCTCGAGGATTTTCTGCACGCCGGCCATGCGGGGAGCGAGGCGGTGCGCACATCGGCCGCGACCAAATTTCTCTACTCGCTGGCGCACAACGCCAAACCGATCATCGCCGCCGTCGACGGCGTCGCGATCGGCATCGGCACCACGATGCTGTTCCATTGCGACTACGTGCTGGCTTCGACCACGGCGACATTCTCCACACCGTTCATCCATCTCGGCCTGGTGCCGGAAGGCGCATCGAGCCTGTTGATGCCGCAGACCATGGGCTATCAGCGGGCGTTCGCGATGCTGGTGATGGGGCGTAGCATGACCGCGGCGGATGCGCAGATCGCCGGCTTCGTCAACACGGTGGTGGCGCCGGGACATACCGAGGTCGAGGCGCACAAGGTGGCGCGCGACATCTGCCGGCTGCCGGCCGAGGCGGTGGCGATCGGCCGCAAGCTGATCCGGACCGCGCCGGACGAACTGACCCGCCGCATCGACCAGGAGGCCTATCTGTTCGCCGAGCGCATGACCTCGGAGGAAGCGATCGGCGCGTTCAAGGCCTTCCTGTCGCGCAAGAAGAAAAAGTGACGCCGGGGCCGTCGGACGCGCATGCCCAGTTTTGATGTCATCGTGATCGGCTGCGGCGCGGTCGGCAGCGCCGCGCTGCTGCATCTCGCCAGAGCGGGAAAGCGGGTGCTCGGCATCGACCGCTTCCAGCCGCCGCATGTGTTCGGCTCGACCCATGGCGAGACCCGCATCACCCGCGCGGCGATCGGCGAAGGCGTCGACTACACGCCGCTGGCGCAGCGCTCGCACCAGATCTGGCGCGAGCTGGAGCGCGAAACGGCTGCGCATCTGTTCGAGCAATGCGGCTGCCTGTTCATTCCGGCCCGCGACGGCGGCGAGGTGCATGGTGTCAGCAGCGCGCAGTTCTTCGCCAATATCGAGACGGCCGCGCGGCTGCATGGCGTCGACGGCGAGACGATCTCCCCGGAACGTCTGCGTGCCGACTATCCGGGCTTCGCCACAATGCCCGGCGATCGCGGCTTCCTCGACCGCGAGGGTGGCTACCTGCTGGTGGAGGACTGCGTGCGCGCCGAGCTTGCCGTCGCCGCGCGGCTGGGCGCCGAACTGCGGACCGGCCGGCGCGTGACGTCGTTCCGCCGTGCCGGCGGCGAACTCACGGTGACCATGGACGATGGCACGTCCGCGTCGGCGACGACGCTGATCGTGACCACCGGCCCGTGGATCACCGAGCTGATCGCGCCGCTGCAGCGACGCGTGACGATCACGCGGCAGGTGCTGTACTGGTTCGAGGTGCTGTCCAACCCGCAACGCTTCGGCAAGGGCGCGCCGGTCTTCATCTGGGACGTGACGGGGCGCGAGCGCGCCGCCTCCGACATCTACGGCTTTCCCTGGCTCGGCTCGCCCGACAACGGCGTCAAGATCGCCAACGAGGTCCTGACCGGAGAGACCGATCCCGATCACGTCTCGCGCGAGGTCACGGCAGACGAGATCGAAGCGACCTACGAGACCTATGTCCGGCCGTTCGTGCCGGATCTCGGCCCGCGCTGCCTGCGCAACGCGGTCTGCCTCTACACCAATGCGCCGGGCGGCCGCTTCGTCATCGACCGCGATCCCGGCGATGACGACGTCATCTACGCCTCGCCCTGCTCCGGCCACGGCTTCAAGCATTCGCCGGCGGTCGGCGAGGCGCTCGCGGCGATGGCGCTGGGCCAAACGCCGCGAGTCGATGTTTCCGGCTTCACGCTGGACCGGCTGCCATCGTGACGGCTACTTGCCGGACGACAGCGCCGCGGTCTGCTTGGCGAGGCCCTCGTCGAACTGCACCTCGAGCTTGTCGAGATAGGCGTTGAACTCGCCCGGCTTGACGAACGGGTTGGGCGCACCGTCGGCGATCTTCGCCCGCTTGCCGGCCATGTCGTACATTTCCGGATGCGGCGCCAGCAGGATATCCGGATGCATATTCTTGGCCCAGGCGAAGGTCTTCTTGTAGTCGTCGACGATGCCGGGATAGGTCGGCCGCCCGACCAGCTGGTTCAGCGCCACCGTGGCGCTGCAGAAGAACAGGACGCTGCGCGTCGCGTCGCCGTCCTTCACATTGGTGGTCCAGCTGGTGCAGCCCGGCGAATGGCCCGGCGTCTCATGCGCCGTCAGCGTGACGTTGCCGAGCGTGACCGTGTCTCCCTCCTTCACCGCCCGGTCGACCTTGACGGGCGGGAAGTTCAGATGGGTCTGCTCCTCGCGGCCCGGATAGAATCCGCCTTCGAGCAGCGGCACGTCCTTGGCGCCGGCCACCATCTGCGCGCCGGTCTCCTGCTTGATCTGCGCGAGCCCGCCGGTGTGGTCGATATGGGCATGGGTGTTGATGATGTATTTGATGTCGGCGACCTTGAAGCCGAGCTTGCCGATGCTGTTTTCGATCTGCGCGGTCGATTCCGGCATCACCGTATCGATCAGGATGTGCCCCTGCGGCGTCGTGATCAAGTAGGAGGCAAGGCCGTTGGTGCCGACATAGTAGATGTTGTCGATCACCTTGAACGGCTCGGTCGGCTTATTCCAGCCGGCGATCACCTGCTTCATGAAGTCAGGCATTGTTTGCGCTGCAGCGGGACCGGCCGCCAGCGTCACCGCGGCGGCGAACAGCATCATTCTTTTCATCACGGCCTCTCGATTCACGATAAAGTTGTTATGACGTCGTCTTATGTCATCGCTCCGTAAGGGAGCCATGTTTCTCCGCCGCCCTGCATCACACGTACCGTTGAACACGTACCGTTGACCTCGCGAACGATCTTGAATGATTTTGCCATGAGCCGACTCAGCCGCGTCTTCGCCGCCTGCCTTCTTGCCGCGCTCAGCGCCGCTGCTCTTGCCGCCCTGCCCGTCCATGCCGAGGACGAGCCGGTGTCCTTGCGCATCCTCGCCATCAACGACTTCCACGGCAACCTCAAGCCGCCGGCCTCCGGCATCCGGATCGCCGATCCGGCGGACCCGACCAAGAGCACGGTCGTTCCGGCCGGCGGCGCCGAGCACATGGCGAGCCTGATCAAGCTGCTGTCGGATGGGCAGCCCAACACGATCTTCGTGGCGGCGGGCGACCTGATCGGCGCAAGCCCGTTCCTGTCGGCGATGTTCCACGACGAGCCGACGATCCAGTCGATGTCGAAAATGGGCCTCGCGCTGTCGGCGGTCGGCAATCACGAGTTCGACGAGGGCAAGGCCGAGCTCTTGCGCATGCAGAACGGCGGCTGCCATCCGACCGACGGCTGCCGCGGCCCCGAGCCGTTCACCGGCGCCCAATTCCACTACCTCGCGGCGTCCACCTTCATCGCGGGCACCGACAAGACGATTTTTCCGCCCTATGAAATTCACACCTTCGAGGATATTCCCGTCGCCTTTATCGGCCTGACCCTGAAGGGCACCGCGGGCATCATCTCGCCGGCGAGCGCCGCCGGCCTCGAATTCCGCAACGAGGCCGAGAGCATCAACGCGCTGATCCCGGAATTGAAGGCGAAGGGCGTGCAGGCGATCGTCGTGCTGATCCATGAGGGCGGCTGGCCCTCCGGTGGCATGAACGAATGCCCGGGCCTGTCCGGCCCGATCGTCGACATCGTCAAGGATCTCGACAGCGCGGTCGACATCGTCATTTCCGGCCACACCCACCAGGCCTATGTCTGCACCATCGACAAGCGGCTGGTCACCTCGGGCGACAAGTTCGGCACGTTGGTGACCGCGATCGACGTCAAGCTCGACCGCACGACGCGCGACGTGATCAGCGCCACCGCGACCAACATGGTCGTCGACGGCAGCCTGCCGAAGGACGGCGCGCAGACGGCGCTGATCGAGGCCTATGAAAAGGTGGCGGCCCCGATCGCCAACCGGCCCGCGGGCACTATCACGCAGGTGCTGTCGCGCCTGCCGAATGCCGCCGGCGAGAGCGTGCTCGGCGACGTCATCGCCGATGCCCAGCTCGCGATGACCTCGGCCGCCGACAAGGGCGGCGCGGTCATCGCGATGACCAATCCCGGCGGCATCCGCACCGATCTCGCGCGCCGTGACGACGGCACGGTCACCTTTGCCGACGTGTTCGCCAGCCAGCCGTTCCGTAATCAGCTCACGACGGTCACCCTGACCGGTGCCGAGATCAAGGCGGCGCTGGAGCAGCAATGGCTCGATCCGGCGCGGCCGCGCATCCTGCAAATCTCTCGCGGGTTCAGCTATGCGTTCGATCCGAAACAGCCTGCCGGATCACGCGTCGATGCCGCGTCCATGACGCTGAACGGCACGGCGATCGATCCGGCGGCGTCCTATCGCGTGACCCTCAACAACTATCTCGCCTTGGGTGGCGACGGCTTCACCGCGTTCAAGAGCGGCCGCGATCCGCTCACCGGCGTCTATGACGACGAGGCCCTGTTCGCCTATCTCAAGGCCAACAGCCCGCTCGGCCCGCCACCGCGCGACCGCATCGTCAACAAAGCCCAGTGATCCCTGGCCTCACTGGGCGGAAAGCCGGTCATATCGCCGTCGAGGCTCTTTCCGAGGCTGCGCTCAGCGCATAGATTGGGCACTCCCGCAACGCGCGAGTGGCAGAGCCCTGATGTCGACGCTGTATCTTTCTCACGAAGCCTGCCTCGATCACGCCACACCGTCCGGACACCCTGAGCGTGCCGACCGCCTGCGCGCCGTCGAGGAGGCGCTGACCGAGGAACGCTTCGCGCTGCTCGATCGCGACGAGGCGCCCGAGGCGGATATCGAGCTGGCGCTGCTCTGCCACAACGAGCACTACGTCACCGAACTGCGCCAGATGGCGCCGACCTCCGGCATCATCTATCTCGACGGCGACACCTCGATGTCGCCCGGCACCTGGGAAGCCGTGATGCGAGGCGTCGGGGGCGCCGTCGCGGCCACCGAGTCCGTGATGTCCGGCAAGCACAAGAACGCCTTCGTGGCGGTGCGCCCGCCGGGCCACCATGCCGAGATCGCCAAGCCGATGGGCTTCTGCTTCTTCGACAATGTCGCGATCGCGGCCCGCTACGCCCAGCGCACCTTCGGCATCGAGCGCGCGGCCATCATCGATTTCGACGTCCACCACGGCAACGGGACACAGGACATCTTCTGGGCTGACAAGAGCGTGATGTACTGCTCGACCCACCAGATGCCGCTGTTCCCCGGCACCGGCGCCCGCGGCGAGCGCGGCGAGCACGACACCATCGTCAACGCGCCGCTGGCCTCGGAAGACGGCAGCCTGGAGTTCCGATCCGCCTTCGAGAACCTGATCCTGCCGCAGCTGACCAAGTTCAGCCCGGAGCTCGTGATCATCTCGGCCGGCTTCGACGCGCATTATCGCGACCCGCTCGCATCCTTGAACCTGCGCGCGGAAGATTTCGGCTGGGTGACCCGAAAGCTGATGGATCTCGCCGAGAAGACCGCCGGCGGCCGGGTCGTTTCGGTCCTGGAGGGCGGCTATGACCTTCAGGGACTGAAAGAATCCGTCTCGGCCCACGTCGCGGCCCTGACCGGGGCGTAATCCCCAGGTTCCGGCCGATCTGCCCGGTCGGGACCTGACAGAGCCCTGGACGGAGTGTAAAAGCACGGCCCCGGAGTTGTGTATCTGCAGGGAACCCGCATGGCGGACACCACTGTCACCGACGTCAAGAAGCTGTCGTTCGAGCGCGCGATCGAGGAGCTGGAATCGATCGTGAAACGGCTTGAGGACGGCAAGGTGCCGCTGGAGGAGTCGGTGGCGATCTACGAGCGCGGCGAGGCGCTGAAGCGTCGCTGCGAGGAATTGCTGCGCCAGGCCGAGGCCCGGGTCGAGAAAATCACCACCGACGCCAGCGGCCGGGCGACCGGGACCGCGCCGCTCGACGTGCAGTAGTCCGCTCACGGCCGCCCCGCACGTGGCCGGGATACCGCCTGAATTTTTTTCGTAGCGCAGGCCGCGGCGATGCAGTCCGGGCACCTGCCGCCTCCCGATCGTGCAGATCAGCCGAAACGCGATGCAGGCGGCTCGAACCCAATCGTCGCCGGCGGGCGTGGGGCATCTCTTCCATTAACGCTAACGCGCGAAGTTTGGCCCGACGGTCGAGCGCCCTGTTCTCGGTCACGGCCTCAGCAGCACCGTTCCGCCGGGGGTGGTCTGGGCAGACAGTAGAGGGGCGACAGGGTCCGGCGTTCGATCCGCGAGCGTCAGGCGCCAGAACCGCAAGGTGTTACGCTCGCGGTTCTTTTACGTTTCGGTGACGATGGATCAATGAAACACCGCAGGCGTATGACGTCTTCATGATCGCTTGCGGACCGGTCCCCATCCGCCAGCGCATGGCTCCGCCTGCGGCCGCACGCGCGATCGTCAGGACAGCCCGTCCCGCACTGCAGGAAAAAGGCTGGACCGCGGGCACTTCTCCGGTTTATCCCGGAGACGCTTCTGCTGCCGATTTGAGCAGCCCGATGGAACAATCCGCCTGTCGCTGCGGTTGTGTTGTCGCGCGAAGGTACCGTTTGCGGGCTTGCCATCTTGCGCCGGGTTGGCTTTAAGACGCGCTTTGGTGTAAAGCTTCTCGGAACTGCGGGTTTTTGGAAATGCTCTTTCCCTTCAGAGGGATGGAACTAAGCATTTGCAAAAGCTAGCAAAACTGACTTGGCTGAACGACTTGGCGATCTTGGGCGACAAACGAGGACGGCAAGGCAACCAAGAGTGACTTACATCACTGAGATCGATCCAAAAGCCGGCTAGTGTCCGGTCGGCGGCCTCGATCCGCGCGGATGTAATCTTCGAGACCCCAGGTTTCGCCGCCCGTTACGATGAACCTCTCAGACGTCGGCCCTTGAACCCGACCTGCAAAATTGGAATGTCACCGTGACCACATTTAGTAAAACGCCGCTTCTCGACACCATCAAGACTCCGGAAGATCTGCGCCGGCTGAAGGTCGAGCAGGTCCGGCAGGTCGCCGACGAACTGCGCCAGGAGACGATCGACGCGGTCTCGGTGACCGGCGGTCATTTCGGCGCGGGTCTCGGCGTGGTCGAGCTGACCACGGCCATCCATTACGTGTTCGACACGCCGCGCGACCGTCTGATCTGGGACGTCGGCCACCAGGCCTACCCGCACAAGATCCTGACCGGGCGCCGCGACCGTATCCGCACTTTGCGCACCGGTGGCGGCCTGTCCGGCTTCACCAAGCGCGCCGAGAGCGATTACGATCCGTTCGGCGCCGCGCACTCCTCGACCTCGATCTCCGCCGGCCTCGGCATGGCCGTCGCCCGCGACCTCTCCGGCGGCAAGAACAACGTGATCGCCGTGATCGGCGACGGCGCGATGTCCGCCGGCATGGCCTATGAGGCGATGAACAATGCCGGCGCGATGAACTCGCGCCTGATCGTGATCCTCAACGACAACGACATGTCGATCGCCCCGCCGGTCGGCGCGATGTCGGCCTATCTGTCTCGCCTCTACTCGGGCAAGACCTATCGCACGCTGCGCGATGCAGCCAAGCAGCTCGGCCAGCATCTGCCGAAGGTGATCGCCAACCGCGCCAGCCGCGTCGAGGAATATTCCCGCGGCTTCATGATGGACGGCGGCACGCTGTTCGAGGAGCTCGGCTTCTATTATGTCGGCCCGATCGATGGTCATAACCTCGACCATCTGCTGCCCGTCCTGAAGAACGTCCGCGACATGGAGACCGGCCCGATCCTGGTCCACGTCGTGACTCAGAAGGGCAAGGGCTACTCGCCGGCGGAAGCCGCCGCCGACAAATATCACGCGGTGGCCAAGTTCGACATCGCCACCGGCACCCAGGCCAAGGCCAAGCCCAACGCCCCTGCCTATCAAAACGTGTTCGGCCAGAGCCTGGTCAAGGAAGCCGAGAAGGACGACAAGGTCGTCGGCATCACCGCCGCCATGCCCTCGGGCACCGGCATCGACATCTTCGCCAAGGCCTTCCCGAAGCGCACCTTCGACGTCGGCATTGCCGAGCAGCACGCGGTGACCTTCGCCGCGGGTCTCGCCGCCGAAGGCTACAAGCCGTTCTGCGCGATCTATTCGACCTTCCTGCAGCGCGGCTACGACCAGATCGTGCATGACGTCTGCATCCAGTCGCTGCCGGTTCGCTTCGCCATCGACCGCGCCGGACTGGTCGGCGCCGACGGCGCCACCCATGCCGGCTCGTTCGACAACGCCTATCTCGGCTGCCTGCCGAACATGGTCATCATGGCCGCGTCCGACGAGGCCGAGCTGGTGCACATGGTGGCGACGCAGGTCGCGATCGACGACCGTCCGAGCTCGGTGCGCTATCCGCGCGGCGAAGGCCGCGGCGTCGAGATGCCGGAAGTCGGCGTGCCCCTGCCGATCGGCAAGGGCCGCATGATCCGCCAGGGCAAGCAGGTCGCCCTGCTCTCCTTCGGCACCCGTCTGGCCGAGTGCGAGAAGGCGGCCGACGAGCTCGCCGCTCACGGCCTCTCCGCCTCGATCGCCGACGCGCGCTTCATGAAGCCGCTCGACGAGGAGCTGGTGCTGAAGCTCGCCCGCGAGCACGAGATCCTGATCACCATCGAGGAAGGCTCGATCGGCGGCTTCGGCTCGCACGTGATGCAGTACCTCTCCGACCAGGGCATGCTCGACGGCGGCCTGAAGATGCGCACGATGGTGCTGCCCGACGAGTTCCAGGACCACGACACGCCGGCGGCGATGTACGCCCGCGCCGGGCTCGACGCCAAGGGCATCGTCCGCAAGGTGTTCGAAGCGCTCGGCAAGGACTACGCGGCCGAGGCCGTCAAGCTCGCCTGAGGCGGGCTTGCACTCCCATCTGAAGTCCCCAAGCCCGCAGGCTTCGGGCCGGGACTTCAGGTTGATGGCCTTGTGAACGCTTCGATCGCGCACCTGATGCGCTAGACGACAGCCGGCGCTGGTGGCGCCGGCATCGAAGCTACTCGCTGCTTCCAGCGCGCCCGCCGCTCCTCATCGTCATCCGGAGACGGAAGCGGCCAGACATGCTCCCGCCACCATGGTGGCTTCCGCGCGGGCAGCACAGCCCAGAGATCCGGATAGAGATCCTGGATGATCTTGCGCAGAGACGGCCAGGTTCTGCTCGTGACCTCGCCGACGATGACCGCGAGCAGGTGAATTTCCGTCAGCGTCTTGATGCCCCGCGGGACCGGTCCAAGATCGATCGAGAACGGCTGCAGCACGAAAACGGCCGAGATCGCCAGCATGATCCAGAACTGCATGCGGTAGAACCATGACAGGCCGCTGGTGATATCGAGATTGGCTATGAACAGGCTCGAACGCAGTTGGGGAAGATCCGGGTGCTTGAGCTCCAGGAACAGCCCGTAAGCAAAGGCCGAATGCAGCAGCCGCTGATACACCCGCTGGTCGATGAACCAGAACGCGAAAACGCCTGCGCTGCCGATCATGCAGACGAGCGCGCGCAGATAGGCGAGATGCTCGGCACGGCTCGTGATATCGACGGCGGGCGGCGGCGTGAAGGCGTTGACGGTAATCAGCCCGATGGCGCCGAGCACGGCCGCTGTCCAGGCCGAGCAGATCGAGCGGATCTGACTCTGCGACTTGTCAAAGTCGCTTTCGAACGTGCGCAGATGGGTATAGATCGAAAGCCGTTCTGCAGAAGTGAATCCGGTCATCGACGACCTCGGACTGCAAGCTTTCACGATACGCCGCGATACTAACCTGAGCTGGACGCGAAATGAAGATTTACCTCGCAGGACCGGAGGTTTTTCTGTCCGACCCGATCGCGATCGGCCGACGGAAGGTCAGCATCTGTGAAAGCCACGGCCTCGCCGGGCTTTACCCGATGGACAATACCGTCGATCTACACGCCGCCGACGCCTCGCTCGCGATCTTTCGCGGCAACGAGGCGATGATGGACATGTCCGATGCCATCATCGCCAATCTCACGCCGTTCCGCGGCCCCGGCGCCGATGCCGGCACGGTCTATGAACTCGGCTACATGGCCGGCCGCGGCAAGCTGTGTTTCGGCTACTGCAATGACCCGGGCCTCTATTCCGAGCGGGTCGGACGCTTCTCGACGATCACGAAGCAGGACGGCCGGCTGGTCGATGCCGAAGGCCTGACGGTGGAGGATTTCGGCCTGCCCGACAATCTGATGATGATCCATGCGCTCGATCTGCACGGCCATCCGCTGGTGCTGCCGCGCGACCGGCCGGCGGATGTCTGGCATGATCTCACGGCGTTCGAGGAATGCGTGAGGCTGGCCGCCCAGCGGCTGGGCGCGGAGTCGTAGGGTAGGCAAAGCGGCGCCGACGGCGACGCGTGCCCACCATCCATCCGCAGCCTCGGTCAACATGGTGGGCACGGCGCATCGATTGCGATACGAGCTTGTGGCGAGAGCGGTACACGCGCCTTTGCCCACCCTACGAGGCTCGTTGTGTGGCACGATCTTGCGGCACCCTCAGCTGTCGTCCCGGCGAACGCCGGGACCCATAACCACAGGACGTCGTGTTGAGCAAATGCGTAGTTGCCAGCTTCCTACGAACTACGTCCTGTGGTTATGAATCCCGGATCGGCGCTTCCCACGCGCGATGCGCATTGGAGCTTGCCCGGGACGACACTGAATTTGACGCGCCGCCTTCACAACTCATGACCATCGATCAGACAAATGCCCCCTGCCCGCAAACGCGCTGATATCCTCCTGGTCGAACGCGGCCTGTTCGAGAGCCGCGCGCGGGCGCAGGCAGCGATCGAGGCGGGACTGGTGTTTGCCAATGACAAGCAGGTGGTGAAGGCGTCCGAGACCATTCCCATCGATGCGGTCGTTCAGGCCGAGCCCGCGCATCCCTGGGTATCGCGCGGCGGCGTCAAGCTGGCGGCGGCATTGGAGCATTTTGGCATCGAGGTCGAGGACCATGTCTGCCTCGACGTCGGCGCCTCCACCGGCGGGTTCACCGAGGTGCTGCTGGCGAACGGCGCGGCGATCGTCTTCGCGGTCGATGTCGGCCGCGACCAGCTGCATCCGTCGCTCCGCAACCATCCGAAGATCATCTCGATGGAGCAGACCGACATCCGCAGCTACGAGGGCAAGCGGCTGCCACAGCGGCCGGATATCGTCGTGATCGATTGCAGCTTCATCTCGCTGAAGGCCGTGCTGCCGGTGGCGCTGACGCTCGCGGCATCGCCGATGAGCCTGCTGGCACTGATCAAGCCGCAATTCGAGGCCAAGGGCGCGCACGGCAAAGGCGGCATCATCAAGGATGCCGGCGTGCATCAAACCGTGTGCGACGACATCGCCGCGTACGCGGCCTCGCTCGGCTGCAGCGACATCGAGATCTTCCCATCCTCCATCAAGGGCGGCGACGGCAACGCCGAATTCTTCCTGGGAGCGCGCCGCCATGGTTGAGCGTCTCGTCATCGACCATGTCGGCCATCGCGGCGACGGCGTGTCGCTGTCGTCGGGCGAGGCGCTGTACGTGCCGTACACGCTGGCCGGCGAGACGGTGGAGGCTGCCGCCATTGCCGGCCATCCGGACCGCCGCAAGCTGCTGGCGGTGGAGACAGAGAGCGCCGACCGGATCGCCCCGTTCTGCGCGCATTTCGGCGTGTGCGGCGGCTGTGCCATCCAGCACTGGGCGCCGGAGCCCTACCGGCAATGGAAGCGCAACATCGTCGTCGAGACCTTGCGCGCGGCCAAGGTCGATTGCGAGGTCGCCGATCTCATCGACGCGCACGGCGCCGGCCGGCGGCGCGCGACGTTTCACGCGCGCATGGGCACCCACGACATTCTCCGGGTCGGCTTCTCGGCGGCAAACAGCCACGAGATCGTCCCGATCGACCGCTGCCCCATCCTCGATCCCGCGCTCGACGGCGCGCTCGAAGCCGCCTGGGCGCTCGCGGAGGCGCTGAAGCCCACGGGCAAGCCGCTCGACATCCAGGCGACCGCGACGATCAACGGCCTCGACGTCGACATCCGCGGCTCCGGGCCGCTGCCGCCGCCGCGCATCGCGGCGCTGTCGCTCATCGCGGAGAAGCACCGGCTGGCGCGGCTCACGCGCCATGGCGAGCTGGTGCTGATGCGCAATCCGCCTGTGGTGGCGATGGGCACGGCGCAGGTGACCCTGCCGCCCGGCTCGTTCCTGCAGGCCACCGTACAGGGCGAGGAGACGCTGGCGCAGCTGGTGCTGGAGCGCATCGGCAAGACCAAGCATGTCGCCGACCTGTTCTGCGGCGTCGGCCCGTTCGCGCTGCGGATCGCCGCGCGCGCGCGTGTCATCGCAATGGACAATGACGCCGGCTCGATCGTAGCGCTACAGAAGGCCGCCGGCACGCCGGGCCTGAAGCCGATCAAGGCCGAGGCGCGCGACCTGTTCCGCCGCCCGCTGATGCCGCCCGAATTGCGCGATATCGACGCCGTCGTATTCGATCCGCCACGCCAGGGCGCGCAGGCGCAGGCGAAGCAGCTTGCATCAAGCAAGGTGCCGGTGATCGTCGCGGTGTCCTGCAACGTCACGACGTTTGCGCGGGACGTGCGGATGCTGATCGACGGCGGCTACAGGCTGGAGACCGTGGTGCCGGTCGACCAGTTCCGGCACACGCCGCATGTGGAGCTGGTGGCGAAGCTGGTGCGGTGAGGCGGATATCATCATTAGTTGAGCGACAGAGGTGCCTCGTCGCGCACGCTGCGCTCCCTCTCCCCGTGAAGAACGGGGAGAGGGAGCGCAGCGTCGCTCGTGATGGAGAACCCGGCTCATCGCCAGAGCTGAGCCATCTATCAGCCAACGTGATTGCCAACCCGCAGCTCTTTTTCTGTTCTGACCGCGCAGACCACCGCCTGCGAACAGCTACCTCACCACACTCACCTTCACCGGCGCGACACCCGTGTTGATCATGCCGAGCGCCTGGGCGGCCGAGTAGGACACGTCGACCACGCGCCCGTGCACGAACGGGCCGCGATCGTTGACGCGCACCACCACCGAGCGGCCGGTCTTGACGTTGGTGACCTGGAGACGCGTGCCGAACGGCAGGCTCCGATGCGCGGCCGTGAGCTCGGAGGGATCGAAGCGCTCGCCGCTCGCGGTCTTGCGGCCCTCCGAATAATAGCTGGCGAGACCCGACGACGCCGTGCGTTCCGGCGACGAAGCGGGCTCGGCATGCCGGACCCGAACCACCGAGGCCGGCGCGGTCTCCGTCCGTTCCGCCGGGCGCGGGAGTTCGACGGCGGCCTGCCTGACCGGCGCAGCGAAGCGGGCCTGCCGCACCGCCGGCGACTGCGCGCAGGCGGCGAGGGACGCCGCCGCCGCAGATACGAACGCGAGCCGCGCCCACAGGCGCATGTACTCCGCGCGGCCGCCCCGAAGCGCTGCATCGCTCTTGTCGTGCTTGCCAGGACCTTCTGTCCGGTCGTTGATACGCATGTTCTGTGCGCCTCCGCCTTACCCGGTCATGGTCGCGGCCCAATCGCGGCGGCACGGTGGCAAGGAGAGCTTTGGCGATCTGCAACTCCTGGTTTTTGCCTGGCTGTGGCCCAACAGCCACAGGCGAGCTGTGGTGGAGTGCTTGCGGCGTTGTCCACACAATATCGAGCTACCTTCAGGACCGGAGACGCGCATGCAGGAGCCGTTGCTCACACGGATCGTCGACGCACTGGCCGATGTGCCGGGTCTGGGCGCCATCGCGCTTGGCGGCTCGCGCGCACGCGGCACGGCAGGCGCCGGCTCCGACTACGACATCGGGCTGTACATCGCCCCTGGCGCGGCGCTCGATGTCACCGCCCTGCGCACGGCCGTGCGGCGCCTCGTTGGCCAATCCCGGCCGGTCGAGCTGACGGAGGTCGGCGGCTGGGGGCCATGGATCGTCGGCGGCGGCTGGCTCCAGATCGACGGAGTGAAGGTCGACCTGCTGTATCGGCCGATCGACGCGGTCGATCGGGTCATCGACGACTGCCGGAGCGGACAGATCGAGATCGACTATCAGCCCGGCCATCCGCATGGCTTCGTGTCGGCGATCTGGATGGGCGAGGTCGCGCTGTGCCGCGTACTGCACGACCCGGCGCGACGGTTGGCCGTGCTGAAGACACGCTGCACGCCCTATCCGTCCCGTCTGGCCGCCGCGATCATTGGGCGCTTCCAATGGGAGATCGCGTTCAGCATCGAGAATGCTGCGCTTGCCGTCGCGCGCGGCGATCGCACGCATGTCGCCGGATGCGCCTATCGCGCGCTCGCCTGCGCCGCCCAGGTGCTGTTTGCCCGCAATGCGCGCTATCTGATCAATGAAAAAGCCGCGCTCGCGGAAGCCGCGACGCTGCCTCTGACGGTGACTGATCTGATGGCGCGTGTGGAGCTGATCTGGCAGGCGATCGGCAGCGGCGCCTTGAGCGCCGCGATCGACGGCCTACGCGCGCTCGAAACCGACCTGATGAGGCTGACGCCCCGGGACGCGCCGGACTGACGGCGCGGCCACGCAACCGCTCACCGTCCCCAGCGATCCTGCCAGATCTTCTCGCCGATCAGGCAGGAGACGCGCGGCTGCTCCTTGGGGTCGTCGGCGACGGGAACGATGCGCGGCGGCGGCTGACGGCCGGCGACCTCCATCAAGAGCTTGGTGCGAATGGCGTCCTTGAACTCGTCGCGGCTCTTGATCGTGACCACGAACGAGCCGCGGCCGCCGGTGACGCAATCCTTGTAGTAGAGATCGAGGTTCTCGATATCCATCGTCGAGTAGGACGGCTCCTTGACCATGATCGGCAGGCCGTTGATCGTGATACCCTTGTTGACCGCCTCGTCGCGGGCGATCGTGACCGGCGGACCGTTGTTGTTGGGACCGTCGCCGGAGATGTCGATGACGCGGCGCAGGCCACGATACGGATTGTCGTCGAACATCGGCATCGCGAAGTAGATCGCCCCAGAGATCGAGGTGCGCGACGCGCGCCGGATCGGCGTCTTCATGATCTCGGCGGCGACGGCATCGGCGGTTTCCGGTCCGTCGATCAGCCGCCAGGGAATGATGATCTTCTGGTCGCTCGAGGCGGCCCACTCGAAATAGGTGACGGCAATGCGGCCGTGCACGCCGTTCTTCAGCGCTTGCAGGAACTCGCGGGAGCTCAGCGCCTGGGCGTAGCCTTCACGCTGGATCGCGAGCTCGTCGAGGTCCATCGAGTAGGAGACGTCGACGGCCAGGATCAGCTCGACGTCGACGGAGGCTTCCTTCTCGCTCAGTTGCTGAGCGGACTTGCCGCCCGGTGCCGCCGCGACCGTGGCGACATCGCCGCTCGCCAACGCGCCCGCCAGACACGCCACACCGATCGAGATCCACCAGCGCATGAGCTGCCCTCCAATCGCGTGACATGATGGTGACATGCAATCCGCGTCGCGCAAAGCGCGAACGCGTGCATCCATTCACATTCCGGTTAGTCCCCGGAGTTGCCCGGATGTTAGCCAAGCGGCGTGCGCCCTTCGCCCAAAGACCCTGCGGCCCGTGGTTTCCCGGAACGGCGGGAGGCTGTATTGTGGCGGCACTGCCGCATCAGGAACACAGGCGCGACCGTCCATGAACGATGCCGTCACCAAGCCGAAGACGAGAACGCGCACCAAGACCGAGCGTCCGCGGCTCTACAAGGTCATCCTCGTCAACGACGACTTCACGCCGCGCGATTTCGTGGTGATGATCCTGAAGGCCGAATTCCGCATGACCGAGGACCAAGCCTACAAGGTCATGATCACGGCGCATAAGCTCGGCGTCTGCGTGGTGGCCGTGTTCACCCGGGACGTCGCCGAGACCAAGGCGACCCGGGCCACCGATGCCGGCCGCGCCAAGGGCTATCCGCTGCTGTTCACCACCGAGCCCGAGACCTGAGCATCTTCTTCGCGCAACCCGAACACGCGTTGTTCGGTCGAGAAGCCCGCGATCGGGAATTCGCCGAGATCGGTCCAGAGATCGGACTTGGGCGCGGGACTGGCGCCGGCAAAAGCCTCGGAGGCGACCACCGTGCGCTTCAGCCTTGCCGCGATCTTCTCCAGGCGCGCCGCGAGATTGACGGCGGGGCCGATGCAGGTGAAGTCGAGCCGGTTGCCGCCGCCGATATTGCCATAGAGCAGCGGGCCGACATGCAGCGCCACGCCGAAGCGGAAGTGTTCGGCGGCCTCAGCCGTGCGATATTCCAGGGCGTCGACGCGCTGGCGCGCGGTGCGGGCCGCCTCGAGCACCCGGGTGCAGACCTCCGTCGGATCGCCGCCCTGCTTGCGGATCGGGAACACGGCGAGCAGGCCGTCGCCCATGAACTTCAGCACCTCGCCGCCCTGCTCCCGGATCGGTTCGACCTGGCAGTCGAAATAGCGATTGAGGATCTCGACGACGTCCTCGGCCGGCAGCCGGTCCGACAGCGCCGTGAAGCCGCGCAGGTCCGACAGCCAGATCGCCGCATCCAGCGTATCGGTGTGACCGCGGCGGATCTGGCCGCCGAGGATGAGCTCGCCGGCGCTGTTGCCGACATAAGTGTCGAGCAGCATGGAGGCGGTCCGGCGCAGCGTGACGATCTCGGTGTAGCGCGCCAAGGCCGGGATCAGCGACCGGATGGCGCCGAGATGCTCCTCGGCGAAACCGTCAGGATCCCTGGTGGTCCAGCTCGCTGCATGGATCGCCCGGTCGATGAAGGTCAGCGGCAGGCTGACATAGTCGGTGACCCCTTCGGCGCGCAGATCCATCAGGATCGGGAAACGCTCGGCTTGCGGATCACGGGGATCGGCCCTGAACTCGACCCCGTTCTCGAACACGAGCGCCAGCGGACTGTTGAGATAAGTCGGGCTGCTTTCGAAACCGAACGCGACGGTGCCCATCTCGACCTCCGCCCCCGGACGCCAGATGAAGCTCCGGCCGGCGATGTCGGGATGCAGGGTGCGGACGAACACACCGACCCGCCACAAGGGAATGCCGAGGTCCACCAGCCGCGTGCAGAACTGGTCCATCATCTCGCTCGGCGTCGCCGTGGAGCGCGCGCCGTCGACCAGCCATTCCCGGATGTCCTGCAGCTTCGAATAGTCCATGGCTCAGCTTAGGCGAGCCGTGTGACAACAGCAAACAGGCGCAGCGACAAATTGCGACCGGCTCGAGCCGCTACCCGACCTGGCCGCGATGGCGCAGCAGGTGGTCGGCGAGCACGCAGGCCATCATCGCCTCGCCCACCGGCACGGCGCGGATGCCGACGCAGGGGTCGTGACGGCCCTTGGTCAGGATCTCGGTCTCGTGGCCGGCGCGGTCGACGGTCTGGCGCGGGGTCAGGATCGACGAGGTCGGCTTGACCGCGAAGCGCACCACGATCGGCTGCCCGGTGGCGATGCCGCCGAGAACGCCGCCGGCATGGTTGGACAGGAACCGCGTGCCGTCATTGGCCGAGCGCATCTCGTCGGCATTCTCCTCGCCGGTGAGTTCTGCCGCGGCAAAGCCGGCGCCGATCTCGACGCCCTTCACGGCGTTGATGCTCATCATCGCCGCGGCGAGATCGGCATCGAGCTTGCCGTAGAGCGGCGCGCCGAGGCCGGCCGGCACGCCCTCGGCGGTGATCTCGAGCACCGCGCCGATCGACGAGCCTGACTTTCGGATACCGTCGAGATAGTCCTCGAAGAACGCCGCCTTGTCCTTGTCCGGGCAGAAGAACGGATTGCGCGCGATCTCGTCCCAGTCCCAATTGTCACGGTTGATCTTGTGCGGCCCCATCTGCACCAGCGCGCCGCGGACCTTGACGCCGGCGATGATCTTGCGCGCGATGGCGCCGGCCGCAACGCGCGTGGCGGTCTCGCGCGCCGAGGAACGGCCGCCGCCGCGATAGTCGCGCAGGCCGTACTTCGCCTCATAGGTGAAGTCGGCATGGCCCGGGCGAAACTTGTCCTTGATCTCGGAATAGTCCTTGGAGCGCTGGTCGGTATTCTCGATCAACAGCGCGACCGGCGTGCCCGTGGTGACCTGCGCGCCCGTGTCGGGATCGGCCATCACGCCAGACAGGATCTTCACCTGGTCCGGTTCCTGGCGCTGGGTGGTGAAGCGCGATTGGCCCGGGCGGCGGCGGTCGAGATCGGTCTGGATCTCGGCGGCCTCCAGCGGAATCCGCGGCGGGCAGCCATCGACCACGCAGCCGATGGCCACGCCATGGCTCTCGCCGAAGGTGGTGACGCGGAACATGTGGCCGAAGGTGTTGAAGGACATGAGCTGCGAGCCGCCGAAGATGAACTGTTAACGCGGATGTTGATGGCCAACGTGGTATCTCGGCAGGCGCAGGGGGTCAAACCAGACAGTCCTGCGTCATTCCGGGGCGATGCGATAGCATCGAACCCGGGATCTCAGGCTTGTCGGACTCACCTCGAGATTCCGGGTTCAGCCCTGCGGGCTGCCCCGGAATGACGCAAGCCAGCAATCAGCTGAACTTTTCGAACCCGCTCTCGCCGAACACATAGACCGCGCCCTGCTGGATCGGCAGGTCAACGGCGCGGCTGGGCGTTTCGAAGCCGAGGGCGACCATCAGCGCCCGCGCGGTGCCGCCATGGGCCACCGCGACGATATCGCGGGTCAGGCCGTCATACCACTCGCGCACCCGGCGCTCGACATCGGCATAGGTCTCGCCGCCCTCCGGTGCCAGGGTCCATTTCTCGGTCAGGCGCCTGGCGTAGAACACGGGGTCAGCGGCCTGCATCTCCGGCAGGGTCGCCCCCTCCCATTTGCCGTAGCCGATCTCGCGCAGCCGCGCGTCGAGCGCATAATCGGCCACCGGCAGCTTCAAGGCCCCGCGCACCAGCTCCATCGTCGCGCGGGCGCGGATCAGGGGGCTTGCAACGTAAGGCAGGCGTCCTGCGTCATGGCCGTTCCGCGCCACCAGTTCGCTGAGGATATTGCCGGCCTGGACGGCCTGCACGCGCCCGAGCGCGTTCAGCGGAATGTCCTGCGTGCCCTGCAGCCGTCCGAGCGCATTCCATTCCGTCTCGCCGTGGCGGATGTAGTAGATCGTGGGCCGGGGCATCGCGGGTGAATGTTAGTCCTTGGCGCCGGCGGAGTTGCTGAGCGAAATGTCGGGCGCATCCGGCCGCTTCATGCCGACGACGTGGTAGCCGGAATCGACGTGGTGCACCTCGCCGGTGACGCCGCGCGACAGGTCGGACAGCAGATACAGCGCACTGTCGCCGACCTCGTCGATGGTCACGGTCCGCCGCAGCGGCGCGTTGTACTCGTTCCACTTCAGAATGTAGCGGAAATCGCCGATGCCCGACGCCGCCAGCGTCTTGATCGGACCGGCCGAGACCGCGTTGACGCGGATGTTCTTCTCGCCGAGATCGGCGGCGAGGTAGCGCACGCTGGCCTCCAGCGCAGCCTTGGCCACGCCCATCACGTTGTAATGCGGCATCCACTTCTCGGCGCCGTAATAGGTCAGCGTGATGATCGAGCCGCCGTCGGTCATCAGCTTCTCGGCGCGCTGCGCGATCGCCGTCAGCGAGTAGCAGCTGATCAGCATGCTCTTGGAAAAATTGTCCTGCGTGGTCTCGATGTAGCGGCCGTCGAGCTGGTCCTTGTCGGAGAAGGCGATGGCGTGGACGACGAAATCGATCTTGCCCCACTTCTCCTTGAGCACGTCGAACACGGCGTCGATCGTCGCGGGATCGGTCACGTCGCAATGGCCGAGTACGAGGCCGCCGAGCTCGGCGGCGAGCGGCTCCACACGCTTCTTCAGCGCGTCGCCCTGGTAGGTCAGCGCGATCTCGGCACCGGCGGCGCGGGCGGCCTTGGCGATGCCCCAGGCGATCGAGCGGTTGTTGGCCACGCCGAGGACGACCCCGCGCTTGCCCTGCATCAAACCTGAAATCTGCGCCATGCGGCTTCCCATCGAACTGATTATTAAGGACTGGACGTACACCACCGGTCTGGCCCGGTACAGCCCCATTCGCCCCGCTCTGTGGCAAACTCCGGGCAGGCTCGGCCGGCGCCGGAATAGGCGCGTCATCATGGTGTTATGGTCTGTGCAGGGCGCGGTTGCGGCCCCGGTTCCTGCCTGAACGTCGAACGTCCGCAAGGCAAGTCCGCAAGGCAATCCATGAACGCGTTCCGCCAGAGCGTCGAAGCCATGATTCCGGCACTACGTCGCTACGCCCGGGCGCTGACGCGCGACATCGACGCGGCCGACGAACTGGTTCAGGACACCCTGGTACGGGCGCTGCGCTCCGAACGACTGTTCCTGGGCGGCGATCTCCGCAGCTGGCTGTACACGATCCTGACCAACCTGAACAAGAACCGCCGGCGCTCACTGGCCCGGCGGCCGCACTTCATGCCGCTGCAGGACGACAATCCCGACGCCAGCGGCACCGAGGCCGAGGGCCGCGACATCGCACGCGCGCTCGCCACGCTGGTCGAGGAGCAGCGCGCCGTGCTGCTCCTGGTGGTGCTCGAAGGCATGAGCTACCGCGAGGTGGCGGACATTCAGGGCGTGCCGATCGGCACCGTGATGTCGCGCCTCGCGCGTGCCCGAGCCCATGTCCGCGCCGTGCTCGAAGGCGAGCGCCCGGCGCTGCGGAGGGTGAAATGACCGCTGAAATCACCGCACAAAAGCCGCGCGACCGCGTTCGCCTGCGAACCGCCGCGGCGGCCGCGCTTCTGGGCGGTCGCACGACTGCAACGAGATCACGATGATGACCGAGCCGACCATTCCCGTCACCGAAGACGAGCTGCACGCCTATGTCGACAACGAGCTGCCGGCGGAGCGCCGCAGCGACGTCGAGCGCTGGCTGGCCACGCATCCGGCGGACGCCGAACGGGTGGCCTCCTGGCGCGGCATGGCCGAGGCGCTGCATGCCCGCTACGATTCGGTCGTCAACGAGCCGGTGCCGCCGCGGCTCGATCTCGACCGCCTCGACCGGCGACCACGGCGCTGGATCATCGGGGCGATGGCGGCGAGTGTCGCAGCCTTTGCGGTCGGCGGCGCGGTCGGCTGGTTCGCGCGCGGGGCGGCGTCCTCGCCCGCTCTGCTGCAGAACCTTGCGGGCGAAGCACTGGATGCGCACCGGCTCTACGTGGTGGAAGTGCGCCATCCGGTCGAGGTTCCCGGCGACGAGAAGGCCCATCTGCAGCAATGGCTGACGCGCCGCTGCGGCCGCACCGTGCAGGCGCCGGAGCTGGAGGCCACCGGCTTGAAGCTGGTCGGCGGCCGGCTGCTGCCGGGCCCGAGCGGTCCCGCCTCGTTCCTGATGTACGAGAGCCCGTCCGGCGAACGCTTCACGATCTACGCAACCAAGGTCGGCATCGAGGCGGCCCAGATGCGCTACACGGCACAGGGCAACATGTCCGCGCTCGCCTGGGCGGAGCGCGGCGTCAGCTATGTCGTCAGCGGCAGCAGCGACCGGACTCGTCTCACCCAGGTTGCACGCCTTGTTTATGACCAGTCCGAACGGGCGGGCGGCTAGCGGCGGCGCCGTACCTGATCACCGCGGTGTTGTCGGCGGGAGCAATTTGTATGATCTTGTCAGGCGATTACCGAGATGATCGGGCCCGGTCACAGAGCGCGCGCGCACTCGCCTCAATTGGACACATGACACGCTGAAGTAGCAGCCCCAATTCCGTCACCGAAAATCTGGAATCGGGCCACTGCTGCGTCTCATTATCGCTCCGAAACTTCACGAAAAAATGAGGAGTGTTCGATCCGCCGATCGACACGGAAGCGGCCTCGACTGGGGTTTTGTACCGCGCTGGTCCCCCTTTCGAGGCCGCACTTTTTTCCGACGTCATCATCGCCGTCGCTGCCACATGGGCGCATCCGCCGCCCTGCCGGAAGCACACAACCTGCCCGTCCGATGGACTCGCGATCCGGGCTGCTCTCGTGCCATGCCCCTCGCCCGGATGGTTGCGCCATCCGACCTCTCCCCGCAAAGAGCGGGGAGAGTTGCACCGTCCGTGCTGAATGAGATTGCCCAAATCATTCGTTGGTGGGGGCCCCACCATGGACGTGACGCGGGGCGTCACCACGAGCACGCTGCGCTCCCTCTCCCCGTTCTTCACGGGGAGAGGGCTGGGGTGAGGGGCGGCCGCACGGGAGGTGCAGCTCTTCTACGACCGTTACGACAGATTGCTACGCGGATTGTAGGGGTGCTTGTCGCGCCACTTGGTCATCAGCGCCTCGAGCTCGGCGTCGTTGCCGTCGGGCAGCACGATCCGGGTGGTGATGAAGAGATCGCCCGCCGAGCCGTCAGCCTTCGGCAGGCCCTTGCCCTTCAGCCGGAAGGTCCGGCCGCTGGAGGTGTTCTTCGGGATCGAAAGCTCGACCGCGCTGCCGAGAGTCGGCGCGCGCACCTTGGCGCCCAGCACGGCCTCATACAGCGTGATAGGCAGATCGAGCCTGACGTCGCTGCCCTCGACCTTGAAGAACGGATGCGGCGCGATCTGGATCGTGATCAGGAGATCGCCGGGCCGATGACCCGGTGCGCTCTCGCCCTGCCCCTTCAGCCGGATCTGCTGGCCCGCGGTGACGCCGGCCGGAACCTTGACGTTGAGCTCCTTGCCCGACGGCAGGCGCACGCGCTTCTCGCCGCCCTTGACGGATTCCTCCAGCGACACCGACATCTGGACCTTCAGGTCCAGATCGACGCCGACACCGCCGCTGTCGAAATCGAACGGGCTGCCGCCGCCGCGCGCACCGCGAGCGCCGGCACCGCCGAACATGCTGTTCAGAATGTCCTCGAAGCCACCGCCGCCGCCGAAGCCGCCACCAGGGCCGCCGCCGCTCCGGAAGGTGTAATTCTCGAAGCCGCCGCCCGGACCGCCACGGCCGGCGCCGCCGCCCGGAAAGCCCTGGAAGCGCGGCTTGCCCTCGGCGTCGATCTCCCCGCGATCGAACTGCTTGCGCTTGTCCTCATCGCCCAGGATCTCGTTGGCCGAATTGATCTCGGCAAACCTGGCCGATGCCTTCGGGTCATCCTTGTTGCTGTCGGGATGATGCTTCTTGGCGAGCTTGCGATAGGCGCTCTTGATGGCCGCAGCGCTGGCGCTTCGCGGCACCCCCAAGACCTCATAGGGGTCGCGCATCCGTCACGTCTCCTTACAGAAAGTCAGATACTAACCTATGGGCTCCCCGCCCGCTTTGCATTTCATCTGGGGAGTCCGTTGTATTTTTGCAACGGGTTCTGGCGTGGTCCCGCTAGCTTTGCTGCCACGGTTTGAGCGTCTGGATGTCCCATCGCCCCCGCTCGATCCGGCAGGCCGAGCCCTGCAGCCACCGCTCGGTCTTGCCGTTGACATAGCTCGCCAGGAAATCCCGGCAAACGCGGCCCTTCTCACCGGTGTAGGACTGCGCGATCGGCGTCACCGAGCCGCGGGCGCCTGTCTGCGGATTCTGCCAGGGCTGGCTGGAATCCTTCGTCCCCTTGGTCAGCACATCCGACGCCGCGTTCCGGGCAAAGGCGAGATCGCCCTCGGTCGGCTCGCGCTCGGGCGGCGGGCTGATCGCGCCGGTGACCTCGGCGTCCTCCATCTTGGCGAACGCCGTATCGGGCCGCGACAGGCTGCAGCCGCTGCCGGACAGCCCGATTAGAATGAGTGTCAAAGCGGTGCCGGCATGACCGATCGCGGATAGGCCAAGCCGGACCGATGCCCTATATAGGACCGGACCAGACTCGACTTGCACGCGCTTGGCCGCGGGTGAACGCAAAACTCGGACTCCCCAAAGACATGACCGACCCCACGAGCATCAAACACCAGACAACCTTAACATCCGGTACATCGGCGGATTTCACCGAGGCCCGCGAGCCGTTTGCCCTGTTTGCCGCGTGGTTTGCCGAGGCCACCAAGAGCGAGCCGAACGATCCGAATGCGATGGCGCTGTCGACGGTCGACGACAGCGGCCTGCCGGACGTGCGCATGGTGCTGATGAAGGGCTATGACGAAGACGGCTTCGTCTTCTACAGCCACAAGGCCAGCCAGAAGGGCCAGGAGCTTGCCGCCAATCCGAAGGCTGCACTGCTCTTTCATTGGAAGTCGCTGCGCCGGCAGGTGCGCATCCGCGGACTGGTGACGCCGGTGACTGACGCGGAGGCGGATGCCTATTTCGCCACCCGGCCGAAACAGGCGCAGCTTGGCGCCTGGGCCAGCAAGCAGTCGCAGCCGCTGGAGAGCCGGTTCGCGTTCGAGCAGGCGATCGCCAAGGTCGCGACCCAATACATCATCGGCGACGTGCCGCGCCCGCCGGGCTGGAGCGGCTGGCGGATCACGCCGCTGCGGATGGAGTTCTGGCACGACCGGCCCTTCCGCCTGCACGATCGCATCGAATTCCGCCGCGAGGCCGGCGGCCAGCCGTGGTCCAAGGTGAGGATGTATCCGTAAGCGCGTTGCGACCGCGCCGCCTCGTCACGTCCGCCTCGACGCCAAGCTCGATCTCGGTGCGCAGGAATCGCGCACCGAACATGCAACCCATGTGGTAAGCTGATCCCCCAGGGATCGTGAGAGACCCAATCCATGCCGAACTCCACCAACCAGCCGCGGCGCACGATGCTGCTGACCGGCGCCAGTCGCGGCATCGGCCACGCGACGGTGATCCGCTTCTCGTCCGCGGGCTGGCGCGTGCTCACCTGCTCGCGGCATCCGTTTCCCGAGGAATGCCCGTGGGGAGCTGGCCCCGAGGACCACGTCCAGGTCGACCTCTCCGATCCGCAGGACACCCTGCGCGCGATCGACGAGATCAAGCAGCGCATCGATGGCGGCGAACTGCACGCACTGGTCAACAACGCCGCCATCTCGCCGAAGGGATCGGGCGGCGCGCGGCTCGGCACGGTCGACACCGACCTCGACACCTGGAATCACGTCTTCCGTGTCAACTTCTTCGCGCCGATCATGATGGCGCGCGGCCTGATCAAGGAGCTGAAGGCCGCCAAGGGGTCCGTCGTCAACGTCACCTCGATCGCCGGCTCGCGCGTGCATCCGTTCGCCGGCGCCGCCTATGCGACGTCGAAGGCCGCGCTCGCAGCGCTGACCCGCGAGATGGCCTCCGATTTCGGCCGCGTCGGCGTGCGCGTCAACTCGATCGCGCCGGGCGAGATCGACACCTCGATCCTGTCGCCGGGCACCGAGAAGATCGTGCAGGAGCAGATCCCGATGCAGCGTCTCGGCACGCCCGACGAGGTCGCCAAGATCATCTACGTGCTGTGCACGGAGACCAGCTCCTACGTGAACGGCGCCGAGATCCACATCAACGGCGGCCAGCACGTCTGACCAGATCGGCCGCGGGGCGCGCCGCTTCCTGGCGTGGTTCACGGCGGCTTGTTTCGCTCGACGATTCCAGGATGGATCCGCGAAGGCGCGATTAACGCCGCTGGCAAGCAGCGCCCGATCCGTCGGCGCCACAAACGAAAAGCGCTCCCATGAGGGAGCGCTCACCTTGTTTCTCATGTCGGTTCGTTCGCTCGGCAGGACCTGCCGGAGGGCCGGCTGGTCGAACGATCCGTTCAGCCTTTCCGTTCAGCCCTCGCACACCAGGCCGCGCAGGATCTGCGCGGCACGCCAGCGCAGGCGGTCGGTTTCGACGTTCAGGGCACTCGAGCAATCATCCTCGCGCTCGTCATCCTCCAGCTCGGCGCCGCAATAGCGGCAGGTGCGCGGGGACAACGCGTGAGCCACCACGATATCCGCGCGGCTGCGCTGGTAGTTGGCGAGCTCGATCACGTTGTTCGATGCCGTTATGCGTTTCTCAACCATTGCCGCCTCTTGGCCACCGGCGCGGATGAACGCGCCTCGAGCTCTGCCTTGCATGCCATGCGCGAATGCGCTGAGTTCATGTCATGCTCACGCTCAGACTTATCGCAGAGAAGTTTCGATCAAACGTTCAGTGTTCCCGTCAAATTTTACCTGAGGAATTGAGGCGGCTTTGCAGCGGCGTTGCAGCCGGCCTAACAACTCATTCCTGCTCCGCTTGCAGCGCGTGAGTTGTGACACCTGAAGTGCATAACGGCATACCGATTGCCGCGCGAATCAAACGACGCGGAGCGTTCATCCCGATCCTAACAAGGCGGCGTGAGTGAGGCGGCGCGCGATGCGGCAGCGACGAGATTCGTCATTTTGAAAAACAGAAACGTCGAGCTGCTCGCTGAACGCGACTGCGCTACAGCCACTTCTTGAGCTTGAAGATGTAGTACGGAACGATCGCGCAGATCAGCATCAGCACCAGCGCCATCGGATAGCCGTGCGCCCATTCGAGCTCTGGCATCATCTTGAAATTCATGCCGTAGATCGAGGCGATCAAGGTCGGCGGCATCAGCACGACGGCCATGACCGAGAACAGCTTGATGATGTTGTTCTGCTCGAGATTGACGACGCCGAGCATCGCGTCGAGCACGAAGGTGATCTTGCTGGCGAGATAGGACGCGTGATCCGTCAGCGACGCGACGTCGCGCTGCATGGTCTTGAGCTGCTCGCGCATGTCCTTCGACCACTTCACGCCCTCGACCACCGCCGACAGGAAGGTGACGAGGCGGCCGATCGAGACGAGGCTTTCGCGCACTTTTGAGGTCAGATCACCCTTGCGGCCGATCGCGATCAGGATCTGCGAATACTGCTTGGCGTGACCGTGGCGCTCGTTGTTGGGCTCGAAGATCTCGTGGCTGACCTGGTCGATGTCCGCCCCGACCTTCTCGAGGATGTCGGCGCAGCGGTCGATGACGGCGTCGAGCAGCTCCATCAGCACCATCTCGCCGGTGATGCCCGGCGCGCAGCTGCGGGCCAGCTTGGCCTCGACCACCGCGAACGGCCGCGGCTGATCGTAGCGGACCGTCACCAGGCGGTGACCGGACAGGATGAAGGTCACCGCTGTGGTCCTGGGCATGTCGGTGTCGGAGTGACACATCAGGGTGGCGGTCATGTAGCGGGCGCCGTTCTCGATGTAGAGACGGCTGGAGATCTCGATCTCCTGCATGTCTTCCCGCGTCGGCACCGCGATCCCGGCCAGTTGTTCGACCGCCCGATCCTCGGCATTGCTCGGATTCACCAGGTCGACCCAGACCGCATTGTCAGGCAAGGCCTGGAGATCGGCGACCGCCGCCTTCTTGAGCGAGGACTCGGAGGGGACGAACGCCGAGAACATGAACGAAACTCCGAATCGCGAAACGTGGTTGTCGGGGGCTTAGCGCCACGATGCTGCCGCCTTGTGACGCAGCTTTCCGGTTCGGTCCATCGGCTTTTCGCGCCGTCGCGCCGGACCGCGCCGCGTGGCGGAATGGGGCTTACAAACGTGCCATTCGGAGCACAGCTGTGGATGACCGGCCGAATTCTTGCGACAAAAAAGCAACAATCGCGGCGCTGCAGCGTGACTTGTGCGTGTATCGGCTGGAATCGAGATCGATTTTGACGATAATGGGACAACCGGAATCGCGATGAGGTGGTGTGGCCGCCGCGTCGCAACGTCAGCTATCAATTGGAACTGGTGAGATGTCGCTGAAGGTGAAACTCGGACTCCTGGCCGCCGGCCTGATGCTCTCGGGCTGCATGCAGGCCACGACCTATGAGGCGACCAATGCCCAGGCCTTCAAGCCGAAGGACAAGGAGCTGCTCGCCAAGATCCGCTACACCAACACGCCGGTGGCCGAGCCTTATCGTCGCGCGATCGTCGACTATCACCGCAAGGAAGCGCCGGGCTCGATCGTCGTCGATTCCGATGCCCACTACCTCTATTACGTGCTCGATAACGGCAAGGCGATCCGCTACGGCATCACCGTCGGCGAGGAAGCCATGGCCTGGTCGGGCATCGCCAAGGTCGGCGCCATGACCGAGTGGCCGGCCTGGCATCCGACCAAGAGCGAGATCGAGCGCCTGGGCGTGCCGACCTTCGTGGCGGCCGGTCCGGACAATCCGATGGGCTCGCGCGCGATGTACCTCTATGCCAACGGCAAGGACACGCTGTTCCGCATCCACGGCACCAACCAGCCGGAATATATCGGCGCCTCGATCTCCTCGGGCTGTATCCGCCTGACCAACGAGGACGCGATCGACCTGTACAACCGGGTCAAGGTCGGCACCATCGTCGTGGTGCTGGATCCGAAGAAGGGCGATTCGCCCTACAAGCCGCAGATGGCCCTGCAGGGCGGCGCCACCTACGCGGCGATGCAGTAAGCTCCGCCGAACACGCGATCAAAAGCCGAGAAACGCGTTTAGCATCCTTTTCAAAGGCGCCGGTCATCCGGCGCCTTTTTGTTTTGGAGCGTCGCTGATCGCGCCCGCAGTCCTCCCGTCACGCTTTCGACAGTCGAAGCCTGCACCGCGCTCAGGACCGACTCTTGTGCTTCTTCTTGCCGCCCTTGGAATGCACCGGCGGCGGTGTGGGCGCGGGCGCGACAGGCTCGGTCTCGTCAGCCTCGGCCGCATCGCCGGGCGCCGGCTCGGCCTTGTGCTTCTCCGCCTCCGCTGTCCCCGTTGATCCGGTTCGGGCCGGCGCTGTCCCGCCCTTTCCGGTCTCCTCGGTCTCGGCCGTCTCGCGCGGCGGCGCATCGTCGGGACGCGCGGCCGGCATGAAGGGTGCCACCTTCGGCAGGGGGTCGAGCACGTCCCACTGGCAGATGCGGTAATTGCTGCGGCGCTCAGCGAGATCGAGGTGGATGTGATCCTCGTGATACCAGTCGGAGTCCGGGCCCAGCACGGTGGCGAAATGCGTGCACACCGAATGCAGCACCGTCTCGCGCAGGTCGCGCGGCTGGGTGCGATCGGTGAGTTCGATCATGCGGCCGTCCGCCAGCTTGAAGCCGCGCACGTCGAGCGCATTGGCGCGGCCGTGCTCCGACATCTGCGCGCCGGCAACGTTGTTGCGGCCGCGGCACTGGTACGAATCATAGTTGTCGAGCGCGGCGATCGGGCTCCCCAGCCGGGCGGCGAGCGGGGCCAGATCGCTGCGGACCCAATTCGCCACGGCACTCGCCATCGTGCAGCGCATGGTCGCGGCCGGCGTCAGCGTCACGCGCCGCTTGTCCGGCAGCACCACCGCCTCGAGCCGGACCAGATCGTCGCCGCCACAGGCGCCGGGGCCCTTGATCGGCGGAATCGACGGCGCGATGGCGATCTCCTCGGTCAGCGCCACGCGGCAGGCGGAGGGCTGCGGCGGCGCCGGGGTCTTCGCCTCGCGGCTGGTCTCGCTCGGCTCCTTGCCGGGCTCTCGCGCATCCTTGTCGCCCTTGACCGAATCAGCCGGCGCATCGGCCTTGGTCCCGGCGCGCGCCGGCGCCGTCGCGGGCCGTGGCTGCGGCAGCGGTATGGTGGTCATCGCATGATCGCGTCGCGCTGCGTGGTCCGGCCCGGCATGGGCGTGCGGCGGGCCGGCGTCCCGGGAGCGCGCAGCAGCCGGACTGCCGGCCATGAGCCAGCTCAATGCGAGCGCTGCCGCGGCAGCGCTAACCATTGCCCCCGGCGCGACCTCGTGGCCGGCACAAGGCCATTTGCGCGCGCTGCGGCGCGCGCTAAAATTCACGAAACGGACCAAAAGACCCTCGCTGCCTAAAGCGAATACCACCGGAGGAACGACCTGATGCTTGGATTGATGCAAGACTGGCCCCTGCTTTGTCACCGGATCATCGAGCATGCGGCGACAATCCACGGCTCCCAGGAGGTCGTGACGCGTTCCGTCGAAGGCCCCATCGTTCGCACCACCTATCGGCAAATCCACGACCGCGCGCTCAAGGTGTCACAGAGACTGACGCGCGACGGCATCAAGCTCGGCGACCGCGTCGCCACCATCGCCTGGAACACCGGCCGCCATCTCGAGGTCTGGTACGGCATTATGGGAATCGGTGCGATCTGTCACACGGTCAATCCGCGCCTGTTCCCGGAGCAGATCGCCTGGATCGTCAACCATGCGCAGGACCGGATCGTCATCACCGACCTGACCTTCGTGCCGCTGCTGGAAAAGCTCGCCGACAAGCTGCCGAGCGTCGAGCGCTACGTGGTGCTCACCGACGCCGCGCACATGCCGGAGACGACGCTGAAGAACGCGGTCGCCTATGAGTCGTGGATCGGCGAGGCCGACGGCGATTTCAGGTGGGGCAGCTTCGACGAGAACACCGCGGCCGCGATGTGCTACACGTCCGGCACCACCGGCGACCCGAAGGGCGTGCTGTATTCGCATCGGTCCAACGTGTTGCATGCGTTGATGGCCAATTCCCGGGATTCGCTCGGCACCTCTGCCGCAGATACAATGCTTCCGGTGGTTCCGCTGTTCCATGCCAACAGCTGGGGCATCGCATTCTCCGCGCCCTCGATGGGCACCAAGCTGGTGATGCCCGGGCCGAAGCTCGACGGTGCGTCCGTCTACGAGCTGCTCGACACCGAGAAGGTGACCTACACCGCCGGCGTGCCGACGGTGTGGCTGATGCTGCTGCAGCACATGCAGGCGCACAAGCTCACGCTGCCGCATCTGAAGATGGTGGTGTGCGGCGGCTCAGCGATGCCGCGCTCGATGATCCAGGCCTTCCTCGACATGGGCATCGGCGTGCGTCACGCCTGGGGCATGACCGAGATGAGCCCGATCGGCACGCTCGCCACGTTGAAGCCGCCGTTCCTCGATGCCGCGGGTGACGCCAAGCTCGACATCCTGCAGACCCAGGGCTTCCCGCCGTTCGGCGTCGAGATGAAGATCACCGACGATGCCGGCGGTGAGCTGCCGTGGGACGGCAAGACCTTCGGCCGGCTCAAGGTGTCCGGTCCAGCGGTGTCGAAGGCCTACTACAAGGTCGACACCAACATCCTCGACGGCGAAGGCTTCTTCGACACCGGCGACGTCGCGACCATCGACGCCCATGGCTTCATGCGCATCACCGACCGCTCCAAGGACGTCATCAAGTCCGGCGGCGAGTGGATCTCCTCGATCGACCTGGAGAATCTCGCAGTCGGCCATCCGGCCGTGGCGGAAGCCGCGGTGATCGGCGTCTACCATCCGAAATGGGACGAGCGGCCGCTTCTGATCGTGCAGCTCAAGCAGGGCCAGACCGCGACGCGCGAGGACATCCTGAAATACATGGAAGGCAAGATCGCGAAGTGGTGGATGCCCGATGACGTCGCCTTCGTCGACGGCATCCCGCACACCGCGACCGGCAAGATCCTGAAGACGGCGCTGCGCGACCAGTTCAAGGCGTATCGCTTCCCGAACGCAGCCGCCTGAGGCCCTGCGCCGGACGTAACACCAACGGCCCCTCCAGAAATGGCGGGGCCGTTTTCCATTCGGCCGATCCCTCGGCCGCGATCAGGTGGGAGGTCGCGCCTCTGGGATGTGCCGGGACGTTCATGAAGCTCAAGGGTGCTGGCAAAGCCCTTGAATTTGCGCCATCCCCATGGTCTCAAGAGATGGCGGCGGCGATCGACGCCGATGGCCCAACCCGGCAGTTCCTGACACGATGGCCCGCAGGTTTCACGCCCCCTATCTGTCGGAGCCGACCTCCAGCCTCGCGACCTGGACCCGCAATCTGGCGGTGTTCTCCGTCGTCGCCGTGCTGGTCTCCATCCTGATCCTGCGCTTCGACTTTCTCGAGATGAAGCCGGCGTTGGCGACGTTCTTCGGCGCGCTGGGCCTTGCCGTGCTGTCGATCCTGCTTGGGCTGGCCGCCTTCGTCGCGATCTGGCGCAACGGCAGCCGCGGCATGAGCCGGGTGCTGCTCGCGTTTCTGATCGATGCCGTGGTGCTGGCCTATCCGGCCTATCTCGCGCTCCAATACCGCAAGCTGCCGAAGATCTACGACATCACCACCGACCCGATCGATCCGCCGCGCTTCGAGGCGCTGGCGCCGTTGCGCAACGGCGACGGCACCAACACGGCGGTCTATGCCGGGCTGTATTCGGCCGAGCAGCAGCAGAAGTTCTATCCCGACATCGAGCCGGTGCAGATCGAGCTGCCGCCGGATCGCGCCTATGCGATCGCGCTGAAGCTGGTCAATCGCCGCAAATGGTTCGTGGTCGACGAGCGCGCGCCGCAGCCGCCACGCCGGGTCGGCCGCATCGAGGCCGTCGCCCGCACGCCGATCATGGGCTTCCGCGAGGACATCTCGATCCGGATCCAGCCGGACGGCGAGGACTCCCGCATCGATGTCCGCTCCGCCTCGCGCTATTTCGAGTCCGACATTGGCAGCAACGCCGCGCGCGTGACCAAGCTGATCGAGGATCTCTCGAATGCCGGCGAGGCCGAGGCCCAGAAGCCGGTGAAGAAGGTGACGCCGCCGCCGGTGGCGGCAAAGGGCAATGCCAAGACGGTGAAGAAGTGAAATGGGCGAATGGGGAGTAGCGAAATAGGGACTGACGCGCGATTCGATCGCCCCTCTTCCCTCATCGCTACTCCCTATTCGCCATTCGCTACTTCATCCGATACGTCCCCCCGATCACCGGATCTCCCTCCGTCGCGACCACGCCGCGAGCGACCAAGTCTTCGAGATGCGCCAGCACGGAATAGCCGGCGGCCGTGGTGAGCCGCGGGTCGATGCCGATATAGATCGCGCGGACCATGGTGGGGATGTCGGCCTCGCCCTTGGCGAGGCGATGCAAAATCGACGCCTCCCGCGCCTGGCGGTGGCGCATCAGGAAGCGCGTGTAGCGCGGGCCTTCGGGGATCTCGGGGCCGTGGCCTGAGAAGTACAATTCCTCGGGCCTTGCCGCGAGCCGCTCCAGCGAGGCCATGTAGTCGACCATCGAGCCGTCAGGCGGCGCGACAATCGAGGTCGCCCAGCCCATCACGTGATCGCCGACAAAGGTCGTGCTGCGCTCGCCCCAGGCGAAGGCGAGATGGTTCGCGGTATGGCCCGGGGTCGCCACCGCTTCGAGCTGCCAGCCCTGCCCTTCGATGACGTCGCCATCCGCCACGGTCACGTCGGGCGCGAATTCGCGATCGACGCCGGACTCCGGGCTGTGCTTCTCGCTCTCATACCGCGGCCGCGAGGCGCGATGCGGGCCCTCGGCGTACACCGTCGCGCCGGTTGCGGCCTTGAGGCGCCCAGTGTTCGGCGAGTGGTCGCGATGCGTATGGGTGACGATGATATGCGTCACCGTCTCACCCCTGACAGCGTCGAGCAGCGCCTGCGCATGCGCCTCGTTGTCCGGGCCGGGATCGATGATCGCGACGTTCCCGGTGCCTACGATGTAGCTGACCGTGCCGGTGAAGGTGAACGGGCTCGGATTGTTGCAGAGGACGCGGCGAATGCCAGGACGCACCTCATCGACGACGCCCGCGACGAGCGGGAAGTTGCGGTTGAACGGAACGTCGTCATTGTCGGCCATGGCGTGCTCGTCGCTTGGTTACTCCATCATGCCCGGGCTTGACCCGGGCATCCACGCTTTCGTGCCCCGCTAAGACGTGGATAGCCGGGACGAGCCCGGCCATGACGACAGCTTACAGCGCTCCGTCCTAATCAGAAGAACGCCTGAATGCCGGTGATCGCGCGTCCCAGGATCAGGGCGTGCACGTCGTGCGTGCCCTCATAGGTGTTGACCGTCTCGAGGTTGGCGGCGTGGCGCATCACCTGATACTCGATCTGGATGCCGTTGCCGCCGTGCATGTCGCGGGACACGCGGGCGATGTCGAGCGCCTTGCCGCAATTGTTGCGCTTGACGATCGAGATCATCTCCGGCGCCATCTTGCCCTCGTCCATCAGCCGGCCGACGCGCAGGCTCGCCTGCAGGCCGAGCGCGATCTCGGTCTCCATATCGGCGAGCTTCTTCTGCACCAGCTGGGTGGCGGCGAGCGGACGGCCGAACTGCTTGCGGTCCAACGTGTACTGGCGGGCGCGATGCATGCAGTCCTCGGCGGCGCCGAGCACGCCCCAGGAGATGCCGTAGCGGGCGCGGTTGAGGCAGCCGAACGGGCCCTTGAGGCCGGACACGTTGGGCAGCAGCGCATCTTCCGGCACCACGACGCCATCCATCACGACCTCGCCGGTGATCGAGGCGCGCAGCGAGAGCTTGCCGCCGATCTTTGGCGCCGACAGGCCCTTCATGCCCTTCTCGAGGATGAAGCCGCGGATCTGGTTGTCATGCGCGGCCGACTTGGCCCACACCACGAACACGTCGGCGATCGGCGCGTTCGAGATCCACATCTTGCTGCCGGTCAGGCGATAGCCGTCGGCGACCTTTTCCGCGCGGGTCTTCATGCCCGCGGGATCAGAGCCGGCGTCCGGCTCGGTCAGGCCGAAGCAGCCGACCCATTCTCCGCTGGCGAGCTTCGGGAGATATTTCTTGCGCTGGTTCTCGTCGCCATAGGCATAGATCGGATACATCACCAGCGACGACTGCACCGAGTTCATCGAGCGGTAGCCGGAATCGACGCGCTCGATTTCGCGCGCGACGAGGCCATAGGCGACGTAGCTCGCATTGGCGCAGCCATATTCCTCCGGCAGCGTGATGCCGATCAGGCCGAGCTCGCCCATCTCGTTGAAGATCTCGCGATCGGTCTTCTCTTCGAGATAGGCCTTGGTCACGCGCGGCAGCAGCTTGTCCTGGGCATAGGCGCGCGCGGTGTCACGTACCATGCGCTCGTCTTCGGTCAGTTGCTCGTCCAGCAGGAAGGGATCGTCCCACTGGAAGCTCGACTGGGCCGGCTTGTCCTTTGCCTGAGGGCGCGCGCTCATGAATGGTCCTTTCGCGTCTTGCTGCGCACGGGTCGCAGCGGTTGAGAGGTTAAATCCTGGAAGTTCAGCCTTCAAGCCGCTCATTCGCGACGATCTCGATGCCGAAACCCGACAGGCCCTTGTAGTCATGGGCCGACGAGGTCAGGTTCCGGATCGACGTCACGCCGAGATCGCGCAGGATCTGCGCGCCGACGCCGACCTCGCGCCACTGACGATGGCGATCGGCCTCCGCGGTATGCGGCTCCGTGACGGGCTCGACCGGAACACCGGCCGCACCGTCACGCAGGTAGATCAGCACGCCGCGACCGGCCTGCTTGAAGTGCTGCAGCACCGCTTGAATACGCTGCGGACCCGCGATCAGATCCTTCACGATGTTGGGCTTGTGCAAGCGCGTCAGCACGTTCCTGCCGTCGCCGATGCCGTTGTAGACGAAGGCGGCGTGGGTGATCGGATCGAACGGCGAGCGATAGGCAAAGCCCTGCAGCGGCCCGATCGGGCTCTCGGTCGTGAACGTCGAGACGCGCTCGATCAGCTTCTCGCGCGCCTGCCGGTAGGAGATCAGATCGGCGATCGTGACGTGCTTGAGATTGTGAGCGGCGGCGAAGCGGACGACCTGCTCGCCCTTCATCACGGTGCCGTCGTCGTTCATCAACTCCGAGATGACGCCGACCGGCGGCAACCCCGAGAGCTTGCAGAGATCGACCGCCGCCTCGGTATGGCCCGAGCGCAGCAGCACGCCGCCGTCGCGCGCGATCAGCGGGAAGATGTGGCCGGGGCGCGCGAAATCATTGGCGCCGGCATTGGGATTGGCGAGCGCGCGGCAGCAGGACGCGCGCTCCTCGGCGGAGATGCCGGTGCCGCCGTCCGGCTTGTAATCGATCGAGACCGTGAACGCCGTGGTGTGGTTGGAATCGTTGTGCGCGACCATCGGATCGAGCCGCAGCCGTCGCGCGTCATCGGCCGTGATCGGCGCGCAGACGATGCCGGAGGTGTGGCGGATGATGAACGCCATCTTGTCGGGCGTGCACAGCGAGGCCGCGACGATCAGATCGCCCTCGCCCTCGCGATCGTCATCGTCGGTCACGACGACCATCTCGCCCTTGGCGAAGGCGTGCAGAACTTCCTGGATCGAGTCGGCCATTGCAAAGTCTCGCTGCTTTTTCCGGGGGCTGCTTTAACCGGGATCGCAGGCGCGCGCCAGAGCAGCGGAACCGCCGCTCGAAGGTCGCCTTCCCCGGGAAAAGAACTTGCCCTGCCGGGACAAGCACCCTGGTATCTGTTTAAAGTCGCGCCAATTCGAGAACAAGGGAGCCGCGCCTCATGGCCGCATTCGATTTTGCACCGCTCCTGGCGGCAGGCCTGCCGGCGCCGGCCGCACGCTGGACGGGGCTGGCCAAGTACAGCTTCGTCGGCGGCAACAATGACGCCGATGCTGTCCCTGTGGAAGGCTTGCGCGCAGCCGCCGATGCCGTGCTCGCCCGCGAGGGCCGCTCACTCGCCACCTATGGCCTCGCGCATGGGCCGCAAGGCTACCGGCCGCTGCGCGATTTCCTGGCCGCCAAGCTGACGCGCGATGCCGGCATGTCGGCCCGTGCTGATGACATCATGATCCTCTCGGGCTCGCTGCAGGGACTGGATCTCGTCAACCAGGCGCTGCTGGCGCCGGGCGACACCGTGCTCGTCGAGCAGGACAATTACCAGGGCACGCTGACGCGGCTGGCGCGGATCGGTGCCAAGCCGATCGGCATCCCGCTCGACCGGGACGGCATGCGAACGGACGTGCTGGCGACGGTCCTGGCCGATCTCAAGGATCGCGGCATCCGGCCGAAATACATTTATACCATTCCGACGGTGCAGAACCCGACCGGCACCATCATGCCGGAGAACCGGCGCGCCGAGCTGCTGTGGCTGTCACGCGCCTATGGCGTGCCGGTGTTCGAGGACGACTGCTATGCCGACCTGATCTGGGACGGTCAGCGGCCGCGCGCGATCCATGGCATGTCGGATCATGGTGGCGTGATCCATCTCGGTTCGTTCTCCAAATCGGTCGCTCCCGCGCTCCGCGTCGGCTTCCTGGTCGCGCCGTGGGAAATCATGTCGGTGCTGCTCGCGCTGAAGACCGACGCCGGCTCGGGCGCGCTGGAGCAGATGGTGCTGGCGGAATATTGCAAACAGCACTTCACAACGCATGTCCCGCAACTCGTGCGCGGGCTGCGCGCCAAGCTCGACACGCTCATGGAGGCGCTCAACGCCGAGTTCGGCACATCAGCCGAGTTCGAGGCGCCGAAGGGCGGCATCTTCCTCTGGGTCAAGCTGCCGGACCAGGTCGATGCGATGAAGCTGTCGCAGGCCGCGCTGAAGCGCGGCGTGTCGATCAATCCGGGACCGGAATGGTCGACCGACGCCGCGCATGCACGGAGCCGGCTGCGGCTCTGCTTCGCCAGCCCCTCACATCAGGAGATCCGCGAGGGCATCGCCGTATTGGCCGAGGTCTGCCATCAGGAATTCGGCGTGCCCACGCGGTCGGCCAATGTAGAGCGCGGCTGAGCGCACTGGTCACCGCACCGAGAACGGCGACTGGTACGGCCGCCCGAACGGCACACCGTTGACCACGGTCTGCACCGGCTTCAGTTGCAGCTTACCGTCACGCTTGTTGCCGCGCGTGTCGACGAAGGTGACAGGGCCTTCGACCAGATCGACGATCGCAAGGTCCGCCGGGGCGCCGACTTGCAAGGTGCCGAGCTTGGGCGTCCGGCCGATGATCTTGGCCGGCGCCGAGGTCGCCATGCTGACCACCTGCTCCAGCGAGAAGCCCATCGCCAGGAACTTGCCCATGACGTTGGGCAGGAACGGCATGCCCGGCGTGTTGCCGGAGAAGACGTGGATGTCGGAGGAGATCGTGTCCGGGGCGCAGCCGCCGGGGATCGCGACCTCCGCCACCGTGTAGTCGAAGCTGCCGCCGCCATGGCCGACGTCGAACAGCACGCCGCGCTGCTTGGCTGCGAGCGCCGCCGGCAACAGCTTGCCGCCCTGCACGATGTTGGTGAAGGCGCCGCCGATATTCGGAGCGCCGGAATAGGCGTGAGTGAGGACATCGCCGGGCCGGAGCAGATCGAGAATCTGCGACATCAGCTCGGCGGTTTCGACGCCGCCGATATGCACCATCATCCGCGCCGGCCAGCCGCACAGCTCGCAGGCCTTGATGCCGCGCTTCAACGGCTCGAGACCATGCTTGAAGATCACGTTCTCCGACATCCGCACCTTCACGCCGAGCAGGAAGTCCGGGTTCTCGGCCAGCGCCATCGCGCAGGCATCCACCTGCGCATTATCAATGTTGTAGAGCTCCGCCACCGGAAATGCCGACAGACCGTTGTTGGCGATGTGGACGAAGGCATAGATGCGGGCCCGCGACTGGGCCACGATGAAGCGACGCAGCGCAGCGATATTGTTCACGCCGGCATCACCGGCAGAGACGACCGTCGTGGTCCCCTGGAATTGCACCAATTCGTCCGGCGGAATCCCGATGGCCGAACCATAGGGATAGACGTGGCTGTGAAGGTCGATCAGTCCCGGCATCACCAGCCGGCCGGCGGCGTCGATCGACCGCAGTGCACGCTCGGCCGGTATGTCGGTCTCGATCGCCTCGACGACGCCCCAGCGAATGCCAATGTCGCGCTTGCCCCGCAGCGACTGGCTGGGATCGATGACGTCGCCGCCCTTGATCACCAGGTCGAACTTGTCGGCGGGCCCCATCGCGGCATGAGCCGGACCTGATACGGCGGCCAACGCGGCCGCTCCGGACGACAACAGGAATTTGCGGCGCGACAACGCTGGCATGATCAGCCTCCCCCATGTCTGTTTGTAGTTGCAGGCAGCATGCGCCTGGTCCGCGCCCCCAGCAAGGCTGACGCGCAAAAAATGAGACTTTGTGCCAATACATGTGCTGCTTTGCGTCGTTGACGCAGCGCATTAGGATGCGGCGGCAGTCATCCCTGCGAGACCGCATGTCCCAGATCGTCCGCACTCTCCTCGCGACCATCCTTGTCACGTGCTTCGCCGCCGCCGCTTCGGCGGACGAGACTGTCGACGTCGCACGCGCCTGGGGTCTGATCGGGACGTGGGCGGCCGACTGCAGCGCGCCTGCGGTCAAGGGCCGTGGCGCGATCATTTCCTACGAAGTCACGCCGGATGGCCGCTTGATCTATCGCCGCGACCACGATCCGTCCGATGTGAACGCAGTCACCAAGGCACGCATCGACCCCGATCAAACGCTGGTGCTGTTGATCATGCTGCCCAAGGCAAAGCAGACGCGAGAGAACGGAATCGTCCGGACATCCGACGGCGGCATCCGCTCGCTGTTCAATCGCGGTGAGGACAATAGCTACACCATCCGTGACGGCCGCTTCGTCGCCAACGGCAATCCGACGCCGGTTCTCGGGAGGTGCGGCTGACGCCGCTTGGCCGAAGCTTCGACCGCCGCCGGCGCCGTGGCCGCAAATCCAAATCTTAACGTGCGTTCAGCAACTTCGCCGAAGTTCCTGCGGAACGTTATCGCACACTTCAAGTTGACCTCGCGCAATTCATCCTGGAGGACAACATGAAGAAGCTCGCTCTTGCACTCGCCTCGCTGTCGGTCATTGCTCTCGCGGCGCCGTCGATCGCCAACGCCGAGACCGTGATCATCAAGCGCGGCGGCCACCATCACGGCTGGGACCGTTCGCGCGCCGAATACCGCATGCATCGCCACTATGGGCCCCGCTATGTCCGGCCCTATCACCGCCATCACGATCGCACGGTCGTCATCAAGCGCTACTGATCTGCTGCGCGGACAAGGAAATGGCCCCTCTCGGGGCCATTTTTCTGTTGATCGCAGCACATGCTCCGCCGACGTCAGCGATCCCACTCCGGCGCGAAGCCTGGATTGACGAAGCGCTTGTCCTTCGGAAGCGCCGCAATCGTCTTGCGGTCCTCGTCGTCGAGTTGAACCTTCATCGCATCCCAATTGGCCTGCTGGCTTTCCTTGCGGCCGGCCTTGGGGATGGCCGCCACGTGGTCCTGATCCAGCAGCCACTTCAGCGCCACCTGCGCGGCGCTTGCGCCGTGCTTGCGACCGATCGCGGCCAGCGTCTCGTCGGCCGCCGCGCGGCCCTGCGCCAGCGGACAATAGGCGACCAGCGGGATCGATTTGCTGGCCATGTAGGCGATCAGCTTCGACTGGTCGAGCATGACGTGATACTCGACCTGATTGCATGCCACCGGCGCCTGGATGTCCTCGACCGCCTGCCGCAGCAGCGCGACCGTGAAATTGGCCACGCCGATCGAACGGGTGCGCCCCTCCTCCTTGAGCTTCACAAGCGTCTCCAGCGCAGCCGGAAGATTCATTCCCTTGGCCGGCCAATGGATGAGGTAGAGATCGACGAAGTCCAGCCTGAGCTTCTTCAAGCTCGTGTCGAACGCACGACGAATCGCGTCCGGCGCGAGGTTCTCCGGCCAGACCTTTGTCGTGACATGCAATTCGGCGCGCGGCACGTCGGCTGCTGCCAGCGCCGCTCCGATCGCGTCCTCGTTGGCATACATCTCGGCGGTGTCGATGTGGCGATAGCCGAGCGCCAGCGCGCTCTCGACCGCCTCACGGCACACGGTGCCCTGCATGCGAAACGTGCCGAGCCCGAGCTTGGGCAGACGGATCCCCTGGGTTTCGATGACGTTCATGGACTCTCCTGGACAGCGGGCGGATCACCGGCGCGGACACCGGCGACGGCGTCGATCAAACTAGATCTTGGCGGAATGCGCTCAGTCTGCGCGCGCTGCGCTTGCGAGTTCAAGCGAACCGGCCGCCGAGCTCAATCAAGATATCGGCAGATCGGTTCCGGAGTCCGGGAGATCCTGACGGCGAGCGCCGTTCAGCGCCAGTTGCAGATGCCGCCGCTGCCGGGCTTGCACGGCCAGGTCTGAATGCGCGTATCCATCGCCTGCGCGTCGAGGGGGTTGCTGCGGCGCTGCGCGAGTTTGGCGCGCGCGGCGCCGCGCGGCCGCTCCGCCACTTTCGCCGCGTGACCTCGCCGCGTCGACGCGGCATGCGGGGTCACCGCCCCCACATCAGCCTCACCGGCCGAACGCGAGGCCAGCGCTGGGCGATCGGTCCGGGCCTCGATCGGAACGGGCTCGAAATGCGCTTCGGGGCCGAGCGGTTCAGGCGACAACACGGCCTTGGACAGATCAAGCCGCAGGAAGTCGCCGCGCTGATACGGAGTCGCGACGGCCTGGCTGGCCGTGAGCAACACGGCGCATGTGATTGTGCCGATCAAACCTCTCGTGACCATCCCCGTCCTCCGTCGTCCCGCGCGACCTCAATCGCGCGCCCCTGGTGAGAGATCCCTGTGTGTGCGGGCGATGGTCCGATGGCTCGGCGGTCCCATTCGCACATCTTGATGTTCGTTGATCGACCGTTATCAGTTCGGAGAAAAAGCTCCGGATCAGCCGGTCGTTGCGAAGATCATAGCCAAAGTTCCGTCCGCGTCTCTCATGTAGGACACACGAGCGCCATGTCCAGGCCCAAAACCGCGAGTCACGGTTACCGCTGTGCACGGCACTGGGCGCAAGCCAAATCCGTCGTATTCGACATAAGTCATACTAATCAGACGGCGCGATCCCCACGCGAAAGTGCAGCGTTTCCGCCGCCCCCGGAGCGATGTGCATCACACCGGGCTTCCTCGCGAAATCCCCATCGAACTCCATTGGACTCGCAAAGCCGCGCCAGGGCTCGATGCACAGGAACGGGGCGCCTCCGGGCTTCGACCAGATGCCGAGCTGTCGAAAATTAGCCCATGATAGTTCCAGCGAAGGTCCCTTGGTTCCGATCAAGCGAACCGAGCGACTGGCCAGTTGGTCGAGGATGATCGCATCCTCCTCGAACAGGCCTTCGTTCAATGAAAGAACGCGCCCTTCGATCGGCGATGGCTCGGGGCGGACGCGCAGCAAGCCGCCCGTCAGACGCCGGATCGGCGCCGGCTCCGGTTCGGCAAAGATCAGGCGATAGCTCTCCTTCGGTTCGCCCGGGAGCAGCGGCCAGTTGAACGCCGGATGGGCGCCGAACGAGGCCGGCAATTCCTCCGCGCCGGGGTTCGCGATGTCGACCTGCATCTCCAGCGCGTCGGCCGTGATCCGGTAGGTCAACGTCAGGCTGAAGGCGAACGGGTAGCGGTCGCGGGTGGTCTCATCATCGGTCAGTCGGAGCATGCAGGCGTCGGCGCTGCGCTCCAGCCAGATGAAGCGCAGGTCTCGGGCGAAGCCGTGCTGCGTCATGGGATAGGAGCGGCCGCGATGATGCAGTCGGTCGTCCTTCAGGCGGCCGACGATCGGAAACAGCCAGGGAGCATGGCGCGGCCAGGCGGGTCCCGCCTGCCAGAGCAGTTCCAGGCCCTCGGGCGTCTTCAGCGAGCACAGCTCGGCGCCGCCGGCCTTGATGGTGGCGGCGATGCCGCCGGCGCTGATCGTATGGAGGTCGTCGCTCATGTCGCAGCATCCGTGCCAGGAGATCCCGACGGGTGATGCCGGATTGGAGCGACGACGTCCAGAGCTTGTCCCGATCAGCGTTCGCCGACAAGCAGCCGGTAGCGGACCTGATCGAGAATGACGGCGAGCACCAGGAGCGAACCGAGCAGCACCATCTGCATGTAGGAGCCGATCTGCGCGATGTTCATGCCGTTCTGCAGCAGCACGATGAAGAAGCCGCCGAGCACGACGTTCTCGACCCGGCCGATGCCGCCATGCAGCGAGACGCCGGCGATGACGCAGGCCGCGATCGATTCCAGCGCAATGGTGCCGCCGAGATTGGTCTCGCCGGAGCCGACCCGCGCGGTCAGCAGCAGGCCCGCGACCGAGGCCAGCAGCGCGCACATGATATAGGCGATGAACAGCACCTTGGTGGTGTTGACGCCCGAGAGCCGCGCCGCCTTGACGTTGCCACCGACCGCCTGGATGTGCTTGCCGAGCCGGGTGCGGTTCATCACCAGCCAGATTGTAGTGGCGGCGACGATCGCGACCAGGACGGGAACGGGAACGTCGAACACACGGCCGAAGCCGAGGATATCGCCGAACTCGTAAGGAACGCCGGACACCGGCACGCCGCCGGTGAGAAACAGCGCGATGCCGGCGCCGACCGACTGCACGCCCAGCGTCATGATGAAGGGCGAGACGCCGAACACGGCAATGCCGAGTCCATTGATGCTGCCGATCACGAGCGCCGCCGCAAGCCCGGCGCAGCAGCCGAGCACGATCACCAGCCAGAGCAGGTCCGGCGGCAGGATGTGCGACAGGCTCACCATCGCGAGCGCCGAGACCACCGAGGTCAGCGCGATCGCGGTGCCGACCGACAGGTCGAAGCCGCCGGTGACCAGCGCCAGCATCTGGCCGAGCGAGACCAGGATGAGATAGACGGATTGCCGCGCGACATTGGTGAGGTTCTGCAGCGCCAGGAATTCCTTGGACACCAGCGAGAACGCGATCAAGGTGGCGGCCAGGAAGAACGGCAGCACGCCGACGCGCAGGAACAGCGCGCGCAGACCTTTGAGCAGCGCATTGGCGCGGCGCGGCGCGGCCGTGTCCTCGGCGATTGTCGTCGTTGGCATGCTCACGCCGAGCCCCCCGTTTCAGCAAAGAAATGTTTCAGGACGTTCTCTTCCGCGATCGCATCGCCGGACAGTTCGGCCGCGATACGGCCCTTGGCGAACACCAGCAGCCGATGCGACAGGTTCATCACCTCCGGCAGGTCGGAGGAGATCACGACGACGGCCTTGCCGGATTCGGCGATGTCCTTGATGAGCTGGTACAGCGCCATCCGCGTCCCCATGTCGACGCCGACGGTCGGCTCGTCGAAGATGTAGACGTCGCGGTCGTCACCGAAGCCCTTGCCGAACAGCACCTTCTGCTGGTTGCCGCCGGACAGTTTCGACACAGCGCGATCCATCGCGCTCTTGGCGATGCCGACCTTGTCGCCGATCGCATCCGTCAGCGCGCGGCTGCGGCGCGGCCCCACGAAACCGAGCGGACCCGCAACGTCGTCGCGGTCGAGCAGGCTCAGCTCGATGTTGCCGCGGGCGCTCGCGGTCATCTGCAGGCCCTCGCTCTTGCGGTCCGACGGCAGGAAGAACACGCCGTCCTTGAGCAGCGCGCGCGTCGAGGCGCCGGTGACGTCGCGGCCCTTCAGGGTCACCTTGCCGGCCTGCAATGGCTGCAATCCGATCGCCGCGCGCCAGATCCGCGATTTGCCGCTGCCGACGAGACCGGCGCAGCCGAGCACCTCGCCGGCACGCACCTCAAGGCTTGCGCCATGGACGCCCGCGGTGCGGATGCCCTCCAGCGTCATGACCACGGCGCCATCGGTGCGACGCGCGATCTTCGGATAGACCTGGTCGACCGCGCGCCCCGTCATCAGCTCGATCAATTCGCGCTCCGACGTGTCGCGTGCAGACACCGTGGCGATCAGCCGGCCGTCGCGCAGGATCGAGATGCGGTCGGCGATCTCTTGGAATTCCTGGATCCGGTGCGAAATATAGATGATGCCGACGCCGGAGGCGGCCGCCTTGCCGATGAAGCCGAACAGACGCTCGGTCTCGCGCTCGGTGAGCGAGGCCGTCGGCTCGTCGAGGATCAGCACGCGGGCATTGGACAGGAACGCCTTGGCGATCTCCACCATCTGCTGCTGCGCGCGCGACAGGCTGGACGCGGGACGCGTCACGTCGATGTCGAAATCGAGCTCGGCAAACAGTTTGCGCGCGCCGGCCAGCATGGCGCGGCGATCCGTCAGCGGCCCGCGCATCAGCTCGCGCCCGAGATAGAGATTCTCGAACACCGGCAAGGTGGGCACCAGCGAGAATTCCTGGAACACGGTGCCGATGCCGGCCTTGGCCGCGTCGTGCACCGAATGAAAGCTCACCTCACGCCCAGCGATGCTGATCGAGCCGGTCGTGGGCCGGAATACACCGGAGAGAATGGAGATCAAGGTCGACTTGCCGGCGCCGTTCTCGCCGAACAGCACATGCACCTCGCCGCGCTCGACCTTGAGATGGACGCCGCTGAGCGCCTTGACGCCGGGAAACTCCTTGGTGATCCCGGTCATCTCGACCAGCGGTGCAGCCACATTGCTCATCGCCTGCCCCCTGCGATGCGGCCCTGCCCCGTCAGGGAGCGAAGGCAGAGCCGCATCTTTTTCCCCGCTTAGTTGAAGACGGGTTTGAAGCCGTCCGGGGGAAGGATGTTCGCCGGCGGCACCTTGCCGATATTGGCGGAGTCGACCACGAAGATCTTCGGACCGACGTGCTTCACGTAGTCCTTGCCTTCGAGGATGCGCACGGCCTGGTCGACCGCGATGCGGCCCTGGATGACCATGGAGTCCGCCGGCGCCGCCAGGATCAGGCCGCGCTTGATGCCCTCATAGACGCCGGGCGTCATGTAGAAGGCGAGCAGGTCGACCTTGCCCTTCAGCCCGCGCTCGCGGATCAGGCCCTGCGCCGCCTCGGCGGTCACCGCCGTACCGGCGACGTAGCGGATGTTGGGCGCAGCCTGTAGCGCGTCCTCGACCAGCTTGGCCTGCACCTCCTTGCCGGTGTCGCCATATTTCGGCTCCAGCACCTTGATCGCCGAGCCCTTCACCGCGTCCATGAAGCCCTTGTTGGCGGCCTCGACCCAGCCGGCGCCGGCCGGGCCCGGGAACCAGCCGACCACGACCTCGGGCGTGCCGGCCGGATGCTTCTTGGCCAGATAGCTGCCGGTCTCCGCGCCCATCGTGTAGAACGACACCAGCGACTTGGCCGAAATATCCGGCGAGGAGATGCCGTTGACGAGGTCGATCACCGGGATCTTCTTCTTGGCGATCTCGCCGATCACCTTGTTCAAGCCATCGGCCGAGATCGCGCCGATGATGACCGCGTCAGTGCCCGAGGCGACGCAGTCCTCGATCTGCGAGATCTGCTTGTTCAGCTCGGTGTAGCCGCCGGCCTCGACCAGGTTCATCTTGACGCCGAGGCGCTTCGCCTCTTCCGCGACGCCATAGTCGACGCCGAGCCAATAGGCGTCCTTCATGTGCGGGAACGAGACGCACAGCTTCCACGGCTTGGAGGCCTTCTCCAGCGGGACATACTTGACGTCCCACGGCTTGCCGTCGGCCGCGAACGGCGGATCGATCTTCGATGCATCATAGGGAAACCAGTCGGCGGCGTGGGCGCCGCCCGACAGCACCAGCGCCGAGGACGCCAGGAGAACACGAACCAAACTCTTCATTGAACTACCCCTTTGTCATTCAGTCTTGGAAACCCGGCATCGGCCGTCCCGCACCGAAGTGCGGTCAGGCCAATGCCGCCCGGATCTTCTGCAGAAGAGCTTTGCGATCGGCGCGCGCGGCGAGCGCGCCATCCATGTCGATCTCGACGAAACGCGTCGGCATGTTCGGCTGCAATTGGCCGATCAGGTCCATGTCGGCCGAGATGACCGTGCCGACCATGAAGTAGCCGCCGCCGGAGACGGCATCGCGATGCAGGATGATCGGCTCCTTGCCGCCGGGCACCTGGATCGAGCCGTAGGGATAGCAACTGTCGACGATGTTGGAGGGATCGGAGCCCGCCCCGAACGGCTGCTCGCGCTCGACGAATTTCAGCGCCTGGCCGCCGCGGAAGCGATAGCCCATGCGATCGGCCTCGGGCGCGACCTTCCACTGGTCGGCGAAGAAGCTCTGCTGCGATTCAGGTAGGATGCGATGCCAGTACAGGCCGGGCAATACGCGCAGCTCGGCCGGATGGCCGGGCTTGCGCCGCAGCGCCTCGGGCACGCTCGCGCCGATCTTGCCGCTGCTGGCAGCACCGATCGGCAGCTCATCGCCGGCCGCAATCGCCCGCCCCTTGAAGCCGCCGAGCGCTCCGATCGGATAGGTCGAGCGGCTGCCGAGCGCGAGCGGCACGTCGATGCCGCCTGAGACGGCGATGATGATGCGCGCGCCGCTCTTCAGATAGTCAAAGCTGAGCACCTGTCCGGCCTTCACCTCGAGCGCGGTCCAGCCCGGCTGCTCGACGCCGTCGAGCTTGATCGGCATCTCGGCCCCGGTGACGGCGATGCGCGCAGGCGCGGTGAATTCCAACTGCGGGCCGATGAAGACGGCTTCCAGACAGGCTGCGCCCTCGTCATTGCCGACGAGCATGTTTGCCGCGCGTAGTGCGAGCCGATCCATCGCGCCGCCGACGGGAATGCCGAGATGGAAATAGCCGGGGCGGCCGAGGTCCTGCACGGTTGTCGACAGGCCTGGATGAAGCACCTTGATGGTCATGCCAGCGCTCCCTGAAGCTTGGCGTTGTAGCCGGTCATGTCCTTCTGGAAATCGCGGAAGTCGAAGGTGACGTCGCGAATGATGGGCGCGAAGCGGCCGGACGCGACCTCGCCCAGCGCGTGGTCGTATTCGTCCTGCTGGATCGGCTTGAACTTGACGATGTCGCCGGGGCGGAAGAACACCATGAAGTCGCGCAGGTATGAGATGCTCTGCTCGGGATCGAAGATCGGCATCGGTGTGATGCCGAACATCTGGTAGCCGCCGGCGCCGCGCACCGAGTAGATGCAGGAGAAGCAGCCGCCATGGCCGATCGTCAGCTTCGGCGTGTCGGTGCGCGGGCGCAGATACTTCGGCACCTGGAGCTGCTTGCCCCGCTCGACCATCTGATACATGAACGGCAGGCCGGCGACGAAGCCGACCATCGAGACGAACCAGGGCGAGCCGCTATGCGCCTTGATGAAGGCGTCGACATCGGCGAGGCCGCTGACGCGCGCGGCATATTCGAGGTCGGTCGCGGTCGGGTCCTGGTGGCGCTCGCGGAAGCGCATCAAGGTCTCGTGCGTCCAGGGATCCTGGTAGAACACGGGGATCTCGATGATGCGGGTCTTGATGACCGGCTCGGTCTTGGCCGCCGCGCTCTCGATGCCCTGCACCTCCTTCAGGATATCGTTCGGCTTGACCACATCGGGATCGAACTTGATCTGGAACGAGGCGTTGGCCGGGCAGATCTCCGTGACGCCCTTGATGCCGGCGTCGCGGATCGCATTGGTCATCGACAGGCTCTTGAAGAAGGCATCGAGCGACATCGCCTCGTCGCATTCGACGAAGAGATGCTCGTCACCCCCGAACGAATAGCGGGTGGTCATCAGGCGTCCTCCCTGGCGCGGGCCAGCTGCGCGAAATCGGACTCGAGCCATGGCTCGAGAAAGCGGGTATGGGTGCGTCCGTCGGCGACGCTGGCATCGCGCGCGAGCGCGGCATGCAGCGGAATGGTCGTGGGGATGCCGGTGATCACGAGACCATCGAGCGCCTCGCGCAGCCGGGCCAGGCAGTCGGCGCGGGTCTCGCCCCGCACGATCAGCTTGCCGAGCAGCGAGTCGTAGAACGGCGGCACCGCATAGCCTTCGAACAGCAAGGTATCGAAGCGGATGCCCTCGCCGTCCGGCACGGCGAGCCGCTCGATCGTGCCGGGCGCGGGCATGAAGCCCTTGTGCGGGTCCTCGGCATTGATCCGGCACTCGATCGCGTGGCCCTGGATGCGCACGTCGTCCTGCGTCACAGAGAGCTTGGCGCCGCCGGCAATCTTCAGCATCTCCTGCACCAGGTCGATGCCGGTGATCATCTCGGTGACGGGATGCTCGACCTGGATGCGGGTGTTGACCTCGATGAAGTAGAATTCGTTGGTCGCATCGTCGTAGAGATATTCGACCGTGCCGGCGCCGCTGTAGCCGACAGCGCGGCCGAGCGCGACGGCGCTGGCGCAGAGCCGCTGGCGGACGTCGTCCGGCAGCCCCACCGCAGGCGCCTCCTCCCAGACCTTCTGCCGCCGCCGCTGCAGCGAGCATTCGCGCTCATAGCAATGCACGACGTTGTCGCCGTCGCCGAGGATCTGCACCTCGACATGGCGCGCGCGCTCGATCACCTTCTCGATGTAGAGCCCGCCGTCGCCGAAGGCCGCCGCGGCTTCACTGGAGGCCTGTGGAAACTGCCGGGCGAACTCCTCGGCGTCGCCGACGATGCGGATGCCTCGCCCGCCGCCGCCGGCGGCCGCCTTGATCATCACGGGAAAGCCGATCCGCGCCGCGATCGCGATGGCCTCATCGAGATCGGTGACGCGGCCGTCGGAGCCCGGCACCGTCGGCACGCCGGCGAGCGCCGCGACCTGGCGCGCCATCACCTTGTCGCCGAGCAGCCGGATCGCCTCAGCGCTCGGGCCGACGAAGACGATGCCGGCCGCGGCCACGGCGTCGGCGAACTCGGCATTCTCGGCGAGGAAGCCGTAGCCGGGATGCACGGCGTCGATCTTGGACGCCTTGGCCGCGTTCACCACGGCCTCGATGTTCAGATAGGATTTCTTCGCCGCCGGCGGCCCGATCTCGACCGTCTCGTCGGCGAGCTGCGCCGCCAGCGACTCCTTGTCCGCGATGCTGTGCGCGAGCACGGTGCGCAGGCCCAGCGCCTTCGCCGCGCGGATGATCCGCACCGCGATCTCGCCCCGGTTGGCGATCAGGACCGAGCGCAAGGTCATGCCTCGACCTCAGCGATCACCTGACCAGCCATAACCGCATCCGCGTCATCGACCGAGAAGCGAATGTTCCTGCCGACAACGCCGGCCTTGACCTCGTGGAACGACTTCATCACTTCGACGAGGCCGATCACGTCGTCAGCAGCGACCGTATCGCCGTCGTTCTTGAACGGCGCGCTCTCCGGCGAGGGCTTGCGATAGAACACGCCAGGCAGCGGGGACTTGATCTCAGTGCTCATGGGTCAGGCTTCGCTTTGCGGTTTCTGGGGAACGATGTCGGACGGCGGCGCGATGCGGATGCCGTTGGCAATCAGCGTCTGGCGCATCGCGCTGGCGATCTCGTAGGCGCCGGGCGTATCCGAGTGGAAGCAGATCGACTCGAATTCGATGTCGATGTCGTCGCCTTCGACGGTGCGGACCTTGCCGGTCTGGCATGCGCGCAGCACCTTGTCGGCGACGCCCTGCGGATCGAGCCTCTTGCCGTGGCGGGTGAAGACGATCGAGCCGGAGCGGTCGTAGTCGCGGTCGGCATAGAACTCGCGGATGACGGGTTGCCCCGCCTCGACGGCGACGCGATAGGTCACCGAAATGTCCATGCAGAACACGAAGGAGTTCGGCGCCACCGTGCGCATCAGCTTGATGAAGGAGCGCGACAGCTGCTCGTTGGCGGCGAGCTCCATGTACAGCGCGCCGTGCGGCTTGACGTGCTGCAAGGTGCCGCCATGGCGGCGGGCGAACTCCCTGATAGCGCCGACCTGGTAGACGATGTCGTTGATCAGTTCGTCGGCCGAGCCGTCGATGCGGCGGCGGCCGAAGCCTTGCAGATCGCGATAGCCGGGATGCGCGCCGATGCCGACGCCGTGCTGGGTGGCGAGCCGCACCGTGGTGTCCATCAGATTGGGGTCGCCGGCATGGAAGCCCGCGGCGATGTTCGCCGAGCTGATCAGCTCCATCAGCTTGGCGTCCTCGGCGTCGCTCAGCCGCCAGGAGCCGAACGCTTCGCCCAGATCGCAATTGATATCGACAGTCTTCAGCGGCACGGATGCTCCCCTCACCTGGCGCCGCTCTTTCGCGCGAGATGGCGGCGGGGCGGCGGAACAGGACGTTAGGGGCACAAAGTCCCATTGAAAATTATTATTGTTGGAAACTCTTTTTCTCTTTTTTAGATTGCCGGTTGAACACGCTTTGCGCGCTGCATCCGGTCAAATAGCTGATAAAATTGACTGAATCATGCCGCCTGTTTGCGGTGCACCGTGCCCAAGGAATATTCGATTTGCTTTTTAAGATGTAAGATGGCTCCATATTCTGATCTTTGAATGGAGAATTGGGTGGCCATCAGCCTGCGCCAGATCCGCTATTTCGTCGCCACCGCCGAGCAGGGCCAGATCACCCAGGCCGCGTCGGCACTGTCGATCTCGCAATCGGCGATCACCACCTCGATCAAGGAGCTTGAGGAGATCGTCGGCGCCGAACTGTTCAACCGCTCGCCGCAGGGTATGGAGCTGACGCCGATCGGGCGGCAGTTCCTGTTTCACGCTTACGATATTCTCAACAAGGTCGAGGAAGCGACCTCGCTGCGCGTGCCGGCCGGCGACGTCGAGGGTAGCCTGACCCTCGCGGCGACCTACACCGTGATCGGCTACTTCCTTCCCAACCATCTCGAGCGGCTGAAGCGGCACTATCCGCGACTCAACATCCAGCTGTTCGAGCTCACGCGCGAGGCGATCGAGGAAGGGCTGCTGTCGAACCGCTACGACATCGCGGTGCTGCTGACGTCGAACGTACAGAATCCCGATCTCACCATGGAGACGCTGATCGGCTCGCGACGGCGGCTCTGGGTGCCATCGAAACACCGGCTGCTGCAGCGCGAATCCGTGTCGTTGCGGGACGTTGCCGACGAGCCCTACATCATGCTGACGGTCGACGAGGCCGCGCACACCTCGCTCAAATACTGGAACAAGACGGCATTCCAACCGAACGTCGTGCTGCGGACGTCCTCGGTGGAAGCCGTGCGCTCGATGGTCGCCAACGGCCAGGGCGTCGCCATCCTCTCCGACATGGTGCTGCGTCCGTGGTCGCTGGAGGGCCGCCGGATCGAGACCATCGTGCTCAGCGATCCCGTCCCGGCGATGGATGTCGGCCTCGCCTGGCGGCGGAACATCGAGTTCACGCCGGCCATGGAGGTGTTCCGCTCCTATTTCCGCCAGGCGTTTTATATTCCGACGTTGCGCTAGATGCGGCGGTCGAGGCTGTCATTCCGGGGCAATCGTGAACGCGGCCACGCGTTGGCGATTGAACCCGGAATCTCGAAATTGTTGAAAGAAGCGCCAGAGAAGATCGAGATTCCGGGTTCAAGGCCTTGCGGCCTTGCCCCGGAATGACGGCGGGTGTGGCGCGGTCGAACTGTGCAATCCGCGCCGAATCTTCGTGCAAGTCCGCCGCTTGCCGGCCTCGATCATTCGTGTACGAATGACCAAAACCGGCTTGATGCTGCGCCGCGTGCAGGCGCAAACTGCCGCAAAACGCTTCGCCAGGAGAAGGACATCCCGATGGCCCATGACGCGCCGCAAGCAACCGGTCCCAGCAAGCTGGTGATCCGCAACATCGGCCTGATGCTGTCGGGCGCGCTGGAACGGCCGATCCTGGACGCCGACACCATCGTCGCCGAGAACGGCAAGATCACCGCGATCGGCCGCTACAAGGACGTCGACACCTCCGGCGCGACCACCATCGTGGATGCCCACGGCACGACGGTCGCGCCGGGCCTCATCGACAGCCACGTTCATCCCGTCGCCGGCGACTGGACGCCGCGGCAGAACCAGAGCAACTGGATCGACTCCTATCTGCATGGCGGCGTCACCACGATGATCTCCGCGGGTGAGGTGCACATGCCCGGCCGCCCGCGCGACGTCGTCGGTCTGAAGGCGATGGCGATCTTCGCGCAGCGCGCATTCTGGACTCTCCGCCCCGGCGGCGTGAAGGTGCATGCCGGCGCGCCGGTGATCGAATGCGAGATGGTCGAGGACGACTTCAAGGAGCTCGCCGCCGCCGGCGTCAAGCTGCTCGGCGAGGTCGGCCTCGGCGGCGTCAAGGACGGCCCGACCGCGCGCAAGATGGTCGGCTGGGCGCGCAAATACGGCATCCAGAGCACGATCCACACCGGCGGCCCGTCGATCCCCGGCTCCGGCCTGATCGACAAGGATGTCGTGCTGGAAGCCGGCACCGACGTCATCGGGCACATCAATGGCGGCCACACGGCCCTGCCCGACGATCAGATCCGCTGCATCTGCGAGGGCTGCAAGGCCGGCCTCGAGCTGGTGCACAACGGCAACGAGCGCTCGGCGCTGTTCACCCTGCGCACCGCGCGCGAGATGAACGAGCTCAACCGCGTCATCCTCGGCACCGACGCGCCCGCCGGCTCCGGCGTGCAGCCGCTCGGCATCCTGCGCATGGTGTCGCTGCTGTCCTCGCTCGGCGACATCCCGGCCGAGATCGCGTTCTGCTTCGCCACCGGCAACACCGCGCGGATGCGCGAGCTCGATTGCGGTTTGATCGAAGTGGGCCGCTCCGCGGACTTCGTCATCATGGACAAGGCGCAACATTCGCCGGCCAACACCCTGCTCGACAGCGTCCAGCTCGGCGACCTCCCGGGCATCGGCATGACCATCATCGACGGCATCGTCCGCACCCAGCGCAGCCGCAACACGCCGCCGGCCACGAAGATCCCGGAGATCGTGGCGAAGTAAGTCGACTCTCGCTCCGCCGTCATTGAGGGCGCAGCGGTGAGTGTGCCCAGCTCGCTCGACACGAGCGGTGTCGTCCCGGCCTTGAGCCGGGATCCATACTCCGCGGCGGTCGTGTGGGCGCGATGCCAACGACGCGCCTGCCCCAAGCTACACTCTGTGGCTCTGGGTCCCGGCTCAAGGCCGGGACGACGGCAGAGTTTGCCGCTCCTGCATACGCAAACTCGAATCATGTGAGTGCGCGAAACCATCGCCCCACCGTCATTGCGAGCGCAGCGAAGCAATCCAGAGTCGAGCATGATGCCCTGGATTGCTTCGCTGCGCTCGCAATGACGCGGTGAGTCTGGTTGCTACCGCGAACCAGAACCGTAGGGTGGGCAAAGCGGCGCCGTCAGGCGCGCGTGCCCACCTTGGCAGAGGTGGTCTTGATAAGAATGGTGGGCACGCTTCGCTTTGCCCCCCTACGAGATTTGCGCGTTGGACTACCGCAGCCGGCTCAGCAGCGACAGCAACGTCTCGCGCTCCTTCGCATCCAGCGGCGCGAGCGTTTCCTTGGAAATCGCAAGCGCCAGCGGCGCGGTCTTCTCCGCGAGTTGCTGGCCCGCACGGGTCAGGCTCACCAGCAGCCGGCGGCCGTCCTGCGGATCGGCACTGGTTTCCGTCAATCCCCGCGCGGTCAGCCGGTCGATCACGCCCTTGATGGTCGCGACATCCATCGCCGTGAGTCGCCCGAGCTGGTTCTGCGAGCACGGCCCGGTCTCGACCAGCTTCGACAGCGCCGCCCATTGCGTCGGCGTCAGGTTGCTGCCGATGTCGCGGGCGAAGATCATGGTGTGGCGCTGCCAGACCTGACGCAGGATGAAGCCGATCTGGTCGTCCAGCACGTAGGTCGACTTCGCCGGCTTCGCGGCGGTCTTCACGGCAGCTTTCGCCGCCGGCTTTGGCGCAGCCTTGGCCGCAGTCTTTGTCGATCGCTTCAGCGTGGCGCTCTTGGCCATCTCTTTCCTCGCCTCAGATCGACAGATGCGCGTCGCGAATATCGGGCCGGGCGTCGAGCTCGGCCATGGTGCCGGCAAAGCAGATGCGGCCGCGCTCGATGATGTAGGCACGATCCGAGATCAGTTTTGCAAAATGCAGGTTCTGCTCGGACACCACCAGCGACACGCCTTCCTTCTTCATCGTCAGGATGGCGTCGACCATCTGCTCGACGATCTTCGGCGACAGGCCTTCCGAGGGCTCGTCGAGCAGGACCAGCGACGGATTGCCCATCAGGGTGCGGGCGATGGTCAGCATCTGCTGCTCGCCGCCGCTCATGCGCCCGCCCGGCCGGTTCTTCATCTCGCCGAGATTCGGAAACAGCTTATACAGCTTCTCCCGTGTCCATTGCGGCGCGCCCGGCCGCGGCTTCTGCCGGCCGACCTCGAGATTCTCTTCCACCGTCAGGTCCGTGAAGATGCGCCGCTCTTCCGGCACGTAACCGAGACCGGCACGGACGATCTCATGCGTCGGCGCGGTCGAGATGTCCTTGCCTTCGAACATGATCTGCCCGTCGCGCAGCGCGACGAGGCCGACGATCGAGCGGAAGGTCGTCGACTTGCCGGCGCCGTTACGGCCGAGCAAGGCCACCACCTCGCCCTCGCCGACCTCCAGCCCGATGTCGAACAGGATATGCGCGGGGCCGTAATGGCTGTTGAGATTGGAAACGGACAGCTTCATGCCGAGGCTCCTTCGCGATGCCGGGCATCGTACAACAGGCCTTCGCCGAGATAGATCGCCTGCACCTCGCGATTGGCGCGCACCTCGGCGGGCGAGCCCTGCGCGATCAGGCTGCCGCGGTTGAGCACGAGGATGCGATCGGCATGCTCGAACACGACGTCCATGTCGTGCTCCGTGAACAGCACGCCGATCGACTGCTCTCGTGCGATTTTTGCGGTGAGCCGCATCAGCTCGACACGTTCGCGCGGCGCCATGCCGGCGGTCGGCTCGTCCATCAGCAACAGCTTCGGCTGGTTGGCGAGCGCGATCGCCAGCTCCAGCCGCTTGAGGTCGCCATAAGCGAGCTCGCCGCAAGGACGCTCGGCATAGCCGGTCATGCCGACGAGATCGAGCAGGCGATCGGCCTCGCCGCGCTCGATACCGATCATCGGCGACCAGAAATCGAACAGGCGGCGATGATGCGAGACCAACGCGACCTGGATGTTCTCGCGCACGGTCATGGTCGGATAGGTCGCGGTGATCTGGAAGGTGCGCCCCACACCCAGGCGCCAGACCTCGCGCGGCTTGCGCCCCGTCGTCTCCTGCCCCATCACGGTGATGCGGCCGCTGTCCGGCACGTTCTGGCCGTTGAGCATGTCGAAGCAGGTGCTTTTGCCCGCGCCGTTCGGGCCGATCAGCGCCAGGATCTCGCCGGCCTGCAGCATAAACGATACGTTGCGCACGGCGTGAATGCCGCCATAGGATTTCGACAGGCCCTCGACCGAGAGCAAGGACACACCGAGACTCATTGCGCGCCCTCCATCTTGGCTGCGAGCGCGCTCGGCTTGGACGTCGCCGCACGCCGCCGATGCATGACGCTCTCGACCACGCCGACGATGCCCTTCGGGAAGACGACCACGATCAGCACGATGAAGATGCCGAGCACGAGCTTCGACCAGTCGGTCTGGCTGACCAGCCAGATGTTGAGCGCCTTGTAGACGATGGCGCCGAAGATCGCGCCGGGCACCGTCTCGACGCCGCCAAGCAGCACCATGACCAGCGCGTCCACCGACAGGGAGATGCCCATGTTGTCCGGGAAGACGCTGCCCTTGAGATAGGCGAACAGCGCGCCGCCGATGCCGGCCGTGGTGCCGGCGATGATGAAGGCCGTCCACTGGATGCGCTTGCCGTTGATGCCGATGGACTCGCTGCGCAGCGGCGAGTCGCGCATGCCGCGCAGGGCGTAGCCGAACGGCGAGAAGGTGATGAGGCGCAGCACGCTGACGACAAATGCGGAGACGCCGAGCGCAAGCCAATAGAAGTGCGACGGCGAGGCCGCCCATTTCTCCGGCCACAGGCCGAGGATGCCGTTGTCGCCGCCGGTCACCGCCACCCATTGGAAGGCGATCGACCAGACGATCTGTGCAAAGGCGAGCGTCAGCATCGCGAAGTAGACACCGGAGAGCTGCACGGCGAAGGCGCCGAACACGGCCGCGCCCGCCGCGCCCAACAAAGGTCCGAGCAACAGGCAGGCGATCATCGGCAGTCCCGCCATCTTGGCGAGGAACGCCACACCATAAGCGCCGAGGCCGAAATAGGCGGCGTGGCCGAACGAGGCGAGGCCGCCGACGGCCATCAGGAAATGCAGCGAGGCCGCGAAGATCACGAAGATCGCGATCTCCGAGCCGACGGTCAGCGCGTAGTTGCCGGCAATGAACGGCAGCATCGCGGCAAATGCCAGCGCGACCAGAGAGGCAAGACGCTCGACGGAGCTCAGCGGACGCCAAGGGATGACGGTGAGGCCCGGCGTGCGGCGCGCCGGCGCCTCCTTCCTGCCGAAAAGGCCCCAGGGCCGCACGACCAGCACCACCGCCATCACCAGGAACACCAGGATCAGCGAGATCGTCGGGAAGATGAGGATGCCGAACGCGTTGAGCTCGGATACCAGCACCGCCGCGACGAAAGCGCCCAAAATGCTGCCGAGACCGCCGATCACGACGACGACGAACACCTCGACGATGATGCGCAGGTCCATCGCGTGATGCACGGCATCGCGCGGGATCTGCAGCGCGCCGCCGAGCGCGGCGAGGAAGACGCCGACGGCGAACACCGAGGTGAACAGCCATTTTTGGTTGACGCCGAGCGCCGCGACCATGTCGCGGTCCTGCGTCGCCGCACGCACAAGGATGCCCCAGCGGGTGCGCTGGAACAGCAGCCACAGCGCACCGAGCACGATCGGGCCGAGCACGATCAGGAACAGGTCGTAGCTCGGAATGTTCTGGCCGAAGAAATCGACCGCGCCCTTGAAGCCGGGAGCACGGCGGCCGACCAGGTCATCGGGTCCCCAGATCAGCACCACGAGATCCTCGACCATCAGGGTCAGTCCGAAGGTGCCGAGCAGTTGGAACAGCTCCGGCGCGTGATAGATCCGGCGCAGCAGCACGATCTCGACCAGGACGCCGATGACGGCGACCGCAAGCGCCGCGACCACGATCCCGCCCCAGAAGCCGAGCGGGCCGGACAGCCGCTCGGTGAGCGAGAAGGCCACGTAGGCGCCGAGCATGTAGAACGCGCCATGCGCGAAATTCACGATGCGGGTGACGCCGAAGATGATCGACAGTCCCGATGCCACCAGAAACAGCGAAGCCGCGCTGGCAAGGCCGGTCAGGAACTGGACGAAATAGAAGGCCATGGGCGGTCCGCGTGAGGGAGATCGTCTGGATCGAATGAGCCGCGTGGAAGCTCGCGTGATGAGCCGCAAGCGTGGGGTGAGGGTCTCGGCCTGAACCTGTAGATCAGGCGTCGTATGCCCTCACCCCGCCCGCTCTCCTCCGCGGGAGGAGGAGGCAGGAAGACGTGGAGACGACGGCGTGGCTCAGTCCTTCGGACGGAGCTTGGCGACTTCCGCGTCGCTCGGGAGATAGTCCGAGCCCTTGCGGTAGACGCTGTCGACCATGATGCCCTTGCCGTCCTTCAGCGCGGTCTTGCCGACGAAAGCGCCGAGCGTCGACTGGTGGTCGTTCTTGCGGAACGTGATCTCGCCGAACGGCGACGGCACGGAGAGCCCTTCGGCTGCCGCAATCAGCTTGTCGGCATCGGTCGAGCCGGCCTTGGCGAGAATGGCGGCCGCCGACTTGATGGTCTGATAGCCGACGATCGAGCCGAGACGCGGATAGTCGTTGTACTTGGCCTGATAGGCCTTCAGGAACGTGTCATGCTCGGGCGTCTTGATCGAGTACCAGGGATAGCCGGTGACGATCCAGCCCTCCGGCGTCTCATCCTTGAGTGGATCGAGATATTCCGGCTCGCCGGTCAGGAAGCTGACGACCTTGCGGTCCTTGAACAGGCCGCGGGTGTTGCCTTCGCGGACCAGCTTCACGAGATCGGCGCCGAAGGTGACGTTGAGGATCGCTTCGGGATTGGCGGCGGCGACGGCCTGCACGACAGGACCGGCGTCGATCTTGCCCTGCGGCGGCCACTGCTCGTCGACCCACTGGATATCAGGCCGCTTCTCCGAGAGCAGCTTCTTGAACACGGCCACGGCCGACTGGCCATATTCGTAGTTCGGCGCGATCGTCGCCCAGCGCTTGGCAGGCAGCTTGGCGGCTTCCTCGACCAGCATCGCCGCCTGCATGTAGTTCGACGGGCGCAGGCGGAAGGTGTATTTGTTGCCCTTCGACCAGGTGATGGCGTCGGTCAGCGGCTCAGCCGCCAGGAAGAACACCTTCTTCTGGTTGGCGAAGTCGCTGACGGCGAGGCCGATGTTCGACAGGAAGGTGCCCGCGAGCATCGCGACGTTCTCGCTGGACACCAGCTCGTTGGCCGCGGTCTGCGCATCCGCCGGCTTGCCGCTGTCGTCCTTGGAGACGACGACGAGCTTCTTGCCGTTGATGCCGCCGGCAGCATTGACCTCCTCGACCGCGAGCTGCCAGCCCTTGCGATAGGGCTCGGTGAACGCCGGCAGCAGCGAGTAGCTGTTGATCTCGCCGATCTTGATGACGTCCTCGGCACGCGCCGTGCCCGTCAGTCCCGCGACGGCAAGGCCCAGGCCTGCCGCAAGCATCGTTCTCCGTCGCATCCCTTCAGCCTCCAATGTTAGATTGTATTACCGTAGACCATCGTCGCCCTTGATCTCGGCGACCGTGAGCCCGCCGACACGCGGCAGCGGACGCCCGCTGTCGGTGACGGCGAGCGCGACCATGATCTCGTTGGCGCGTGGCGCATCGTTGATCTGCACCTCCATGCCGTCGAAATGACTGCGCACGAAGGCCGCGTCCTTGTGCCCGAGCGGAATGTCGAGCGTGCAGCCGACGCCGCCGCGCTTCTTGGAAGACGGGATCAGGGCCGCGCCCTTGCCGAGCACCTTGCGCACCGGCGCGCCCATCTTCGGATGCAGGATCGCCGCCGCATGCTCCAGCTCGCCGTCGCTGCCGACGGCCGCGGCCTTGCCGTAGCTGTGCGCTGCTGGTCCCTCAATGCCGAGTGCTGCGACCGCGCGCTTCGCCAACATCTCGCCGAGCTCCTCGCCGATCGCGATCAGCGGCGAGAGATCCTCGACATAGCGGCCGGCGAACGGATTTTCGATCACGGCGATCGCCGCGGCGCGCCGCGTCGGCGGCGAGACGGCCTTGCCCATCTCCTGATGGACTTCCTCGACCACGGTCACGATCTTGCGGATGACGGCGCTCATCGTCGGCATTTCCTCATGTTCCAGTCCATCACGGATCAAACCTCACGCCGCCGCCGCCTGCAACCGCGACGCATGGATGATCTCGATCGAACGCGGGCCGACGACGCGGATGGCCCCTTCGAGCTGGAGCACGGCGCCTTCGATCAGGCCGGCCGCCAGCAGGGTTTGCGCGGATCGCTCGCCCGATGCCAGCGCCGTCGCGACATCAGCATCGCTCAAGTCACCCACGTCACGTGTGACGAGCCGGTGACCGAGATCGCTGTCCGGCTGCAGCTCGCAGGCGGGACGGCGGACAATGGCGGGATGTCCGGGCAGATCGACCGCGTTGGCGATGACGGTGGCTGCCGCGTCGGCCTGCGCGGCGGTCCTCGCCAACACCGTGACCGCATCGGCGATGCCGAGCGAGAAACTGCGGCCGTGGCGGCCGGATGTGGCAACGCCCCGGATTCCGTCGTTCGCGCGCAGCGTCATCCGGCGCATGGTTCCGGCGTTGTCCGGCCGATCCATCAGCCCGACGCCGAACGTTGCGGCATCCCGCAGGTGCAGCGCGATGTCGCCGCCATTGTTGACATAGGCGCGCGTCAGTTTCGCCGCGCTCAGCATGGCGCCGAGAACTTCCTCCGCCACGGCACCGGCGACAGCCGCCATCGGCGTGATGAACATCTCTGCCGCGAACGGCGTCACCGCCGCATGCATGCGACGGGCAACGACACCAGTCAGCGAGCAGTCCAGATCGGCGGCCTTGCGCAATTCGGGCAGCTCCGCGCAGAGCTCATCGAGCAGCCCCGTGAAGCGCTTCGCAGCAGCCTGGTAGGCGGCGCGGATTTCGGCCTCCGCGCCATCGGCGCCGATGATCAGGTCGATCGGCCCGTCCTGCAGATGCAGCCGCCGGTCCGGCAACAGCGCGATCTGGGGCTGGCGGCTCATGCGCCCTGCCCCGGCCACGGCAGTTGGCGGATATCCTTGCTGACATCCTTCAGCGACGCCAGCGGCTGCACATAGTCCATGTGGCCGCCGAGCGCTTCATAGTCCGACAGCTTCATCGTGAACTCGATCGGCGCCACCAGCGCGGGCGTCGGCACGTAGCCGAAGGCGCCGGCCGGCATCTGCGTCACGTCGACCATGTAGGTGATGCCGCCGCCCGGCCAGACATAGACCGGCGCGCCGCCCGAGGTGACGCGCGTCAGCGCATCCTTGACCGAGCGCGTCAGCCGCACCGGATTGTCGGTGACACCCGCACGCAGCGAGCCGCCGGCGCCGGCCATGAAGAGCACCGTGCACAGCGCCGGCTCGCAATTCTCCTGAATGCGCCCGACCGAGAATTGCAGTTCCGGCGGCATGTCACGCTGCACCGGCTTCAAGTCGTCGTCGAGCACGTAGTAGCCGGCATGCTCGCCGGTCGTCGACACCATCAGCAGCGTCGTGCCGGGCTTCGCCGTCTTCGGATCGAAGGGGCCGAGAATCGACAGCGGATCGGAAATATCCGTGCCGCCCCAGCCGGTGCCGGGCTGCGCGACCTGGAAGTATCGGCCCGGCGTCGAACGCCGGCCCTTCATCTTGATGCCCGTGGAGGGGATATCGAGCAGTTTGCCAGCCTGGTGCTCCGACAGCACGCCGGTGATGTGATCGTCGACCACGACGACCTCGTCGACCTTGCCCTGCCACTGCTTGGCGAACATGCCGATCGTCGCCGAGCCGCAGCCGACGCGCATGCGCTCTTCCTTGACGCCGTTGACGACAGGCGGCTGCCCCGCCTGCACGATCACGCTGGCGCCGCCATCGATGGTCAGCTCGACCGCCTTACGGTTGCTGAGGTCCATCAGCGCGTCGCAGGTGACGCGCCCCTCCTTCTTCGAACCGCCGGTGAGATGATGCACGCCGCCGAGCGACAGCATCTGCGAGCCGTATTCGCTGGTGGTGACGTGCCCGACCGCCTCACCGTCGACACGCACCGTCGCGGCCTCCGGCCCGAGATAACGGTCGGTGTCGATCTTCACCTTGACGCCGCAATAGCTGAAGATGCCCTCGGTCACCACGGTGACCATGTCGACGCCCTCGACCTGAGACGAGACGATGAACGGCGCCGGCTTGTAGTCGGGATAGGTCGTGCCGGCACCGATCGCGGTGACGAACAGCTCGGGCTGATGCACGATCTTGCCGTCCCAGTCGCCGCTGGCCTGGAACGGCACCAGCTTGCCGCCATGCGACACCGTGCGCTCCAGCAAAATATGCGGATCGACGCGCACCAGCACACCGTCCTGATTGGCGTAGCGGTCGCATGCCCCGGCCGCGCCCGGCTTGATGTAGCACATCACCGGGCAGGCATCGCAGCGGATCTTGTCCCCTGCAGCGTCGCTCGCCGTCTCAGTCACCATGCGGAGAAGCCCATCTTGAAGCAGAGGCGGCATAACGCCGCCCGCCACGGCAATTCGTTCGTACACGAATGATGTCGCGCACCTCCGGCGACTGTCAAGCGCCACCGTGCCCGAAAAGCGGGTTTGCCGGATAATCGATCAGTTTGCCCTGCACAATGACGACAAATCGTGCATACGCTGCACCGCGAAACGCGGTACTTGCATGTTAGTACACAAACGATAGGCTCGCGGCGATCGCGATCGCATCCTCGGTCTCGCGGCGATCGCGATCGCATCCTCGGTAACGATACCACAGCGGACGACAGAAGGGCATGACGCCAGCACCGATTCGGCTGACCGTGAACGGACAGACGCATGACGTCGCCGTCGCGCCCGACACGCCCCTGCTCACGGTGCTGCGCAACGACCTCGCCCTGAACGGACCGAAATACGGCTGCGGTCTCGGCGAATGCGGCGCGTGCACCGTTCTGATCGACGGCCGCGCCGCGCGCTCCTGCGTCATTCCGATCGAGGGCTGTGCGGGCCGCACCGTTACCACCCTGGAAGGACTCGGCTCGCGCGAGGCGCCTGATCCCGTGCAGCAGGCCTTCATTGCCGAGCAGGCCGCGCAATGCGGCTATTGTCTCAACGGCATGATCATGACGACCAAGGCGCTGCTGGAGATCAAGCCCGATCCGTCGCTCGACGACATCAAGCAGGCGCTGCGCTACAATCTGTGCCGCTGCGGCGCCCATGTCGAAATCCTGCGCGCAGCGATGCGCGCCGCTGGCCACACCCTCGAGGCGCTGGATTGATGAGCGAGCGCGCCACTCCCACGGCCGATGATCCGCGCGGCATGCTGACCGTCGAGCGCCGCGTCGCCGACGGCTCGTCCGAAACCTTCATCAGAATCACGGCGGCCGGCGAGGTCTCGGCCTTCAACGGCCACGTCGATCTCGGCACCGGCATCCGCACCGCCCTGGGACAGATCGTCGCAGAAGAGCTAGACGTCTCCTTCGCGCGTGTGGTGGTGGTGCTAGGCGATACCGCCGTCGTGCCCAATCAGGGCGCAACGATCGCCAGCGAAACCATCCAGATCACCGCGGTGCCGCTGCGCAAGGCGGCGGCACAGGCGCGCGCCTTTCTTCTCACGCGGGCGGCGACGCAGCTCGGACGTACCGTCGAGGATCTGACCGTCGAGGACGGCCTGGTTCGCGGCCCCAATAATCGCGTGCTGAGTTATGGAGAGCTGATCGGCGACGACACGATCCGCCTCGAACTCGCCGACGACGTCGCCGTCAAATCCGTGGACAACTATCAGGTCGTCGGCCGCTCGGTGCCGCGCGTCGACCTGCCGGCAAAGGCGACAGGCGAACTGACTTACGTGCACGACGTGCGCGTACCTGGGATGCTCCATGGCCGCGTTGTGCGCCCGCCCTATGTCGGCGTCGATGCCGGCCCGTTCATCGGCACCAGCCTGATCGGCGTCGACAAGGACTCCGTACGCGACGTGCCGGGCCTGGTCGACATCGCCGTGATCGGCGATTTCATCGGCGTCGTCGCCGAGCGCGAGGAGCAGGCGATCCTGGCAGCCGAGCGGCTCCAGGTGAACTGGAAGCCGGTGCCGACCTTGCGCGATCTCGACGACGTCGAGAATGCACTGCGCGCCAATCCATCCGAGCCACGCCGGCTGCTCGACAAGGGCGACGTCGATGCCGCCATCGAAGGCGCTGCCAAGCCAATGCGGCGGACCTATCTCTGGCCGTATCAGATGCACGGCTCGATCGGGCCGTCCTGCGCGGTCGCGGATGTTCGCGACGGCCATATTCGCATCTATTCCGGTACGCAGAACCCGCACCTCCTGCGCGCCGATCTCGCCAAGCTGATCGACTGCCCCGAGCACCAGATCGAGCTCATCCGGCTCGAGGCCGCCGGCTGCTACGGCCGCAACTGCGCCGACGACGTCACCGCCGATGCGCTGCTGCTGTCCCGCGCGGTCGGCCGCCCGGTCCGCGTGCAGCTGACTCGCGAGCAGGAGCATGTGTGGGAGCCGAAGGGCACCGCGCAGCTGATGGACGTGAATGGCGGCCTCAACGCCGACGGCTCGGTGGCTGCCTATGAGTTCGCCACGCGCTATCCATCGAACGGCGCGCCGACCCTGGCGCTGCTGCTCACCGGCCGCATCGCGCCGGAGCCGGCCGTGTTCGAGATGGGGGACCGCACCGCGATCCCGCCCTACGACTACGACCATATGCGCGTCACGGCGCATGACATGCCGCCGATCGTCCGCGCCTCCTGGATCCGCGGCGTTTCGGCGCTGCCCAACACCTTCGCGCACGAATCCTACATCGACGAGCTCGCCGCCGAGGCTGAGGTCGATCCGATCGAATACCGGCTGCGCTATCTCAAGGACGAGCGCGCGCGCGACCTCGTGAATGCGGTTGCCGAGCGCGCCGGCTGGACACCGCGTCCGGTGCGCCAGGAGAAGACGCCGGAGAATGGCGTCGTGCACGGTCGCGGCTTTGCCTACGCACTCTACGTTCACAGCAAGTTTCCCGGCTATGGCGCGGCGTGGTCGGCGTGGATCGCCGATGTCGCCGTCAACACGACGACCGGCGACGTCAGCGTCACCCGCGTGATCGCCGGCCAGGATTCCGGCCTGATGATCAATCCGGACGGCGTGCGCCATCAGATCGAAGGCAACGTCATCCAGTCGACCAGCCGGGCGCTGATGGAGGAGGTCCCCTTCTCCCGCGGCAAGGTGGCGGCACGGGAATGGGGCGCCTATCCGATTATCACCTTCCCCGACGTGCCCAAGATCGACGTGCTGATGCTGCCGCGGCCGGATCAGCCGCCGCTCGGCGTCGGCGAGTCCGCGTCGGTACCAAGCGCCGCCGCCATCGCCAACGCAATCTATGACGCCACCGGCGTGCGCTTCCGCGAGCCGCCGTTCACGCCAGAGCGCATCCTTCGGGGCTTGCGCGGCGAACAGCTCGAGCCAGCCAAGCCACAGCCGCTGCCTGCGCCGGAGAAGCCTGCGGCCAATTGGCTCAAACCCTTCGCCAAGCGCGGCGGCCTGATCGCCAGCGCGGTGGCGGCCTGTGCCGCGGCCGTCGGCGTTGCGACGGCCGTGCTGCCGTGGCGCGCCATCGCGCCAATCACGCGTCCTGATCCCTCGGTCTATTCCACAGCGACCATCGCGCGCGGCGAAGCGCTCGCGGCGCTCGGCAATTGCGCGGTCTGCCACACCTCAGATGGCGGCCTGATCAATGCCGGCGGCCGCGCGCTGGAGACGCCGTTCGGCACGATCTTCAGCACCAACATCACGCCCGACGTCGAGACCGGCATCGGCGCCTGGTCCTATCCGGCCTTCGAGCGCGCGATGCGCGAGGGCGTGCATCGTGATGGACGGCAACTTTATCCGGCGTTTCCCTACACGCATTTCGCGCGCACCAGCGACGCCGATCTGCAGGCGCTGTACGCCTATCTGATGGCGCAGCAGCCCGTGCGGCGGCAAACGTCAGACAATCAGCTGCGTTTTCCGTTCAACCTGCGGCCGTTGGTTGCCGGCTGGAATGCGCTGTTTCACAGCACTGAAACCTTCAAGCCCGATCCGACCCGATCAGAGCAGTGGAATCGCGGCTTCTATCTCGTCGAGAGCCTCGGCCATTGCAGCGCCTGCCACTCGCCCCGCAATGCGCTCGGCGCCGAGCAGCGCGATGCCTATCTCGCCGGCGGTTTTGCCGATGGCTGGGAAGCGCCGGCGCTCACCGCGCTCTCTTCAGCGCCGATCCCGTGGACCGAGGACGAACTCACCACCTATCTCCGCACCGGCCAGTCGCGCTTCCACGGCGTCGCCGCTGGTCCAATGGCGCCGATCGTCAAGGATCTCGCCACGCTGCCCGATGCGGATATCCGCGCGATGGCGACCTATCTCGCCTCCTTCCAGCAGGCAGCGCCCGAACCTGCGAGACTGGAGACCCTTGCCGCAGAGCTCGAAACGCGCACCAAGGTCACGTCGGCATCGTCCCCAGCCGCACGGCTCTATCTCGGCGCCTGCGCCGTGTGTCACGAGGTCGGCGGACTGCCGCTGTTCGGCAGCCGGCCGTCGCTCGCGCTCAACAGCAATCTGCACAGCACGACGCCGGACAATCTGATCCAGGTGATCCTGCACGGCATCATGAAGCCGGCCTCCTCCGACCTCGGCTACATGCCGGCGTTCAAGGACCATCTGAGCGACGCGCAGCTCGCCGAGCTCGTCTCCTATCTTCGCGGCCAGTTCGCCCCGGACAAGCCAGCCTGGACCGACGTGGATGCCGCCGTCAGCCGCATCCGGTCGGCCACGCCGCATTGAGGCCGACGATGCTACCGGCGCTGGCGCCAAGACCACCACCCTGACGCGCATTCGGGCAGCCCTCTGCACCTAATTTCGCCTTGCGGCAGATGCCTTGCCGCTTCTAGAATTTGGCACTACGTTCCCAAAAATGGAACAAACGGTATCATCATGAGCGCCCTGACCAACGCCATCGACATCCTCCGCTGCTTCTCGACGACGCGGCCCGACCTCTCCTTCGCCGACGTCCAGGGCCTGACCGGCAAGCCGAAGAGCTCGACGTCACGCCTGCTCCGCTCGCTCCGCGATTGCGGCCTGCTCGAGCAGGACCCGCACACCCGCCGCTATCGCCCGGGCCTGCTGACCTTCGAACTCGGCCGCTTGCACCGCGCCCATGACGACCTGCTGGCCATTGCCGAGCGCGAGCTGCGCGATGTCTGCGCGCGTACCGGCCACACCGGATACATCGCGGTGCTCGACGGCTATCAGCAGGTCGTGCTGCGCATCGTCCCCGGCTCCAATCCGCTGCGCGTCGTCAACCCGCCGGGCCAGCGCACGCCGGCGATCGTCACCTCCAACGGCCGCGCGATGCTGGCGCGCCTGTCGGACCAGGACATCCGCGCGCGCGTGCCGATCGACTATCCCAAGGTCCCGGCTAACTCGCCGCAAAACTTCAACGAGCTGATGGCGCGGCTGAACGAGATCCGCCGGACCGGCATCTCGGACGCCGCCGACGAAGCCATCGAGGGCGTGGGCTCGCAGGGCTTTGCGCTGTCGAGCGGCGAGAGCGGCGAGCTGATCGGCATCGCGGTGTCGTATTCGGTGCAGGCCACGACCGAGATCGAGCGCGCCAATGTCCGCCGCGAGCTCAACGCCATGGCCACGAAGCTGCGGCGCATGACCGGCGATCCGCTGGGCCAGACCATCGAGCAGTTGGCCGGGCTGGCTTCCTGATGCCGACGACCAGTGCGCCGCGCGTCAACAGCCTTGCGCTGTTGATCCTGCCAAGCGCACTGCTGTTCGCGTTGTTCTTCTTCCTGCCGATCGGGCTGATGGCCGTCATGAGCGTGCTGACGGGAAATCCCGTCGTCATGCCCAATGTCGGCTTCACCACCAAGCACTACGCCCGCATGGGCAACGACAGCTATTATCTTGAGGTGATCTGGACCACGCTCCGCATTGGCCTCTGGACCACGCTGGTCGCGCTCGTGATCGGCTATCCGCTGGCGCATTGGATGGCGCGGATCAAGAGCCGCACCGGTCATGCGCTGCTGCTGATGGCCGTGCTGGCGCCGATGCTGACCGGCATCGTCGTGCGCACCTTCGCCTGGATGACGCTCTTGTCCGACAAGGGGGTCATCAACCAGACGCTGACCTCGCTCGGGCTGATCACGAAGCCCTTGCAGCTGATGTACAACGAGACCGGGATCGTCATCGGCCTCGTCCACATCTACGTGCCGTTCATGGTCCTGACCCTGACCGGCGTGATCGGCCGCATCGACGAGCGGCTGGAGCAGGCGGCGGAAAATCTCGGCGCCAGCCCCTGGCGCGCCTTCGTCGAGGTCACCCTGCCGCTCAGCCTGCCCGGCATCCTCGCCGGCTCGCTCTTGGTGTTCGCGCTCGCGATCAGCGCCTATGTCACGCCGATCCTGCTCGGCGGCTTCCAGATCATGACCCTGCCGATCCTGATCTATCAGCAGATCTCGGCGAACTTCAACGTCGGCTTCGCGGCTGCGCTCGGCATGGTTCTGCTCGTGATCTCGCTGTCGCTCGTCATTGCCTACAACCACGTGCTCGGCCTCGTCTCGGGCCAGCGCGAGCTGCAGTAAGGCCGGCGATGACGGGTCTCGCGTCCCCGCAGCAGACACCGCTGGCTCGCCCGATCGAGCTTGCGGCAGCCTCTGCCCTGCGGAGCCAGGCGACGCCGCGGCGATGGGGGCGCCGATTGTACTTGGCGGCGAACATCGCGGTCCTGATCTTCCTGCTGACACCGATCGCGATCGTGATCGTTTTCGCGCTCAACCCCACGCCGTTCATCCAGTTTCCGCCGGTCGGCGTGTCGCTGCGCTGGTTCGAGAAATTCTTCGCCTCGCGCGACTTCATGCATGCGCTGTTGTTCAGCCTCGAAGTCGCCGCGATGACGACGATTGCCGCGACCGTGCTCGGCGCGTCCGCCGCGCTCGCCATTGCCCGCGGCAACCTGCCCGGCTCGCGGCTGATCGTGGCGACCATGCTGTCGCCCCTGATGCTGCCGGCGATCCTCACGGGACTCGCGCTGTTCCAGTCCTACGTGCTGCTCGACGTCGGCCGCCCCGTCTGGGGCTTGGTCGCAGGGCACACGCTGGTGACGATCCCTTACGTCGTCCGCACGACCCTTGCCGTGCTGCATAATTTCGACGTGCGACTCGAGGAAGCCGCACAGAACCTCGGCGCCAGCCCGACCAGGACGTTCTTCGAAGTCACGCTGCCGCTGGTGAAGCCCGGCGTGATGGCCGGCGGGATCTTCGCCTTCATCGTGTCGTTCGACCAGTTCCCGGTGTCGCTGTTCCTGGTCGCACCCGGCAGCGAGACCCTGCCGATCACGCTGTTCAACTATCTCAAGTTCGACCTCGACGGCACCATCGGCGCCGCATCGGTGGTCTCGATCCTGCTCTCCTTCATCGTCGTCATCGCGCTCGACCGCACCGTCGGTCTGCGCTCCACCGTCAAACTCTAACGGAGCTTTCTGGCATGACCGCCTCATCGCGTCGCTTTCCCTTAAGCCGCCGGCGCCTGCTGACCGCGGCGGCCTCGCTCAGTGCCGGTGTCATCGCTGCGCCCTATGTCGCGCGCGCCGAGGAGCCGGTACTGAACATCACCGGCTGGGGCGGCAAATGGGGCGACGTGATGAAGGCCGAGATCGGCCCGGCGTTCGAGGCCGAGTTCAAGTGCAAGCTCAAGAGCGACACCGCGCTGCCGTTCCTGCCGAAGCTGCAGGCGAGCTCGCGGTCCGCGCCGATCTACGACGTGCTGCATACCAATTCCAACGAGCAATGGGCGGCCGTGGAAATGGGCCTCGTCGAGCCCAAGGTCGATCCGAAGCTCGTGCCCAACATGGCCGACGTCTATCCCTACGCCGTCAGCGACAAGATCGTCGGCGTCTGCATCTTCACCAGCGCGATCGGGCTGGGGATGCGCACCGACAAGGGCTATGCCAACATCTCCTCCTGGAAGGAGCTGTGGGACGCGAAGTACAACGGCGTGCGCGGCGGCTACGTCATCCCGGTCAACAGCCTGGGCCAGGCCTTCCTGATGATGTGCGGCACGCTCTACGGCAAGGGCCAGACCGATCTCGACGCCGCCTATGCCGCGCTGGAGAAGCTGAAGCCGATCAAGCTCGTCGACTTCACCGGCGCGATGGAGAAGCTGTTCCTGTCGGGCGAAGTCGGGCTCGGCGTCATCCATGATTCCGGCATCTATCGTTACGACGGCCAGAACCAGCCGATCGACTTCATCACCCCGAGCGAGGGCGTGCTGTCGCTGGAGCAGGTGCTCAGCATCACGCCCGGCAGCAAGATGAAGGAGCTCGCCAACGCCTATATCAACTACATGCTGCGGCCCGAGGTTCAAAAGCGCCTCGCCGAGACGGTGTGGTACTCGCCGGCGAACAAGAAGGTGAAGCTCGACGCCAAGTACGACGCGAAGCTTCTGACCACGCCGGAGAAGGTCAGCAAGCTTATCCAGGTCGACTGGAAGTGGTACAACGCGCAGAAGGACGAGATCGACAGCCGGGTGAACCGGATCTTCCGCGCATGAGCGCAGCCATCGAGATCGCCTCGGTCAGCAAGATCTATGACGGCGGCGTTCGCGCCGTCGACACCGTCGCCATGGACATCCGGCCGGGCGAGTTCTTCTCGCTGCTCGGCCCGTCCGGCTGCGGCAAGACCACGACGTTGCGCATGATCGCGGGCTTCGACAGCCCGAGCACCGGCGAGATCCGTCTCGACGGCGCCGACATCACCCATGTGCCCGCGCACAAGCGAGACATGGCCATGGTGTTCCAGAACTACGCGCTGTTTCCGCACCGGACGGTGGCCGAGAACGTCGCCTTCGGCCTGCGCATGCGCAAGGTCGACAAGGCGACGATCGCCGCCAAGGTGAAGGCCGCGCTGGCGATGGTCGAATTGTCCGGGATGGAGGATCGCCGGCCGGCGCAGCTCTCCGGCGGCCAGCAGCAGCGCGTTGCGCTGGCGCGCGCCATCGTCATCTCGCCGCGCGTGCTGCTGTGCGACGAACCGCTCGGCGCGCTCGACAAGAAGCTGCGCCAGCAGATGCAGTTCGAGCTGAAGCAGTTGCAGAAGAACCTGGGCGTGACGCTGGTGTTCGTCACCCACGACCAGGAAGAGGCGCTGGCGATGTCGGATCGCATCGCGGTGATGAATGCCGGTCGCGTCGAGCAGATCGGCACACCGGTCGAGATCTACGATCAGCCGCGCACGCGCTTCGTCGCCGACTTCATCGGCGACACCAATGTTTTTCGCGGCCAGCGCGTGACCGTGGACGGCGGCCCTGGGATCGCCGTCGGCAATGGTCTCGTGCTGCCGCTGCCTCGCTCGGTCACTCCAGTCGATGGCGACGTTCTGTCGGTCGCGCTGCGGCCGGAGAAGATCACGGTGTCCCCAGCCGATCAGGCCGACGCCAAGAGCGTGTCGGCGCGTGGCACGGTCGAGAGCAGCAACTTTCTCGGTGGCGCCGTGCTCTACCGCGTCGTTCTCGACGGCGGCCAGCGCGTGCTGGCGCAGCAGCCGAATTCCGGAGCCGGTCCCCTCCATACGCCAGGCCAGGCCGTTGCGCTCGGCTGGCGGCCGGCCGATCTCGTCATTCTCGAGGATTGATATTTTGAACGTCATGCTTTCATCCCCGTCTCCCGCCCACCTCACCCAGCGGCGCATGGGCATCGTCGTCATCGGCCAAAGCCCGCGCCCGACAATGGAGGCCGAGATCGCGGCGGTGTTGTCGCCAGGGATGACGATCGAGCTGCGCGGCGCGCTCGACGGCATGAGCCGCGCCGAAATTGACCAGATCCCACCGCTCGATGGCGCCGACGCGCTGTTCACCTTGCTGCCGAACGGCGACAATGTGCGGCTCAGCAAAAAGGCCGTGGAAGCCCGCGCCAATACGCAGCTCGCGAAGTTTCGCCAGGAAGGGATCGACGTGGTCATGCTCGCCTGCACCGGCGAGTTTCCGAACCTCACGCCGGAAGGCCTCGTGATCCTGCCCTCGGCCGTCCTGCACAAGATGGTCGAGGCCGTGTTGCCGAAGGGCCGGATCGGCGTGTTCTCGCCGTTGCCGGAGCAGACCACGCTGATCGCCAAGAAGTGGCAACGTGCTGGCGTCGAGGTCGTCGGCGTCACGCTGCAGCCGGGCTCGGATGACGCCACCGTCGATGCCGCCGCGCGCGAGATGGCGGCCAGGCAGCCCGATCTCGTCGTGCTCGACTGCATGAGCTACTCCAGCGCCAACAAGGCCCGTGTGCGTCGGCATTATCCGGGCCCCGTGATCCTGTCGATCGCGGCGGCTACGCGGGTGATCGAGGAGCTGGTGTCGTGAGCGAGATCGAGATGAAGACGATCAGCCTCGATGACATCGAGGCGCTCGCGGTCGGCGCCTGGATCCTCGGCACCGGCGGCGGCGGCAGTCCCTATCTCGGACTGCTCAATCTGCGCCGGCTCTATGCGGAAGGGCACCGCGTGCAGCTGATGTCGCCGCTGGATCTCGGCGACGACGACTGGGTCGCGGTGGTCTCCAACATGGGCGCGCCGCTGGTGGGTCAGGAGCGTCTCGCCGACAGCCGCAGCATCGCGCGCGCGGTGCGGATGCAGGAGGAGATCAACAACATCAAGTTCCGCGCCGTGATGTCGGTCGAGATCGGCGGCGGCAACGGCATGCAGGCGCTGATGGCGGCGGCGCATCTGAACATCCCCGTCGTCGACGCCGACTGCATGGGCCGCGCCTTTCCCGAAGCGCAGATGACGTCGGTGGCGATCGGCGACCTCAAGCCGTATCCCTGTACGCTGTACGATCCGCGCGGCATCGAGGCCGTGGTGACGAAGGTGCCCTCGTGGAAGTGGATGGAGCGCGCCAGCCGCAAGATCTGCGTCGAGATGGGCTCGATCGCCTCGACCAGCAAGGCGCCGCGCACGGGGCGCGAGGTCAAGGACTGGGGCATCCATTTCACGACGACGAAGGCGATCGCGATCGGCCGCGCCGTCAACGCCGCCAACAGGAACCACGGGGATCCGATCGCGGCGATCCTCGACTGCGAGGGCGGTCAGCGGCTGTTCACCGGCAAGATCGTCGACGTCGAGCGCCGCACCACCGAGGGCTTCCTGCGTGGCTCTGCCGTCATCGAGGGCAGCGACGGTGATCGCGGCACGCAGCTCAAGCTGTCGTTCCAGAACGAGTGGATCGTGGCCTGGCGCGGTGACGAAGCCATCGCGATGTCGCCCGACCTGATCTGCGTGCTCGACAGCGTCAACGGCCACGGCATCGGCACCGAGACCGTACGCTACGGCCAGCGTGTGACGGTGATCGCCCTGCCCGCACCCGCCGTGCTGACCAGCCCGCGCGGCCTCGATTTCGTCGGCCCCCGCGCCTTCGGTTACGACCTCGATTTCCGGTCGCTGTTTGCGACCTCTGGAGCCTAGTGAATGAAGCGGATTGGTATTGACGTCGGTGGCACCAACACCGACGCGGTCTTGATTGCCGACGACAAGGTCGTCCACTCGGTCAAGGCCGCGACCACCGCCGACGTCACCTCCGGCATTCTCGCCGCGCTGAAGGCGCTGCGCGAAAATCCCGCGGCGGCCGTGCCGGTCGATGCGGTCGTGATCGGCACCACGCATTTCATCAATGCGGTGGTGCAGCGGCGGCATCTGCACAAGATCGGCGCCGTCAGGATCGGCATGCCGGCCTCCGCCTCGCTGCCGCCGTTCTGCGACTGGCCGGCGGATCTGGCCGAGCTCGTCAGCGGCGAGACGTTCATGCTGGAGGGCGGTCATGACTATGACGGTCGTCCCTTCATGCCGCTCGACACCAACGGACTGAAGGCCGCCGCGCGGACGATCAAGGCCAAGGGGCTGCGCTCGGTCGCTGTCGCCTCGTCGTTCTCGCCGCTCGATCCGAGCTGCGAGATCACGGCGCGCGACATCTTCGCCGAGATCTGCCCTGAGGTCGCGGTGACGCTGTCGCACGACCTCGGCCGCATCGGACTCCTCGAGCGCGAGAACGCCGCCCTCCTCAATGCGGCACTCCATGATCTCGCCGTCACCACCGTCGCCGCCTTCCGCAAGGCGATCGCCGATTCCGGCATTGAGGCGCCGCTGTTCCTGACGCAGAACGACGGCACCGTGATGCAGGCGGAGATCGCGACCGCGTTCCCGGTCATGAGCTTCGCCTCCGGCGCCACCAATTCGATGCGCGGCGCCGCATATCTCTCCGGCCTCGACGACGCCATGGTCGTCGATGTCGGCGGCACCACCTCCGATATCGGCCAGCTCCGCCACGGCTTTCCGCGCGAGGCCAATGCCGTGGTCGAGGTCGGCGGCGTGCGCACCCTGTTCCGCATGCCCGACCTGCTCTCGATCGGCCTCGGCGGCGGCAGCCACGTCGGGCGCGAGCCTATCAGCGTCGGTCCGGTCAGCGTCGGATATCGGCTGACATCCGAGGCGCTGGTGTTCGGCGGCGACCAGCTCACCGCGACCGACATCGCGGTCGCGGCCGGGCTGATCGACATCGGCGACCGCGCGCGCGTCGCGCATCTGCCGAAAACCCTGATCGACGCCGCGCTCGCCGATGCCCATCGCCAGCTCGAAGGCGACATCGACCGCATGAAGACCGAGGCCGGCGACGTGCCGCTGCTCGCGGTCGGCGGCGGCGCCTTCCTGGTGCCGGAGCGGCTCGCCGGCATTTCCAACATCGTCCGCGTCCCGCATGGCGACTGCGCCAATGCGGTCGGCGCCGCGATCGCGCAGGTGTCGGGCGAGGCCGACCAGGTGTTCCGCGACCTGACCCGCGACGAGGCCATCGCGGCGGCCCGCGGCATCGCCGAGGACCGCGCCGTGCAGGCCGGCGCCGAGCGCGGCACGCTCAAGACGGTAGACGTCGAGGACATGCCGATCGCCTACCTCCCCGGCAATGCGCTCCGCGTCCGCGTTCGCGTTGCCGGCGCCATCGCCGACCCCAGCATCGGCGCGGCGGCGTAGCTCATGCCAGCTCCGGCAGCCTGATCACGCCGGCCTCGGCGCCTTCGGCCCTGGCGGCCGCCATCGAGCCGCCGAGGTCGATGCCGCGGCAGGCGCTGTCGATCACGATCGCCTCGAAGCCGAGCCGGCGCGCATCGACGGCCGAATAGTGCACGCAGAAATCGGTCGCGAGCCCGACCAGGACAACCCGCTTCAAACCGCGCTCGCGCAAATAGCCGGCAAGCCCGGTCGGCGTCGTCTTGTCGTTCTCGAAGAACGCCGAATAGGAATCGATGCTGCCGCGAAAACCCTTGCGGATGATCATCTGCGCCTTGTCGATCGAAAGCTCCGGATGGAATGCCGCGCCCGGCGTGCCCTGGATGCAGTGATCCGGCCACAGCGTCTGCGGCCCATAGGGCATCGTAACGCTCTCGAACGGTCCCTTGCCGGGATGGCTCGACGCGAACGAGCTGTGGCCCGCCGGATGCCAGTCCTGGGTCAGCACGACGTGATCGAACATCGCGCTGAGCCGGTTGATCACCGGCACCACGGCGTCGCCGTCGGCGACCGCGAGCGCGCCGCCCGGGCAAAAATCGTTCTGCACATCGATGATGAGCAGCACATCCTCGTTGGTCTTGATCTGCATCCCTGTCTGCACCCCTGTCACGAAGCTTCGCCCAGGATGGCCCCGGCCCGCGGCGATCTCAAGCGGCAAGCACCGATCCGCTCGTCCAAGTCCAGCCCCTCCATTTTGGAATCCCTGCCCTGCAGGCCGAGCCTGGAAACGCCGGAGGATTCATGGATTCTCCCAGACTGGAGAGAGCCGATGCCACCTGCCAACACGCGCCGCCAAGCGATCCCAAATCTCGAGCGCTGGGCCGTCGCCGTTCTGCGCGACGCCGGCGCCATCACCGAATGCGAGGAGCATGGCTGGATGCGAGAGCGAGGCGATCCAGATGCGGTGGCCCGGGCGCGTCGCACCGCCAGCGACGATCCGCCGCGCGGCGTCTGCAGTTCGGAAGCAATCGCTGCGATCGAGGATGTCCTCAGCGCGATCGGCGACACCTGCCCTGATTGTTCGGCCGCGGACGAACCGGAAGAGTCGCCACGATTCAAATAAGTGATTCCGCGCCGGCCCGAAGATGTCCTAGCCTGACCACTCAACCGCAGGGCTATCACATATGGCGATCGATGTGTTGGGCCCGTCTCTAGCCCGGGCATGACGGTGTGGGGACAGTTTCGCGACAAACCCAGATTGGCCCTCAGCGAGAGTCCTGCGCTCAACCGGGAGACGTCGTCGTGCTGAAACGTCCTGCCCAATGGCTCATCCGCAAGCCTTGCCCGACCTGCGGCCGCCCGCTCGCAATTCGTGAGCGGCAGCATGAGGCGATCTCGGGCGGGAAGGCAGATGTCGGACTCTCCGCGACCGTCCGGCCGCGCGAGCCGGTCTGCCCCGTCTGCGACGGCCCCGATCCGCTCCGTTCGCCCAAGGCACTCGGCTGGGCCAGGGGATCGCTTCGGCCGCCGCAGCGGCCGAAGCTGACCTGACGCTAACGCGCGAGCTTGCGCGTCACCTTCTTGCGGCTGTTGCCGACCTTCTTGACGGCCTTCTTCACGGCCGATGCCGACCGTCCGGTCTTCTTGGCCTCGTAGCGCACTTCGTAGTCCTGTCCGCCCGCGACGCGGGCACGGTCCTGCTTGCGTCCGCGTGCTGACTTCGCCGTCGTGGTCTTCTTCTTTGCTGCCATGGTGCATCTCCTTGTCAGCGCGCAACGCACGAATCGCCGAAGCAGTTCCGCTGCTGAAAGGAGGCATCACGTCGCTCACCCGAATTCGCTCACCCCAGATCGAACTTCACGCCCTGCGCCAGCGGCAGGCTGCGTCCGTAGTTCACGGTGTTGGTGGCGCGGCGCATATAGGCCTTCCATGAGTCGGAGCCGGACTCGCGGCCGCCGCCGGTCTCCTTCTCGCCGCCGAACGCGCCGCCAATCTCCGCTCCTGACGGCCCGATATTGACGTTGGCGATACCGCAGTCGGAGCCGCGCGAGGAGACGAACAGTTCGGCCTCGCGCAGATCGTTGGTGAAGATCGACGACGACAGGCCCTGCGGCACCGCGTTGTGCAGCTCGATCGCGGCGTCGAGATCGCGATACGGCATGACATAGAGAATGGGCGCGAAGGTCTCGCGCTCGACCGGTCCTGCCTGCGCGGCGATCTCGACCAGCGCCGGCCGAACATAATAAGCCTCGTTGAGACCGCCGACGCTGACGCGCTCGCCGCCGAACACGCGGCCACCGTGATCCTTGGCGGCGCTCAGCGCGTCCTGCATTGCGTCATAGGCGCCGCGGTCGATCAGCGGGCCGATCAACGTGCCCTGCTCCAGCGGATTGCCGATCGCGACCGACGCATAGGCCTGCTTCAGCCGCGGCACGAGCTGCTCATAGACATCGGCATGCACGAACAGCCGGCGCAGGCTGGTGCAGCGCTGGCCGGCGGTGCCCATCGCGGCGAACGCCACCGCGCGCAAGGTGAGATCGAGATCGGCGGTGGGCGTGACGATCGCGGCATTGTTGCCGCCGAGTTCGAGGATGGCGCGGGCAAAGCGGCCGGCGAGGCAGGCGCCGACGACGCGGCCCATCGCGGTCGAGCCGGTCGCCGACACCAGCGGCACACGCGCGTCGTCGACCAGCATCTCGCCGACGGCGCGGCCGCCGAGCAAAAGGCCCGCGAGCCCATCCGGCGCCTCGCCGCCCTCGCGGCGGAAGCGCTGAAGCGCCCGCGCCAGCAGCGCGTCGGTCGCGAGCGCCGTCAGCGGCGTCTTCTCCGAGGGCTTCCACACGACGCTGTTGCCGCACACCAGCGCGATCGCCGCATTCCAGGCCCAGACGGCAACCGGAAAATTGAAGGCCGAGATGACGCCGGTCACGCCCAGGGGATGCCACGTCTCCATCATGCGGTGCTCGGCGCGCTCGGTCGCGATGGTCAGGCCGTAGAGCTGGCGCGACAGGCCGACGGCGAAGTCGCAGATATCGATCATCTCCTGAACCTCGCCGAGGCCCTCCGACACGATCTTGCCGGCCTCGATCGAGACCAGCCGGCCGAGCGCGGCCTTGTTGGCGCGCAGCTCCTCGCCGAGCAGCCGCACCAGCTCGCCGCGCTTGGGCGCCGGCAGCAGCCGCCATTGCAAAAAGGCTGCATGGGCGCGAGCGATCACCGCGGTCGCGTCGGCCTGCGTGTCGTCGTGCACCTGCGCCAGCGCCTCGCCGGTGATCGGTGAGCGCGCGGTACGGGTGCCGCCGCGCAACCGCTCCGGGGCGACGCCGAGCGACGTCAGGATGTCCGTGGTTTCGGCGGCGAGGCTGAAAGAATGTGCTTGCGACATATGCAACTCCGGATTTGTCCTTCGCGCCGATGCGCGCGAGACGACAGGATCGGTCGTTCGAGATGGCCTCCCATCTAGATCAAATTCCGCAGCAGTGCGAGGGCTGGGCGCTGGGCGATCGGCCGTTGGCGGGCCGGCTGCGACGCCCTGGCAAGTCCGCTTTCCCTGGCAAGCCACCTTCCAAAAGCGCCTTTCACCATCGCGCTTGACACCGGACTGCGACGCTCGACCCGCGCCACATGGGGCCGTTGCTCGATCATCACACCGGTTGGCTCGCCACGCCTGGCCTCGATCCCTCGCGCGTCAGCGCGGTCCCGCGACGCTGATGCGCCCGGGCTGATGAGATCGACGGCCCCTCGGACAATCACGAGGGCGCAGGGAATGCCGGGCGCTGGCCGCAACCCATGGCCCGCCTGCAAACAAAAGCAGGCGGCAGTCACCACAGGTTCAGCCGAACTCCGGCATTCCCTGCGCGATGGTCTTCACGCTTACTTCGTACTCTCCCCGGTGTACGGGCTCTTTAGCCACCGTCACCGTCGGGATCATCGCCCGACAGCTTAGCGCCAGCGTCGCGGCGCCAGGACCATACGACTTCACGTCCGCCAACTGCCGTTCGTCCGCGCGCCGAAACGCGCTGCGGCCAGCCAGCGGCCATCGCCTCCCCGCCTCACGTGCCGTGACGATCGCGATACGCCCCTCGTGGCGAAGCAGGATGGCGGGAGTAGAGCACAATTTCTGCGAAAGCGAAAGATAAATCTTCTGGAATTGCGAATTTTATTGAGCGCGAACCGTTCGCTTCGGCGCCGGACCTGGTTCTGCATGAGGACAGAGGCCATGGAAGCGGCAGGTCAGCATCATTATCGGGATATCCAATCGCGGCTGAGTTGACGAGCCGGTCCGATCAGCTGCCGAGCTGAGGCCTCGCTCTCGTAACTAAGCGTTTTTCTACTTGGCGCTCTCGCGTCCGCGACAGCGGACGATCCAGTACGCCAGGGCGATTCGGGTCTATTTTTTCCGCCGCGGCGTACTGGATGCTCCGCCTTCGCGAGCATGACAGCTGCGGAGACGGTGAAAAGCTGTCCTTGGAAACTGCCGCTGCCAAAGAAACGCTCATCTAGATCACACAATTCTGCGACCGAAGCGCGGTGACGCATCATGACCGACACACCATGATACTCGCGCCAACAACGACCGGTATCTGATTGGTCATCGTCAGATCGAATCTCATCTTGATCAACTCAGAGAGGCCGAACCAACTTGCACGTGAAACCTACAACAACTATGCTGGTTGCGTTTCGCCGTTGTCTCAATCTTTCATTGATTGGAGAATTCACATGCGGCATTCCTCCCTTGCTCTCCTGACAGGTCTCACCGCCACGCTCGTGTTCGGCGCGACAGCTCCTGCTCTCGCCGTCGATCGGTTCTGTACGAGATGGCTCATCTATGAAGTCTATGACCCTGCCACTCACAGCTTTCATTGGACACGAGGCAAGTGTCTCCACTGGGAGATCCTATCCTTCACAATACCGGTGAATCCCTTCGTCAATTTCGGTTTGGGCCAGTCTCCTGGTGATCCTACCCCCTGGATTACCGAACGAGAGTACAAAGCTCTCCAACGCGCAAAGCGGCAGGCTTTGAATCCTCAACCTTTGCCTCCGGCGACACGAATGGCGAAACAGACCTGAGCTGAGGCATAGGAGGTTAGGACGGCGCATTTGCGGGACAACTTCACCGCGGCCCACGGCAGTTCGATAACGGCAGCGGTTGAACGGGCTTGCGCGGTGCGCTCCAAGACCTCGCCTGACTGGCGATGCAATCGACAAGGCTCATCTTCTCGGTATTTCGTATTTCGGTGGTATGTCGGTGACAGTGCACTCAACTACCTGTCATATTGAGTGCACTGTCACCGAATTATCACCGAATTATCGTCTTGCCTCGGCGTTAGCGCTGCCGAACCGGGCGTTCAGCCTTTGCCGAGCGCAAGACGGATCGCGATCTCGACCGGCGAGTAGGCCGCATCCGCCCGATCGAGACAGATCGACTCGCTTGGATGCAGCGGCGGCTGGGCGAGGAAGCGCGGCTCCGTGCCCCGGTGCATCTGCGCCGCATGCGACAGAAACGGATGGCAGAGATAGACGTCGCCGGCTTCCCCGGTCGCAAGCACCTGGGGGCGCTCCAGGCTGGCGGAGAACTGGCTCAGCTCATCCGCGGAGCGCCCGGCCTCGCCGGCCGGCGCCAGATATCGCGCGACATCGAGATGCGACCCGGCCTTGATGCGCGTCGGCGCGTCATGCTCGCCGATGTCGGAGAACAGAAACAACATCAGCAGCGCACGACCCTGCGACAGAAAATTGACGCGCCAAGTCGAGAAGCCCGGACGCGCTTCCGAGTTGCTGTCGGGACCGGGAAAGCTCAGATCGACGTGCCAGCCGGCGTCGCCGGGATCATCGGGATGAGGAAAGCGCACCGGGAACGTGCCGAGGCCCGGACGCGGACGCCAGCGTCCAGGGCCGACCAATTGATCGAAGGCGGCGTAGAGACGCGGCGTGTTGACGGCCTGCTTGAACGGCTCGTCGTGATACTGGCCGAGCCTGATCACCGGCCGCGTCCATGAGGTGGGATCATCGGCGCGGCACGGCAGGTCGCGCCAGAGAATGGCGCGCGCCGCCGTGGCAAGCTCGCGCGAGAACGCGCGCTCGAGCTTGACGAACCCGTCGCGGATGAACTGATCGATCTGCGCAGACGACAGCACAGGCGGCTGCGCCGCCGAGATTGGATTGTCGGGCATGAAGGTCCTCGCATCGCATGGCCAAGTGAGATCCTTCCGCGCGTTGCGCGGTCACTGGCCGGGTCTGATCCTGAAACATGCGGCAACGCGCCGCGCCACGTCGTGCGCCCGCGAGACGGGCCGCGATCAATGGGTCAGGAAGAAGACCGAAGCGATGGAGATGATGCTCTTCATGCAGAAAGCGTATCACTCGTCACCATTCCAAGCAAGCAATCGCGGCATCGCAAGTCCATAGCGACGGGTGAGCACGAACCTCTGCAGTTGCAAACCCGAGCCCGTACGATCGTAACCGAGTTCATGGCACGAACCGCGGACCTCCGCCCATGCCGCCGTTGACCTGCAGAGTGCCGAGCCTCGTAAACAAGTTAGTTTTTCGGCGACTGAAACACTGTCCACCGATCGTCCTTGAACAAATAGAGCCCGGACGACACCCGCAAGCGATCGCCGCTGGCGTATATTTGATTGATGTTTCTGCGCAGCCAGTCGACGGCGTCGCGGCGGGCGAGCGGAGCAAACAGCAGGGCACCACGCCTGGGCACCGCAGCGACCAAGCCCTCAGGATGGTCCTGCAATCGACGCTGCCAGAATTCGCGATCCAGAAAATAGCTACTGTCGAGATCGGGCGACCTCCCGGCGACCTCCATGACGCCGTTGTCCCAAGGCTTGACGACAGGATCGCCATATACTCGCTTGATATTTGCGACCGCAAGCTGGAGCGCCTCGGCCGGAGCAAGGCCAAGGCGGGCCAGATCCTGCGGTTTGGCGTTCTGCATCATGCTGAGCCCATCGAAGACGAACCTGATGTGCATGTCACCAAGGAGCAGGAATGCGCAGAGCTCGAACTCCACCTCCTTGCCGTCGGCCAATTTCGCCCGCATCCTGCCCATGGGCTCCAGCGTTTCAGTCTGTTTGTTGGCGCCTATCGACTCCCTGATGACCACCATCAGGTTCTTCGCACTCATATCAACCGTGGAGTCGGCTCGCGCGGGCGAGCCTGCGACCATCATCAGCCCAAGCAGCAGCGCGCGGCCATACCGCCGTACGCAGTCGAGCAGATCGGGCGAGGTGGATGGCTTAGAGCTGGACCGCAATTTTTTGCTCTCTCGTGAAAGTCGCCGCTTGACGAACGATATCACGATCGTTCGCGCGGCCAAGAGAAAGGGGCCAGGAACGGTCTGCTCGCCTCGGCGGCTGGCATCGGCGCCGGAAGCCCTGTATGTTCGGGGGCATTGTCAGCGGATTAATGACTGTCATGACGGCTAGCCCTGACGTCGAACACGAATTGTGGTCATCCCTTCGGCGCGAAGCAGAGCTGGCCGCAGCGCGCGATCCCGTGTTTGGCCGCGCGATGTCGGCTGCGATTCTCGATCATCGGGATCTCGGAAGCGTGATCGCATCCCAGATCGGCGTCCGCCTTGGCCGGGCGAGGGCCGAGCAGGCGCAGTTCGCCGCGATCGCGAGCGAAGCGCAGCTCGCGGCCCCCGAACTGGTCGACGCAGCGTATCACGACCTCGGCGCCATCGCCGCGCGCGATCCTGCAACCACGGCGCTGCTGCCGCCGCTGCTGAACTACAAGGGCTACATCGCGCTTCAGGCGTATCGTGTTTCGCATTGGCTCTGGAGCAACGACAAGCCCGACCTCGCGCTGCTGCTGCAGGCGGAGGCCTCGACCTCTCTGCAGGTGAGCATTCATCCATCCGCCAGGCTCGGAACGGGGGTGTTTCTCGATCACGCCACCGGGATCATCATCGGCGCGTTTGCCGAGATCGGCGACGAGGTCACGATCCTGCAGAACGTCACGATTGGCCGGCAGGACGCGCTGCCTGGCCGCGCGCCGCGGATCGGGCGCGGGGTGCTGGTCTCGTCGGGGGCAATCATCCTCGGCGACGTCGCGGTGGGCGCGTTCGCCAAGATCGGCGCGGGAGCGGTCGTCACCGCGGATGTGCCCGCCGGCTGCACCGCCATCGGCTCTCCGGCGCGTTTGACGAATTGCCCGGATCGGCTCGCGCCTGCCGAGGCTTAGGCCCGCGGCGTGTATTCGTCGTGCAGGCGGACCCAGTCCGAGAGGTTGCCGCGGCCGGTTTCGTTGCGGCCCTTCGGCGTGAGATCGAGATAGTGATAGGCGCCGATCAGCGGGTCGCCGCCGCGGGAGCGGACCTGGAAGGTGCAGAAGATGTCGCCGGCCGCATCCTTGGTGAACACGGTGAGGCCGGGAAGCTCGTGCGAGCCGCGCTTCAAGGGCACGAAATTGTAGATCGCCTGCCCGGTCGCGATCTGCTCGTCCGAGAACGAGACCTGGAAATCGAAATTGAAGTCGCTGGCATGCGATGACACCCAGTCGAACGCCCAGCCCATCCGCGCCTTGTAGGGCAGGATCTCGGCCAGAGGGGCGCGCGACACCGCGACCAGGCTGACATCGTGGTGGCGCAGATGCTGGTTGGCGCCGTCGATATGGTCGCACAGGAACGAGCAGCCGGGACAGCGGTGCGGATCGCCCGGGCCCATCATGAAATGATAGATGATGAGCTGGCTGCGGCCCTGGAACAGACCGCTCAAGGTAACGGGCCCCTGCGGCGCCTGGAACAGATAGTCCTTCTCGATCCTGAGCCAGGGCAGCGCGCGCCGCTCGGCCGACAGCGCATCGCGTTGCCGCATGAAGGCCTTTTCCTTGGCCAGATGGGTGCGATGCGCCTCGGTCCACGCGTCCTGAGCGACGATCTTCGGAGCGGTCATGTCGGGTTCCTCCGTGCTGTGCGCTCGGAGGACGATGTGACGGCGGGAATTCCGACAGGTCTCCCGGTGATTTTTTCGTGCGATCGCCGGCTTTGATTTCAGCTTGCCGGCGGCGGCGCCTTCGCGCATGACGACAGGTCACATGATCGAGGGACCCTCATGTCATCTGTCGCGACCGTGTTTGCGCAATCCTTCTTCCACGGCACGCGCGCCGATCTGAAACCGGGCGACCTGATCGCGGTCGGCCATGGCTCGAACTACATGGACGCGGCGCTGTCCTGGGTCTACTTCACGGCCACGCTGGATGCGGCGATCTGGGGCGCCGAGCTGGCAGCGGGCAGCGCGCGGGAACGGATCTATGTGGTCGAGCCGACCGGAGAGATCGAAGACGATCCGAACGTGACCGACAAGAAGTTTCCGGGCAATCCGACACGGTCGTATCGATCGCGTGCGCCGTTGCGGGTCTTGGCCGAGGTCGTCGGTTGGCACGGGCACGCGCCGAAGGCGCTGGAGCGCATGAAGCAGGGCGTGGCGCGGGCGATGACCGACGGCCCGGGGATCATCGACTGACAGGCGGCGCGAACGGCGTCATGACGACGCCTGTGCCACGCGCGGCAGGGTCACCGTGAACGTGGTGCCGACACCGGCCTCCGAGGTCAGGCTGATGCTGCCGTTCAGACGGCCGAGCAGCGACTTCACATGCGCAAGGCCGATGCCCTCGCCCGGCTGGTCAGGCTTGCCGGCGCGCTGGAACAGCTCGAACACCCGCGCCTGGTCCTCGGGGCGAATGCCGCGGCCGTTGTCGGCGACATGAAACAGCACGTCGCGGCCGCGCTCCTCGCCGGTGATGGCGATGCGGCCGGGACGCGCGGGATCGAGATATTTGACCGCGTTGTCGAGCAGATTGCCGAAGATCTGGCCGATCGCGAGCGGATCGGCGACGAGCCGCGGCAGCGGCGCGACCTCGATGATGGCGCCTGCCGTCTCGGTCTGATGGCGGATGGCGTCGGCGAGCTTCTGCACCAGCGCGCTCATGTCGAGCGGCTCCGGATGCAGCGGCTGCTGACCGTGGCGCGAGACCTTCAGGATGGCGGAGATCAGCCCGTCCATCTTCTGCGTCGCGGCGCGGATGAACGACAGGGACTCGTCGAAGTCGCGCTCGGCCTGCTGACGCACGGGATCAGACTTCGGCAACCGGCCGGCGTCGAACATCTCCTCGCGCAGGCTCTGCAGCTCCTGGGCAAAGCCCATGATGTTGACCAGCGGCGCGCGCAGGTCGTGACTCACGACATGGGCATAGCGCTTGATCTCCTCATTGGCGACTTCGAGGCGCTCGTTGAGATCGCGCAGCCGCGCTTCCGCGGCCTTGCGATCGGAGATGTCGATCGCGGTGCCGATCAGGCGAACGCATCGGCCGGACGCGTCGAACAGACCGCGGCCCTTCGCCGCCACCCAGCGTACCACGCCATCGTTCTTGCCGATGGTGCGATATTCGACGTCATAGAGCGCACGCTGCACCGGGTCGGCGGCCGCCGCGAAAGCCGCGTTGGTCGCCTCGGAATCGTCGGGGTGCACGCCCTCGTAGAAGTCCGCGATCGTGATCGCCGCGTCCTCGGCGACGCCGAACATCTTCCTCACCAGCGGCGGCCACACCAGGACATCGTTGATGGGGTCGTAGTCCCAGAAACCGATCTCAGCGAATTGGGTGGCCAGCCGGAGCTGTTCTTCCGTGTCGCGCAGCGCGGCCTCGGCCGCGCGACGCTCGTGAACGTCGAGCAGCACGCCGGGGAAGCGCACGGGCCGGCCGTCGCGCTGCTCGACACGGCCATTGGCCTCGATCCAGCGATAGACGCCGTCGCGGCGGCGGACGCGATATTGATGCGCGTAGGATCCGCCTGATGTCAGCGCCTCCTGGATGACGGCTGCGAGCCCGGCCTGGTCCTCGGGATGCACGGTCATGGTGACCTGCTCGAGGCTCAGGCCTTCGCGTCCGAGCGAGGGATCGAGGCCGAAATTATGCGCAAAATTCTCGTCGACGGTGAAGCGGTTCGACGGGATGTCCCAGACCCAGGTGCCGATGATCGCGCCCGCCGCGAGCGCGAGCTGCACGCGTTCGGCATCGGCGCGCGCCTGCATCTCGCTGGCGCGCAGCGCCTGCTCGGCCTCGACCTGCGCCGACACCTCCATGTTCACGCCGAACCAGCGCCTGACCTTTCCGGAGGCATCGCGCATCGGCTGGATGCGGGTGAGAAACGGACGAAAGAGGCCGTCGGCGCCGCGCAGCGGAAAAGTCATCTCGAACGGCTCGCCGGTGGCGATCGAGGCCTGCCAGCGCTCCATCACCGAGGATAATTGCTCGGGATCATGCACCGACTGCCAGCCCCAGCCTTCCATCTGCTCGGGCGTGCTGCCGCAGTATTCGTGCCAGCGGCGATTGTACCAGACGATGTAGCCGTCACCATTGGCGATCCAGCACAGCATCGGGATGCCATCCGCCAGCAGGCGGAAATCGCGATCATCGAGGGTGCCGGCGACAAGGTCAGGAAGATCGTAGGCAAGGGATGTCTGATTGCGCCAGAAACGACGCACGAACTCGCGACTGCTCATCCATCCCCCACTTGCGGCGACATTGCCGCCTCGCCTTGCACGACCCACGGGCAGTCACGAGTCAACGCATCGACGTAACGGCTGTGCAAGTTAGAAGTTCCACGCGAGGAACAGATTTCTCGATCGCTGCAAGGCGGCTAAAAGGGCCGGAGATGCGCCGGACATTCGGCGCAATCGGCTCCGTATTGTCCCGAATTGTCTTCCGGCGCTGATCCGCCGATTGATCTCGTGAGTTTTGGGATCGTGATGTCAGACGTGCCAGACAACAAGAGCGGCTTTTCGGGCGACGGGGGCAGCGGTCTGCCGTCGTGCCGCAGCTGTGGCCAGCCCGCCCCTCGGATTCGGAGCATCCTCAATCCCCGGACAGGAGTTGCAGAGCGGCTGTTCAATTGCTCTGGCTGCGGAACTCTCAACTGGGTGGAAGCCCGGCAGCGGTGAGCGGCCCTAGCTCTTGGGCACCTCGGAACCCGGCGGAACCTCCCGGGCTTCCTCAGCCGCGAGCAGCTGCTGAATGACCCTGCGCTTCTGCTCGTCGGTCTCGGACTCGAGCAGCTGACGAAAGCGGCGAATGTTTTCGTTCCGGATGTAGCGTTCCATGCGGGCTGCCTCTCCGTCCTGATGGGGAGAGGATGCGAGCAAGTGCGTGCCGAATCAACCTAAAAGGGGTGAGGGTCATCCCGCGCCTCGGCCCCTCTCTGCCCGCGCAAAATGCGACGGAGCAAGAAAATAATCCGGCGAGGGAACAAAATTGCCGCTCACCGGATTGTCTTGCACCAGCCCCACTTCTTAGCGGGAGGCTGGCCGAGAGATGATTGTGCTCCCCCTGCCTGCGCAGCGAAATTTGGCATATCGCTCTCCGGTCCCAAAGACCCTGCCTCAAGTCGATGGTCTTGTCCTTCGCCATCGCGAGCATCCGATGCACCACATGGCGACGCTGGTCCGCAAGCTGCGGAACGCGACCGAGCTGAGCGAAGACGACATCAGAGCGATCGAGGCGCTTCCCGTCGCCATGAAGGCGGTCGACGCTGAAACCCACATTGTATTCGAGGGCGACAGTCCGAGCGCGTGCTGCCTGATCATGAGTGGGTTCGCCTACCGCGCCAAGGTCACGGAGACCGGCAAGCGCCAGATCCTGTCGTTCCATATCCCCGGCGACCTGCCCGATCTGCAGAGCCTGCTACTCAAGACCATGGACCACGACCTCGTCACCATCTCCGCGGCGACGCTGGGTTTCATCGACCATGACGACATCGCCCGCCTGATCGATACACATCCAGCCGTAGCCCGTGCGCTGTGGCGCGAAACCCTGGTCGATTCGGCAATCTTTCGCGAACGGGTGCTGAACCTGGGCGTGCGCTCGGCGTCGGCCCGCATGGCTCACCTGCTCGCGGAGCTGCGGCAGCGGCTGGCCGAAGTCGGCCTCGTCGACGACAACGAGTACCAGTTCCCGATCACGCAGTCGGATCTCGCCGATGCGCTCGGCCTCAGCACCGTGCATGTGAACCGCGTGCTTCAGGAGTTTCGCAGCCAGCGCGTCCTGGACATCCGCAAGAACCTTGTCAAATTGATCGATGTCGACAAAGTCGTCGCTGCCGGAGAATTTGATCCCACGTATCTCCATCAAATCGACAACTCCCCTCGCGGGGGCCTGTAGCCGGAACAGACGAGATGCGCTTCTATGTCACACATCCCGGCGAAATGCCCGGCGACGCCGTCGAGCTTCCGGACGTCGAGACGGCGCTGCGGGAGACGGCGGACACCGCCCTCGCGATCGCGCGGGACCGGCTCGACCTTGCATTGACCAATGTCAGCCTGGAGGTCAGCTCCGACCATGGCCCCGTCGGACGCGTGACGGTGTCGGTGCTGATCGCGCGGAGCTGACGGAGTATCAAACGCGAGAGCCGCCCATGGGGCGGCTCCCTTGCAATCGCAGATGGTGAAGTGAAGGGGCGATCTCACGCCGCCGCACGGGCCGGCAGCACGCCGGCGCGGGGCTTGGCCTGGGCGAGGTGCACCTTCCAGGCCTCGATCGCGACGACCAGCGAAGTGATCGCCCAGAACACGGGGTATTCATAGCCGCCGGTATTCCAGGTCCAGCCGAAGCCCTTCACGACCTGCAGGGCATAGACCGCGAACAGCAGCAGCGCGGTGGCGCCGAGCGCGGCGAAGCGCGTGCAGATGCCGAGCACCAGCGCAACACCGGCAGCGCATTCGGACGCGGCGGCGATCACCACCCAGATCTCCGGCGGATGAAAGCCGGCCTTGGCGAAGAAGCCAGCGGTCGCGGCCGACACGGTGCCGGCGGCGAACTTGCCGGCGACATGGGGAAACAGAAACAAACCGCAGATAATGCGAAGGATGTTCAGGCCATTCGAGAGATCGAAATTCTCCGCCTTGATGCGGAAGTCGTCCTTGGTGAGCCACATGGTTTTCAACTCCTTTCCGTCTGCGCCTACTATTGCAGCGGGGGGAGCAGCAGCCATTGCGGCACATCAAAATGCGGTGAGCGAAAAACGCAGAGCTGACGCTTGATTATCGATAGCTGCGTTGCTCAACTAATCAGGACGTGCGCGCACGCGACCAGACGTTCTCCACCTTCACCGCATCCAGCGCGGCGGCGAGCTCGTCGATCCGATAGGGCTTCGGCAGGATCCGAACCCCCGCCTCCCGCGCGGCGTGCACGGCGGCGCCGGAATAGCCCGATGTCAGCAGGATCGGCATGTCGACGCGCCGCTTCTGGATCTCGCGGGCGAGATCGACGCCATTCATGCCGCCGGGCATCATGACGTCGGAGAACACCAGATCCACGTTGCGGCCATCGGCCAGCGCGCCGAGCGCGGCCGCAGCGCTCGCAGCGCGCGTCACGTCGTAGCCGAGCTGGCGCAGCATCTCGCTGACGAGCGCGGCGACCTCGTCGTCGTCCTCGACCAGCAGGACCCGGCCTTCGTCGGGGCGGCGCGGGCGCGGCCGGTCGAGATCGACCAGATGATGCTGATCCTTGGATGCGGCCTGGGTGGATCGCGGCAGATACAATGCGATCGTCGTGCCATTGCCGATCGCCGAGTCGATCCGCACGCTGCCGCGCGACTGGGTCACGAAGCCATAGACCTGCGCCAGGCCAAGTCCCGAGCCCTTGCCGATGTCCTTGGTGGTGAAGAACGGCTCGAACACCCGCACGCGCACCTCGTCGCTCATCCCGGTGCCGGTGTCGATCACCGACAGGCGGACATAGTCGCCGGCCAGTTCATCGTCGTCGAGATCGCGAAGATTCTCCGCGCGCACCACGATCGTGCCGCCGCTCGGCATCGCGTCCCGGGCGTTGACGGCGAGGTTGAGCACGACGAGTTCGAGCTCGCCGGGATCGACCTCGACCGGCCACAGATTGTCGGGAAATTCGAACTTCACGTGCACGTCGCCGCGCAGGCTGCGGTCGAGCAGCTCGCGCATGCCGCCGATCTGGCGGGCGATGTCGACCGGCTCCGGCCGCAGCTCCTGCCGGCGCGAGAAGGCGAGCAGCTGACGCGTGAGGCTCGCGCCGCGCTGCGCCGCCTGGATCATGCCGTCCATCAGGCGCCGCCGCCGCGCCGGATCGCTCTGACGGTCGAGCATGTCGAGGCCGCCGGAGATCACCATCAGAAGATTGTTGAAGTCGTGGGCGACGCCGCCGGTGAGACGGCCGATCGCCTCGATCTTCTGCGCCTGCCGCAGCGTCTCCTCGACGCGGGCGCGCTCGGCCATCTCGACGCGCAGATGTTCGTTGGATTCTGCCAGCGCGCGGGTGCGCTCGACGACGAGCAGCTCGAGCTGCTGCGCCGACTGTTCGCGCGCGTCGATCAAGGCGCGGATCTCATACTGTCGGCGGCGGGCGCGCAACGCCGACTGCACCGCGCTGGTCAACGTGATCGGCTGGATCGGCCGTTCCAGCAGCGACACGTTGCGCAGCGCATGGACCAGCTCGCGCCGCCACGACACGACAGCGCGCTGCTCACGATGGCTGGTCAGTACGATGAACGGCAGGTCGGACCAGGGCGGCTGCCGCTCCGCCCATTGCCGCAGCGGCGCAGTGGCCTTGGCGAACAGCCCCTCTTCGGCCACGACCACCGCGCCGACGCCAGCGCTCATCTCCGTGATGAGCTCCGACAGGTCGCGGCAAACGGCCGTCGCGATCCGCGCGCTGCGCAGCAGCTCCGCCGAGGCCGGGCCGTCGCGGCCGATCGGCGCGAAAACGAGAACGCGGTGATCCCGCTCAGCGCTCATCTGGCATGCTCGTCTCGGGAATGTCGGTGCCGGTATATTGCGGACTGCCCGCGAAGATGCCGCTGAACGCCTTGAGCGGCGGGCCCAGGCTGATGCCGGCGCTGCTCATGCGGAATTCTCGGATGCTATGCTCGTGGTGACCGCTGCGCTTCTTGACCACCGACATGGCACGCCGGACGTTACCCCCCGCCTCGAAATAGCGCAGCATCAGCACGGCATCGCTGAGATAGCTGATGTCGAGCGGCGTATCCATCGGCCCGACCATCCCGTGCTGCGCCAGAACCAGGATGGTCAGCACGCCCTGCTGGCCGAGATAGGTCAGAAGCTCGTGCATCTGCAGGATGAGAAAGCGCTCGTCCGGCATGGCATTGAGATAGCCGTTGAGACTGTCGATGATGACGACGCGGGCGTTGTCCCGCTCGACGCTGTCGCGGACGATGGCGCCGAACTCGCCCGGCGACAGCTCGGCCGGATCGATCTGCTGGAAACGGATGCGGCCGGATTCGATATGATCGTCGAGCGCAAGGCCGAGTGTCCGCGCGCGCGCCTCCACGGTGCCGCGGCCCTCGTCGAAGGCGAACAACACCGCATGCTCGCCGCGTTGCGCGGCCGCGATCGCATAGAGCATCGCCACCGACGACTTGCCGACGCCGGCCGCACCGATCAGCAGCGCATTGGTGCCACGCTCGAGCCCGCCGCCGAGCAACTGGTCGAGCTCCGCATTGCCGCTCGGCGTGAAATCACCGGTGAAATTCCGATGATGCTCGGCCGCGACCAGGCGAGGATAGATCTTCAGCCCGCCGGCCTCGATGGTGAAATCATGGTAGCCGCCGCGAAACGCGATGCCGCGCATCTTGATCACACGCAGCCTGCGCCGCTCCGCGCCATAGTCGATGGCGAGCTGCTCCAGCATCACGACCCCGTGCGCAACGGAATGCAGCTGGAGATCGTCCTGCGACGAGGAGAGATCGTCGAGCAGGATGACGGTGCATCTGCGTCTGGCGAAGAAGTGCTTCAGGGCAAGCACCTGACGGCGATAACGCAGCGGGCTCTGCGCGAGCAGGCGCAGCTCGGACAGGCTGTCGATCACGACGCGGCTCGGATTGATCCGTTCGACCTCGGCGAACATCAGGCCCGTGGTTTCGCTGAGTTCGACCTCGGCCGGATGAAACACCGTCAGCTCGCGTTCCGGATCCAGCGTGGTCTCCGGCGGCACCAGTTCGAAAATGTCGACACCAGTCAGCGACCAGCCGTGCCGTCGCGCCACCAGGTCGAGTTCGCGGCCCGTCTCCGACAGGGTGATGTAGAGCACGCGCTCGCCGAGGCTCACTCCCTTCAGCAGGAATTGCAGCGCGATGGTGGTCTTTCCGGTCCCTGGCCGGCCCTCATAGAGATAGAGGCGATTGGGATCGAAGCCGCCGCCGAGGATGTCGTCGAGGCCGTCACTCCCGGTGGAAACGCGCGGCAGATCGCCGGGGCCGCCATTATCGCTCTCGCGAACAGGCTCCTCCGTCATGCAAAGCTCCGTCGTGACAATGAACTCAACGGCAATCACCCGGCCGGGGCGAACCGCAGGGTTCGACCGGCCAGACAGGAACACGATGAAGCCGCTCTGGGTTCCCGCGGAACCGACACTGGCACCGCAGGCGGTGGGAGACGCTTGTGTCTGGTGAGAGTTCCTAGCGCCGCGATGGCGGTCAGCTCCCCTCCCCCTTGCGGGGAGGGGTTGGGGGTGGGGGTGACTTGCTCGGAGCGGAATGTGGGGCACGCGACGCAAGCGGCAGACATCAACGCTTAGCTCGCGGGAGAGGTTAGGTCTTATCGGCACTTTTTCCGGGGACCCCCACCCCCGACCCCTCCCCGCAAGGGGGAGGGGAGCGCAGCGGGGTCGTGGCGCGATCGAAGTCTGCTCGCTCACGACCCGGACGAAACCCGCCTTGACACCCTAATTCATCATGATCATTATGATGATCATGACCATCAACAAGCGCCCTGCCGCCAAGACTCCCGAACGCATCGCGCGCGCCTTGCGGGCGCGGATCATGGAGGGGGCGATGGCGCCGGACGATGCATTGCCCGGCGAGAAGGAGCTGATGGCGGAGTTCGGCGCCAGCCGCGGATCGGTGCGGGAGGCGCTGAAGTCGCTGGAATTCCAGGGCATGATCTGCTCGGTGCCCGGCCCGCGCGGCGGCGTCCGGGTGCGCGCGATCGAAGAGGAACGCGTGTTCGACTACATGCGCAGCTTCTTCCATTTTCAGGCCCTCGAGGCCGAGCAGATCTATGCCGTGCGCAAGCTGGTCGAGCCGGCGCTGGCCGAGAGCGTCGTCGGTCATCTCAGCGACAGCCATTTCGCGCGGCTTCAGGCCAGCATCGCCGTGCTCGACGATCACGACATCCATGCCTGGGCCGCTCAACGCGCGGCAGAAATCGAATTCCACGAGATCCTGGCGGAAGCCTGCCCGAACCCGCTGCTGGCGATGATGGCTCGCTTCGTCAACGAGGTCATCCGCAGCGCGGTGGCCGGCACCGCGCCATCGCCGACGCATGCGCCGGACGAACGCGCCTTCGTCCACGCCAATTGCACGGCGCATGCGGCGATCGTCGCCGCTCTGCGCAAGGGCGACCGCGCCAAGGTCAAGCGGCTGATGCTGGCGCATATCGAACAGGCCGAGCAGTTCATCGTGCCGCTGCACGCGCGCACCCTCGCGCGACGCCCCGCTCCCAAATCCTCCTGATCGCATAAGGTTTGCTACGCATGGATACGCCGCTGTGGCGCTGGTCGGCCACGCAACTTGCCGCCGCCATTCGCACCAAGGAGATCACGAGCCGCGAGGCCGTCAGCGCGAGCCTCGACCGCATCGCCGCACTCAATCCCGAGCTCAATGCCGTGGTCTCGGTGCAGCACGAGAGTGCGCTCGAAGCAGCTGACCTCGCCGACCGCATGGTGGCGGCGGGTGCGGCGCTCGGACCTTTGCATGGCGTGCCGGTAACGACGAAGATCAACGTCGACCAGCGGGGATTGCCGACCACCAACGGCGTCGTCGCCTTCAAGGACAACATCGCCAAGGACGACGCGCCCGTCGTCGCCAATCTGCGGCGCGCCGGCGCCGTCATCATCGGCCGCACCAACACGCCGGCGTTCTCGATGCGCTGGTTCACCGACAACGACCTGCACGGCCGCACGCTCAACCCGTGGCGGCCCGACCGCACGCCGGGCGGATCGAGCGGCGGCGCGGCGGTCGCCGCGGCCACCGGCATGTGCGCCATCGCGCACGGCAATGACGGCGGCGGCTCGATCCGCTATCCCGCCTATTGCACCGGCACCGTCGGCCTGCGGCCGTCATTCGGCCGTGTGCCGGCCTTCAACGGGACCGCGCGATCGGAGCGGCAATTGTCGCTGCAACTGATCTCGGTGCAGGGCGCGATCACGCGCAATGTCGAGGACGCACGGCTGGCTCTCGCCGCCATGGCCGCGCCCGATCCGCGCGATCCCTGGCATATCGCGATGCCGCTCGACGGCCCGCGCATCGATCATCCCGGCGTCGCCGTCTGCCTCGATCCCGCTGGTGTCGGAATAGCCCCGGAAGTCGAGGCCGCCGTGCGCAAGGCCGCGCACATTCTGCACAATGCGGGCTACGAGGTGACGTGGCGTGATCCGCCCGATGTCGCCGCCGCGGCCACCGCGTGGAACGACTTTGCCCAAGGCGAGTCGCGCGTGACGATTGCCGCGCAGGTCGCTGAGCATGGCGACGCGCTGGCGCGGCGCGCCTTCGAGCTGATGATGAATCGCACGCCGGAGCTCGACGTCGGCAGCCTGATCCGGCTGTCCTCGGCGCGGGCGACCTATCTGCGGCGCTGGCAGCTGTTCATGCAGGATCATCCGCTGGTGCTGTGCCCGGTGGCGATGGAGACCGCCCTGCCCTACGGCGTCGATGTCGAGAGCGCTGCCAGCGTCGATCGGTTGTACCGCTCGCATGTGTTCCTGTTCGCGACCGCCTTCCTCGGGCTGCCCTCGATCAGCGTGCCGACCGGCGTGCATGAGGGCATTCCGATCGGCGTCCAGATCATCGGTCCGCGCTTCCGCGAGGACCTCGTCCTTGATGCAGCGGCCGCGATCGAGCACGCCGCCGCCGAGTCCACCCCAACTCTCGCGCCGTAATGGACCGTCTCATGACCGCACAATCCAACGAGCTCTGGCGCTGGAACGCCGTCGATCTCGCCCGCGCCATCCGCGCCGGCAGACTGTCGAGCCGCGAGGCCGTGCAGGCGTCGCTGGCGCGCATGGCCGAGGTCAATCCTAAGCTCAATGCCGTGGTGGTCGATCTCGGCGCCGAGGCTCTCGCAGCGGCGGATGCCGCCGATGCCGCCGTCGCACGCGGCGAGGCGCTCGGTGCGCTGCATGGCGTGCCGATCACCATCAAGACCAATGTCGATCAGATCGGCCAGGCCAACAGCAACGGCGTCGTCGCCTTCAAGGACAACATCGCGGCCGAGGATGCGCCCGTCGTTGCGAATATTCGCAAGGCCGGCGCCGTCATCATCGGCCGCACCAACACGCCGGCGTTCTCCTCGCGCTGGGCGACCGAGAACGATCTGTTTGGCCGCACGCTCAATCCCTGGTCGCCGGAGCATACGCCGGGCGGCTCCAGCGGCGGTGCATCGGCGAGCGTTGCCGCCGGCATCACGCCGATCGGCCATGCCAACGATCTCGCCGGCTCGGTGCGCTATCCGGCCTGGTGCACGGGGACGGTGGGTCTGCGTCCAAGCTTCGGCCGCGTTCCCGCGTTCAATCCGTCTGCCAAGGTGGAACGCGCATTGTCGCTGCAATGGATGTCGGTCCAGGGCCCGATCACACGGAGCGTCGCCGATGCCAGGCTCGCGCTGTCGGTGATGGCACAGGGCGATCACCGCGATTCCTGGTGGGTGCCGGCGCCGCTCGCGGGCGCGCCGCTGCGGCGGCCGATGCGCGTGGCGCTGTCGCGCGATCCGGTGAAGAGCGGTGTTCACGCCCATAATGCCGCGGCGCTGCAGCGCGCAGCGGATGCGCTTGCGGCCGCAGGCTATGTGATCGAGGAGCTCGATCCGCCTGAGATGGCCGCGATCATGGAAGACTGGCACATCCTGTCGCGCGCCGAAGCGCCGCGCATGCTGGAGGCGGTCTATGCCTATGGCGACGACGGCATCAAGCGCGCGATGAAGTGGCACATGGACGACGCGCCGCGCCCCTCCGCCGTCGACTACATGGACGCGCTGACGCGGAGCGCGACGTGGCTGCGCAAGTGGAATGCGTTCTTCGATAAAACGCCGCTGTTGCTGTGTCCGGTCTCGCTCGCGCCGCCGTTCAAGCACGGCGCAGACGTCGCAAGCCGCGAGTCGTTCTACGAGATCGTGGCGGCGCAGGCGCCGTGCTTTGCGATCCCGGTGCTTGGACTTCCCGCGATCTCGGTGCCGACCGGGCTGCATGACGGCCTGCCGACAGGTGTTCAACTGGTCGGACGGCGCTTTCGCGAGGACGTCGTGCTCGACGCGGCCGACATCATCGAGCAGCATCTCGGGCGGATCACGCCGATCGCGCCGACGTTCTGAGACGATCAGGCAATGAGCATGGCGGTTGTTTCCGATTGAGCTTTCGCCGTCTGCAAGGCCGTCATGTTCCTCCGGCCTCCGGCTGGCCGGATGACAAGCTCCGGCGGAACATCCAGTACTCCGCGGCAGCGAATATGAGGCCGAGGTGTCACGGCGTACTGGATCGTCCGCCTTCGCGGACGATGACAGACTTGGGAGGGGGCACACTGCCAACCATCGTCATTGCGAGCGCAGCGAAGCAATCCAGGGGCCAAAATGCACACGCTCTGTGTTGCCCCTGGATCGCTTCGCTGCGCTCGCGATGACGGCGGTGCCGGCGCCTTGAAAACGGCCGTCTAGGCGGAACGTCCGACGGTGTCCGCCATCGTGGCACCGCGGGCGCCGAGCGGCTTCTCGGGGCCGGTCGTCGTATCGCGCGTGGTCTGATGCTCGAGCTCGGCATCGAGCTCGCCGCCGATCAGGACCACGATCGCCGAGATCCAGATCCAGGTCATGAAGCCGATCGCGGCGCCCAGCGACCCATAGGTCGCGTTGAAGCTGCCGAAATTTGCTGCATACCAGGAGAACAGCGCCGATCCGGCGAGCCACAGCGCTGCCGCCAGCGCGCTGCCCCAGCTGATCCAGCGCCATTTCGGCTCCTCACGGTCCGGTCCGTAGCGGTAGATCAGCGCCAGCCCGAGCGAGACGCAGACGAAGATCGCGGGCCAACGGCCGATCCGCAGCACGAGATCGCCGACCTCGGACAGGCCGAGAGTGTTCAACAGCACGGGAAGCACGACGACGGCGCCGATGGCGAGCAGCGCGAACAGGATGGCGCCGCCGGTGAACAGCAGTGAGATCGCGTTCAGCTTGAAGAAGCCGCGCCGCTCCGGCTCGCGATAGACGACGTTCAGCGTGTCGAACAGCGACTTCATCGCCGCATTGGCGCTCCATAGCGAGATCGCAAGGCTCACCAGAAAAGTGATGCCGAGCGCCTGGCTACCGTTGGCGGAGACCCGCGTCAGCTGGTCGCGCGCGATGTCGATGGCTCCGCCGGGCATGACTCCTTGCAGTTGCTCAAGGTGTCCCGTGATCTTGGCCGGATCGGAGAACAGGCCGTAGATCGCCACTAGCGCCGCCAGCGCGGGGAAGATCGCGAGCAGCGTATAGAACGTCATGCCCGCGGCCAGCGCCACGATCCTATGCTCGGTGAGGTTCTCATAGACCCGGAACAGGACGTCCTTCCAGCCGCGCGCCGAAATCTCCGCCGGCGAGTTGGCGAGCCGGCCGCGGCCGTCGTCGTGTCGCGTACGCCCCGACGATTCGGGCCGCTGCTCCAGATATTGGATCAGGAAGGCGAGGCCGAGAAGCGCCAGCATGCCTCCGGTCCCTCGTCCACCGGGGCGCCTCGCGCCGTAGGAGCCCGTTGGGTCCTGGTGCGTGATGTCTGATTTCCGGGAGCGGCGAAACATGGGATCGGTCCATCACTGTCGAGTGATAGCAACCGGAGGATTCGACGAATGTTCCGGCCTCACGTATGCAGGCGCCTTGATCCTTCGAAACGGGACGAGCGTTACCGCTTCGGTGCCGGCGGACACGAGCAATTTGTCACCGCGCGTGAACGGAAGGCTGTGACAAGGACACAACAGTTAATGTAACCCGCGAGGAACGGGCCCGTGCACCCCCGCGTTTCACTGACACCTTCAACGCAAGGAAAAAACGTATGCGACGCCTGCTATTTGCTTCTCTCTCTGCCACCGCCATGCTGACCGGCTTCGCCGCGATCTCACCCGCCTCCGCCGCGCAGGACCAGTACTGCCTGCAGGGCAGGATCTGGGGATATCCGGGCAACTGCCAGTTCGCCACCTATCAGCAGTGCCTGGCCTCCGCCTCCGGCACCGACGCGGGCTGCGGCATCAACCCGGCCTATGCTTACGGCCGGCAGCGCGGCTACTATCCCCACCGATAAACACCGGTAAGTCCTTGCCTCTCGACGAACCGAACGCCAACACCGCTTGAGCTGAGAACGACGAGTTGAGAACGCGCGGCGGCCTGCCTGGCCGTCGCAGCACGCCGCAACCACTGTCCTGGTGTGTTGCAAGCCTGACACGTCCCTGTTGCGACAGACGGCCTGTTCGGCCGCACGATCGTGCGCCGCCTGTTCCCCCGCGCGCGTTCGGAACATTGCGCCTCGCCGCAGCTTATACGGCGACCGATGTCCAACTGGAGGAGGAAACCATGGACGGACTGATTTATCTCGTTGGCCTGATCGTGGTCATCATGGCCGTGTTGTCGTTCTTCGGCCTGCGCTGAGACGACAGCATGAGCATGGAAACCCAGCCCGTCGCCGCGCCGCCGATGGCACGCGCGCCCGCGGACAGTTGGACGCTGCAATGGACCCCTGTCATTGCAGGCGCCCTCGCCGCCGCCGCCGTCTCGTCGATCCTGATCAGTTTCGCGATGTCGGTCGGCCTCGGCGTCAGCTCCACCGCGCCGACATGGCGTGACGCTTCCGTGGCGCTGTGGATCCTGTCGGGACTTTATCTGGTCCTGCAGGCACTGATCAGCTTCGGTTGCGGCGGCTACATCGCGGGGCGCCTGCGCGCGCCGCACGGCCTCGCCGAGAGCGAGGAGACCGAAAAGCGCGACGGCCTGCACGGCGTTGCATCCTGGTCGCTGGCGGTGGTGCTGGGCGCGACGCTGGCGGTGCTCGGTGCCACGGCGGCGACACGGCCAAATGCGCTCTCCGCTCCCCAGATCGCCAATGAGCCGTCGGCACTGAGCTACGAACTCGATCATCTGTTCCGCTCGCCGCGGCGGGCGCCGAGTCCCGATCTTGCCCCGGCGCGGAGCGAGGCGGGCCGTATCCTGCTGACGGCATCGAGCCACAGCGGCGTCAGCGCCGATGATCGCACCTATCTGGTGCAGCTCGTCACCGGTACCACCGGCCTGGCGGCCCCCGACGCCGAGCGGCGAGTCGACGGCGTGATCGCCGCGGCCAAGAGCGCGATCTCGCGGACGCGGGCCGGCACCGTCATCCTGGCGTTCTCGGTTGCGACTGCGCTCCTGCTCGGCGCCGTCGCCGCCTGGGCGGCGGCAGAGAGCGGCGGCCGTCACCGCGACGGCCGGCCGGTCACCGGCTGGATGCTGCATGCGAACCGCTTCAGCCGGCGGCGCGACATGTGGCGACGGCCGATGTCGATGCCGGAATAATTCCACCGGCATGATGTCGACCAGCCAACGGCCCGGCGCTGTGCCGGGCCGTTCTGCGTTGCGCCGCGGTCGTCACCGCGGACTCCAAATTAGGTGAGACGTCGGATCATCGACCGCGCATCATCGCCATAGCTGGCGATCCGATCGTCGGCCGCGGCCGCCTCGTCCACCGCAAACCCTTGCTGCTCCCAGAACGGCACGGAGCCGTTGACGGCCACCAGTGACAGCGCGGGAAGGCCGAGTTCGAGCGCATGGACGGCAAGCTCACCGACGATTCGTGCGGCGGCGCCGCTGCCGCGCGCCTTTGGCAACAAGGCGAGATCGTGGATGTAGTAGGTCTGCGCCGGCAAGGGCAGCTGCGCGATCAGCACGTTCAATGCCGGTGGCTTGCCGAGATGCCAGGGATGGCTGATCACATAGCCCGTGATGGCCGCCGTGTCGGAGACCAGCACGCGACACCCCGCGGGGTGCAGACGGAGCCGCTCGGCGAACACGGCAGGCTCCTCTGGATAAGCGGAATGCACACGGGCTGCGATACGGTCGACCGCGGCCAGATCAGCCGACGTCATCGCGCGCCAGCTCAGGCGGCTCGCAACGGGTTGGCGTCCGCCCTGCCCTCCGCTCACCTGACTGTCCGCTGCGCTCACTTCGCGAGCGCCAGCCAGCGCTCGCAGGCCGACTGCGCCGCGGGCCATAGCGCCTCGGTCGGCTGGCCCCGGTGCAGCGCCTTGCCCACCTCGCAGATCGACATGAAGGCCGAGGAGCGCGCGTCCTCGACCTCGAGCGGCGCCGCCGCGCTCGGGCTGCGCACCAATCCCATCAGGCCGTTCAAGGTCTGCAAAGCCTCGGCCGGCGGGCTCGCCGCCGCCGATCTCAGCGCAGCCACCACCTGTTGCGCCTTTTCCGCCTCCGTCATCACATCCGTCATCGTTCGCCGTTCCTCACCGTGCGAACGCTAGCAGCCCGCCCGAGGCCGGGCAATCCTGTGGGCGAGCGCCGCATGAGCGATGCCCCCCGGTTCCAGATCAAGCGTAGATCGCTGCATCAGGAGAGGTCAGGCAAGCCTGATGTCGGCGAGATCGATCGAAACGACCAGTGGCTCCGGCAGCGCGCTGCCATCGGGCGTACGTGGATAGATCTTCCGCGAGGTCGGGATCTTGAACCCTTGGACCTCGGCATAGCCCGAGATGTAGTGAGCGCCTGGCGTATTTCCGGCGATCTCGACATCGTAGTCGTGCCGCTTCAGGAGGCCGTTGCCATCGGCGTAGAGCGTCTGCACGGTGCTATGTGTCGCTACATCGGCCGGGAAAGTCACGCGCAGCCGCTGCCAGGTCTCGCCGTTTTCCTGCCAGTCGGACAAGGTCTCGGTGCGAACACCGTCACGCGCCAGCAGGAATGGCAGGTTCAGATACGTCCACATCGCACAGCCGGCGAAGTAGGCGAGCTGCAGCTCGGACCAGGGCGTCTCCAGCGTGTGACCGGCGAACGAGGCACGAGGATTGCGCAGCTCCTCGAGCACCTCGCCGTCACGGTTCTTCAACGACACATAGTCGGGACGAAACAGCGAGACTTTTCCGGCGGGGCCGAACGGAGCGTGGGACGCCCACTCCTCCTTCAGCCCGACCGTGACCGACGTCTCGTCGAGCTTGCCGGGATGTCCCTTCAAGCCCCAGAGGGCGCCGCCCTGCTTCAGCCTGGCGGTCAGGCTGGTGTAGTCGCGCCATGCGGCGATATCGCCATGGGCCTGGATGATCTTGGTGGTGAGGGCGTTCATGGAAAGCTCCTGTCTGCGCGAAGGTGCGTTCAAGCGTTGAGGAAGAGATCGACGTGCGCCGAGAACATCTCGGGATATTGGAACAGCGCGCCATGCGCGGAATCGGGATAGACGATCAGGGTCGCGTTGCTCATGGCCTTGAACATCTCGAAGGCATTGCTCACCGGAAACATCGTGTCGTCGCTGCCGTGGACGATCAGGGTCGGCTGAGCAATCCGCTTGAGCAGCGCGTGCCCCGTCGTCTTGTCGGCGCACCAGCGGATGATGGCCTTGGCCTGGGCGTCGCTGATCTCCTTGCCGCTCTCGGGATCACGTTCGTGAGTGCGCTTGGCCCCTCGCGCAACAAAGGCCCGACCTGCGGCCTGGCTCCGCTCGGAAGCGGTGAAGAACAGCGGAAGACGGACATCGGCCGCGTTCTGCGCGAAAGCCGCGGTGACGACCTCGAGCAGATGCTCCTCGCCGCCCTGCGGCGCGCTGCCCACGGAGGCGATCTTGCGCACCGCGATCTTGCCGCGCGCGGCCATCGCCTGCGCGATGAAGCCGCCGAGCGAGAAGCCCAACAGATCGACCGGGCCGAGATCGAGCGCGCCGATGAAGGCCTCTGCGTCGATGGCCATCTGCTCCACGCTGTCGGGCGTCTGGCCGCCGGAGACGCCCACGCCGGCGTTGTCGAACACGACGACCGGACGGTTCTGCGCGAGCGCATCGATCACGGCAGGGTCCCAGGAATCCATCGTTCCCGTGAAATGCTGAAGGCACACGAGCGGCGGCGTGCCTGCTTTGCCGAGCTTGCGATAGGCATATTTCACCCCGTCGGATGCGACGACGTAGCGGTTGGGCGATGTCTCGAATTGCGTCATGATGTCGGTCATCTCGAGTTGGGATCGAAGGCTTGCTTCGGCTGGTCCTGATGAAAGGCGAGCGATCGCTGCGATCTCGTCGAGAGTCGCAATGTCTGTCGCCATTCGCGGCCGTAAGATCGGACGGACGGTCTCCATCCTTGTTGCCTGCTTTTCGCTGGCCTGTGGATCATATGGAGTTATGGGTCACCACCGACCTCGAGGACTCGGCACGAATCCTGACCGCTCACATCAGCGGATGTGCTGTGCCTGTCCGGTCACTTCCCATCGTAGCGATGCGAGGACGACGCAGGTCGTGCATGCGCAAGGTCGTGATCGGGACGGGACCTCGCAACGATGCTTTTGAATTGCCGTGGCGCAATCTTTGCAGCTAGAGAGGACCGGAGTTTGTCAGTGGCCGGATCATCCAACCTCCTTCCGGGGACATCACAGCTACGGATGACCATCGACAAAGGTATCGAGCGAGAGTTCACTTGAAGGTATTTTTCAGCACGCCGCGCGCACCCGGCATTTTCAGTGGCCTGTTCATTGCGGAGAGCTTGCGCACGCGCCCATGACCATCTCGTCTGATCCCCGCTTCGCCCCGCCCGACCTGTTCAACCTGACCCGCGAGAGCGTGATCGTGCGCGATCCCGCGGGCCAGATCCTCGCCTGGAATCGCGCGGCGGAACGGCTGTATGGCTGGTCGTCGGAGGAAGCCGTCGGCCGAGCCGCGGATGACATGCTCCGCAGCAGCCCGCGACTGACACTGCCGCCCGGCGGCTACGACGATACCTGGACCACCCAGGTGGTCCGGATGGGACGTCATCTCGGCTCGCTCGTCGTGGATGCTCAATTCAGCATCCGCCGCGACGATGAGGGAAAGATTGTCGACATCATCGAAACCGGACGATTGCTCGGCGATCGGACTTCGGCATCAACCTGGCGCGAAGACGGAGAATACCGCTACCGCACGCTTTTCCATGCCATGCCGACGTCGTTCCTGGAGCTCGACATCACTGGCGTCAGACCCATTCTCGGTCAGTTCAGGGATTGCAGCATCGCCGAGATCAGGGCGCGATTGCTCGCATCTCCGGAGACGGTCCGCCGCTTGATGGAAGCGACGCGGGTCATCGACGCCAACGATCACGCCGTCGAGACGTTCGGGGACGGAGATCGCGACGGCATGTTCGACTGCGTCGCTCCGTTCTGGCCGCTGGAGAGCTACGAGACCTATATCGACAGCATCATCGCCAGGCTGACGGAAACCCCGCGCTTCAGTCGCGAGGTGACGATGACGACCCTGAAAGGCCGTCCGGTCCACAGCATCTTCACGGCCTGCCTCGACCCCAAGATCGTCGGCGACGGCCGCGTCATCATCGGCATCGTCGATATCAGCGCCCTCACCTTGGCGAACCGAACACTCGAAGAAAGCCGGGAACATTATCGCGCGCTGTTCAGCCTGATGCCGCTGCCGCTGTGCCGCGTCAACACCGATGCCGCGGCGGCATTGCTGCGCGAATTCAGCAAGGACGAGCGTCAGGATCCGGAAGCAATTCTCCGCGCTCGGCCCGAGATCATGCAACACATCGCGGGGACGTCCTTTTTCGTCGAGGCCAATTTCAGGGCGGCGAAGCTGCTGGGATTCGACGATCCGGCCGAATTGTACGGTCTGCGCGCGGGCTCCCTGCTGGCTTCCCGCCCGGATACGTTGCGGCGGCTGGCGCATGCGTCGATCCGCTCGGAGCCGTTCGAGGAAGAGACGCAGATCGTCACGCCGCATGGCCGGGTCGTGGACGTGCTGCTGTCGATGAACTTCATCGAACACGACAGGGGCCGGTTCTCGCTGGCCGGCCTGATCGAGATCGGCGACCGCCTGAAGGCGGAGGCCGATCAGGCCCGGCTGCGCGCCGACTTCGCCCATGCCGCGCGGATCTCCATGCTCGGCGAACTGGCCGCCTCCATCGCGCACGAGGTCAATCAGCCGCTGGCGGCGATCGGCGCGAGCGGCGAGGCCGGGCTGCGCTGGCTCGATCGCGATCCCCCCAACCTCGATCAGGTCCGCACGCAACTGACGCGGCTGGTCGGGCAAGCCGAACGCGCCTCGCGCATCATCGAGCGGATCCGGAATACGGCCAAGAGTTCTGCACCGGAACGCCAGCCGCTCGACGTGACAAAATCTGCGCAGAACGCGATCAGCTTTCTCGACCACGAAGCACGCGCGCTGCGCATCGCCCTCGAACTCCGCGCGCCGCGCGCGCCCTGCCTGGTGATCGCCGATCGAACCCAGCTCGAGCAGGTGATCGCCAATCTCGTGATCAACGCCATGCAGGCGATCCACGCGGGCAACGCGACCGACCGGCGCGTCACGATCGACGTGAGTTCGTGGGACCAATGGGTGGAATGCAGCGTGGCCGACAGCGGGCCCGGTCTGGAGCCGCACGTCGCCAAACGGCTGTTCGACAGCTTCTTCTCGACCAAGAAGGACGGCATGGGGCTCGGTCTGTCGGTGTGCCGAACGATCATCCAGTCGCTCGGCGGCACGCTGACGGGCGCCAACCGGGACGACGCACCGGGAGCCCGCTTCGCGTTCCGCCTTGCGCGCGCCGAGGAGCAGGATCCATCCTGACCGCGACGGATCGGGTGCGATGGCACGACGACGTTTTGCTACGACTAGAGGCCGAGCGCCGCGATCTTGCTGACGATATCGGCCGCCGACATGGCCTTGAGCTTGCGACGCGCGCTGCTGCGATGCATCTTCACGGTGATCTCGGACACGCCGAGTTCGTGGGCGATCTGCTTGTTGAGCAGGCCGCGTCCGACACCCCGGAGCACGTCGCGCTCACGCGCGGTCAGCCGTTCGGCAAGCTGGCGCAATTCGACCAGGTCGTCGTCCTTCGCACGCCGCTCCTGGTCGTCGCGGAGAGCCTTGACCACGGCATCAAGCAGCTCCTGATTGCGGAACGGCTTTGGCAGGAAATCCACCGCCCCTGCCTTCATGGCGCGGACCGACGTGGGCACGTCGCCATGACCGGTGATGAAGACGATCGGAATGCCGACATTCATCTCCGCGAGCCGCGCCTGCAGATCCAGCCCGCTGCCGCCCGGCAGGCGAAGGTCGAGCACCAGGCAGCTCGGCCGGTCCGGCAGCCCGGCATCGAGAAGCTCCTGGGTGGAGCCGAACAGCTTCGTCTCGATGTCGACGGAGGCCAGCAGATCTCCAAGACTCTCGCGCACGGCGACGTCGTCGTCGACCACGAGAACGATGGGCGTTTTGACCGGCGCAGCCAACGCTTTGACACTCCGCTTGCTGGTGACCGGCGGCTGAGTTGCGAACATCTGCTGCTCCCGTGGCTCGGCCTGACGGACGTCGACGAATGTCCGGGTCCAACGATGGGCCCAGGCACAGACGCTACCAAAGTCAACCGACTGCATCAACGGACCCGTATTCTCCCTGACCCATACCTAGGTAGTCGGCTCAGTTCGCCCTGCAACGTTGCATCACCGGCGAGGGTCGTCCAGTGTGGCTGGTGGAGTCGGGACACAGCCGACAGCGCAGGTCCCTGACATCAACGAGCAGGAATGACAGTGCCCGGCTCGGCCGAGAGCGCGAGGAGTATGTCTTGGCCGGAGCTTTGCTATCCATCATCGACGACGATGCCGATGTGCGCGAGTCGCTGCAGGCGCTGGTCGAGAGCGTCGGCTACAGCGCCCGCCTGTTCGGCAGCGCCGAGGCGTTCCTGACGTCGGACACGCTCGCCGACACCCAGTGCATCGTCAGCGACGTGCAGATGGACGGCATGACGGGACTCGAGCTGGCGGAGCATCTCGCGCGATCCGGCCCTCACATCCCGATCATCCTGATCTCCGCTTACGCCAAGGAGAACCAGCGGCGTGCGCTCGACTGCCCCGGCGTCATCGCGATCCTGCCGAAACCCCTGCAACTGAATACGCTGATCGACGAGATTGGCCGCGCGGTCGGTGCAGGCATTTGATCGGTCACAGCCGCGCGAACCGGCGGCGATTGAGGGCGGCGAGCCAAGGCGGGCACCAGCCGATCGACGCGTGACGTTCACGGTGCAGGGGTGATCTCGTCGAGAGTCACCATGCCCGCTCCCTCGGCGGCAAGGGCCGCGTGAACCGAGGGCCTGGTCCCCACGCGCGCCAGGAAGCCGCGAAGCCGTGGCAGGTCTTCGAGATCGATTCCGTAGAAGCGGGTCCAGCTCGCGATGACGAACAGGTAGGCATCGGCGGCCGTGAACGTCGCTCCGGTGAGAAACGGCCCGACCAGCCGCTGCTCGACCATGTCGAGCCTGTTCCTGATACGGTTGATGAACAGAGGCCGCACGTCCGCGGTAAGCGACCAGTTCAGCGGAACGAAGCTCTTGTGCAACTCCGCGGCGACGAAGCTCTGCCACTCCATGACGCGGTAGCGCGCCGGACTGCCGGCTTGCGGCATGAGATCGGTCCGTCCCGCGGCGTCGCAGACGTATTGCGCAATGACCATGTTTTCGGTGAGCGCGCCGCGATCGTCCAGTTCGAGCAGTGGCACCATGCCCCGCGGCGCGACCGCGCGATAATCAGACCCGTCGGACCGGCGCTTCGCCGTCACGTTCACGACCTCGAGCTCGAAGGGACGCCCGATCTCCCGCAACAGGATATGCACGGACAGCGAGCTTGCACCGGGATGTGTATAGAGCTTCATGGGCTGTGATCGCGACGTTCGTGTCCTGCGTCTCGCCGATGGCGCAGTCAGGAGATGACCTGTGCGCACGCCCCGCAATCGCAGCTCAGGCTACTCGGCGACATCGAGCCTCGGTAGATATACCGGGGTATGTGCGCGTCGAAGGCAATGTCCCGAATCGAAGACCTCAGCATCCGACGAGAGTTGCCCGACGAACCGTCTTGATGCGGTTGCGCCGATACTGGCCGAACTCATGGTCATAGGACAGATCATAGGTGCAACCCACCTTCATGTCCCGGTGATCGGAACTGCGCTCAATGAGATAAACGCCAGGTTGGTCCGTCTTGAGCACAACCATATCCTGCCCCCAACCACCGCCGGAGCCGCGATACACGACGCGATCGGTATGGCCGGCGAGCGTCACCCAGACCGCCATCCCGACCACCAGCAGCGCAAGGATGGCGAGGCCGCGAACATCGTTACGCAGCTTCTCGGCGGGGCTCATGAAGGGCAAGGCGTTTGACATGACGCTTCGTCGCCAGCGACGGCCGTGACGTTCACGACGGGACCGAGGTCTCAGCCGCGACACCATGTCCTTCGCCGGCGATCCGGACGTACACGCGAGCTCGCCAGGGCAGTGCGCCGCTCTATCCGCGTCATTGCGAGCGCAGCGAAGCAATCCAGAGTGGTGGGCGGGACTCTGGATTGCTTCGCTGCGCTCGCAATGACGGGGTCAGAGTTGTGAAGCACGCTTGCAGTCGGGGTGAGCGACAGCAGCTCGGGGACGATGAGCTACATCATCCATCGCGCCGAAGCGGGGCCCGCTAGGCGACCAACGGTCCAAGATCCTCGCTCCCGCCATGTGAGCATCATCACAGAAGCTGACGAGCCTGGCCTTCTACTGTCTACGGACGGGACCACGCAGGGCCCATGTGGATGGGAATGAGGGATCATGGCGACGTTTTTCACCGATGCATTGCCGGTTGCAATCAGCGGTCAGGCGGGAGCGACCAAGGTCAGTCTGCTCGACGTGTTGCAGCAGGCCTATGGCGACGGCGCAAGCACGATCCAGAGCCTCACGATCAGCTACATGGATCCCAACCAGATGACGAGCAACACGCGGTTCTGGGATCCCGCCCATCCTGTCGTGACCACCGTGCTGAACAATGGCGTCGACATCCAGGCCGGCCACAACGTCACGGTGGATGCCGCGCATTTCAAGGACGTGCAGATCGCAGTCGGCAACAACATCACCTCGAACATCTTTCTCACCGTGCCGGAGAGCACGGCAAATGGCGACTTCGTCGGCCATACGCTGAACGTCACCACGCTGCCGCAAAACCTCGATGCCAACCTGCCGGCCGATCACGTCCCCACCGCGAACGACATCGTCTCGGCGGCCCGGATGTTCGCGACGATCGAGAACGGCGTGGCCGCTCCGAATGACTGCCACAATATCGCAACCGCCATCGCGGCCTCGGCCGGCGCGACGCTGGATCCGAACTCCGCGAACACCGCCAACCCTGCTGCGAACGAGGACAGCGGCTTCTGGCGCATCGCTTATCGCGGGAGCGATGCGGGCGCGGTCGACGATTGGCAGAGCAAGGTCCAGGCCGGCGACATCGTGCGCATGGCCCGCACCGATGGCGGGGTGCACACCGTGACCGTGACCGCCGGCCTCAATGCCGACGGCCATCATCCCGGCCAGATCGAAGTCGTCGACAATTGGAACGGCATCATCAGCGAGCATTGGACCGATTACGACAACAACACGGTCAGGGGCAGCGTCACGGTGTACCGGATCGGGTCGGACGGTCATTACCTGACCGACCAGAGCGCCGACTCGCACAACAACACCATTCTCGGCAGTCAGTTCGACGACGTCCTCAAGGGCGGCAGCGGCAACGACATGCTGAGAGGCGGCCATGGCAATGACATCATCGATGGCGGCGCTGGCGACGACACGGTCGCGTTCAGCGGCAAGCAGTCGGACTACAAGATCGCGGTCAACGGGGGATCTGCGGTCATCACCGACCTGCGCGGCGGCACGCCGGATGGCAGCGACACCATCACCCATGTCGAGCATGTGAAGTTCGCCGACGCGACCGTCAATTTCGGCGACCTGAAGAGCGCGCCCGCGCCGGCTCCAGCGCCCGTGGCAGGCTCCGTCAGCATCAGCGATGTCTCGATCACCGAGGGGGCGGACGGCTCGAAGGTCGAGACCTTCACCGTGACGCGCAGCGGCGGCAGCGCCGCGTTCGATGTTCACTTCGCAACCGCCGATGGTTCGGCCACCACGGCTGATCACGACTATGTCGGCAAATCCGGCGATCTGCACTTCGACGCCGGCGTCAACAGCCAGACCATTTCGGTGACCGTCAACGGCGATGCCAAGGTCGAAGGCGACGAGAGCTTCAGCGTCAACCTGTCGGCCGCAACCAACGGCGCCAAAATCGCCGATGCCCAGGGCATCGGCACCATCGTCAACGACGACGTCGCGCCGCCCGCCCATCAGGATCCGCCCCAGGTCAGCGACGCTCACGCCGGGCAGGACTTCAATGGCGACGGCACGAGCGACATCCTGTTCCGCAACACCCACAATGGCAGCGTCGCGCTGTGGGAGCTCGACGGCAACCACATCACCTCCAACACTACGGTCGGCTCGGCCGGGCTGAACTGGCACGCCGACGGCATCGGCGACTTCAACGGCGACGGCAAGTCGGACATGCTCTGGGTCAGCGACACCGGCAGTGTCGCAACCTGGCAGCTCGATGGCGACCATATCGAGGCCAACCAGACCGTCGGCAGCGTATCGACAGACTGGCATGTCGCCGGCGTCGCCAACTTCGACGGTGACGGCAAGTCGGACGTGCTGTGGCAGAACGACAGCGGCAAAGTCGCGCTGTGGGAGATGAACGGCAACCACATTGAGGCCAACCAGACCGTCGGCAACGTGGCGGCCGGCTGGCACATCGAAGCGACCGCCGATTTCAACGGTGACGGCAAGGCCGACATCCTGCTGCAGAACGACGCCGGCAAGGTCGCGCTCTGGCAGATGGACGGGAGCCATATCGAGAGCAACCAGACGATCGGCAGCGTGTCGAGCGCCTGGCACGTCGCGGCCGCCGACGACTTCAACGGCGACGGCAAGGCCGACGTGCTCTGGCAGAACGACGACGGCAGGATCGCGATGTGGCAGATGGACGGCAACCGCATCGATGCCAACACCACGGTCGGGAAGGCCGCGGGCTGGAACGTCGTCGGGACCGGCGACGTCAATCATGACGGCAAGGCCGACATCCTGTTCGAGAACGCCGGCGGCCGCATCGCCGAGTGGCAGATGAACGGCGACCATATCGACCACAATCTCTCGGTCGGGTCGGTCTCGACCGATTGGCACGTGGTCTGAGGCACGCCGCCTGCCCGGCCACCGCGCATCACGTGATCCGGACCCACGTTCCGTGGTTGGCGGACGAGCTCACCGCGGCGTCGATGAACTTCAGACCGGCGAGCCCATCCTCGACGGTCGGGAGAATGACGGCGGGATCCAGGGTCTTGCCCGCCTGCTTCGCGCGAATGGCCTGCGCGGCCTCGGCATAGATCGTTGCAAAGCCTTCGAGATAGCCCTCAGGATGCCCCGACGGGATGCGGGTGACGCGGGAGGCATCGGTCAGCGCGCCGGCCCCGCCGCGGGTTAGCAGCTGCTTCGGCTGGCCGTAGGGCGTGAACCAAAGCTGGTTCGGGTTTTCCTGCGCCCATTCCAGCCCGCCCTTGGTGCCGTAGACGCGCAGCGTCAGGCCGTTCTCGTTGCCGACCGCCACCTGGCTGGCCCACAGCATGCCCTTGGCTCCGCCCTTCCATTTCAGGAGGATCTGCACATCGTCATCGAGACGCCGTCCGTCGACGAAGGTGGAGAGCTGCGCGAGCAGCGCGTCGAGCTCCAGTCCGGTGACGAAGCAGGCGAGGTTGTAGGCGTGTGTCCCGATATCTCCGATGCAGCCGCCGACGCCGGATCGGCTCGGGTCCGTGCGCCACTCCGCTTGCTTCTGCCCGGTTGCCTCCAACGGCTCCGTCAGCCAGTCCTGCAGATATTCGGCTCGAACGAGCCGGATGTCGCCGAGATCTCCCCGCGCGATCATCGCCCGGGCCTGCCGTATCATCGGATAGCCGGTGTAGTTGTGAGTCAGGACGAAGACCTTGCCTGTCGTCTTGACTAACTCCACCAGCTCCTCCGCCTCGGCCACGGTCGTCGTCAGCGGCTTGTCGCAGATGACGTGGATGCCGGCCTTGAGGAAGGCCCGGGCCACGGGCGCATGCATGTGGTTCGGCGTCACGATCGCCACGGCCTCGATGCCGTCGGCGCGCGCGACCTCCGCCGCAGCCATCTCCTCGAACGTGCCATAGGCACGGTCGGCGGCGATCCCGAGCTCGGCCGCCGAGGCCTTGGCGCGGACGGGGTCCGACGACAATGCGCCCGCGACCAGCTCGAAATGATTGTCCAACCGCGCGGCGATGCGGTGGACGGCGCCGATGAAGGCGCCTTGGCCGCCGCCCACCATGCCCAGCCGGATCCGACGCTGATCGGTCTGCTCGCTGCCCGCCTCGATGACCATGGCTGTTTCTCGCTCAATCAAGACCAAGCATCTTGCGGTTCATCCGTTCGTCGCTGCCGGATCCCGCAAAGTCGTCGAACGCCTTCTCGGTGACCTGGATGATATGCTGCTTGATGAACTCAGCGCCCTCACGCGCGCCCTGCTCGGGATGCTTCATGGCACATTCCCATTCGAGCACCGCCCAGCTGCCGTAGCCATATTGCGTCAGCTTGGAGAAGATCGCAGCGAAATCGATCTGTCCATCGCCGGTCGACCGGAAGCGGCCGGCGCGATCGACCCAGCTCTGAAACCCGCCATAGACGCCCTGGCGTCCTGTCGGGTTGAACTCCGCGTCCTTGACGTGGAAGGCCTTGATGCGCTCGTGGTAGATATCGATGTAGGCGAGATAATCGAGCTGCTGCAGCAGGAAGTGCGAGGGATCGTACAGCAGGTTCGCGCGCTTGTGGCCCTTCACGCGTTCGAGAAACATTTCGTATGACGCGCCGTCGTGGAGGTCCTCGCCGGGATGGATCTCATAGGCGAGGTCGACGCCGTGCTCGTCCGCATAGTCGAGAAGCGGCTGCCAACGCCTGGCGAGCTCGTCGAAGGCGGCTTCGACGAGGCCCGCGGGGCGTTGCGGCCAGGGATAGATGTAGGGCCATGCCAAAGCGCCGGAGAACGTCGCGTGCGCCGTCAACCCAAGCCGGCGCGACGCGCGGATGGCCCGCTTGACCTGGTCGACGGCCCATTCGGTCCGTGCCTTGGGATTGCCGCGAACCTGCGGCGCTGCAAAGCCGTCGAATGCGGCGTCATAGGCCGGATGGACGGCAACGAGCTGCCCCTGAAGATGTGTCGAGAGCTCGGTAATGGACAGGCCATGCTCGGCCGCAATCCCCTTCACCTCGTCGGCATAGTCCTGGGAGTCCGCAGCCTTGTCGAGGTCGAAGATCCGCCCGTCCCAGCTCGGGATCTGAACGCCAACATAGCCCAGCGATGCTGCCCATCGGCAGATCGCGTTCAACGAGTTGAACGGCGCCGTGTCCGCCGCGAACTGAGCAAGAAAGATCGCAGGCCCTTTGATCATTTTCATTGGTGTTTCCTTCCCCAGACCGTCGAGCAGCAGGCCTCCGCCGACAGGGATATCCCACCATGGAACGACGTCGTCAGGCAAGCGCCCGCTCCGCGTTTCAGCTGCGTCGATGTGCGCATGCCCAATGGGCATCGACCGGACTCTTGATCTTGGCGGGACATGAGAGAAGCGCTGAAAGCATCGACGCCACAACGACAAACCGCGGCGGCCATGTCTTCGCTCGTCTCTGCAACAACGCGGCCTCTTATGATGCAATGCGGCAATCGTGCGCTTCTCGAACTCATCGAATGCATCAGCCGCTTCGTAGGAATGATCAGCTCTCCTCCACGACCATTTTCGGCGAGGGATGCGATCGAGCGTTGCGCAGCAACGACCGCGTGCCGACGCGGGCTGCGGCCCGGTCGCCATCTCCCGCCATGTCGGGAACATCGCGTTCGCCGCCGCAAGGGATTGCCGCCACCGTCGGCAATCTCCGTCGCCGCGCCGCCGCGTGATACTCTGCGCAGTCGCTCTTTTGAGAGACCCGTCGTGAGAGACCCGCCGCCTTTTCAGCTGTTGACGCGTGGGTACTGCGCGCTCGGAGGGCGGCTAAAGTAGAACAAACAGCAAAGACTTAGCCGCCGCGTTCAAAGCCGACCTGTATCCAATCCCGATTCACCCCAAGATTAAGGTCAGACACAGATCCGTCGCGAGCATGTTGAGGGCCGACGTCTATGGCTGCGTTCCTGGCGTCGTCGCCATGCCATCATCGAAGCCCGCGAGATAGTCCACGGCTACCTCGCGCCATCGCGTCAGCCCCTTGTACGCAGCCAAGTCTTCCGGCAGATCACGAAGCACGCGATGCATTCGTCGTCCCCATTTCGGGATCGTGACCAGCTCATCCAGGCGCAGCAGGTAGCAGCGGATTGGGAAGACGATCGCATTCGAACGCGGCAGCCGCCAGAAGCTCTGCAGTTCGACGCGCAAATGCACCTTCTGCGCGACATTGTCCCGCGTTACGGTGGCACGGTCGACACCCCAGCGATGATAGTTCTCCGGACTGGTATCGAGCCGCGGATTGACCGTCATGGTCCAGTTCAGCCGGCGCATCGGCTGCCCGTGGCGCAATTGCAGCAGGAATTTCAGCGCGCGATCGAACACGCCCATTTCGTGAGCGCGCGGGACCGGCGCATGCCACTCCATGAAGTTCATGCCGATGTCGAAATCGAGCGACCAGTCGGCCTGGGTCGTGACAATGCCGGCGTCCATCCACAGATTGCCGTCGCGCTGATCCAACAGGCAGAAATCACCCTGGGCCTGACGCGTGATGTATTCCATCGGTCCGTAAGGCAGCGACGCCGCATTGCCGAACTCGAAGCGATCGTCGACCCCGAGCGGCCGGTTGACCCATCGCCAGGCGAGACCGTCGCGATGCAGCTCGAAATGATCGGGATAGCCCGCGGCCTGCTGCTCCATCAGAAGCTCCAGCAGATCCCAGCCGGCCAACGTCATGTGCGGCAGCGACTGGCAACGCAGGGCATCCTCGTTCAGCACCAGCGCCCGCTCCGCCATCTCGGCGACGTAGTGCTCATCGACGTCGATCAGGTTCTCGTAGGCGGTCCCCGCCGGGCCGCTCTTGTGCGGCTCGATATTGACACCGTACATGTAGGCATCGCGGTCGAACGGAAACGGAAAGCGGCGAATGGCCGCCGGACTGTTCGCGAAGGTGAAATCATCACGGAACGTCTCATGTCGGAAGGCCAGCGTCATCGGCGTCTCCTGCATATCCTAGAGATCGAGCACCAGCCGGTGTCCCTCGAACCGCGAGACACACGGCATCACCTTGCCTGCGGCCGCCTTGTCGGCCTCACTCAGATAGTGATCGTGATGCTGAATGATGCCGTCGCAGGCGACCACGCGCGTCTCGCATTGGCCGCAGGCCCCTCCCCGGCACAACGATGGCACGTCCAGGCCGGCGTGCTCGAGCGCGTCGAGCATGCTCTGGTGCGAGCCCACCGCGACCGTGACACCGGACTTCGCCAGCTTGACCTCGTACGATCGGCCGATGGCCGGCGCCACGAAGCGCTCGGAATGGAGGCTCTCCTCCGGCCAGCCGAGGCCGCGCGCCGCCGCCAGGACATCCTCGGTCAATGCTTCGGGGCCGCAGACGTAGAGATGGGTGCCGAGCGGCTGATCGCCCAGCAGCGTCGCCGTGTCGAGTCGGCGACCTTCGGCACTGATGTAAAGATGCAGATTGTCGCCGCACATGCCCGCGAGCTGATCCGCGAAGGCGGCATGATCCCGCGATCGCACCGCATAGTGGAGCTCGAAGGCCCGGGCTTCCATCGTCAGCTCCGCGGCCATCGCAAGCAGTGGCGTGACGCCGATGCCTCCCGCGATCAGCAGATGCTTCCTGGCCCGACGGTGCAACGGAAACAGGTTGACGGGATGCCCCACGGCGAGCTTGCTGCCGACGTGAACACGATCATGCAGGAACACCGAGCCGCCGCGCCCCTGCGCGTGGCGACGGACAGCGATGGTGTAGTTGCCCGAGCCGCTCAGGCTCCCTGTCAGCGAGTAGGCGCTCCTGCGCAGAACCGCGCCGTCACGCATTTCGAGCAGGATGTGAGCGCCCGCAGAGAAGCTCGGCAGCGGACCGCCAGCCAGCGACGCGAGACGATAGCTCTTGATCCCCTCGGCGATGTCGGCGATGTCCGTGACCACGACATCCATCATCTGTGGCGCCGCGGTCATTTGAAGATGTCCTCAGCCACGGGAACGACGCCCGGCTCCTCGGCATCGATGCAGACGCCCATGAAGGCGGCCAGCCGGCGCGAATAGTGATCGCGCACGAACAGGTGCAATCCGCAGTGGCTGCACTGCACCGGCTGCGTCGTGACCTGCTCGGTCACGCCTTTGCAGTGGACGCACTGCACCCGGCGCGCCAGCGATCCGCGATGCTCCGCCTGAATGGCTGACATCTCGAGGCCGGCACTCAGGGCCGCCGCCACGGCCTGGCCGATCAAACCTTCGGTACCGGCAAGGTAGAGACGCGTTCCCATGCGGGCGGACCCGAGCAGATGAGTGAGCTGAGGCAAGATCGACGCGACGGTCGGGGCGAAGCAGAGGGTGCCCGCTCCGACCGAGGCGAGCCGCTCCGACGGCACATCGTCACCGAGCCCGTCCCGCACGTAGAGAATGTGCGCCCGGGACAGGAATTCGCTGGACGCGCCTGCGGCCAAATCAGCCAGCGCGTGACCGCCCTCGCCATCTCCAAGCAGGAGATGGCTGGTTCCGGGCCGCGGCGCGAGCCTGCCGTAGACCGGCCGGCTCTTGATGCTGGGGACGATCATGGTGATGCCTACGCTGCCGTTCTCTTCTTCTTGTCCGGATCGTCGAAATTGATCGGGTGCGCGATCGCCCGGCATGAGGCGGACTTGCCACGGACTTCCAGAGGCGTTCCATGCCTGGCGACCGGCACGGTCATCCGTGCGATCGCCATCGAACGTTGCGTCAGACGGGAATACATGCCGCAGGTGACGACTCCGACTGCAGCGTCTCCGGCATAGAGCTGGTCGCCTGCCTCGAGCGGCCGATCGGTCTCAGCGAGCACGCCGAAGATCTTGAACCGTTCCCTGCCCTGCAGCCGGTAATGCTCCTCGGCGCCGCGAAAGCCGGTCTTGCCGGGAGAGACGGTGAAATCGAGGCCCAGCTCCCAAAGCGTGTCGCCCGGCGGCTCGTCGGCGAACGGATACATCTGCGAGTTGTCGTAAGGATAGAACAGCAAATAGCTCTCGACGCGCAGCCAATCCAGCGCGGTGAACGACGCCGGGACGATACCCATGGCCTTGCCTTCGGCGACGATGGTGTCCCAGATCTCGACCGCATCTTCCGCCCGGCAGAAGATCTCATAGCCGCGTTCGCCGGTGTAACCGGTTCTCGAGATCATCACGTGCTTTCCGAACAGCGTGGTCGGCATGTGATGGAAGTATTTCAGCGCGCGGATGCCCGGCACGTGCCGGCTCAGATATTCGACCGCGAGCGGTCCCTGCAGCGAGAGATCCTGCAGATCGTCGTCGAACAGCAGCGAGGCGTTCTTCCCGGAAAGCTCCTTCGTCAGCTCCTCGTGCCCGGTGCCGGAACCGATGACGACCATCCAGGCGTTCGGCCCGGTCCGATAGAGGATGCAGTCGTCGGTGAACTTGCCAGCCGCGTTCAGCATGCAGGCATAGACGGCGCGCCCCGGATAGAGCTTGCGCACGTCCCGCGTCGTCGCGTGCTGCAGGATGTGATGGGAATGCGGCCCCACCAGATGGTACTTGCGCAGGCCCGACACGTCCATCAGCGCCGCGCGCGTCCTGATCGCCTCATGCTCGTCCGGCAGCGTGCTGGCCGAATAGGACCACGGCGTCTCCATGCCGTTCCAGTCCTCGAGATTGGACCCGAGGGCCCGATGCCGCGCCGCGAGCGGCGACCGGCGCCATGACATCGCACTCATGTCAGCGACCTCCTTGTTCTACTGCCGTCCATCCTTGCACCTCGTCGCCGGCGCCGCTCACGCATGACGCCTGCCTCCGGTGACACGCCGGCTCCAGGCCCGCAGCCGGCGGCTCACAGTCGCGATGTCACGCCACCTGCAGCGTCACCGACGGATTGCGACCGCCAGCGATGCTCTTGCCCCAATACGGCGCGGTACGGCGCTTCAGCATGGCCCTGAATTGCTGGGTGGTCTTGGACAGCAGCTCGCCGGACCCCCAGTTCACGATCACGCCATAGGTCCGGATCAGGTCGAGCATGCCGAGCTCCTTGGCGCGATACCGCGCCGCGATGGCCTCGGCATCCTCATCGAGCCACTTCATGCGGTTCGCCCGGATGTAACTGCGCTTGGCGAGCGTGGCCTCGGCATCGACCTCGTAATGCGCAAGGTCGGCATCGATCTCCTTGATCACGACGCCGTAGTCGATCGCCGCGCGCTCGACCGAGACATAGCCATCGATGACGTCCTCGCAGACCAGCGCCGCATCCCGCTCGAGCGGATCGCCGAGGCCGCCGCCGCCGGCCGACGGCCGCGTGACCGTGTCGCCGGCTTCCAGCGACACGTTGGAAAAGATCGAGCCAAGATAGCGCTGTCCCTGCGTGCCCGGATTGACCCAGACACCATGCGGGATCGACGGAAGCCCGCCCCACAGGCCCCAGGTGATCGAGCGCTCCCGGTCGCAGCAATAGGATGCGACGGTGCGGTCGACCTTGGTGAGGATCACGCCCTTCTCGACGCCCATGCCGCCGCGGAATTCACCGGGCCCGCCCGAGTCGACGCGAAGCTCGTGGCAGGTCGTCAGCACCGGCGCCAGACGTTCCTGGCCTTCGAACGGCTGGGTCCCGAGCTGGACGCCGAACACCGGCCCCGTGGCCGCCCAGCCATCGCGACCGTTGCGTGCGCCCCAGCCGCCGACCATCCAGTCGTACCACATGAAATATTTGTAGCCGTCGGCCTGCCGGCCATCCCTGCCGCCGATCAGCAGGTAGTCGAGGTTGAACGTGCAGGCCATCGCGCGATCGGGCAGGATCTCGGCCCACAACTCGAAGATCGAGTTCATGATCTTCTCGAAGGGTCCCGAGCAGAAGCCCGCGACCGGGGTTGGCCATGCTGCGTTGACGACGGTGCCCTCGGGCCCGAGATTGACCGTGACGACGCGATAGAAGCCGGAGTTCAGCGGGATCTCGGGAAACTGCATCTTGGTGCCGGCGACGATGGCCGCAAACGAGCCGCCGAAGCAGGCGTTGAGAAAGCTCGATATGGATTTCGGGTGCGACTTCGACAGATCATAGTGGACGGTGTCGTCCTTGATGGTCATCACGATCCGGATCGGAACCAGCCCCTCGCCCGCGCCGGGATCGACGTCGATGTAGTCCTCAGTCTCCCAAACGCCGTCTGGCAGCGCGGCGACGCGTTGCCGCGTCAGCGTCTCAACGTAGTCCTGCACCGCGCCGAAGGAGGTCTTGATCGTCGCCAGACCGTATTTCTCGACCAGCCGGCAGATCTCCTGCTCGGCCACCCGCGTGGCCTCGGCCTGCGCCTGCATGTCGCCGATGATGTCGGCCGGCGCCCGTGTGTTCGATGCGATCAGCCGGCAGACGTCGTCGAGACACTTGCCCTTGCTCCACACCCGCGTCGGGGTGATGCGCAGCCCCTCGGCCATGTGGTCGAGCGCGTTGACGTTGAACGAACCCGGGACCGCGCCGCCGACGTCGGCCCAATGGCCGTTGGCCTGGGCAAAGCCGAGCAGCTCGTCGCGGTAGAAGATCGGCCGCACGATGCGCGTGTCGTTGAAATGCGTGCCGCCCTGATAGACGTCGTTCACCACGAACACGTCGCCGGGATGGATGTCATCCTTGAAGTTGTTGATCACCGCCTTCGCAGTGTAGTGCAGCGTCCCGACATGAGCGGCGATGTCGCCGCTGCCCTGCATGATCGTGTCGCCATTCGGATCGCAGAGCGCCGACGAGAAGTCGCGGGAATAGATCACGAAGGAATAGCAGGTCCGGAAGATCTGCTCGGCCATCTGATCGACGATGTTCACATAGGCATTTTTCAGCACTTCGAAGGTGACCGGATCGAGATCCGTCTTGAAGGTCGCCATGGAATGGTCTCCGTGTGTCTGTTGTCCGAATGTCAGGCTTGCGGGATGCGCATCACGATCGTCAGCGACCGGTCGATCTCGGCCGTAACCCCGGGGGGAACGAGCGTCGTGGAGTCGAGCTGATCGATCACGGCGGGGCCTTCGACCTTCATGCCGGCCTTCAGCAGGTCGCGGTCGTACACCGGTGTCGGCACGGCCATCTCCGTCTCGTCGAAACGGACGGCGCGGCTGCCCACCGGCTTGGCCGGCTCGTCGGTGAGCTCGAACTCGGCGAATTTCGCCTTCGGGGTGAGGCCCGTCGCGATGACGCTGACGCGGTAGATCTCGACCGGCGCGCCGGGACGCGAATAGTTGTGCTCGCGCCCATGCTCGTGGTGAAAGATCGAGACTGCCTCGTCGAGCGAGGTGATGCTGGACGGCAGCGGGATCGACAGCGCGCGCCACTGGCCGAGATAGCGCATGTCGATCTTGCGCTGGAACACCATGCGGTCGTCCGGAACGCCCTCGTTCTTCAACCGCTCGCGCCCCTCGATCTCGAGACCGCGATAGGTCTCCTCGAGATTGGCGACGTCGACATCCTCGACCTTGGACAGGTACATCTGAGTGACGTCGTGCTGGATGTCGACCAGCAGGCAGCCCAGGGCCGAGGTCACGCCAGGGTTCGGCGGCACCAGCACGACGGGAATCGCGAGGTCGCGTGCGAGCGCCGCGCCGTGCAGCGGTCCGGCACCGCCGAAGGCAACGAGCGCAAAGTCACGCGGGTCGTAGCCGCGCCGGATCGACAGCAGACGAACCGCGTCGGCCATGTTGGCGTTGGCGACCTTGAGCACCGACAGCGCGGCGTCTTCAAGCGAGAGACCGAGCGGCTTGGCGACGCCGCGCTCGATGGCCTCGACGGCCAGCGCCCTGTCGAGCGAAACCTTGCCGCCCGCCAGCCTGTCGCTCAGCCGGCCCAGCACGACATTGGCATCGCAATTGGTCGGGTTGGCGCCGCCCCGCCCGTAGCAGGCCGGTCCGGGAGTCGAGCCCGCCGATTGCGGACCGTTGCGCAGCGACTTGGCGGCGTCGATCCAGGCGAGCGAGCCGCCCCCAGCGCCGATGGTCAGCACCTCGATCGATGGGAAGCAGATCGGATAGCCGTACTCGACATACCATTCCTTGGTGACGCGGAGATTGCCGTTGTCGCACAACGAAACGTCGGTCGAGGTTCCTCCCATGTCGAGGCCGATCGAGTTCTTGAAGCCCGCGTTCTCCGCGACGAAGCGGCTGGCGATCGCGCCGGCGGCAATGCCGGAGGCGGACAGTCTGGCAGCGAACTTCTCCGCCGTCTTCGCCGTCATGACGCCGCCGCCCGAATGCAGCAGCAGCACGTCCTCGTCGTAGCCGCCTGCCTTCATCCGGCCTTCGAGCCGCTGGGCATAGGAGCCGACCACGGGCGCCAGCACGGCATTGGCCACCGTCGTCGAGAACCGCTCATGCTCGAAGATCTCGGGCAGAATGTCGCTGGACAGAGAGATCGTCGCGTCCGGCAACTCGGCCGCGAGGATGTCGCGCATGCGGCGTTCGTTCGCCGGGTTCATGAAAGCGTTCGCAAAGCAGATCGCCACCGTCTTCACGCCGCGCTTCTTGACGATGCGGGCGATGTTACGCGCCTCGTCCTCGTCAAGCGGCGTGATGACTGCGCCGGAGAAATCCACGCGCTCCGAGACGACGAGCCGGTCGCGGCGCGCGATGTACGGCTTGGCCATTTCCTTGTAAGTGTCCCAGAGATCATCGCGATTGCCGCGGCGAATCTCGATCGTGTCGCGAAATCCCTTGGTCGTGATCATCACCGCGGGCGGGAAACGGCGCGTGATCAGCGCGTTGGTCGCGAGCGTCGTGCCATGCGAGAACAGCACGAGATCGTGCAGGTCGACGCCGCCCGCTTCGATCCCGGCCAGCACGCCCTCGATCGGATCCGGCGTCGTCGGGACCTTCGCGACATGCATGCGTCCCGACAGCTCGTTGAGCACGCAGATATCCGTGAAGGTGCCGCCAACGTCGCATGCGACGCGAACGGATTTGTCAGTGAGATCACCAGCCATCGTCATTTGCTAACTCTCCTTCGCTCCCGTGAGGGCATAGGTCCGCGTTGGCGCGCGCCGGTCGGCACGAGCCCAAAACAAAAAAGCCACCGACAGCCGCTACGGGCTGCTGGTGGCTTCCTTAGCCGCGATCCGGCGACGACAGCTTTGGCGCGCGCACGGATCTAGTCGTTGTTGGAATTGTCTGTTTCGGAGGCTCCCGAGCCGCCTTGGCTCAATCTCCGAACACCTCATTCGCCTCGACGATGGCCGCACATAGCGCTTCCATCGTCGTCCGCTTGGACATCGCTCTCTCGCGAAGATAGTCGTAGGCCGCTTGCTCGGTGAGGCGCTTACGATCCATCAGCAGCGTTTTTGCCTTCTCGATCTGCTTCAGAGAGGTCAGTCTCGTTTCGAGCTTCTTGACTCGCTCGGAGACAACTCGAAACTTATCAGTTAGCGTATGGGCGAGGACAATGCTTGTCAATAGACCAAAAGCGCGGATCGGTTTTGTGACGATTGCCGTGGTACCTGCGCGCACAATACACTCGATCACGTTCGGACTTTCGAACTCGACGATGCCGATCACCGTGCTCCCTGGCGGACGCCGTTCCAGCGACCTTGCCAGGCTGATACTGATGGCGTCCTGACGAAACAGGACGAAGATCACATCCGCGTCCGGCGGAATTTCATCCTGCGGCGGCCAGATCGCCTCGACGCGGCAACCTATCCTACGAATTTGAGTCGTGAGCTCGTCACGCTCACGATCCTTCGGATGGAAAACGAGCACCCTTACGTTGCGTATATCCCTGAGGGCGTTCAGCACGTCTTCAACTCGCTCTTGGAACCAGCTCGATGTCCTCTGTCGTGCGCCAATCCTCCAGACTATGATTGATCATGTAAGGATCTGGCTTCATCGCGGCCGGACTTTGTTCGACGATGGCGAACTGCCCCGTCGCCTCGGCCCGACCAATTCGCGGCCACAGGTAACAGTGGCCATTGTCCGGATCGAGGCGCACCGTGCCTTGCGGCGCCTCGAACGGAGTCCTTGCAAGCTCGGCGCGGACGACAGCGACATCAGTGGATTCGCTGAGGGCCGCGGCCTGTAGCACCATGTGGGTCAGGCTGTAGGCTGTCTCAGCCATTGCATTCGTCGTCGCCTCGGGACCGTACTTCGCCTTGTAGCTACTCACGAAGCGCCGGTTGGCCGGCGAGTTGATCGACTGGAAATAGGTCGCAGCGGTCAGATGTCCGACCGCGAGCTCGGGTCCCATCAGCGCCAGCTCGGCCTCGGTGATCGTCAGGCTGGCAATCTGGGTATGCGCGCAGATATCCGCGTCACGACAGAGCTCATAGAAAATGCGAGCCGCCTCGCCCACCACGGTACAGAAGACGACGTCCGGCCGCTTCAGCCGGATGTCCTCGACGATCGCCTTCAGCTCGCGATGGCGGACGTCGAGGGGAACATAGCGCTCGGCCAGCACTTGCCCCTTCTGTTCCGCAACCAGAGTCATCATCACGCGGTTCGATTCAATTGGAAATGTGTAGCGCGTTCCGACGAGATAGAACCGCTTGCCGACATTCGCGATCAAATGCCGCGCCAGAAGCAGAATGTGCTGGTTCGGCACGGCGCCGCCATAGATGACGTTCGGGGAATATTCGAAGCCCTCATAGGGCGCAGTATAGGCCAGCAGCGCGCCGCGCCGCTCGACGACGGGAACCACGGCCTGCCGCGTGTTGGTCATGTAGCAGCCGATCAACAGCGAGACGTGCTCTTCGTCCAGCAGATGTTCGGCGAGCTGGCTGAAGCGATTGGGATCCGATCGCGCGTCACCGCTGACGGCGATAACTTCGCGTCCGGCCAGCCCCCCGGCGAGATTGATCTCCGTGATCGCAAGCTGCAGGGCGTTCCATTGCGTGCGCTCGATAAACGCTGTCGGGCCGGTTTCGGAAAACAGAGCTCCAACTTTGAAAGGCCGATGCGGGTCGCCCTCCCATGCCATCGCGTACTCCAAAAAAATAGGGGGCCCTCCCCGACCAATGCGGTGAGAGCCCCCTTTGCTCATATCCAAGGCTAGCGGCTACAAGGGATTGCGTCAAGCTTTGCAATCAGCAGGCCTTCCGCTGACCGATCAAGGCGGCGCAGCTCCACTGTGAGAATATCAGGTGTTGAGTGCCGCGGCCAAGTGGACCGACTATCCCGTGATGGTCGTGATCAAGGGACTCTCCGGGACGCTTCCGCTCGACGGAGGCGCGACGATCACGAGCGCGATGCCGCCGTAGCAAGGCTTGAACGACGATGCGACCGCCGCCGTGGTCAACTACGTCTTCCGCCTCAACCTGCCAGGGTCCAGCTCAAGGCCGCCGACGTCGCCCGCATCCGCGGTCGCCCAATGGGCAATGACGACATCAAGCAGATCCGTTCCGGTCTGATGCCATGAGACCTCTCACCCTTGCCCTGATCGCAGCAACCACGATCGGCGTCATCGAACAGTCGAAGGCCGCAGAGAGCACTGAATATCTCTATCGGCTGCACTGCTCCGGCTGCCACGGTCTCGATGGCGAAGGATCGTCCGTCGACCGCATCCCGCCCTTCCCCGGCATCGTCGGACATTTCGCCGGCAGTGAACAGGGCCGGCTCTATCGTGCGAACGTCCCCGGCGTCGTGAATGCCGCCCTTCCCGATAGCGAGACCGCGGACCTCCTGAACTACGTCCTGCACGTCTAGGGCGCGCCGGCGCGCGATCGAGGCAAACCCTTTAGGGCGGACGAAATCCGTCGCCTGCGAGCGAGGCCGGTGGACGACATCTCGGCGCTCCGACAGGCGCTCGCTGTCGAGCTCGCCAAGAAGCGCATCTCGATCGCCTACTGACAGTCGCGGATCACACGGTGTCGATCTCCGCCGCTCGACGCTCTCGGGCTGGATGAAACGGCCTCAATCTGTGCCCCGATCTGTACACCAGAGGAACTGAGAAGGTCGGGAGCGAAGGCTTCTGGTCAAAAGCCGCCTTTCGGCCACGCCGTAAGTTTTCTTCCGGTTGTTCCTCGGAGGGGGACATCGCCCGCGCCAGCCGAGAGGTCCGATATGGGCTCAGAAGCGGACGTGGTGGGTGGAGCACGGCACCGCAGCTCGTCTATCAGCCACTGGGGCCGTCCTTCATAAGGCAGGCCATCAAGTCGTCCGCGCCGCTGATGTTCTTTACGACGTCTCCGATTGAGATCGCGCCACGACCGTGATCGCGCCCAGCGAGAGGATCGTCGCCAAGCACTTTCATCGATTATCGGGGTGCCCCAGTGAAGCGGATGAGGCTGAGAAAAGGTCTCAATCTGTACCCCAGACGAGGGAGACCAAATGGCGCAACCGAAAGGGCAAAAGCTGCAGGGGAAAAATGGTCGGAGCGGCAGGATTCGAACCTGCGACCCCTGCGTCCCGAACGCAGTGCTCTACCGGGCTGAGCCACGCTCCGACTTGGGAAGCCGGCTTATAGCGTCGGGTTTCCGTCTTCGCAAGGCACACGAGGCAGGAAATCGCATCGAAATCGCAGATCGCCGAGCGATGGGTTAACTCCTTGGCGCAATGGCGCTTTGCACGCCGGCCATGGCGCAGATGCAAGGCAGCGCACGATTTGCGTGCTTCATTCGCCCGGCACCAGCCGCTATAGCGGGCGCGCAGAGGTACCACCGCCGGCCCCAGATGTCCGAGCCCGAGACGACAGCGCTGAAGACCGAGATCCTGCCCGCCGACGCGACCGGAATCGCGAGAGCGGCGGCCGTGCTCGCGCGCGGCGGGCTGGTGGCGTTTCCGACCGAGACCGTCTACGGCCTCGGCGCCGATGCCGCCAATGCGACGGCGATCGCTCATCTCTATCAGGCCAAGGGACGGCCCGCCTTCAACCCGCTGATCGCCCATGTCGCGGACAGCGCTGCGGCGCGCCGCATCGGCCGTTTCGATGCCACCGCGGAGCGTCTCGCCGCCGCCTTCTGGCCGGGGCCGCTGACGCTCGTGGTGCCCCAGGCGGAGCGCTGCCCAGTCGCCGATCTCGCCACGGCCGGCCTCGACACGGTCGCGATCCGCGTGCCTGCCGATCCCATCGCGCGGGCGCTGCTCGCGGCGTTCGGTGGTGCCGTGGTGGCGCCGTCGGCCAACATCTCCGGCCACGTGTCGCCGACCACGGCCGGCCATGTCGCGGCCGACCTCACGGGGCGAGTCGATCTGATCCTGGACGGTGGCCCGGTCGAGGTCGGCGTCGAATCGACCATCGTCGGCTGCTTCGATGCGCCCACCCTGCTCCGCCCCGGCGGAGTTCCAAGCGAAGCCATCGAGGCGGTGCTTGGCCGGCCCCTGGTCCGGCCGGCCGCAGCGGAGCTGCATGCCGCCGAGCAGCCGCTGGCGCCGGGCATGCTGGCCTCGCACTACGCCCCGCGCGCGGCGGTCCGCCTCGGGGCAACGGAGGTCGCCCCGGACGAGGCCCTGCTCGCCTTCGGTCCGGCAGCGTTGCCGGGCGCCGCACGGGCCGCTGCGGTGCTCAACCTCTCGGCTGCCGGCGATCCGGCAGAGGCAGCCACGCATCTTTTCGGCTATCTTCGCAGCCTCGATGCGAGCGGCGTCCGCAGCATTGCCGTGATGCCGATCCCGAACGACGGGCTGGGCGAAGCCATCAACGACCGGCTGCGCCGCGCCGCCGCGCCAAGATAACCCTGGAAGCGACTGACCATGAACATCAGCCAGCCTGCCCTGCCGCCACTGTCCCCCGAATTGATCGCGCAATTCGCCGCCATCGTCGGCGAGCGCCAGGCGCTGACCGCGGAGACCGACGTCGCGCCTTACGTCACCGAGGAGCGCAATCTGTTCCACGGCCGCTCGCCGCTGGTGCTGCGCCCCGGCTCGACCGCGGAGGTCGCAGCGATCTGCAAGCTCGCCAGCGCGCATCGCATCGCACTGACGCCGCAAGGCGGCAACACCGGCCTGGTCGGCGGCCAGACGCCGCACAATGGCGAGGTGGTGGTGTCCTTGAAGCGCATGGACGAGATCCGCGACATCGACACCGCCTCCAACACGATGATCGCCGAGGCCGGCGTGGTGCTGCAGACCGCGCAGCAGAAGGCCGCGGAGGTCGACCGGCTGTTCCCGCTGTCGCTCGGCGCCGAAGGCAGCTGCACCATCGGCGGCAATCTCTCGACCAATGCCGGCGGCACCGCCGCGCTGGCCTATGGCGTCGCGCGCGAGATGGCGCTCGGCGTCGAGGTGGTGCTGGCGGACGGGCGGGTGCTCAACGGCCTGTCGAAGCTGAAAAAGGACAACACCGGGTACGACCTGCGCAACCTCTTCATCGGTGCCGAGGGCACGCTCGGCATCATCACCGCGGCGAGCCTGAAGCTGTTTCCGAAGCCGCGCGCGATCGAGACCGCCTTTGTCGGGCTGAAGTCGCCGGAGGATGCGCTGAAACTGCTGGCGATCGCGCAACGCGAGGCGGCCGGCAGTCTCACGAGCTTCGAGCTGATCGCCGCGATCGCGCTCGATTTCTCGATCCGCCATGTCGTGGGCAACCGCGCGCCGCTGTCCGGCCCGCATCCGTGGTTCGTGCTGATGGAACTGTCGTCGTCGCGCGACGATGCCCGCACCACCTTGGAGAATATTCTCGAGCAGGGCCTGGAGGCCGGCATCGTCGACGACGCCGCGATCGCCGAAAATCTCACTCAGCGCCTGGCGTTCTGGAAGCTGCGCGAGGACATCTCCTGGGCGCAGAAGCCGGAGGGCGGCTCGATCAAGCACGACATCTCCGTGCCTGTCGCGGCCGTGCCGGCGTTCATCGCCGAGGCCAACGAGGCCGTGGTCAAGCAGGTGCCCGGCGCGCGGCCGGTGCCGTTCGGCCATCTCGGCGACGGCAACATCCACTACAATGTCAGCCAGCCGGTCGGCGCCAATTCGGCGGACTATCTCGCGCGCTGGCACGAGGTGAACAAGGTCGTATTCGACATCGTGCTGCGCATGGGTGGCTCGATCTCCGCCGAGCACGGCATCGGCGTGCTCAAGCGCGACGAACTGCCTGATGTGAAGGACCCGACCGCCATCGCGCTGATGCGCGCGATCAAGGCGCAGTTCGATCCGCTCGGGATCATGAACCCCGGCAAGGTGCTCTAGGCCATCGATACGCTCATGACCCCTGCTCCGCTCTCGATCTCCGACATCACCGATGCCGACATGCCCGCGATCATCGCGCTGTGGCAGCGCTGTGGCCTGACGCGGCCATGGAACGATCCCGCTGCCGACATCGCGCTGGCCCGCCGCGGCGGCAGTTCCACCGTGCTCGTCGGCCGCAGCAGCGGCGCCATCGTGGCCTCCGCGATGGTCGGTCATGACGGCCACCGCGGCTGGGTCTACTACGTCAGCGTCGATCCCGAGCATCGCGGCCACAGCCTGGGGCGAGCCATCATGGCCGCCGCCGAGGACTGGCTGCGCGCGCGCGGCATCGCCAAGCTGATGCTGATGGTCCGTGGCGACAACACCAAGGTTCAGGCGTTCTATCAGACGCTCGACTATGCCGTGCAGGACAGCGTCGTGTTTTCGAAATGGCTCGACGGCCGCCCGCCGACGCCGGGGATGAAGTAGGAATTCAGCATGAGCATCTCCGATCGCATCCGCGTGCATGACAAGCGCGTGCTCTCCGATCACTACGGCACGCTGACCTCGACCCGGTTCGAATGGCGGCGCGACGACGGCACCTGGCAGATGCAGAGCCGCGACGTGTTCGACCGCGGCAACGCCGCGGCGATCCTGCCCTACAATCTCGCGCAGCGCCGCGTCATCCTGGTCAAGCAGTTCCGATATCCGGCATTCCTCAACGGCTATGACGACCTGCTGATCGAGACCGCCGCCGGCCTGCTCGACAACGCCTCGCCGGAGGAGCGCATCCGGCTCGAGGCCGAGGAGGAGACCGGGTTCCGGCTGCACGACGTCAAGTTCGTGTTCGAGGCCTTCATGAGCCCCGGCGTGGTCACCGAGAAGATCCACTTCTTCGTCGCCGAGTACGAGCCGGGCATGCGCGTCAGCGCCGGCGGTGGGCTGGCGCATGAGGGCGAGGAGATCGAGGTGCTGGAACTCGGCATCGACGAGGCGCTCGCGATGGTCGACGACAAGCGCATTCAGGACGCCAAGACCATCATGCTGCTGCAGCACGCGGCGCTGCGGATCTTCAAGTAGAGCACACACGCGCATCGTGTATTTCGCTGTCGTCCTCCACGAAAGCGGGGGATCGAGTATGCCACTGGCCGTCACGACATCACGAAAGGCCGCGGCGTACTGGATCCCCGCCTTCGCGGGGATGACGACAGTCTCTGTCGAGACATCCCACCTCAGAACAAACTCCCCTGCCCATCGTCGACGACAGGTGTAGCCTTGCGGGGTGCAACCTTCTTCGCTGGCTTGCGCTGCGCATCCTCCGCCGCGCGCATCTCCTCGGTCATCGGCAGCAGCAATTGCTCGTCGTCATTGGCGACCGCATTGACGCGCGTCGAAACCTCGTACCAAGCGAACTCGCCGTCGTCGGGCGCCACCATCAGCCGCATCGCGTCGGTCGGATCGTCGCTGCGGCAGTCGAGCCAGAGCGAGAAATCATCGGGCCTGATGGTCACGGGAACACGATGATGCAACACCGAGAGTGCGGGATTGGCCGCCGTCGTCACGATCGCCACCGTATCGACCTCCTCGCCGTTCGGACCCATCCATGTCTCGGCGAGAGCTGCGAAGCCGAACGGCGCGCGGTCGCTGCGATGGATGAAGAACGGACGCTTGCGGCCGTCGATCACCTGCCATTCGTAATACCCATCAGCGGGCACAAGCACGCGGCGCCGCCGGATCGCATTCTTGAACGCGGGCTTCTCGCGTACGGACTCCGAACGCGCGTTGATCACGAGCGTAAAACTACGGGGATCCTTGACCCAGGCCGGCATGAAGGCCCAGCGCATCAAACGATAGTGACGCTTGTCACGATCCAGCAGGACTACGGGGATCGGCTGCGTGGGCGCGATGTTGTGACGTGGCGGAAAGTTCGGCTGTTCCTCGTAGCCGAAGATCTGCCGCAACGCTGCGGGTGGTGAAGTGATGACGAAACGTCCACACATAATCTCACTCAAATCGTCGTGTGTTCAGCACCTTTTAACTCGGTTTGCCAACACTGCAGCCCGATGACCGCAGTTGCGACCCAATCCGTGCCGTCCGATCGCACGACCCAACGACCGGCCGGCAGCGCTATCGATCCCGCGCGCGCCGCGATCCTGCGCGCCGCGAACATCAATCCGCGCACCGGTCTCGCCACCGACTATCTGAATCATTTCAACGAAGCCGTGATGCTGCTCGAAATGATTCCCGATATCCCGGAATGCGCCGAGGATTTCCTGGCGTGGTCGCCGCTGACCTATCCAGAACATTTCACGCACACCAATTTCAAGGCCCGCGATCTCGTGATCGAGGCCTATGAACAGGCCGATCCGTCGATTCGCGATCGTTTCGACCATCTCACCAAGACCATGACCGACATCCTGCTCGCGGTCGGCAGCGCCATGCGCGAGGCCAAGCAGGACAAGACCAAGGCCGCGCTCGCCGAACAGGCCGCGGGCTGGGTCAAGCCGCTGGTGGCCCAGGCTGGCGGCATCATCAACGGCGACATCGAGTTCGATCCGGAACCGGTGGCGGAGGTCGACGAGGTCGACGCCGTCGACGCGATCATGGCCAGCTTCTGACCAGAACGACGCTGCGCGCGCCGCGGTCTTCACGGTAGAGTGCATGCCCCAGCCGGAGCGCCTCGCATGACCGCCACGCCGCCGTCTCCTCCCCAACTCGCTGTGAGCGCCGCGATCTTCCGCGACGACCGGCTGCTGCTGGTGCGTCGCGCCCGGTCGCCGGCGAAGGGCGTCTACACGCTGCCCGGCGGACGGGTCGAGTTCGGCGAGACTTTGCACGAGGCCGTGGCCCGCGAGGTCATGGAGGAGACCGGGCTCTCGATCGCCATCATCGGCCTCGCCGGCTGGCGCGAGGTTCTGCCGGCCGCGGGCGGCGGCGGCCACTACGTGATCCTGCCATTCGCGGCGCGCTGGATTGCCGGCGAAGCGCAGCTCAATCCGGAACTGGACGATGCCCAATGGCGCGTCCCCGACGCGCTGGACGGCCTGGTGCTGACCGAGGGGCTGCCGGAGATCATTGCCGCGGCCCGGGCGCTGCTGTAGGCGCCTTGCGTCCGCCGCTGGGCACAGGCATATCACGGACGTGTTCCCGATGCTCTCCAAGCGCCTCCTGGCCCTCCTGATGCTCGTCATGGCCTGCGCCGCCGCCCCGGTGCGGGCGCAGGATGCGGCTGCGCCCTTCGATGGCGATCTGCAGCGCCTGGCCGAGATTCTCGGCACACTGCATTACCTCCGCGGCATCTGCGGCAGCAACGAGGGCGCCAAATGGCGCAACCAGATGCAGGCGCTGATCGACGCCGAGACCCCGTCGGGCGAGCGCCGCGCCCGCATGATCGCCGGCTTCAACCGCGGCTATAACGGCTTCCAGCAGACCTACCGGACCTGCACGCCGGCCGCCATGGTCGCCATCCGCCGCTACATCGACGAGGGCTCGAAGATCTCGCGCGACCTCACGGCGCGCTACGCCAATTGAGGCCCGCGGCGCGTTATCCACGTTTGCGTTAACCTTGTTAACCTTTCCTAAAGAACTGGCCTAGGCGTTCCCGCCGCGCGTGTTAAACCTCGCTTGTCCGGCGCGCCCGCGCTTGGATTTCCTTGCGCCGCGGCGCACCGCCAGACTGAATTCAATGAGCTTCCCCGTACCCTTCAGCGCCCTCCCCGACGTCCTGCCCGACCATGAGCAGAAGCAGGCCGCGCTCAGCTATCTCAACGAAGCCTGGGCGGAAGCGCGCCATGACGGCGTCGATGGCGACTGCCTGGCCCAGGCCAGCCTGTTCGCCGCCCTCGCCGAGCTCGTGACGACCTATGGCGAGGACGCGGTCGCGACCTTCGTCGAGGGGTTTCCGGAGCGCATCCGCAACGGCGAATTCTCGCTGGCCCGCGCGACGCAGTAGGCTGTTCGCGTCGGCTGGAGGTGGGCAAAGGCGCGCCCGCCTCGCCTGCGGATCATGCCGCGCTGTCGCCGGCGCCGTGCCCACCATCGCGCTCCGCGTTCGTCTCACGACTCACGCCACAACTCACATCGTCATGCCCGCGCAAGCGGGCATCCAGTACGCCGTGACCTCTCGGTTGATCACGACAGGCGGTGAGACCTGGATCCCCGCCTTCGCGGGGATGACAGCAGTGGACGCGGCGGCGTCACGGCCCCGCAGCCGCGCAACGTCAGCAGCGTGAGCTGGCGCCTTCTTCACGTCTTCAAACAGCACAGGACACGTTTCATCGTCCTCGCGGCGCCGATTGCGTCCGAGCGATGGCCGACGTTCGGCCCTCGCAAATCGAGGGCGCAGGAAAGGCTGGGCGTCGGCTGACGCCCATGGCCCCCGTGCGAACAAGAATGCACGGGGCAGGAACCACAGGTGCAGCCGGATGAGCCCAGCCTTCCCTGCGCGATGGGTTTAACGCTTACTCCGTGCTCTCCCTGGGGACCGGCTGTCTTGCCCCCATCGTCCGCGCCGACGCTCTCGCATCGACAGCAGGCTTGACCTCGGCATCGGGAGGCCAGGACCACACGGCTTCACGTCCGCATCGAGATTGTTCGTCCGCGCGGACAAGCCACGCTGCAACCCGACACGGCCACCGCCTGCCCGCCTCGCGTCTCGTGACGACCGCGCGTACGCCCCTCTCGTTGAGGCGGGATGCGAGAGGAGTGACACATTTTCTGGAAAAAAGAAAGACCATTCTTCCGCCGACGCGGTGCTGCGAGCGCGATGCCATTGAAGCAACGCGCCAACTTTCCGATTCGGCGCATGCGTTGCGTGTCGTCGCCGTGATCGAGATCGTCGCCCCGCCTGACCAAGTCGCGCACTGATTCGCCCGTCGGGCGGCGCGGAGCAGCAACCGCTCATACCTCGTTCGACGCAAGGACGGACGTGTCCTGTCAGGCGGCCCGGCCGCCAAGTCGCGTCAGAAATCCTTCACCATTCGAAGGCCTTGGGCATGATTGAACATCCGCCCTTAACGAAAATGGGAAAAACTGAGCCGCTGATCTTCACCGACCTGATCACAGTACCGATTCGAGCTGACGCGAAAACTCGGCTCCGTGTCGCGACCTGGTCATCGCCAGAACGAGGTCCGACATGCCGTCACGGACGAGCAGGCGGAGCTTGATGCTGCCGCGTGAAGACTTCGGTTAAGGAAACGTTAGGGAACAGCTGGGGATTGCTGATGATTGCGCCGGAAGAAGAGAGGATGCTGAAGACGCTCCTGGTCGAGATGTTCGGTCACCTCAGCAGTATGCGACGGGAATTCGCCGCTCTTCAAGGCGACAGCAAGTACAATTTCGCGAGCATGGCCGATACCCTCGACGCGATCGTCGAGAATACGGAGACGGCCGGGAACGCAATCCTCGAAAGCATGGAAGAGATCAGCACCAGCGTCGGGAAGTTGCAAGGTGTCAAGGACCCGACGGTGGCGGCGGTCAGCGACGAGATCGTCGACAGCACCAACAAGGTGTTCGAGGCCTGTGCGTTTCAGGACCTCACCGGGCAGCGGATCACGCGCGTGGTCAAGTCGCTGAAGTTCATGGAGGAGCACATCAACCGGCTGGTCCGCATGTGGGGAAAAGAGGAGCTGGCGCGGATGGCCGCCGAGGTCGCCGCCCCGAGCACCGAGCCCGATTTGCTCGAAGGCCCCAAGCGGGTGGGCGTGGCGATTTCCCAGGACGACATCGACAAGCTGTTCGCGTGAATAGCTGCGGGACTGTCGTATCAGCTCCCGCGTCATTGCGAGCGCAGCGATGGGATCATACCTCGCCCCGCTTGCGGGGAGAGGTCGGATTGCATCGAAAGATGCAATCCGGGTGAGGAGGACTCTCCACGCACCGCACTCGTGGAGAGTCCCCCTCACCCCAGCCCTCTCCCCGCAAGCGGGGCGAGGGAGCGCACCGTCCGTGCGTTAAAGAGCCGGGATCCGATTTCGATAGGTGCGCTCGCGCCAGCCTCCTTGTCGCAACCGCGTAACCCGGATGAGCGCAGCGACATCCGGGGTCTCGCCTGCTGTGTTGGTGAACCCGGATGTCGCTGCGCTCATCCGGGTTACGAGCCGATCATCCGAAGCGCGATGCTCCTTCCGCGTCATTGCGAGCGCAGCGAAGCAATCCAGGACCCAGCAAGAACTCTGGATTGCTTCGCTGCGCTCGCAATGACGGAGCACATAGTAAGCGCCGTTACGGCCGCAGCGTCTCCATGAAGCGCACCGGTTCGCCAGTCGCCGGAGTCAGCAGTTCGCCCTGCCACATCACGCGCTGCCCGCGGACGAAGGTGCCGACCGGCCAGCCGGTGACGCGCACGCCGTCATACGGCGTCCAGCCGGCTTTCGAGGCGATCCATTTGTTGGTGATGGTGTCGCTGCGCTTGAGGTCGACGATGGTGAGATCGGCGTCGTAGCCGGCGGCGATGCGGCCCTTGCGGGCGATGTTGTAGATGCGAGCCGGGCCGGCGCTGGTGAGGTCGACGAAACGTTGCAGCGACAGCCGGCCGGCATTGACGTGGTCCAGCATGATCGGCACCAGCGTCTGCACGCCGGTCATGCCGGAGGGCGAGGCCGGATAGGTCTTGGCCTTCTCCTCGGCGGTGTGCGGGGCGTGATCGGAGCCGAGGATGTCGACGATGCCCTGGTGGACGCCCCACCAGATGACGTCGCGATGGTCGGCCGAGCGCACCGGCGGATTCATCTGCGCATAGGTGCCGAGCCGCTCGTAGCACTCGGGCGCTGTCAGAGTGAGATGATGCGGCGTCGCCTCGACGGTGGCGACGTCCTTGTGGTCGCGCAGATAGACGATCTCTTCCTTGGTCGAGATGTGCAGCACGTGGATTCGCTTGCCGGTCTCGTAGGCAAGATTGACCAGGCGCTGGGTGGCGCGCAGCGCCGCCTCCTCATCGCGCCATACCGGGTGCGAGCGCGGATCGTTCTCGACGCGCAGACCCTTGCGCTCGTTGAGGCGGTATTCGTCCTCGGCGTGGAACGCGGCGCGACGGCGGATGACCTGGAAGATGCGGCGGAGCGAGTCATCGTCCTCGACCAGCAGCGAGCCGGTGGAGGAGCCGACGAACACCTTCACACCGGCGCAGCCCTCGGCGCGCTCGAGCACCGGCAGTTGCTCGACGTTCTCGCGGGTGCCTCCGATGAAGAAGGCGAAGTCGCAATGCATGCGGTGCCGGCCGGCCTCGATCTTGGCGGTGAACGCCTCCTCGGTGACCGTCAGCGGGTTGGTGTTGGGCATCTCGAACACGGCGGTGACGCCGCCCATCACGGCGCTGCGCGAGCCGGTTTCGAGATCCTCCTTGTGGGTCAGGCCGGGCTCGCGGAAATGCACCTGGGTGTCGATCACGCCGGGCAACACGTGCAGGCCCTTGCAGTCGATGATCTCGGCGGCCGAAGCCGCGCCGAGATCGCCGATCTCGACGATGCGGCCAGCGGTGATGCCAATGTCGCGAACGCCCTCGCCGTCCTGATTGACCACCGTGCCGGATTTCAGAATGACGTCGAACCGCTGGCTCATGAACCCCTCTAGGATTTCATTCTCCGCATTCATCGGAGACAGATCGATCATGCTGCGCGCCTGCCCATTTGCTGGCCTGCCAGGCCTCGCGCGGCTTGATCTTTAGGATGAAGCCACCGCAGTGCAGCGTTTCAGCCTTGTGGTTTAAGCCAGGGCGGCTTACGTTTCGGTGCGGCGTGTCGCAAGAGGTTTTTCGAATGAAAGCGACGTTTCTCGACGACCGGGGCGTGGTCCAGGTCAGCGGCGACGATGCACGCAAGTTCCTCAACGGACTGGTCACCACGGACGTCACCAAGCTCGTTCCGGGCGAGGCCCGGTTCGGGGCATTGCTGACGCCGCAGGGCAAGATCATCATCGACTTCCTGGTGGCGCAGGCGCCCACGGGCGAGGCCGGTGAACGCTTCCTGCTGGATTGCCCGCGCGCGCTGGCGCAGGCGCTGGCGGACAAGCTCAATTTGTACAAGCTGCGCGCCAAGCTGACGGTCGCCAACCTGTCGGATCAGGTGGGTGTCATCGCAGTGTGGGACGGCACGCCCGGTGCGGCGCTCGATCTCTGCTTCAGAGATCCGCGTCACGAGGCGATGGGTGACCGCGTCATCGCGCCGCAGGCCGAGCTCGCCGAGATCGCGGCGGGACTCGGCGCCGACATTGTCGCGGCCGCAGACTACGAGGCGCATCGGATCGATCATGCCGTGCCGCGCGGCGGGCTCGACTTCATGTATGGCGACGCCTTTCCCTACGAGACCAACATGGACCGCCTGCACGGCGTCGACATCGGCAAGGGCTGCTATGTCGGCCAGGAGGTGGTGAGCCGCATGCACCATCGCGGCACCACGCGGACACGCACCGCCAAGGTGCTGATCGACGGCCCGAGCCCGGAGCCGGGCACGCCGATCTTGGCCGGCGAGAAGAGCATCGGCACGATGGGCTCGGCCGCTGCGCAGAAGGGCCTGGCGCTGCTGCGCATCGATCGCGCCGCGGAAGCCATGGAGGCTGGCACGCCGCTCACTGCTGGCGGGCTGACGCTGCGCATCGCCGATCCCGACGCGCTGCAGGGCGCGCCGAAACAAACGGTCGCCTGAGCGGATCGTATGGGCCGCGCCGCCGTCGTCCATCCTGATGGTCTGACGCGCTGCCCCTGGCCGGGCAGCGATCCGCTCTATGTCGCCTATCACGACACCGAGTGGGGCGTGCCCGAGTATGACGACCGCGCCCTCTACGAGAAGCTGATCCTCGACGGCTTCCAGGCCGGGCTGTCGTGGATCACGATCCTGCGCAAGCGCGACAATTTCCGCCGCGCCTTCGATGATTTCCAGCCGGAGAAGATCGCGCGCTACAGCGACAAGAAGATCCATGCGCTGATGAACGATGCCGGCATCGTCCGCAACCGCGCCAAGATCGAGGGTGCCATCCTCAGCGCGAAATCCTGGCTCGACATCCAGGACAAGGGCCCCGGCTTCTCGAAGCTGCTATGGGGCTTCATGGACGGCGCGCCGAAGGTGAATCAGTTCAAGACCACGGCGAGCGTGCCGGCTTCGACGCCGCTCTCGATCAAGATGTCGAAGGAGCTGTCCTCGCGCGGCTTCAAGTTCGTCGGACCCACGATCGTCTACGCCTTCATGCAGGCGACCGGGATGGTCAACGACCATCTCGTCACCTGCTTCTGCCACGAGACCTGCAGCGGCAAGCGCCGCGCCCCGCGCCTCAAGATCAAATGACGACCAAGACGCCCGACAACGGGCACGACCGCGTCTGGCAGCGCATGCTGTCCGGCCGCAGGCTCAACCTCATCGATCCCTCGCCGCTCGACGTCGAGATTGCCGATATCGCGCACGGATTGTCGCGCGTGGCGCGCTGGAACGGGCAGACGTCCGGCGCCCACATCTTCTCGGTCGCGCAGCACACGCTGCTGGTGGAGACGGTGATGCGCGCGAAGAAGCCGAACATCGATGCCAAGCTGCGGCTCGCTGCGCTGCTGCACGACGCGCCGGAATACGTCATCGGCGACATGATCTCGCCGTTCAAGGCGGTGCTTGGCGGCAGCTACAAGAGCGTCGAGAAACGGCTGCTCGGCGCGATCCACATCCGCTTCGGCCTGCCGGCGGAGGTCGCGCCCGAGATCGAGCGCCAGATCAAGGCGGCCGATCGCGGCGCGGCCTATCTGGAGGCGACACGACTGGCCGGCTTTTCCGAGAGCGAGGCGAGGAAGCTGTTCGGCCGCGACCCCGGCCTGCCGGAGGCGACCGTCACGGAATATCTGACGCCGTGGAGCGCGGCCAAGGCGGAGAAGCGGTTCCTGACCCGGTTCAACCTGGTGCTGGGGTCCTGACGGCCATGCCGTTGACGCCGGACGAACGCCGCAACGAACGGCTGAAGCTGACGGCCAACTGGCTCAACACGCTGGCGACCGCCATCGTCACCGCCGGAACGTTCGTGCCGCTCGCGCAGTTCGTCTACGGCGTCCTGCCGCAGAATACCCCGGCCGGCCTGATCTACGGCTCAGGCGTGGTTTGCATTGTGACCGGAGTGCTCTTACATTTGCTGGGCCAGTGGATCCTGGGAGGTCTTCGATGACCACGCACCAGCTTTTTGCCATGAGCTTCCCGCTCCTGACCGCCGTGGCCGTCGCCATGGTGGCCCTGCTCGTGCGCCGTCCCTGGTCGGAGAAGCCGGTCGAGATCGCCTCGCCGAGCCGGGAGCGCGTGCTCGAGCAGGTCGAGCGCCTCAATGCCGAGATCGAGGTCAAGGCGCATCTGGTCCGCCAGGAGCTGCGGCAGCTCAGGAACACGCGCTGACGGCCGCCCGCCCCCGCTGCGCCGGCCTGACGGCAGCCATCTCGAAGCCGCTTTTGCCCTGCCGCTTCCGATCGTATAATCGAGCTTTCAAAGGCCCGATATGATCCACGTCTGTTCGCTTGCCGCATTGCCCGAGACCGTGCGCCTGACCGGCGCCAGCCACGTGCTGACCATCATGGCCAATGTCGAGCAGGTGCGGCGGCCCGAGACGATCCTTCCCGAGAACCATCTCCGGGTCTCCGTGGACGACATCACCGAGCACATGCCGGGCTTCGTCGCGCCGTGCGACGAGCACGTCACGCAGGTGCTGGAGTTCGTGCGCGGCTGGGACCGCGCGGCGCCGCTGGTGATCCACTGCTACGCCGGCATCAGCCGCTCGACCGCGAGCGCCTTCGCCGCGGCCTGCGCGCTCAACCCGCACCGCGACGAGCTCGACATCGCCTGGGCGATCCGGCAGGCCTCGCCGATCGCCTCGCCCAACCGCCTGCTGGTCAGCCTCGCGGATCGGGCGCTGGGGCGCGAAGGCCGCATGATCCGGGCGCTGGAAGCGATCGGACCCGGCGCGATGATGGTGGACAGCACGCCGTTCCGGATCGATCTGGAGTGAGCTTGGTCCCGTCATTCCGGGGCGCCGCGTCAGCGGCGAACCCGGAATCCCGAGATGGCTGATCTCATCGCGGCATCCACCAAGCCACCAACCTCTGGGTTCCGGGTTCACGCTTCGCGTGCCCCGGAACGACATTGCATCGGCAGGGCGCGCGCAGGGGCGAAAGCCGAGTATCTGCGCACCGGCGCCGGTTGAACTTGCGCCGCGCCGTTTGACACTCATGGAACTGCAGCCATCGTGGCGGCGCGCGCGGGCCGGCCGTCGATTCGCTGCGCATCCCTCCGGGGCCGACATGGCCTCTCTCTCCTCTCCCATGACGCCGGCGGGCGCCATCGACTCAGGACTCCCAGGCGTGATGTTTGATTGGCCACTGGACTGGATTGCCCTCCTCATCGCGTTCGCGGCGCTCGCCTTCGCGCGCAAGACCTCCGATCGACTGAGGGAGGTCCAGGCGCGTCTCGCCAAGCTCGAGGCCCGCTCCGGCGAGGCACCGCTGGCGGGCGGACCGCCGCTGAGCCCGCTGTGGGACGCCCACGGAGCCCCGCCCGTGCCGCCTCCGCTGCCCGAGGTGACCGAGCCCACGCTGCAGCCTGCGGCAACGAGGGACGACGAGACCGTCGCCGAGGCCCCGCCGTTCGCGCCGCCGCCGCTGCCGCAAGCCTCGGCCGGCTTCGAGGAGCGCATCGGCACCCGCTGGGTGGTGTGGATCGGCGGGCTCACGCTGGCGCTCGGCGGCTTCTTCATGGTGCGCTATTCGATCGAGGCCGGCCTGGTCGGCCCCGAGGTCCGCGTGGCGCTCGGCGCGCTGTTTGCCGCAGCCCTGCTCGCCGCCGGCGAATGGACCCGGCGCAAGGAAAGCATCTCGCAGATCGCGGCGCTGCCGATCGCCAACATCCCGGCGATCCTGACCGCGGCCGGCACGGCCGTCGCGTTTGCGACCATCTACGCGGCCTATGCGCTGTATGAATTCCTGGCGCCGGCGATTGCCTTCGTGCTGCTCGGCGCGGTCGCGCTCGGCACACTTGCCGCGGCGCTGCTGCACGGCCCGGCGCTGGCCGGGCTCGGCCTCGTCGCAGCTTTCACCACGCCGGTGCTGGTGTCCACCGGACAGCCGAACTACTGGGCGCTGTACATCTATCTCGCCATCGTCACCGCAGCTGCGTTTGCGCTGGCACGGGTGCGGCTGTGGCGCTGGCTGGCGATGACCACGATCGGGCTGTCGTTCCTGTGGACCCTGCCCGGCCTCGACGCGGGCGTCGAGACCGTCGCGCCGCATGTCTTCCACGTCGTCGCAGGTTTTGCGCTGACCGCGCTGATCGTCGTCTGCGGCTTCCTGTTCGGCCCGGCGGCCGACAATGACGAGGTCGAGCCGATCTCGTCGGTGGGTCTCGCCGTCTATCTGCTCGGCGCGATGCTGGTCGTGCTGTCGAGCTTCCATGATGGCCTGGCGCTGATCGGCTTCACCGTGCTGATCGCGGCCACGCTCGCGGTGGCCTGGCGTGCGCCGAGCGCGACCGGTGCGGTCGCGGCGGCGGCCGGAACCGTGTTCCTGGTGTTCGCCGAATGGGCGTTGCGCGACAATCCGGACCTGCTGGTGCTGCCGGGTGGCGCGCTGCCCGACATGGGACCGAACCCGCTCGGCGCATCCGTGTCGTGGCACCTGGTGACCGCGGCGATCTTCGCGATCAGCTTCGGCGGCGCCGGCTTCCTGGCGCAGGGGCGCTCGCAGAATGCCGCCGTGCCGGTGGTGTGGTCGGCCGCCGGCGTGTTCACGCCGATCGCATTGCTGGTCGCGCTCTACGCCCGCATCGCTCATCTCGACCGCTCGATCCCGTTCGCGATCGTCGCGGTCGTGCTGGCGGCTGCGTTCGCGGTCGCCACCGAGCTCCTGACGCGGCGCGAGGAGCGGCCGGGACTCTCCGCCTCGATCGCGCTGTTCGCCACGGGCACGCTGGCGGCGCTGGCGCTGGCGCTGACCTTTGCGCTGGAGAAGGGCTGGCTGACGATTTCGCTCGCCTTGATGTCGCTCGGCACCGCCTGGATATTCGAGAACCGGCCGATCCCGTTCCTGCGCACGCTGGCCGCCGTGTTCGCCGGATTGGTGGTGCTCCGGATCGGCTACGATCCGCGCATCGTCGGCGCCGATGTCGGCACCACGCCGATCCTCAACTGGCTGCTGTGGGGCTATGGCGTGCCGGCCGCCTCGTTCTGGGGCGCGAGCATTCTGATGCGCCGCTATGGCGACGATGCGCCGCTGCGCGCGGTCGAGGCCGCCGCGATCCTGTTCACGACGCTGCTCGCGTTCCTGGAGATCCGCCATGCCGTCAATGACGGAGACATGCTGGCGGTGCCGTCGCTGGCCGAAGCGGGGCTCGACGTCTGCGTCGCGCTGGCGCTGGCGATCGGGCTGGAGCGGCTGCGCGTCCGCAGCCAGAGCATCGTGCACAATGTCGGCGCCGTGATGCTGACCGGCTTCGCCGGCGGCGCCACTCTGTTCGGATTGCTGCTGTTCGAGAACCCGATGATCTCGGACGTCACCATCAAGGGCGGCGTGCTCAACATCCTGATCCTGGCCTACGCCTTCCCCGCGGTGCTGATGCTGCTGCTGTCCTACGCGGTCGCGGGCCGGCGCCCCCCGGCCTATGGCAATACGCTGGCCGCCGGCGCGCTGATCATGGCGCTGGCCTATGTGAGCCTGGAGATCCGCCGGATCTATCACGGCCCCGACCTGACCAGCGGCGTCACCAGCGCGGCCGAGCAGTATACCTACTCGATCGCCTGGCTCGCCCTTGGTGTCGTGCTGCTCGGCATCGGCATCGTGGTGTCGTCGCAGCGGGCGCGACTGGCCTCGGCGATCGTGATCGCGCTGACCATCCTGAAGGCCTTCCTGGTCGACATGTCCGCGCTGACCGGCGTCTGGCGGGCGCTGTCCTTCATCGGCCTCGGCCTGGTGCTGGTCGCGATCGGCTGGCTGTACCAGAAGGTGCTGTTCCGCCGGCAGCAGCAGGCGCCGCCTGCTGCTGCCGGCAGGATGATCGTCAGGCCGCGCGCACCGACTGCAGGAACGAGGCGACCTCGCGCTTGAGCCGGTCGCTGTCGGTCGCCAGCGACTTGGCGGCGTTGAGCACATGCCCCGACGCCTGGCCGGTCTCGGTCGCGCCGCGCTGCACGTCGACGACGTTCGCCGACACCTGCTGCGTGCCGTGCGAGGCCTGCTGGACGTTGCGTGAGATCTCCTGCGTCGCAGCGCCCTGCTCCTCGACCGCAGCCGCGATCGCCGAGGAGATTTCCGACAGCCGCTCGATGGTGCCGGAGATGTCGCGGATGGCGCCGACGGATTCCTGCGTCGCCGCCTGAATGCTGCCGATCTGCTGGCCGATCTCGCCAGTCGCCTTCGCGGTCTGTTCGGCGAGTGCCTTGACCTCCGAGGCCACCACCGCGAAGCCGCGGCCGGCTTCGCCGGCGCGCGCCGCCTCGATGGTGGCGTTGAGCGCCAGCAGGTTGGTCTGGCCCGCGATCGAGTTGATCAGTTCGACCACGTCGCCGATGCGTGCCGCGGCCTTCGACAGCTCACCGACGCGATCGTTGGTCTGGCGCGCCTGCGAGACCGCCTCCTGCGCCATGCGCGCGGATTCCTGCACCTGGCGGCTGATCTCGGTGATGGACGACGACAGCTCCTCGGTGGCCGAGGCGACCGACTGCACGTTGGTCGACGCCTCCTCGGACGCGGCCGCGACCTGGGTGGAGATCTCCTGCGAGCGCGTCGCGGTCGAGGACAGCGCGCCGGCGGAATGCTCGAGCTCGGTGGACGCGGACGATACCGTCTGCACGATCTCGCCGATCGTATTCTCGAACTGCCGGGTGATGTTGTCGACGCGGCGGCCCCGCTCGATCTTGGCCTCGGCGTCGCGCGCGGCGAGCGCATCGGCGTCCCGCTTGGCGATCAAGGCCTCCTTGAACACCTGCAGCGTATCCGCCATCGCGCCCACTTCAGTCGGCTCGCCGCGATGCGGCACCTCGGCCGAGAGATCGCCCTGGCCGAGCGCCTGCATCGGCCTGATGATCGAGGCGATGCCAGACGAGACGTCCTGGACGAGATAGAGACCGACGGCGATGCCGCCAGCGACCGCGGCGATGATGATCGTGGTCACGAGCCAGAAGGTGCTGTTGTAACTGTCCGCCGCATCGCGCGTGCTCGCTTCCGCGCCGTTGTCGTTGAAGTCGATCGCCTTGACCAACAATTCCTCGGACGCCGCGGAGGCAATGCCGGCCGGCTTGAACAGCGCCTCGACGTCATCCGGCATCTTGCCGACGTTCTTGCGCGAGAACTCGAGCACCTTCTCGACCTCGGCCATGTATTTGTCCCACGCCCGGGTCCAATTCTCGTAGATGCCGCGCTCCTCGGCCGACGAGATCAGCGGCTCGTAGGTCTTGATGTCCTTCTTCACCTTCGCCAGCGTATCGGCCATGCGCTTGTCGTTGCTGGCCTTCGCCTCCGGCGTCTGCGCCATCACATGGGCGCGGAGCGTGAGCCGGTAGACGTTGATGTCGGCCCGCAGATTGCCGAGCGCGCGCACGCTGGGCAGCCAATTGGTGGCGATGTCGACTGTCCGCGCGTTGATGCCCCGCATGCTGTGCAACGAAAACACGCCCATGCCGGACATCACGATCAGCATGAACGTGATGACGGCGATGATCTTGATGCGAATGGAAAGCTTGGACACGTCCGTTGATCTCCCGAGAGAATCGTCTCTAACAACCGGCCGTATCTGCCAGGTCACGACGTCGTCGTGGCGACCGGTGCATCTGCGCAAACAAAAAGCGGCATCTGCTGTCGCGCAGATTGCCGCTTTCTCCGCAAACTTCTGTTAATGGTCGGCTACGTACTACTACGGAACAATGCGGCGGCGAGAGCCGCCGAATTGTCAGGCCGCGCGCACGGACTCCAGGAACGAGGCAACCTCGCGCTTCAACCGGTCGCTGTCGGTGGCGAGCGATTGCGCCGCCGAGAGAACATGCGCCGATGCTTGACCGGTCTCCGACGCGCCGCGCTGCACGTCGACGACGTTCGCCGAGACTTCCTGCGTGCCTTGCGAGGCCTGCTGCACGTTGCGCGAAATCTCCTGCGTCGCGGCACCCTGCTCTTCCACCGCCGCGGCGATCGCGGACGAGATCTCCGACAACCGCTCGATGGTGGTGGAGATCGCGCGGATGGCACCCACGGACTCCTGCGTCGCCGCCTGAATGCCGGAGACCTGCTGACCGATCTCGTCGGTCGCCTTGGCGGTCTGCTCGGCCAGTGCCTTCACCTCGGAGGCGACGACCGCGAAGCCGCGGCCAGCCTCGCCGGCGCGCGCCGCCTCGATCGTCGCGTTGAGGGCCAGGAGATTGGTCTGGCCGGCGATCGTGTTGATCAGCTCGACGACGTCGCCGATGCGGGCTGCGGCCTTGCTCAGCTCGCTGACGCGATCATTGGTCATGCGCGCCTGGTCCACGGCTTCGGTCGCCATCCGCGCCGATTCCTGCACCTGCCGGCTGATCTCGGTGATCGACGACGACAGTTCCTCGGTGGCGGACGCGACCGACTGCACGTTGGTCGAAGCCTCCTCCGAGGCGGCGGCAACCGCAGTGGAGATCTGCTGCGAGCGCGTCGCCGTCGAGGACAGAGCCCCCGCCGAATGCTCGAGCTCGGTCGAGGCCGACGATACCGTCTGCACGATCTCGCCGATGGTCGCCTCGAACTGCCGCGTGATGTTGTCGACGCGGTGGCCGCGTTCGATCTTCGCCCGGGCATCAGCAGCGGCGTGATCGTCGGCTTCCTTCTTGGCGATCAGCGCTTCCTTGAACACCTGCAACGTATCGGCCATGGCGCCGATCTCGGTCGGCTCGCCGCGATGTGTCACCTCGGCGGAGAGGTCCCCCTTCGCGAGCTCCTGCATCGGCTTGATGATCGAGGCGATACCCTGCGAGACGTTTTGTACGAGATAGAAGCCGACGGCGACTCCGGCGATCACGGCCGCGACGATGATCGACACCACCAGCCAGATCGCGCGCGAGAAGCTCTCGGCAGCCTGCCGCGTCGCAGTCTCCGCGCCCTTGTTGTTGAACTCGATGTCCTGGATGAAATACTTGTCGGCGTCACGCGCGATCGCCGCCGCGGACTTCTCCAGCAGCTCGGTCGCCTCGCGCGGCATCCTCCCGACGCTCTTGTTCGATTCGTCCATCACTTGCTTGACGGCGACGACATACTTCTCCCAGGCCTGTACCCAGTTGTTGTAGATCGCCCGCTCCTCGGCCGAGGTGATCATCGGCTCGTAGGTCTTCCGATCCTTGTTGATCGTTTCGAGGATCCCGTTCACGCGCTTCTCGGCGGCCTGCTTGGTCTCCGCCGTATCCGACATGACATGCGCGCGTAGTGCGATACGCAGGAGGTTGATATCTGAGCGCAGCTCGCCGATCGCGCGCACGCTCGGCAACCAGTTGGTTGCGATGTCGACCGTGTTCGCATTGATCGATTGCATGCTGACGACGGCCAGCGCTCCAAGCCCGCCCATTGTCACGAGCATGAACGCGATGACCGATATAATCTTCGAGCGAATGGACATTCTGGACACGGGTGACCTCAGCTGGCTGCGGGTTCGACCGCTTTCTTTGCAGTGCAAAAAAGACTGCCTGAAACGACCAGGTCTGCACTGCGTCGACGTCAGAGCACTTCGAATCAATCGAAGCTCCGGTTCCGATCTGACGATGCCATTGGGCGCGAAAGCGCCTTATCGGAGGTTAATGGGGAAGCCGTAGGACTACTGACAATGCAAATAAAACAATCACCGTCGCGACGCGAGCGGTGTTTGATGACCGTTCCTTGTTCTACCATCGTGGCACACGGATCCTGATGAGTTACAACTCGCAGATCATCGCCCGACGCTCTTGCAACATCTGGTATACCAACCTTGATGAAGCGAGAGTTAATAGTACAACCAGAACAATCACTGGGTTCGCGAACATGTCAGATCAGGACGTCTGCGACGGTCACGATCGCAGTTCGCCGGTTGCTCCAAACAAGCTTTGGAAGATCTCAGCGATCGCACCGACGGCGACATCGACGTGGCGCCGTCGCGGTGACCTCGAGAGAGATAGGAGAAAGGAGAGGGGCGTCGAGACGTCCTCGACGACATCACATCGCGGAAGCCGCTGGCGCAGAGCAACAGCGTCCCGGCGCACCGACGATCCGCATGACGCGGCGCGCGCGATCGCTGCTTGAACTCAGGTGACGGCCTCGGAGACGAGACGGATTCGGAACACGGGCTGCTTGGCCTCGTCCAGCAGTTCCATCTGCCATTCGGTGCCCTGCTGCAACGTCTTGGAGATGCCGCCGATGAGATCGGAGCAGACGGCCGTCAGTTCGTTCCAGGCGGATTCCCGGTTGGCGAATTCGTAAGGCTGATCAGCAGCACCAGAATATCGGCCCTGGCTGATCCGGAAGAAATAAAGCGACATTACCGACCCTTTCGATTGGGTCACCCCCCCGGTCGCAAACTGCAGAATGAGTCGCTACCGAGGCATGAATCCAACTGTCCGTACGACTACGGCGCAATGACCACTAGCGTGCGCTAGCGTCGTCGCAGATTGATCCATGTTAATCCGCGACGTGTTTTTCAATCGATGAGTGAACTAACAACTAATCGGTAGAGCGACGCAGTTCAGACGCACCGTCAGCATTCGCGTTTTCAGACTTGCTCGGCGCGGACTTCGCGGATTCGGTTTTCACCGGTTCCACCTTGCTGCGCTCGACGCGCGGCGTCTCCACCCGCGCGGCAACCTCCGTGTGCGACGGATCGGCAGCAGGCGCGGCTGCACGCGCCGCGCGTGGGCGGGCCACGGCGCGCGCCATCAGCATGGTGGCACCGCCCTGGTGCTGGAAGTCGCAATACGCGAAGGCGCCGAGTCCGGAGACCGAGCCGCGGAAGCTGCGCTCATCCTTCTTGTCGAGGTTGAAGCAGGGCTCGAACGGCATGCCCTTGATCGAGGCACAAACGTTCTGGCCACGGATCTGCAGCGTGTTGCCGGGCAGGCGAATGTGACGGACCGGGCCCGAGCCCGAGAACTGCACAGCGCCGGCGGCGCCCATGTCATCAAGAATGCGGCCCGCGCCCCGCGTGCCGTCGACACAGGTGAAGGCGAACACCTTTCCGGCGACGAACTTGCGTGCCTCGTCGGCCGTCATCGACCCCGCCAGCGCGGGAGCGACCACGGCGCCAGCCGTCAGGGTTCCCAGCAAAAATCGCCCGAGCATGCATCAAACTCCCACTTAACCCCACACAGCGGGTAAGGCGGTATCTTTACCCCATGCTTACCATACCATTCATGGCAACAATGGAGCAGCATGGTTTGAAAAGTCTGAACAAGTTCAGGATATCCTTACCACGGTGCGGCCGCGAACCTGGCCGGCGAGAATCTGCGGGCCCAGCGAGGCGACCTCATCCAGGGCGATTTCGCGAGTAATTTCAGACAGTTTTGACCGGTCCAAGTCGGTTGCGAGGCGCGACCAGGCAGCCTTGCGGGCCGGCAACGGGCACATCACCGAATCGATGCCGAGCAGGCACACCCCGCGCAAAATGAATGGGGCGACCGAAGACGGCAGATCCATGCCGGCGGCCAGGCCGCAGGCTGCGACCGCGCCGCCATATCTGGTCATCGACAGCAGGTTCGCCAGCGTGTTGGAGCCGACGCTGTCGACGCCGCCGGCCCAGCGCTCCTTCGCCAGCGGCTTGGCGGCTCCGGAGAGCTCGTTGCGGTCGATGATCTCGGCCGCGCCGAGCGACCTCAGGTAGTCCGATTCAGTGGAGCGCCCGGTCGAGGCGATCACATGGTAGCCGAGCTTGGCGAGCACCGCGATCGCCACCGACCCGACACCGCCCGCGGCCCCCGTCACCACCACCGGACCGCTCGCCGGCGTCAGCCCGTGCTTCTCCAGCGCGAGCACCGAGAGCATGGCGGTGAAGCCGGCGGTGCCGATCGCCATCGCGTCGCGGGCCGAGAGACCTTGCGGCAGGGCCACCAGCCAGTCGCCCTTGACCCGGGCCTTCTCGGCATAGGCGCCGAGATGCGTCTCGCCCATGCCCCATCCGGTGCAGATCACGGCGTCACCGGGCTTCCATGCGGGATGGCTGGACTGTTCGACCGTGCCGGCGAAGTCGATGCCGGCGATCATCGGAAAGCGGCGGACTACCGGCGCCTTGCCGGTCAGCGCCAGCCCGTCCTTGTAGTTCAGGTCGGACCATTCGACCTTCACGGTGACGTCGCCGTCCATCAGCTCGGCTTCGTCGAACTGCGTCAGCGTGGCGGTCGTTCCCTTGTCGGCCTTGTCGATCCGGATCGCCTTGAACGTTCCCACAGCGTCACTCCCTGAGCTCTTGAAGATTCAGGCCATGTTTAGCCGATCGGATCGGACGCGCAACTCAGGTCGCTGCGACTGCGCGCGCCACCGGCTTCTCGACGATCGGCAGGTTGATCAGGGCCGACAGCACGCCGAACAGGATCGAGAGCCACCAGATCGGCGTGTAGGAGCCGTAGCGCTCGAACACCAAGCCGCCGAGCCAGACGCCGAGGAATCCGCCGACCTGATGGCTGACGAAGGCGAAGCCGTAGAGTGTCGCAAGCCAGCGGGTGCCGAACATGATCGCGACCAGCGACGAGGTCGGCGGCACGGTGGAGAGCCAGGCGAGACCGGAGACGGCGCCGAACGCGATCGCGCTGGCCGGCGTGACCGGAAACGAGATGAAGGCGAGCGTCGCCAGCGCGCGGGTGAAATAGATGAAGGACAGGATGTAGCGCTTCGGCAGCCGGCTCTGCAGCCAGCCGACGCTGAGCGAGCCGATGATGTTGAACAGGCCGATCGCCGCGATCACCCAGCCGCCGACCTGCGCCGACAGGCCGCGATCGACCAGGAAGGCCGGCAGATGCACGGTGATGAAGGCGAGCTGGAAGCCGCAGGTGAAGAAGCCGAGCACCAGCAGCACGTAGGAGCGATGGCCGAACGCCTCCATCAGCGCCGTCGTGAACGACTGCTGCTCGGCCTCCGTCGGCTTGGCCTCGCTGGCCGGCGGCGTCGCCACCGCAAGCGACAGCGGCACGATGAACAGCATCAGCGTCGCGAACACCATCAGCGCGCTCTGCCAGCCGAACTGGTCGATCATCGCCACGCCGAAGGGCGCGAACAGGAACTGGCCGAGCGAGCCGGCTGCCGTGCCGGCGCCGAGCGCGACGCCGCGCCGCTCCGGCGGCAGCAGCTTGCTGAACGCTGACAGGATGAGATTGAACGAGCAGCCCGACAGGCCGAAGCCGACCATCACGCCGGCGCCGATGTTCAGCGACAGCGGCGACGAGGAATAGCGCATCATCAAGAGGCCGCCGGCATAGAGCAGCGCACCGACGCAGATCACGCGCATGACGCCGAAGCGGTCGGCGATGGCGCCGGCGAGCGGCTGGCCGAGCCCCCACAACAGGTTCTGCACGGCGACCGCGAGCGCGAACACGTCGCGGCCCCAGGCGAATTCCCGGCTCATCGGCTGCACGAAGAAGCCGAGGCTGGAGCGCGGGCCGAAGCTGAGCAGCGCGATGGCGCAGCCGCAGATGATGATGACGAGCGGCGTACGCCAGCTCTGGGTCCGGGCTGATGCGAGATCGCCTGCCTGTATCGACATGAATGTCTCCCCCGAATGCGCCGCGTCATCCGGCTGCTCGCTTCGGATTAATGCATTTGCATTGATCCCCCAAGCTCAAAAGCCGGAACCCAGCCATGAAAAAAATCATGCGGAGCCTCCTCATGAGCGGGAGTCATGCGAGGTGAAGTTCCAACGGCGGAACATTCGGCTCTTGCAACGCGAGTGCTTGCCGATGATTCAGCCCTTGCGCGAACGACCTTCAGAACGGCGGCGTTTTATCGCCAAACACGGCTAAACAGCGAGGGAAGTCTCTGAAGAAGAACTAACAGGTGCGGAGGTACAGATGCGCACGCAATGTGGAATTTGGACTGCCTCATGGACCACGATCGGATCGAGACCTCAGGCCACATCGTGATCGTCGGCGCAGGTGTCGCTGGACTGTCCTGCGCGCTGGCACTCGCACCGCAACCGGTCACGCTGATCTCGGCGACATCCCTTGGCGAGGCTTCGTTCGGCGCGACGATGCAGGCCGATATTGCCGCGGCGATTGCGGCCGGCGACAGCCCCGAGGCGCACGCCGCCGACATGATCGCGGCCGGCGGTGGCCTGGTCGACGCGACCGCCGCGCTGGACCTCGCGCGCGAGGCTGCGGAGCGGATCGAGCACCTTGCGCGCCTCGGCGTTGCCTTCGATCGCGATCACAACGGCAGGCTGGCGACCTCTCGCACAGCGGCCCATGGCACGCCGCGAATCCTCAGCGTGCGCGGCGACTTCACCGGACAGGCGATCATCGCCGCCTTGTCGCAAGCCGTTCGCACGACGCCTTCGATCCGGGTGATCGAAGGCCACGTCGTGGACGCGCTGGTCACGGAAGATGGGGTCGTGCGCGGCGTGCAATTGCGCCGCGCGGATGAGAAGACCTCCCCGCCGCTGCTGATCGCTGCGCCGGCGGTCGTGCTGGCCACCGGAGGCATCGGGCATCTGTTCTCCGTGACGACCAATCCGCCGCACGCGAATGGCGCCGGCCTCGCGGCCGCGGCACGGGCCGGCGCCATCATCGCCGATCCGGAGTTCGTCCAGTTCCACCCGACGGCGATGGCGAGCGGTCACGATCCGGCACCGGTCGTGAGCGAGAGCCTGCGCGGCGCCGGCGCCATCCTGGTCAACCGGCGCGGGCAGCGCTTCATGCTGCCGCGCCATCCGCTGGTCGATCTCGCTCCGCGCGATACGGTCGCGCGCGGCATCATGGCCGAGATCATGGCCGGGCGCGGTGCTTTTCTCGACGCGCGCGACGTGCTCGATGACGATGTCGCCGAGCGCTATCCGATGCTGCACCGGGCATGTGCTGCCGCCGGCCTCGATCCCACCCGGCAGCCGATTCCCGTGGCCCCTGCCGCGCATTTCCACATGGGCGGCATCGCGGTCGATGGCCGCGGGCGCAGCTCGATCGAGGGCCTGTGGGCCGCGGGCGAGGTCGCGGCCACCGCGACCGATGGCGCCAACCACATTGCCGGCAACGCGCTGCTGGCGGCCCTGGTGTTCGCCAGGCGCATCGCGGAGGACATCGCGGGCCGGACCTTCGCGCCTCCCCCTGCGCTGCATGACGCCGCGCTCGTCCGGTCGGGGGATGCGGCGTGCCCGCTGACGGAGAAGGCGCTGCGCGAGATGATGACCGCTCAGGTCGGCGTCCTCCGCGACGAGGAGCGGCTCGCGGAGGCCATCACCCTGATCGCCAAGACGGAGCGGGACAGCGCCGATCCGTGCCTGCGCAACATGGCGACGGCAGCGCTGCTGATCGCCACGGCCGCCTGGAGCCGGCGCGAGAGTCGCGGCGCGCATTGCCGGGTGGACTGTCCGGCGGAGAACCCGAGTTTCGCGCAACGGACGATGACGACGCTGGCCGCCGCACGCGAGATCGCCGACGAGATCGCAGCGCGTCCGTCGGCGCGACTGCCGCGATCGCTGAGCGCGTAGTAGAGACCGATCTCTTCACTCGGAACGACGGTCGTTCCGGGGCAAGGCCGCAGGCCTTGAACCCGGAACCTCGAGCTTGTCTTGCGCAAGCCAATCTCGAGATTCCGGGTTCGATCGTCCACGCGCGGCGCGCGCGGACGATCGCCCCGGAATGACGAAGGTGTTGATAGAGGCTTACCGCCGGGTCCAGTTCGGATTGATCTCGGCTTCGCTCTTGGCGGCTTCGGTCAGCTCGGCGGAAATGGCCGCGGTCTGCTGCGGCGTGCCCCAGCTCGGCGCGTCGCTGCCATCGCCCCAGCGCTTCGGCCGGTAGAAGGTGTGGACCCCGAACTTGTACATGCGCTTCATTTCGGCGACCCAGGACGGCCGCACCCAATAGGCATGATAGTGGGTCGACTTGCCCACCTCCGGCAGCCAGATCTCGCCGTCGAGCATCGCCTTGGCGATCTTCTTGGCGCGATCCCACATCTCGGGCTCGCGAATCACGTCGGCATTGTTGTCGCAGGCGAAGGTGAACTGGCAGGCGAAGTGGCGGTATTTGTTCTGGTAGACGACGCCGCACACCGTGGTCGGATAGTAGCCGGAGAAGGCGCGGTTCAAAACCACCTGCGCCACCGCGATCTGGCCGCGCACGGCCTCGCCGCGTGATTCGAAATAGACCGCTTCCGCAAGGCACTTCTCGGACTTGAAGCGCGACTTCTCGCTGGTCAGGCCAAGCCGCTCGGCCGGCGTCTTGGCGCGCTGGTTGTCGGCGTTGACCTCGCCCTTCGGCGCGATGCTCTCGCCGCCGTCGCCGGACTTCGTGACATCCTCCGCCGGCTGCGACAGCACCGCCATCGATTTGAGTTCGGGATCCGGCATCACGATCAGCGGCGCCTCGCCGGGCTGCCAGGTTTCGATCATACCGGCGGCGCCGCCGAGCGACGCCGTGCCGAAATACAGGCTAGAGGTTTTGATGTTGAGGCCGTCGGTGCCGGCGGCGGCCTCTGCGGAAGCGGGACCGACCGCGGGCTTGAGCTCACCCGAGGGCTGGGTCTCCGCCTTCGCGGCGTCGTACTGCACGAGCGGCGGCGCGCGCAGCGCCTCCTGCAATTCGGGATCGAGCGTTGTGTGCTGCGGCGCTTGAGTGGTCTTGGCGCCGAACACCGAGGAATTCGAATCAGGCTGGGTCGACGGCGTCGGTGACGGCTCGGCGGGCATCGGCTCCATGGGAGCGGCAGACTCCGTCGGCTGCTCCGGCGGCGCGGGGGGACGTACGACGAGACGATCGCCCTTCAGCGTGCGGTCGACCTTGGGAAAGTCGGAAGCCTGGTAGCGCGGCGGAACCTGCAGCGCCGGATTGCGCGGCGTCGTGCTGCCGGTGATGTCGAGATCGCGTCGATCGAGGCTGGCAAAGCGGATGCTGACCGCAGGCGGCGCCGACGTGCCGATCGGCAGGCCGAAGCTGTAGGTCGCCACCTGCACCGAGGCCGCGGCAGAATACACACGCTTCTGCCAGCGTTCGGCAACGCCCGGCTGGCGGGCGAGCAGTGACGCGATGTCTTGATATCCGGTCTCTGTCGGCATCAGAGCGAAGACGCAGAGACCGAGTCCGAAGGACGCATAACGCGCGCCCTTCGGACCGGGACGCAGAACTAACATCGATACGCTCAACGCAACGCTACGCTACTCACTCGATCGAACGACAGTGCTTCCGTGACAATTCGATCTGTCATGTTCGTATCGGGTTTAGGTTGCTGAGCGGTTAACCCGCGTTGCAGGATCGAAACATGCAAGCGGCGAGGTTGCAGCGCGCGCTGCGATCGCTGTGCGTGGTAAACAGCGGCGTGACGAGAGTGGTGAAGATTCCGTCAATGAACGTGGTGGATGAAATCCCAAGCTCGCTTCAATTAAGCGGAACTTTGCGCTCTCTCCTCGTGTCATTCCGGGGCGCGCAAAGCGCGAGCCCGGAATCCATAGCCACGACCGGACATGAGGAGCCGAGGTACTCGTGGCGCTTGTCTTCGACAAACAACCGACTGTGGTTATGGATTCCGGGCTCATTCGCGCTGCTTCAAAATGGCTGCGCCCTTTTGCGCGCGAATGCCCCGGAATGACGGCGGTGGGGATGAGACTTCCCCCTTCGTTCGCTTGCTAAGCGAGCACAAATCGAGCGCCGTTCATCGCGAACGAAAAAGGCCGGCAGTTCATGCCGGCCTTCATCAATTCACGTCAATCACCACAAGCATCACGCCTGGCTGGCGATCTCCTTGCCGAGCGCGGATTGCGCGGCGGCGAGGCGGGCGATCGGCACGCGGTAGGGCGAGCACGAGACGTAGTTCATGCCGACCTTGTGGCAGAACGCGACCGAGGCCGGATCGCCGCCATGCTCGCCGCAGATGCCGACCTTGAGCGTGGGCCGCGTGGCGCGGCCGCGCTCAACGCCGATCTTGACCAGTTCGCCGACGCCGTCGCGGTCGATCGAGATGAACGGATCGATCTCGAGGATGCCCTTGGCGACGTAGGCGCCGAGGAAGCTGCCGGCGTCGTCGCGGCTGATGCCGTAGGTCGTCTGCGTGAGGTCGTTGGTGCCGAACGAGAAGAACTCGGCGGCTTCCGCGATCTGCCCGGCCATCAGGGCGGCGCGCGGCAGCTCGATCATGGTGCCGACCTGGTACTCCAGCTCGGCGCCGGTCTCGCGGATCACGGCCTGCGCCATCGCGTCGATGCGCGCCTTGACGAGATCGAACTCCGCCTTGGTCGCGATCAGCGGCACCATGACCTCGAGGCCGACGGATTCGCCGGTGCGCTTCTCGGCCTCGACCGCCGCCTCGAAGATCGCGCGCGCCTGCATCTCGGCGATCTCCGGATAGGCGATCGCCAGACGGCAGCCGCGGAAGCCGAGCATCGGGTTGAACTCGGACAGCTCACGGGCGCGGTCGGCGAGCCGGCGCGGATCGGTATTCATCGCGCGCGCGACTTCCTCGACCTCGGCCTGGGTGTGCGGCAGGAACTCGTGCAGCGGCGGATCGAGCAGACGGATCGTGACGGGAAGTCCCTTCATGATCTCGAACAGTTCGACGAAGTCGGCGCGCTGCATCGGCAGCAGCTTGGCGAGCGCGGCGCGGCGCTCCTGCTCTTCCTCCGAGAGGATCATCTCGCGCACCGTGCGGATGCGGGTCTCCTCGAAGAACATGTGCTCGGTGCGGCACAGGCCGATGCCCTCGGCGCCGAACTTGATCGCGGTGCGCGCGTCCTCCGGGGTGTCGGCGTTGACGCGCACGCCGGTCTCGCGCACGGCGTCCGCCCAGCCCATCAGGGTGCCGAACTCGCCGGACAGCTCCGGCTCGATCATCGGCATCCGCCCCGCTAGCACCTGGCCGACGGAGCCGTCGATGGTGATGACGTCGCCGGTCTTGAAGGTGCGCGAGCCGATGCTCATCGTGCCCCGGCCGTAGTCGACGCGGATGGTGCCGCAGCCGGAGACGCAGGGCTTGCCCATGCCGCGCGCGACGACAGCCGCATGCGAGGTCATGCCGCCGCGCGTGGTCAGGATGCCTTCGGCGGCATGCATGCCGTGGATGTCCTCCGGCGAGGTCTCGATGCGGACCAGGATGACCTTGCGGCCGTCGGCCTGCAGCTTGGTGGCTTCATCCGACGAGAACACGATCTCGCCGGAGGCTGCGCCCGGCGATGCCGGCAGGCCGGTCGCCACCACGTCGCGCTTGGCAGCGGGATCGATGGTCGGATGCAGCAACTGATCCAACGAGGCCGGATCGACGCGCAGCACGGCGTCGTTCTGCGAGATCAGACCCTCATTGGCGAGTTCGACGGCGATGCGCAGCGCCGCCTTGGCGGTGCGCTTGCCGCTGCGGGTCTGCAGCATCCACAGCTTGCCGCGCTCGACCGTGAACTCCATGTCCTGCATGTCGCGGTAGTGCTTCTCGAGCAGCGTGTAGATCCGCGTCAGCTCCTTGAAGGCCTCGGGCATCGCGACTTCCATCGAGGCCTTGTCGGAGCCGGACTCGATGCGCGCGTCCTCGGTGATGTCCTGCGGGGTGCGGATGCCGGCGACAACGTCCTCGCCCTGCGCATTGATCAGGAACTCGCCGTACAGCTTGCTCTCGCCGGTCGAGGGATTGCGGGTGAAGGCGACGCCGGTCGCCGAGGTGTCGCCCATGTTGCCGAACACCATGGCCTGGACGTTGACGGCGGTGCCCCAGGATTCCGGAATGTCGTGCAGCTTGCGATAGGTCACCGCGCGGGCGTTCATCCAGGATGAGAACACCGCCCCAATGGCACCCCACAGCTGGTCATGCGGGTCCTGCGGGAAATCCTTGCCGGTCTCGATGGCGACGGCATCCTTGTACTTGCCGACCAGCATTTCCCAGTCTTCCGACGAGAGGTCGGTGTCGAGCTGATAGCCCTGGCTGTCCTTGAAGCTGTCGAGGATGTCCTCGAAATGATGGTGCTCGAAGCCGAGCACGACATCGGAGTACATCGTGATGAAGCGGCGATAGCTGTCGAAGGCGAAGCGGCGGTCTCCGGACAGCTGTGCCAGCGCTTCGACCGTCTGGTCGTTGAGGCCGAGATTGAGCACGGTGTCCATCATGCCCGGCATCGAGGCGCGGGCGCCCGAGCGCACCGAGACCAAGAGCGGATTCTCGGGATCACCGAACGTCTTGCCGGTCAATTTGCCGATGTAGTCGAGCGCCTTGTCGACCTGCGACTGCAGCTCCTTCGGATAGGTCTTGTCGTTGGCGTAGAAGTAGGTGCAGACCGAGGTCGGGATGGTGAAGCCCGGAGGCACGGGCAGGCCGAGATTGGCCATCTCGGCGAGGTTCGCGCCCTTGCCGCCGAGCAGATCGCGCAAGCCCGCTTTGCCCTCGGCCTTGCCGTCGCCGAAGGTATAAACCCACTTGTTCGGCTTGATCGCGGTGACCGTGCTCTTTGCTGCGGGCTTCGCGGTCTTGGCCGCAGCCTTCGCAACCGGCTTGGCGGCAACCTTGGCCGGCTTCTTCGGAGCGGTTTTCACTGGCGCTTTCGGCGCCGTCTTCGCAGCAGACTTGGCAGGCGCCTTGGCCGGGGCTTTGGCAGCCGTCTTCAGCGCCTTGCGCGGTGGAGCGAGCGGAGCGGCCTTGGCCTTACCCTGCTTGGAAGGCTTTGATTTCGCTGCGACTTTTTTAGACTTCGCTACCGCTTTGGCCATGAGATGCTTCGATCCGCAAATGGGAGGAGAAATCGCGCGCCTTACACCACTTTGGGCGCTGCGGCGCAAGCACAGAGGTTCCCGACCTTGGGCTGAGGTGCCCCTCGGAAAACTAGAAGTGGAGCCACTTCAGCAGCCCCATGCCGATGAGGCCGTTCAGAATAAGAAAGATCGCGACGATGAAGTTCAGCAGCCGCGGCATGATCAGGATGAGGACTCCGGCGATGACGGACATGATCGGCGAGATATGGGCAACGGTCAGGTGCATCCGCGAACTCTGAATGGATTGAAAGAGGAGGTTGGGCGATTCGATCGGGCGGGACCTTATCCCGGCTGATCGTGGCGGAATAGGAGACGCGCGGCGCGGGTTCCGGTTCCCAACAGCGAGGAACTGCCGCGAAAATGCCCAGTGTTCCCGTGGGAACGATGGCTGAAGGGCAGCATTGGGGAGCAGGTACCCGGCGCGTGCCGGTCTCTCACTTGGCGGATCAACAGCAAGGAGTCCCGCTCATGCGAACCCACATCACCCTTGCCGCTCTCGTGGCTGCCGTCGTGATCCCGGCGGCCGCGCAGGCGCAGTCCACCACCGTCGGACGCGGCGTCGTCGTCGAGGAGGACGCGCCTCTCATCACCGTGGAGCGGCGTCCGGAATTCCGCGAATACGTCGTGCGCGAGCGTGTTCCCAACTATGTGATCCCTGATCGCGTCGTTGTGGGGACCGTTCTGCCGGAGTCGGGTGTTACATATTACGACGTTCCGCAGCGCTTCGGTGCGACACCTTATCGCTACACGGTGGTGAACGGCGAAACTGTTCTGGTCGAGCCGCGATCGCGGCGGATCATTCAGGTGGTTGAGTAGTTATAGAGACGCATTTGGTCGCCAACGCCCCCGCAAGCGGCCAGATGTAAAGGCCCTGCCCGGTTCCCCCCGCCGGGCGGGGCTTACTTTTTTGGCGCTGTCATAGCTTAGCTCGTCATCGCGAGCGCAGCGAAGCGATCCAGGGGCGACACTGACAGTCTGCCTCCACGGCCCCTGGATTGCTTCGGCGCAAGAGCGCCTCGCAATGACGCGTGTGGCAGGCCTTGTCACCGTCACCACAGCTGTCATCGCCCGGCTCGACCCGGCGATCCCGTACGCCGAGACGACTGTGTGTCCACCGAAAAGCCGCGGCGTACTGGATTGCCTGCCTGCGCCGGCATGACAGCGGAGTTCGAGCCACAGACGTCATCGCGAGCGCAGCGAAGCGATCCAGGCTGCTCAGCCCTCGATCTTCGAGAAATCCGCCACCGCGCGGGTGGCGCTGCGGATCTCGTTCAAGAGCTTCAACCGGTTCTCGCGGATCGCGGCGTCGTCGTCATTGACCTTCACCTTGTCGAAGAACGCATCGACCGCCGGACGAAGCTTCGCCATCGCGCTCATCGCCGCGGCGAAATCCTCCTTGGCGACGGCAGCGCCCGCTTCGGCAGCCACCTCGCCGATCGCCTTCGCCAGCGCCTTCTCCTCGTCGAGCTTGTACAGCGCCGCGTCGGCAGCGCCCTCGAATTTGCGCTTGTCCTTCTTCTCCTCGATGGCGAGGATGTTGGAGGCGCGCTTGGTGCCGGCGAGCAGGTTCTTGCCGTCGTCGCTGTCGAGGAATTTGCCGAGCGCCTCGACGCGGCGGACGACCATCAACAGATCATCCTGGCCGCCGAGCGCGAACACGGCGTCCACGAGATCGTGACGCGCGCCCTGCTCGCGCAGTTGGACTTTTAGGCGGTCAGCGAAGAAGGAGAGCAAATCGGCCGTGAGCTTGTCAGGCTCATGCGCGCTCTTCACCTGCAGGCCCGTCAGCGCGGAAGCAGAGACTTGCAACAACGACAGGCGCAGCACATTCTCGGTGATCAATCTGATCACACCCAGCGCCGCACGGCGTAGCGCGTACGGGTCCTTCGAGCCCGTCGGCTTCTCGTCGATGGCCCAGAACCCGACCAGCGTATCGAGCTTGTCGGCCAGCGCCACCGCCACCGCAACCTTGTCGGTCGGCACGCGATCGCCCGGCCCCTGGGGTTTGTAGTGCTCCTCGCAGGCCGCGGCAACCGACGCGTCCTCGCCTTGGGCGAGCGCGTAGTACCTGCCCATCAGGCCCTGCACTTCCGGAAACTCGCCGACCACCTCCGTCAAGAGATCGGCCTTGGCGAGCTTTGCCGCACGCGCGGTCTTCGCGGCATCGGCGCCGACCAGCGGCGCGATCTCGGCGGCTAGCTTCTCGATCCGAGCAATACGAGCGGCCTGCGTGCCGAGCTTCTCGTGAAACACGATCTGCTCGAATTTCGGCAGCCGGTCTTCGAGCTTCGTCTTGAGGTCCGTCTCGTAGAAGAACTTCGCATCCGACAGCCGGGCGCGGATGACGCGCTCGTTGCCGGCGATGATGGTCTTGCCGCCGTCGGTCGCCTCGATGTTGGCGGTGAGAATGAATTTTGGCGCGAGCCCGCCAGTCTTGGGGTCGCGCACCACGAAGCATTTCTGGTTGTTGCGGATGGTGGCGCGGATCACTTCGCCCGGAACCTTCAGGTACTCCGGATCGAACGAGCCCATCAGCACCACCGGCCATTCGACGAGGCCCGAGACCTCGTCCAGCAACACCTGGTCCTCGACCAGCTCATAGCCTTGCGCGAACGCCAGCTGCTTGGCGTCGGTGACGATGGTGTCCTTGCGGCGCTGCGGGTCGAGCACGACCTTGGCGTCGAGCAGTTTGGCCTCGTAGTCCTCGAAGCGGCGCACGGTGAACGCAGCCGGCGCCAGGAAGCGGTGGCCATAGGTGGTCTGCCCGGCCTCGATGCCGTCGACGGCAAAGCTGACGACATCGGGCTCCTCGGTCTCCAGCCCGAAGGTCGCGGTGATCGCGTGCAGCGGCCGCACCCAGTTCAGCGCGCCCGGCTTTTCCGAGCGCTTGCCCCAGCGCATCGATTTCGGCCACGGGAAGGTGCGCACGATCACCGGCAGCATCTCGGCGAGCACGTCGAGCGTGGCGCGGCCGGGCTTCTCGATCAGCGCGACGTAGAAATCGCCCTTCTTCGGATCGCGCTGGATCGTCGCCTCGTCGAGCGAGGACAGGCCGGTGGCCTTGAGGAAGCCCTGGATCGCGGCGTCAGGGCCGCCAACGCGCGGACCCTTGCGCTCCTCCTTGAGGTCCGCCTGCCGCGCCGGGATGCCGTGCACGGTCAGCGCCAGCCGCCGCGGCGTCGCGAACGCCTTGGCGCCTTCGTAGACGAGGCCCTCGGCGACGAGCTTGTCTGTCACCATGCGGCGCAGATCGTCGGCCGCCTTGGCCTGCATCCGCGCGGGGATTTCTTCGGAGAACAGTTCGAGGAGAAGATCGGGCATTAGTTGAACTCGTTGGCAGGGCTGGCGCTGCTGCGCCCCCCTCCCCCACGCCGCAATCGCGCAGCGATTGTCGGCAGCGGGGAGGGGGTGGGGGTGGGGGTCGGCGCGCGCTGAAGGTGGTGATGAGCGTCGTCAGGACTGACGAGGACTTTGTTGTGGGCGATCGAGCGCGCGGCTTGATGCAAAGGCGTGTGGCGCCCCATCAGGCATATCGCCCGGGGACCCCCACCCCCGACCCCTCCCCGCAAGGGGGAGGGGGGCAGAGGCACCGCGTGTGTTGCGACATTCGACGGCACGACAGATCTCGATCCGAACCAAAAATGAGGAAGGCTTCAGCGGGCTTGCTCAGCCAGCTGTTGCAGCCCCCGCCCCGCCCGCTTCCGTGTGCAGCCACGCCTCGCCGCAGGCTTTCGCCAGCTCACGCACACGCAGGATGTAGCTTTGGCGCTCGGTTACGGAGATGACGCCGCGGGCGTCGAGCAGGTTGAAGACGTGGCTGGCCTTGATGCACTGGTCGTAGGCCGGCAGCGCCATCAAATGTTCTTTGCGGCCCTCGCCCCAGCCGGCGTCGAGATATTTGCGGCAGGCGCCCTCGGCCATCTTGAACTGCTCGAACAGCATGTCGGTGTCGGCATGCTCGAAATTGTGCCGCGAATATTCGCGCTCGGCCTGCAGGAAGACGTCGCCATAGGTGACCTTCTGATCACCGTCCCGGCCGTTGAAGTTGAGATCGTAGACGCGGTCGACGCCCTGGACATACATCGCCAGGCGCTCGAGGCCGTAGGTCAATTCGCCCGCGACCGGCGCGCATTCGAAGCCCGCGACCTGCTGGAAATAGGTGAACTGCGACACCTCCATGCCGTCACACCAGCACTCCCAGCCGAGGCCCCAGGCGCCCAAGGTCGGGCTCTCCCAATCGTCCTCGACGAAGCGGATGTCGTGCACGGCGGCGTCGATGCCGATCGCGGCGAGCGACTTCAGGTACAAGTCCTGAAGGTTCGGCGGCGACGGCTTCATGATCACCTGGAACTGGTAGTAGTGCTGCATCCGGTTCGGATTCTCGCCGTAGCGGCCGTCCTTCGGCCGCCGCGACGGCTGCACATAGGCCGCGTTCCACGGCTTCGGCCCGAGCGCGCGCAGGGTCGTCGCGGGATGGAAGGTGCCGGCGCCCATTTCCATGTCGTAGGGCTGCAGGATCACGCAGCCCTGCTCGGCCCAGAACCGTTGCAGGGCCAGGATGAAGCCCTGGAACGAACGTTCGGGGCGCATGTGCGGAGGCAGCTCGTCCATCGTCGGCATCGGTCTTTCGCGCAGGTCTGAAAAGCGCGCGGACCGTATCGGCGAGGGCATCAGGAATCAAGGCAATAGGCCGATGACGGCGGCCTCGTCAGCCGCCGATTCGAGGCGCGGACGAGGTCAGACCGGCCGGTAGGCGCCGGTGACGGGATCGCGGCGCAGGGTCTTGATCTCCGCCGGAGCGGCCTCGGCGACGCGCGACAGCCGCGCCTCTTCGAGCTCGTGATTGATCTTCTGCGCGGTCCTGTAGGCCCAGCGAACCACGGCAAGCCCGCCCAGCATTCCCGCGAAAGCAACGAACGGCGGCATTGGTCGATCCTTGTTCATGAGGAGTGCCACCCCCGACTCATATTGTCGCTCATCCGTGTTCCCCTCGCAATCCGGATTGCGAGGGGCGAAATGACGCGAAGCCGGGCTCTAGAACCCGAAACGGGCCCAGATTGCGCGGGTTTCGGCGGCGGAGATCAGCTCCTCGGCCAGCCCCGCCCAGCCGCCTCCGAGTGCAACGCTGCCGGCGCCCCCCGGGGAGCGGCGGCCGAGCAGGCCCGACAGCAGGCCCGCGGCCGGCGCCACCACGGGCATCCCCACCTTGTCGCCGAAGCGCGCCCGCAGCACCGAGCGCAGATCGCCGATGGCATCCGCCAGCCCGAGCGACACGGCGGTATCGCCGGCCCAATATTCGCCGGTGAACAGCACGTCGTCGGCGCCCTTGAGTTTCGTGGTGCGGCTCTCCTTGACCAGCGAGATGAACAGCGCGTGGATCTCGCGCTGGATCTTCTTGAGCCGCGCCACGTCATCGGGATTTTCGGGCAGGAACGGATCGAGCATCGCCTTGTGCTCGCCGGCCGTATAGAGCCTGCGCTCGATGCCGATCTTCTTGATCAGGTCCTGCAGCCCGAACGAGCCGCCGACCACGCCGATCGAGCCGACGATGGACGAGGGATCGCAGAAGATCTCGTCGCCCGCGCAGGCGATCATGTAGCCGCCGGACGCCGCGACGTCCTCGACGAACACCAGCACCGGCAGCTTCTTCTCGGCCGCGAGCTGGCGGATGCGCAAATAGATCTGGCGCGACTGCACCGGCGAGCCGCCGGGCGAATTGATCACCAGCGCCACCGCCTTGGCGTTGCGCATCGAGAACGCACGCTCCAGCATCTTGGCGACGCCGGCAAGCGTCAGCCCGGGACGCAACGGCGTCACTGCGCCGATCACACCGGACAGGCGGACCACGGGCACGACCGGCGCACCGCGCAGCCTGGCCGGGAGCAGCGCCTTCAACCGATCGAGCGGCCCCTCTGCAGCGGCAGGTTGTGTCAAATTGTCCACCATCCAGTTACCTCGAATTTACCATTTTTTATCGCCCCACTGCCATTCAATGGGCTGGAACGCGCCTTGCTATGCCCTGGGCAATGGCACGGCGAGCGAAGTTGCAGAGTGCGGCGGAGGAATCCATGAAGGTCTACCTGTTGATGCTGCTGATCGGTACTCTCTTGACTGCGATCCGTTTCACGGCGGTAACCGAACGCCAGTCCGAGGCGCAGACGCAGTAACGCGCGACCCCGATCACCCGTTCAGGGAGCCGGCCAAGGCCAGCTCAAGGCCAGCTCCCCCTTCCCTTCCAGTACGCGTCTCGCGTCCTCATTCGGCACACCTGTTGCCTCATTCAGCACCACGCTTGCGAGAATTTGCGTCGGCGCCCGGCCTCCCTTAACGGCCCGGACCAGGATACGGATTGCCGGCTTTCCGGCTTGGCCATGCACCGGCTGCAGCACCAGGCTGCCGAAGCCCCGCGCCAGCGCCGCCAGCACCTCTGACAGCCCATCCGCCCGCCAGATCAGCGTCAGCGCTCCTCCCGACTTCAGCATCCGCCGCGCCGCATGCGTCCAGGTCTCCAACGTCGTCCCGGTCGCCATATGCGCCGTCGCGCGCGCCTGATCCGGCGAGGCGCGATGCCGCGCGGCATCATGGAATGGCGGATTCATCAGCACGACGTCGACGCTGTCGGGTCCGAGCCCGGCGGCCGCAAACGCCGCCGCGTCAGCGGCGACGTCCAGCACGGCCACGTCCGCCTGCAGATCGTTGGCATGCGCATTGTCGCGCGCGAGGCCGGCAAGATCCGGCGCGCGCTCGACCAGGGTCAACGCAAGCCCGCCGACGCGCCGCGCCAAAGCAAGCCCCGCGGCCCCTACGCCAGCACCGAGATCGACCACGCGATCACCCGGACGGGCGGCCGTGGCGGCGGCCAGCAGGATCGCATCGTGGCCGGCGCGATGGCCGCGCGTGGGTTGGCGCAGGCGCAATTGCCCGCCGAGAAAGGCGTCCTCGGTGAGGTCGGCGGCGTCACTCATCCGGACGCAATTCATGCGCGAGCCCGGCCTCGGTCAGCAGCCGCCGCGCCTGCAGATTGTCGTCCTCGTGCACCAGGATTCGCCGCGGCAGGATGCCGAGTGAGCCCTCAATGATGCTCATGTTCTGGTCGAGCACGAGATGGTGGATGTCGGCGCCGTCCAGCAGCGCCCCGACTGCCGAAACCAGCACGATGTCATTGGTCCGAACCAATTCCTTCAATCGTTATGTCTCCGTGCAGGTCAAGGTTCCGTGTCCCGCCCTTGCCGCCTGCGGCCGCAGTTTCTATTGTCGATCCCTAGGATAGCAAAATTGGAGACCAGCGTGGCGGTTATCGTACCTTTCGAAAGTCCATCGGGCGCTTCGATCGATGGGCTGGTCGGTCTGGTCGCGGCCGACATGGAACGAGTGAACGCCACGATCATTTCGCGGACCGGCTCAGACGTCACGATGATTCCGGAGGTCGCCAATCATCTGATCTCCTCGGGCGGCAAGCGGCTGCGGCCGATGCTGACGCTCGCGATGGCGCATCTCACCGAGTACGGCGGCGACGGTCACGTCAAGCTCGCCGCGGCCGTCGAGTTCATGCACACCGCGACGCTGCTGCATGACGACGTGGTTGACGAAAGCGAAATGCGCCGCGGCAAATTGTCCGCGCGCATGCTGTGGGGCAACGAGGCCAGCGTGCTGGTCGGCGACTTCCTGCTCGGCCAGGCGTTCCGCATGATGGTCGAGGTCGGCTCGCTGCGCGCGCTCGACATTCTCTCGGCCGCGGCCGCCACCATCGCCGAGGGCGAGGTGATGCAACTCGCCGCCGCCAAGAACACCGCGACCACCGAGGACGAATATCTCGCCGTGATCCGCGGCAAGACCGCCGAGTTGTTCGCCGCCGCCTGCGAAGTCGGCCCGGTGCTCGCTGATCGTCCCAAGGCCGAGCAGACCGCGTCGCGCTCCTTCGGCATGAATCTCGGCATCGCCTTCCAGCTCGTCGACGACGTGCTCGACTATGGCGGCAAGGCCGCCAAGCTGGGCAAGAATGTCGGCGACGATTTCCGCGAGGGCAAGATCACCCTGCCCGTCGTGCTCGCCTTCCGCCGCGGCAGCGACAGCGAGCGCGCGTTCTGGATCAAGTCGCTGGAGCGCGGCGAGATCAACGATCATGATCTCGACCACGCCATCGGCCTGATGAACAAGCATCGCGCGCTGGAAGACACGATCAGCCGCGCGCATCACTATGGTGCGATGGCGGTGGATGCGCTGGCGCTGTTCCCGGCGTCACCGATGAAGACGGCGCTGGAGCAGGTGGTGGCGTTCTGTCTGGCGCGGTCGCATTAGTTCGCGGGGGTGCGTCTCCACCCTATGGTGTCATGCCCGCGCAAGCGGGCATCCAGTACACCGCGGCTTCTCGTGGACTCACGATCGTCTCGTAGTACCGGATAGCCCGGTCAAGCCGGGCGATAGCAGCGGTGGTGAGGCGACCAAACCTGCCACACGCGTCATTGCGAGGCGCTCTTGCGCCGAAGCAATCCAGGGGCCGTGGAAGAGACTGTCCGTGTCGCCCCTGGATCGCTTCGCTTTCGCTCGCGATGACGGCGGAGCAGCTAACTCAGCGTGCCCGCGTGCACCCACCACTCCGGATGCGCGGCGGCGATCGCAGCACCCGCCGCCTTCGCATCCGCCTCGCTGCCATAGATCGCGAAGCACGTCGCGCCCGAGCCCGACATCCGTGCCAGCAGCACGCCCGTGCTCGCACGCAATGCCTCAAGCACGGTGCCGATGACCGGCTCCACCTTCAGTGCTGGCGGCTCGAGATCGTTCTTCACCTGATCCAATGCGCTGACCCAATCGCCGATTGACGAGCCAGCCTTCGGCCAGGCCGGCGCAGCGAGCACGTCGGTCACCCCGACCAGCAGATCACCCGGCTTCAGCCCGAGCGCCTGGAACACGTCCTTGGTCGCGACCGGCACGCGCGGATTGATCATCACACAGGGAAGAACCGGCAGCGCGAGCGGCTGAAGATTCTCGCCGACGCCAGTCATGGTGCAGGCGCGCGAGGGCACGCAGACCGGCACATCGGCGCCGGTCTTCAGCGCCACCGCCTGCAGGCGCGGATCATCCAGCGCCAGGCCGTTCAGCGTCGCCAGCAGCCGCAGCGCGGCTGCTGCATCGGCCGAGCCGCCGCCGATGCCGGCCGCCACCGGCAGCACCTTCTCCAGGGTGAACGCGCCGAGCTTCAGGCCCGGCACGGCCTCCGCCAACAGCCGCGCCGCCTTGAGCACGAGGTTGTCCGACGTGTCGCCGCAGGCGTCCGCCAGCGGCCCGGTCGTGGTCAGCGTCAGCCCCTCGCCCGGCAGCAAGGTGAGCTGGTCGGCGCAGTCGGCAAACGCGACCACGCTTTCGAGATCATGATAGCCGTCGACGCGGCGGCCGACGACGCGCAGCGTGAGATTGACCTTGGCGCGGCCCTGCTCCTGCAGCGCGCCGGTGACCGTGGACGCCAACATCGGCGCAATGCCCCCAAGCTCTTCGGTGGTGGAGATCTGGTAACGCGACCGGCCCGGGACGAAACGCCCGCGGCCGTCACCACCACACCTTCATCAAAATCAATCCGGGCTCCCCGGCAAGCCGAGGAGCCCGTGATGGCTCTCACATCGTGATCGGTAGGACCTAACCGCCCTTGCCGTCGTCCTTCTTGGCGTCGGCCGGCGTGTCCTTGGTATCGTTGCTGGCCGCCGCAGGCGCCGGATCATCGGCCAGGCCGTTCTGGATCTTGGCCTCGATCTTCGGCAGCTCTTCCGGCTCCGGCTTCAGGTCGCGGGCGTGCGCCCACTGAAACTTGGCTTCCAGCTTACGGCCGATCTTCCAATAGGCGTCACCGAGATGGTCGTTGATGGTCGGATCCTCGGGCTTCAGATCGATCGCGCGCTCGAGGTTCTTCACCGCCTCTTCGTAATTGCCGATGCGGAAATAGGCCCAGCCGAGCGAGTCGACGATGTAGCCGTCGTCGGGGCGCTGCTCGACGGCACGCTTGATCATCTTCATGCCTTCGTCGAGATTGACGCCCTGGTCGATCCAGGAATAGCCGAGATAGTTCAGCACGTGCGGCTGGTCGGGCTGCAGCTCGAGCGCCTTGCGCATGTCGGCTTCGGCCTTCGGCCACTGCTTCGAGCGCTCCAGGCAGATGCCGCGATAGTAGTAATAGACGCTGTTGGCCTTGTCGTTGTTGGCGGGCAGCGAATCGACGCCGAGCGAATAGGTCTTGGCGCAGTCGGCGAACTTCTTGCGGCCGCGCTCGATGTTGCCGAGCGCCATGATGGCTTCGAGATCCTTCGGATCCTGCGCGATCACGTCCTTGAGGATCTTGATCGCCTCGTCGCTGCGGTCGGCGGCATCGAGATCGGTCGCGAGCTGGATCTGCGCGTTGCGCTTCAGCGGCGAGCTTGCCGGCACCCGCTCATACACCTTGATCGCCATCTGCGGCTTCTTCACCGTCTCGTAGAGATCGGCGAGCGACAGCAGCGCCAGCGGATGATTCGGCTGCAGGTGCAGCGCGAGCTGCAGATAGACCAGCGCGAGGTCCTCGCCGCCGCGGCGGCTCAGGGTGGCGCCGATGCCGTACAGCGCCTCGGCGGCGCCGGCCTGCGGCGAATCGACCAGCGGCGGGATCTTCTTGCCGGCCTTGGTGTCGCGCAGGCCTTCCTGCACCAGCGGATGGCGCGCGAGCTTCTTGTCGAAGGCCTCATAGATCGCGGTGGCGGAGGCCGCGTCCTTGTTGCGCGACAGCCAGTGCGCATAGGCCTCGGTGATGCGCAGCATCGAATCGTCGAGCTTGTAGGCGCGCTCGAAGCGGGCGCCCGCTTCCTTCTCCTTGCCGGCGAGTTCGAGGATCATGCCGGCATGAAGGTCCTTGAACAGCGGGTACCAATCCGGACCGGTGAGCTTGTCGATGTTGGCCACGGCGCCCTTGGCGTCGCCCGCGCCGGCCGTGGCCCAGGCCGACAGCAGGGTGGCGACGAGGTCGGTGATCGGCCCGCGCACCGACTGGTTGATGTTGTTCTGCGCGGCCGCGTATTTCTTCTGCTTGATGTCCTGCACGCCCATCACGAGACGCGCGATGCGGTTGGACTTGTCGACCGCAAGCACACGCTCCGCGAGCTTCACGGCCTCGTCGATGTCGCCGTCGGCGACCGAGGAGATGAAGGCGCGATCGAGCAGCTCGTTGTTCTTCGGATCGGTGCGCAGCGCGGAGCGGTAGAACGCCGCCGCCGAGGCCGCGTCGCGCTCCACGCTGGCGTGGCGGGCGGCGAGATAGCTGCCCGAGGTGGTGAGCGACTTCAGATCGACGCTGGTCGGAAACTTCGCGGTGTTATCGGCCGGGTGATCCGGCGTCTGTGCCAGAACGGTACCGGGAAGCAGCAAGGCGGCAACGGCAATTGCGGTCCAGCGATTGCGAATGGATAACATCACGGTGCGCTCTGGTTGTTGGAAATGACGGATCGGCACGGACGAGACCCCGATCGGCAGCTCTTCAGCACGCCGACAATGCCGCGTTTGGCGGCCAACCGCAAGGATTTGCAGGATATTCGGGTCAGCCGGAAGCCCCTTTGGCAAAGCTGACCTGCGTCAAACCGCGCCAGTATGGCCGTATCGTGACCGGCCGCCCCTCCCGGGGCAGCCGACTCACGCAATCGTGCGCAAAAAGGCGCGACTTACATCGCCTCGTAGTTCGGGCCGCCGCCGCCCTCCGGAGGAACCCAGGTGATGTTGCCGTTGGGGTCCTTGACGTCGCAGGTCTTGCAGTGGACGCAGTTCTGCGCGTTGATCACGAAGCGCGGGCTCGCGCCGTCCTCGACCCATTCGTACACGCCGGCCGGGCAATAGCGGTTGGACGGCCCGGCATAGACGTCGTGCTCGGAGCTCTTCTGCAGCGCCATGTCGGCAACCTTCAGGTGTACCGGCTGGTCTTCCTCATGGTTGGTGTTCGACAAGAACACCGAGGACAGCTTGTCGAAGGTCAGCTTGCCGTCCGGCTTCATCGCAGGCTTCGGCTGGTGCGCCTTGGCGGGATCGAGCGTAGCGCGATCCGGCTTGACGTGCGACTGGGTGCCGAACAGCGAGAAGCCGAGCGTGTTGCACCACATGTCGAAGCCGCCGAGGACGACGCCGAGCACGGTGCCGAACTTCGACCACAGCGGCTTGACGTTGCGGACCTTGAACAGGTCCTGCCCGACCGGCGAATCCCGCCAGGCGTTCTCATACTCCACCAGTTCGTCATTGGCCCGGCCAGCGGCGAGCGCGGCGTTCATATGCTCGGCCGCGAGCATCGCGCTGCCCATCGCATTGTGCACGCCTTTGATGCGCGGCACGTTGACGAAGCCGGCCGCGCAGCCGATCAGCACGCCGCCGGCGAACGACAGCCGCGGCACCGACTGATAGCCGCCCTCGGTGATGGCGCGCGCGCCATAGGCGAGACGCTTGCCGCCCTCGAACACCTCGCGGATCGAGGGATGCGTCTTGAAGCGCTGGAATTCCTCGAACGGCGACAGATAGGGATCGTCGTAGTTCAGATGCACGACGAAGCCGACCGCAACCAGATTGTCGTCGTAGTGATAGAGGAACGAGCCGCCGCCGGTCTTCATGTCGAGCGGCCAGCCGAACGAATGCTGGATCAGGCCCTTCTTGTGCTTGGCGGGATCGATCTGCCAGACTTCCTTGAGGCCGATGCCGAATTTCGGCGGCTCGCTCTTAGCGTCCAGCGCGAACTTCGAAATCAGCTGCTTGGAGAGGCTGCCGCGCGCGCCCTCGGCGAACAGCGTGTACTTGCCGAGCAGCTCCATGCCGCGGGTGAACGAGGCCTTGGGCTTGCCGTCCCGGCCGATGCCCATGTCGCCGGTGGCGATGCCGCGCACCGCGCCCTGCTCGTTGTACAGCACCTCGGTCGCAGCGAAGCCCGGATAGATCTCGACGCCGAGCGCCTCGGCCTTGCGCGACAGCCAGCGGCAGACATTGCCGAGCGAGCCGATGTAGCAGTGATGGTTGTCCATCAAGGGCGGCATCGCGAAGGCCGGCAGCGAGACCGCACCGTTCTCGGTCATCCAGTAGAACTTGTCGACCTGCACCTGCGTCTTCAGCGGGCAGTCGTCATCCGTGCGCCAATCGGGAATGAGCTTGTCGAGCGCGGCCGGATCGATCACGGCACCGGACAGGATGTGCGCGCCGACCTCGGAGCCCTTCTCGACCACGACGACGTTGAGATCGGCATTGAGCTGTTTCAGCCGGATCGCAGCCGTCAGGCCCGAGGGGCCTGCGCCGACGATCACGACGTCGAACTCCATGGATTCGCGCTCGGGTAATTCTTCGGTGCTCATGTCTCTCGATCTCAAGGCCCGGCTGGTGCAGTGGATGTGGCCCCTGCCGCCCCCTGGCGCAAGCAAAGGTCAAACCCGAGAGCTGCAATAGCGACAATGACTTAACTAGGGTTCCTCAAGGCGTTCGCGTTTCGCTGGAGGTGGGTCCTGAGGGGAGCGAAGGCGGCCGCCGGAACACTAGGGCGTTCCGTCCCTTTTTTGGGTTATTCCAAGCTCTTGTTTCCGATTTTTCGGGGCAGGACAACCACGTAAATGCATTCCGCCATGCGCCGGGACAGCGTAGACTGTCTTGAGTTGACGATCATGATGACCCCCGAGCCCCTCCCCGACATCCGCCAGCTGCTCGCCTTCTATCTGGAGGCCGGGGTCGATTGCGCGCTCGCGGACGAGCCGATCAACCGGCTGGTCGAGCCAGAGCCCGCGCCCGCGGCTGCGCCGGTCGCGCAGCAGGCGGCTGCGCCGCAGGCCGGCCGGCCGGGCGCGCCGGCGATCATTCCGCCGCGCGGAGAACCGCCGCCGCCTCCGGATGCCGCGATCGCCTCGGCGCGCGAGGCGGCGCGCACGGCGCCTACGCTGCAGGCATTGCGCGATCTCCTGGAGAATTTCGACGGCTGCGCGCTGAAACAAACAGCATCGCGGCTGGTGTTCGCCGACGGCAACCCGGAGGCGCGCATCATGCTGGTCGGCGAGGCACCGGGCCGCGACGAGGACATCGAGGGGCTGCCCTTCGTCGGCCGCTCGGGCAAACTGCTCGACCGCATGATCGGCGCCATCGGGCTCGATCGGACGAAGGTGTACATCGCCAACGTGATTCCGTGGCGGCCGCCCGGCAACCGCACGCCGACGCCGCAGGAGACGCAGATCTGCCTGCCGTTCATCCGCCGCCAGATCGAGCTGGTCGATCCCGACGTGCTGGTGACGCTCGGCAACCCGTCGACCCAGGCGCTGCTCGGCACCACCGAGGGCATCATGCGCGTGCGCGGCAAATGGCGCGAGTATGATACCGGCAAGCGCACCATCCGCGCGATCGCCACCTTCCACCCGGCCTATCTGCTGCGCTCGCCATCCTACAAGCGGCTGTCCTGGCAGGATCTGCGCGCGGTCGCGACGGTGCTGGCGGTTTGAAACGCCTCTCTCCGCGTCATTGCGAGCGAAGCGAAGCAATCCAGAGTCTCGCTCACGACTCTGGATTGCTTCCGCCGTCGCCCTCCGGGCTATGGCGGACAAGTCGTCGCAACTGCTCCTCGCAATGACGGAGAACGTGGATAGCCCTACGTCCCCTTCGGCCGCACGATCGCCCAGCCGATGCGCAGCACCGGCTGGCGGCCGTTGATCAGCCAGTCGAAGCTACGTGGCACTTCCGGCACCAGGCCGGGGAAGCGCTGGACCAGCTCCGGCGGCGGCGTGCCCGCGGTGTCGGAGGCGCGCCAGACCACGATGCCGCCGGTCTCGGCGAATTTCGCCGGCGTGATCCATGGCGTCCGCTGCGGCGTGGCGTCGAGCAACAGATGCGCGCGGCGGCGGCCGAGGGCAACGAGGCTGGCGAGCCGCGGATCGCCGGCGACCGCCTGCAGCCGCTGATTGGTGCGGCGCTCGAAGCTCTCGACGAAGAAGCGCGAGATGTCGCGGGCCGGCATCGAGGTGGCGACCTCGCCGTCGCCGGTCAAAGGCTGCACCACGGCATTGCCGGCGACGAGGATGGCGGGCGCGGCGACCGCGGCCGCCCAGACCACGCGTAAGAGGCGCTGCCGGCGCAGATAGATCAGGTCCCCGGAGGCGACGACCAGGGCCAGCCCGACCATGGTCAGGCTGACCGCGGTGCCGCCGAGCACGCCAGGAAGACCGAACAGGCCGGAGATCAGGCTGCCCGCGAGCGCCGGTGCGATCGCGAAGCAATAGACGAAGTCGCGGGCGAGCGGCGGTACGGAACGGCGGTAGATGATCGGCGCCTCGGTATCGCCGCGGCTGACCCAGGAGGCATCGAGCACGACCAGCAGCAGCATCGCGGCGATCGCCAGCAGCAAGCCGCCGACGAGCGCAAGCCAGTGCCAGCCGCGCAACGAGAGGTCCGCGAGCAGCGGCAAGGCCGGCAGGCCGACGCTGTCGGAGCGCAGCACGAAGATCAGGTAGGGCAGCGCCAGCGCCAGCACCACGAGCAGCGCGAACAAGGGATCGAACGAGCGCAGCACGCGGCGGCCCTGCGCGGTCGAGACCACGAAGCCGGCGAGCAGCAGCAACAGGAAGGCGGCCGCTGGCGTGGTCAGCAGCAGCAGCCCCGCCTCGATCGACCAGGCGAACCAGGCGTTGCGCCGGCCCTGCCCGAGAATCCGCCAGCTATGCAACAGCAGCAGCGCCCACAGCGGCCGTGCCAGCACCTCGGGACCGAATTCGAGCGTGGGCGCGCCGAACGCGGTGATGGTCATCGTGAGCAGCACCGCAAGCACGGCCTGCTGGCCGCCGACGATGGCACGCGCCAGGAGATAGATCACCCAGAGACTCAGCGCCGAACACGCCACGGCCAGCACATAGACGCCGAACAGATGGTTGCCGGCGATGCGGTAGGCGATGTCGGACAGCCAGAACGACAGCGGCGGCCCGAGATCGGTGCCGACCTGGTACTCACGGCCGAAGGCGATCGCGGTGGCGAGCTGGCCGGGCGGGCTGCGGTAGAACAGCACGGCAAGGCCGAGCCACATCAGGGCCTGGCAGAGCACCACGATGACGACGACCAGCCGCGGTCTTGCGCGGATCAGTTCGACAACCAGGGACGTGAAACGCATGAACGGCTGGATCGCTTAGCTGGGATCGCTTTGAAGCTGGGATCGCTTGGGACGTCGGGGATGCCGGCAGGACCGCCCCTCATGCGCAGCAGCCTCGCTGTCCGACGCCCGCAATCGATACCGCACGACTGGGCGCACAACACCGCCCCCGCTGCGAGGAGTGACACTTCGTGCTGGCTGGCTGCCTCAAGCTTTAAGACCGTGGCGCGGTCGAGGCAACCGGCATCAGGTGCCAAGCGAGATTTCGGTGGACGTGACCAGCGTGATCTCCGCGAACAGATCAGGCTCGGGCTCGACCGCCAAAGGCTGATGCTTCTGCCGGGCCGCCACGACCGGGGCAAACAGGCTGCGATGATGCACCGAGGGGCCGAGCCGGTCCAAGGCGGCGAGATGATCCGGCACGCCATAGCCCTTGTGCTGCTCGAAGCCGTAGCCGGGGCAGTCCTGCGCCAGCGCGCACATCAGCCGGTCACGCGTGACCTTGGCGACGATCGAGGCCGCCGCGATCGACATCACCAGCCCGTCGCCGCCGATCACCGCCTCGCAGTTGCAACCGACGTCGATACGGTCGCGGCCGTCGACGAACACGTGCTTCGGCGCCTCCGGCAGCGCCTTCACCGCGCGCGACAGCGCCCACAGCGACGCCCGCAGAATGTTGTCGCGATCGATTCGCGACGGCGAGGCGAAGGCAACGGCGAAGGCCGAGGTCTTGCAGATCTTGTCGAAGAGAATCTCGCGCTGCTCGGCGGTCAACCGCTTGGAATCATCGAGCCCCTTCGGGATGCGGTTGGGATCGAGAATCACCGCCGCAGCCACCACCGGTCCTGCGAGCGGACCGCGGCCGGCCTCGTCGCAGCCTGCGACCGGCCAGATGCCCTGCTTCAACAGCGCCCGCTCGCGCCGAAAGCTTGGCGGGGCCACCGCGATGACGCCCTTGCCGAGCTTGGCGCCGGCCTTGCTGGCCGCGCCCGCCCTGGTCGCGGCCTTCGCAGCGGCGCTCTTCTTCGCAGCACCGGCCGCTTTCGCCCTGCCCGGCTTGTTCGCTTGGTCCCGAATCATGGCCGGCATCGTGCGGAACGAGCCAACGCAGCGCAACCGGAGCGGACCTCAATTCCCCGCTATTCCCATCCGCCGAGTTCCGAATTGAGGTCGCCTCAGAACAGGCTCAACTGCTGCCCGCCGCCTTTCGGCCGCACGAAATGATCCGTGGTCAGCTTGGTCCGCCGCTTGTTCAGGCCGAGCTTCTCGCACGCGATCTCGAAGCGGCGTCCGATCATCCAGGCCATCGGTCCCGTGCCCTTCATGCGCGTGCCCCATTGCGAGTCGTAGTCGCGGCCGCCGCGCATGTCGCGGATCAAGGTGAAGACATGGCGATAGCGGTCCGGATAGTGCTCCAGCAGCCATTCGCGGAAAAGGTCGCGCACCTCCAGCGGCAGCCGCAACAGCACATAGGCCGCTTCCTTGACGCCGGCATGAGCAGCGGCATCGAGGATGCGCTCGATCTCGCTGTCGTTGAGCGCCGGGATCACCGGCGCCACCATCACCGTGGTCGGGATGCCCGCCTTCGACAGCGCCTGCAAGGCCTCCAGCCGCTTCGACGGCGTCGAGGCCCGCGGCTCCATGGTGCGGGCCAGCTTCGGATCCAGCGTGGTCACTGATATCGCGACCTTTGCCAGGTTCTTCTTGGCCATCCGCGCCAGAATGTCGGCATCACGCATCACCAGCGCCGACTTGGTGACGATTCCGACGGGATGGCCAACCTTTTCCAGCACCTCGAGGATGCCGCGCATGATCTTCCGCTCGCGCTCGATCGGCTGATACGGATCAGTGTTGGTGCCGATCGCGATCATCCGCGGCTCATAGCCGCTGGCGGCAAGCTCCTTCTCCAGCAGGGCCGGCGCCTCTGGCTTCACGAACAGCTTGGATTCGAAATCCAGCCCCGGCGACAGGCCGAGGAATGCGTGGGTCGGCCGCGCGAAGCAGTAGACGCAGCCGTGCTCGCAGCCGCGATACGGATTGATCGATCGGTCGAAGCCGATGTCGGGAGAATCGTTGCGCGTGATGACCTTGCGCGAGGTGTCGGTCGCGACCGTGGTCTTGAACGGCGGCAAGTCCTCGAGGCTCTGCCAGCCATCGTCGAAGACAACACGGGCCTCCGCCTCGTAGCGGCCGCTCGCATTGGATTGGGCACCCCGGCCGCGGCGCCGGCCCCGTTCGATGGCGACCGCGAGTTCGGGAAAGTCCTTGTCAGGACCAGTCGTATCAGGACCAGACGAAGGCGCGCCCACCGGCTCGGAGGGCACCGGGACCGGCGGGCGCTTGAGGGCATGTGAAGATGCTCGGCTCATGGCCAAGACATAGCACAAAAAGAGAACATAACAAGATCAAAATTGAACAAGCTCGGAGGATCGGTTCTGAGCCTGCGCAAGGCCAGCCATCACATTCCCGTTCTATGCTGCGGCCGCGTTGGAACGGGACGGTGCGGCGTTACTCTCCTGTACTCTCCCGCAGGCGCGAAACGGACGGCAAGCGAGGTCCCATGCAGCTCAGTTCTCCCCAACCGACCCTTCCCGCTGACGATCTCGACCTGCTCGACCGCTATTGGCGGGCAGCCAACTATCTCTCGGTCGGCCAGATCTATCTGCTCGACAATCCGCTGCTGCGCGAGCCGCTGAAGCCGGAGCACATCAAGCCTCGGTTGCTCGGCCATTGGGGCACGACGCCGGGTTTGAACTTCATCTACGCCCATCTCAACCGCGCCATCGTCGCCCAGGATCTCGACGTCCTCTATGTCTGCGGTCCCGGCCATGGCGGTCCCGGCATGGTCGCCAACACCTATCTCGAAGGCAGCTACAGCGAGATCTACCCCGATATCGGCCGTGACGCGGACGGCTTGCGAAAGCTGTTCCGGCAGTTCTCCTTTCCCGGCGGCATCCCGAGCCACGCGGCGCCGGAGACGCCGGGCTCGATCCACGAAGGCGGCGAACTCGGCTACGCGCTGGTTCACGCCTACGGCGCCGCGTTCGACAATCCCGATCTGATCGTCGCCTGCGTGATCGGCGATGGCGAGGCCGAGACCGGCCCGCTGGCGGCGTCCTGGCACTCGAACAAGTTTCTGAACCCGGCGCACGATGGCGCCGTGCTGCCGATCCTGCATCTCAACGGCTACAAGATCGCCAATCCCACCGTGCTCGGCCGCTTGGGCGATGCCGAGCTCAAATCCCTGTTCGAAGGCTATGGCTACGCGCCGTTGTTTGTCGAAGGCGACGAGCCCAAGGCGATGCACCGGCAGATGGCCGACGCGCTCGACGTCGCCCTCGCCAGCATCCGCTCGATCCAGCAGAACGCGCGCCAGCCGGATGCGGCGATCCAGCGGCCGCGCTGGCCGATGATCGTGCTGCGCAGCCCGAAGGGCTGGACCGGGCCTAGGGAAGTCGACGGCCTCAAGGTCGAGGGCTTCTGGCGCGCGCATCAGGTGCCGATCGCAAATCCGCGCGGCAAGCCGGAGCACCTCGCTCTGCTGGAAGCGTGGATGAAGAGCTATCAGCCGGAGACGCTGTTCGATACGAACGGCCGTCTCGTGCCGGAGTTGCAGGCTCTCGCGCCAAAGGGGACGCGGCGCATGGGCGCCAATCCGCATGCGAATGGCGGCTTGCTCAAGCGCGAGCTGAAGCTGCCGGATTATCGGGCCTTCGCGGTCGAGGTCACCTCACCCGGCGAGACCATCACCGAAGCCACGCGCGAACTCGGCAAGTTTCTGCGCGAGGTCGTGAGGCTGAACGCGGAGGCGAGGAACTTCCGCATCATGGGCCCGGACGAGACCGCCTCGAACCGGCTCGACGCGGTGTTCGACGTCACCGAGCGCGTCTGGATGGAAGGCATCGAGCCCTATGACGTCCATCTCGCCCATGACGGCCGGGTCATGGAGGTGTTGAGCGAACATCTCTGCCAGGGCTGGCTGGAGGGCTATCTGCTCACCGGCCGTCACGGCCTGTTCTCCTGCTACGAGGCCTTCATCCACATCGTGGATTCGATGTTCAACCAGCACGCCAAATGGCTGAAGGTCTCGCGCGAGCTGCCGTGGCGGCGTCCGATCGCGTCCCTGAACTATCTGCTGACGTCGCATGTCTGGCGGCAGGACCATAACGGGTTCAGCCACCAGGATCCCGGCTTCGTCGATCTCGTCGCCAACAAGAAGGCAGACATCGTCCGCATCTACTTTCCGCCGGACGCCAATACGCTGCTGTGGATCGCCGACCACTGCCTGCGGACCTATGACCGCATCAACGTCATCGTCGCCGGCAAGCAGCCCGCGCCGCAATTCCTCTCGATGCGGGAGGCCGCGGTTCATTGCGACGCCGGCATCGGCATCTGGTCGTGGGCCGGCACCGAGCGCGCCGGCGAGGAGCCCGACGTGGTGATGGCCTGCGCCGGCGACGTCCCGACGCTCGAGACGCTCGCCGCCGTCGACCTGCTGCGCCAGGAGCTGCCGGACCTCAAGATCCGCGTCGTCAACGTCGTCGACCTGATGACCCTGCAGCCACGGTCCGAGCATCCGCACGGCCTCAGCGATCGCGATTTCGACAGCCTGTTCACGACCGACAGGCCTGTCATCTTCGCCTATCACGGCTATCCCTATCTGATCCATCGGCTGACCTACAGCCGCACCAACCATGCCGGCATGCATGTGCGCGGCTTCATCGAGGAAGGCACCACGACGACGCCGTTCGACATGGTCGTCCTCAACGAGCTCGACCGTTTCCATCTCGCCATCGAAGCGATCGAACGGGTGCCTGGGCTCAGCGTCGCGGCGGCGCATGTGAAGCAGAAATTCCGCGACGCACTGATCGAACATGCCCGCTACATCCGGGCGCATGGCGAGGACATGCCGGAGATCCGCGACTGGGCGTGGACAAACAGCGCCGGTGGAACGACGCCGGCGCAGCCGGGCGACTGAACTAGCCGAGCGCGCATGTCTGCGCCAAGGCATCTTGAAATAGCACCCGCCGTGCATTGCCCGAACGGATCGCCGCGTGCCCGCTGCTGCAAAATTCCGCAGTGCAGCGGGCTGATTTGATTGTGACAAGATGCTAACAACCAGACCGGAGGCGCTGCAAACGAAGATGCCAGGTTCATGCTGAGCGTGATCATCCCGACCGAGGGCGTCGAGCAGACCGCCGTGGCCACCCTGTCCGCGCTGGTGCCGGGGGCCGCGGCCGGAGTCGTCACCGAGGTCCTGCTGGTCGACCGCTCCGCCGATTCCAGCGTGATGGAGCGCGTCGCCGACGTCGCCGGCTGCCACTTCATGAAGTTCGAGGGGTCTCATGCCGCCGCGCTCGCCGCCGGCGCCGCCAAGGCCCGCGCGCCCTGGCTGATGTTCCTTCCCGCGGGCGCCGTGCTCGATCCCGGCTGGATCGACGAGACCATGCAGTTCATCCAGAGCGTCGGGGCGGGCGGCCGGCCGCTCGCCGGCGTCTTCCGCTATGCTCGCTCACCCTACGCCCCTGTCAGCCTGCGCGACCGGCTGCGGGCGGTGAGCCGCGCTCTCTTCGGTCCGCTCGGCGACCAGGGCCTGCTGATCGCCAGGGACCACTACCGCCAGGTCGGCGGCTACAGGCCGGAGGCCAGGCGCCCCGAGACGCGGCTGCTGCGCCAGCTCGGCCGCTCCTCCCGCACCATGCTGCGCAGCCGGATCGTCATGATCTGAGCGCCGTCTCGATACTTGCCAAAGTCAACCATATGTTTGACAATGGCAAGTATTGGAGACGAGCCATGATTCCAGCGCCATCCGACACCCAGGTCACCGCCGTTCGCGCCTTCAACCGCTTCTACACCCAGAAACTCGGCGCGCTCGATCAGCACCTGCTCGACAGCCCGTTCTCGCTGGCCGAGGCCCGCGTGCTCTACGAGCTCGCCCATCGCGAGGCGGTGTCGGCCAAGGAGATCGGGACCTATCTCGGCCTGGATGCGGGGTATCTGAGCCGCATCGTGCAGAGTTTCGACGAAAAGGGCCTGATCACCCGGACGCCGCTGCCGTCCGATCGCAGGCAGCAGCAGCTCGCACTCACCGCGAAAGGACGGCAGGCCTTTGCCAGGCTCGACCGCAGCTCGCAGAAGGAGATCGCAGCGATGATCGCGCCGCTCACGCCGGCGCTTCGCGAGCGGCTGGTCGGCGCGATGGCGACCATCGAGAGCGCGCTGTCGCCCACGCCGCCGTCGCGCGCGCCGGTCCTGCTGCGCAGCCACCGGCCCGGCGACATCGGCTGGGTGATCGCCCGTCATGGCGCCGTCTACGCCGAGGAGTATGGCTGGAACGCCAGTTTCGAAGCGCTGGTGGCCGAGATCGGAGCGCAGTTCATCCGCAACTACGACCCGGCGCGCGAGCATTGCTGGATCGCCGAACTGGCCGGCGAGCCGGTCGGCTCGATCTTCCTGGTCAAGGGCGGCGACGACATCGCCAAGATCCGCTTGCTGCTCGTCGAGAAGTCGGCCCGCGGGCTCGGCGTCGGCCGGGCCCTCACCGAGCAATGCATCCGCTTCGCGCGCGAGAAGAATTACCGGACCATCGAACTGTGGACGCAGAGCATCCTGACGGCCGCGCGCGACATCTATGCCCGCGCCGGCTTTCGCAAGATCGCCGAGGAGCCGCATGCGATGTTCGGCGTGCCGCTGATGGGGGAGACTTGGCGGCTGGAATTGTAGACGCACGGCGCCGGCGGCCAGCAAACTGCGCTGAACCGCAACCACCGTCATTCCGGGACAAGGCCGCAGGCCTTGAACCCGGAATCTCGATATTGGTTTGCACGCGCCTGCAAGCTCGGGATTCCGGGTTCAATCGCCAGACGCGGCTGCGTCTGTCGATTGCCCCGGAATGACGGAGACATTCCCGGCTAAGCCGTCGCGCCCTGCGCCTTCGGCCGGCGCAGATGCTCGTCGAGGCGCGGCATGATCTCGACGAAGTTGCAGGGCCGCGTGCGGTAGTCGAGCTGGGCGGCGAGGATGCCGTCCCAGGCGTCGCGGCAGGCGCCGGGCGAGCCCGGCAGGCAGAAGATATAGGTGGCGCCGGCGACGCCCGCGGTGGCGCGGCTCTGGATCGTCGACGTCCCGATCTTGGCGTGGCTCAGCATGTGGAAGGCGATCGAGAAGCCGTCCATCCGCTTCTCGAACAGCGGCTCGATCGCCTCCGGCGTGACGTCGCGGCCGGTGAAGCCGGTGCCGCCGGTGGTGATGATGACGTCGACGCCGGGATCGGCGATCCATCCCTTCACCACGCCGCGGATCTTCTCGACGTCGTCGGTGACGATGTCGCGCGCGGCGAGCTTGTGCCCGGCCGCGGTCAGCCGGTCGCTTAATGTCGTCCCCGACTTGTCGTCGGCGAGCGCACGCGTGTCGGACACCGTCAGCACGGCGATGTTCAGGGGGATGAAGCTCTTGCTCTCGTCGATCGCCATCTCGCCAACACCCTTACAGCTGCGCGTTCGCGGCGAACGTATTGCAGGCCTGCACCGTGCCCTGCTGGTAGCCGATCATGAACCAGCGCTTGCGCTGCGCGGCCGAGCCATGCGTGAACGAATCCGGCACCACGCGCCCGGTCGCCTTGCGCTGCAGGGTGTCATCACCGATCGCGGACGCCGTCGTCAGAGCAGCGTCGATGTCGCCGTCCTCCAGGAAGCCCGGACGTTTCTTGGCTTCGCGATTGACCCAGACGCCGGACAGGCAGTCCGCCTGTAGCTCGACCTTGACCTGCAGCGCATTGGCCTCCGCCTTGCTGCCCGCCTGCTCCTGCATCCGCGTCACCCGCGGCAGGATGCCGAGCAGGTTCTGGATATGGTGCCCGGCCTCATGCGCAATGATATAGGCCGCGGTGAACTTGCAGGCATTGCCCTGGCAGCCGCGGAAGCGCGTCTCGACCTCGCGGAAGAAGTTGGTGTCGAGGAAGATCTGCCGGTCCGGCGGACAATAGAACGGACCCATCGCCGACTGCGCCATGCCGCAGCGGCCGCCATTGGTGCTGTTGCGAAACAGCACGATCTTGGGGCCGGTGTAATTCTGGCCCGAGGCCTGGAAGATCTCGCTCCAGCGGTCGTCGATCTCACCGAGCACGCCGGCGATCATGTCGCCCATCTCGTCCTTCGGGGCGCCGGTCTTGCCGGACGACCGGCGATCAGCCTGGTAGCTTGGCGCGCTGCCGTGGCTCAGCATCTCGGCGCCCCCGATCAGGATGCGCGGATCGATGCCGAAGGCGTAGCCGATCAGGCCGAGCACGATGATGGTGCCGATGCCGAGCCCGCCGCCGCCGATCGGCAGACCCATACCGCCGCCCATGCCGCCGCCGCTATCGTCGCGACGGTCGTCGATGTCGTCGCTGCGACGGAAATCATCGTAACGCATGGCGGCCTTTCCTCACTGTCCTTGCGCGGCTCTGCGCGAAATGCCTAACGCGGCAAACAGGTAAAATTTCCACTGTGTTAATCAATAACCCGGCGGGCAAAATTTGCCTAGCGTGGCGCGAAAAATCCGCCGCGCGCATGCCGGCCGAAAACCCGCGCGCCCGCGCGCACGCGGCTGAAAAGCCATTCACATCGCGACGTTGTGCGGCGAGCATCGTGAATGAACGCGCGTCTCGCCATGACCGGTGCGTGTGATGAACATGCTTGCTGAAATGCGAAAAATTTTCCCGGTTAAGTCCATTTTTACTTTGCCGGGTCAATGTGTGGGCAGTCGGTTGTTAGGTCCCGCGTCGCCGACAGCGTCGCCTGAGTCAGAGTTCTTGAGTCATGGTAGAGTCGCGTCGCGGGGCGTCTGCAAAGGCGCCCCGCACTAAATTCCAGCCCCTTGCAGAGCATCAAGTCATCGTCGGCGACTGCGTCGCCGAGATGTCGAAGCTGCAGGCCGCATCCGTCGACCTCGTGTTTGCGGATCCGCCCTACAATCTGCAGCTCAAGGGTGAGCTCAAGCGTCCCGACGAATCGCAGGTCGATGCCGTCAACGACGATTGGGACAAGTTCTCCTCCTTCGCCGCCTATGACGACTTCACCCGCGCCTGGCTGCTCGCTGCGCGCCGCGCAATGAAGCCGAGTGCGACGATCTGGGTGATCGGCTCCTATCACAACATCTTCCGCGTCGGCGCGATCATGCAGGATCTCGGCTTCTGGATCCTGAACGACATCGTCTGGCGCAAGTCCAACCCGATGCCGAATTTCCGCGGCCGCCGCTTCACCAACGCGCACGAGACCATGATCTGGGCGGCGCGCGACGAGAAGGCGAAGGGCTACACGTTCAATTATGAAGCGCTGAAGGCATCCAACGAGGATGTGCAGGCGCGCTCGGACTGGCTGATCCCGCTGTGCACCGGCGAGGAGAGGCTGAAGGACGGCGACGGCAAGAAGGTTCATCCGACGCAGAAGCCGGAAGGCCTGCTGGCGCGGGTGCTGCTGTCATCATCCAAGCCGGGCGATCTGGTGATCGATCCGTTCAACGGCACGGGCACCACCGGTGCCGTGGCAAAACGCCTCGGCCGCCGCTATATCGGCTTCGAGCGCGACAAGACCTACGCGGCAGCTGCCGAGCGGCGAATCGCCGCGGTCGAGCCGCTGCCGGAAGCGACGCTCGCGCCGTTCATGACCGCCCGCGAGGCGCCGCGCGTCGCCTTCTCCGAGCTGATCGAGCGCGGCATGATCTCGCCGGGCACCAAGCTCGTCGACTCCAAGCGCCGCCACGGCGCGCTGGTGCGCGCCGATGGGGCTATCATGCTCGGCGACAAGGTCGGTTCGATCCACCGCATCGGCGCGGTCGCCCAGGGACTGCCGGCCTGCAACGGCTGGACGTTCTGGCACGTCGAGACCAAAGGCGGCCTCAGGCTGATCGACGAGCTGCGCGCCGAGATTCGTTCCGAGATGAGCGCCGCCTGACGCTCAGCCGTTGCGGCGCGGCTGTCCCGAATAGCGCGCCAGCAGGTCCTCGACCTCGTATTGCTCGTCGTAGCGAGCATCGTCGCGCGGCACGACCTTGACCTGCCGCACGCCTGGCGGCCGGCGCTGCGCCAGACCCGGATAATAGTTCTCCACCGGCGGCAGGTGCATGCGGTCGAGCTGCGGCTCCTCCGGCCAGCGCGGCACGCGGCGCGCCGCCACCGGCTCGAGTCGAAGCTGGCGCCGGGCCCGCGCGCGGGCAAACAGCACGCTGGTCGAGAATCCGGCGACCGCGATGGCGCCGAGGAATGCGAACATCCGCGTCTTCGATGCGTCGTCTGCGGCCATGCCGATCGTCGCGGCCGGCGCCGCATCGGCTGCGGCGAGTTCCGGAGTGACAGTGGCGGTCGACGCCGGAGCGGGCTCGCTCGCTGCGGCGAGCTGATAGGACGACGCGCGGGGCGCCGGCTCGGCCGAGGATTGCAGCGCATCGGATGAATCGGGCCAGCGCGTCGCGACGGCCGATTCACTCGCGGACACGCGGGGGACCTCGGGCGCCGTCGTCACCGGCGCGGCTGCGACCGGTGCAGCCGCCATCGGTGCAGGCGCTGCAGCCGCAGGCGGCGCAGCGGGGAAAGCTGCAACGGACGGGAAGGCCGAGGTCGGCGGCAGCGACGTCGCGGTCGGCGTCGACGAGATGACCTTCACCTCGTCGCCGGACTCCCTTGACGACGACGTCTGAATTTCGGCCCGCGCATTGGCGGCCGTCGACGACAATTGCGAACGATCCCGGTGCGAGGCCAGCTTGCGCGTGACGAGAGACGCACCTTGCGATTCACGATCGTCCTCACGCAGATACCAACATTGCTTCTTGGTCGCACGATCGATCCGATAGAACCAATGCTTCCCCGCAGGCGTCGCCCCTGGCTTGGCCAGGCATTCGTCAGCAGCCGATGCCGGTGAAAACTCGATTGTCGCCGCCGCCGTCCCCGCCAGCACAGCGACAGCCACACACGGCAACAAATTCGCCGTTCGATTCGTCATCAGTCCTCCGACGATTCAACGCGCCCCCGATGGGCCGTTTCGGCGATGACTTCGTTCGGAATAAGGCTGCCGTGGTTCCATTTGTCGAAACAATGTTAGAACAGCGGTGTACCTTTGATGCGTTCTAATATTTTCGGGCTGTTTTGTCGCAGCAACAGCCGGAATAGGCGTCGAAGTCTCCGTCCATCGGCGGGTGTCGCAGTTGCGACAACACGCGGATGTGAGCTGGAGGACGGCCATCGCGTCCAACCTTACGATGAGATGTTGCATGCCAGCGTCGCGCAACGCGTGGAAACGCGCACGCATCGCCGTTCATGTCAGCTTCGACAGCGCCTTCTCGACGAGTTCGCGCGTGTACGGTTTCTGGATCACCGGCGCGTCCGAGAGCTCTGCGGGAATCGGTGCGCGCTCGCCATAGCCGGTGGCGAACATGAAGGGCACGCCGAGCTCCTTCAATTTGTGCCCGACAGGGAGGCTGCTCTCCGCGCCCAGGTTGATGTCGAGCAGCGCAAAGGTCGGCACCGCACGCTCGATGGCCTTGAGCGCCTGGCTCACCGATGCGGCCGTGTCGATATGACGCGCGCCCAGTTCGAGCAGGATCACCTCGGCACCCATCGCGATGATCAGATTGTCCTCGACGATGAGAACGTTGCCGGCCAGGCGCGGCGTCTGCTCCTCCGCAGGCGCGACACGCAGCAGCGCCCCGCCCATCGCCTGCACCATCTGCACGAAATTGGCGGGGATGACGAAGCGCGCCTGCACGCCGAGAAGGTCGAAGCGAATCTCGGCATCGCCCTTGAGATCGAACGGCACCGAACGCTCGATGATGGTGGTGCCGAAGCCGCGCCGCGACGGCGGCTGCACCGGCGGCCCACCGCTTTCCTTCCAGTCGATGACGAGGCTCGACCCGGAGTCGAGACGCCACAGCACCTCGACCTGTCCGGTCGAATCGGCCAGCGCGCCGTATTTCGCCGAATTCGTCATCATCTCGTGCACGACGAGCGCGAGCGTCGCAAACGCCTTGGGGTCGAGCGCGACGTCCGGGCCTTCCATGCGCACACGCCCTGCGCGCGAGCCGAGATAGGCGCCGGCTTCGGATTCGAGCAGCGAGCGCAGCGCGACCGGGGCCCAGTTCAGGTTCGTGATCTGGTCATGCGCGCGCGCCAGGGCCTGGATGCGGCCGCCGAGCACGGCGGCGAAGTCCTCCACAGAGGTCGACGTCTCCTTGCTCTGCGCGACCAGCCCGCGCACCAGGCTGAGGATGTTGCGGACGCGGTGATTGAGCTCGGCGATCATCAGCTCCTGCCGCTCCTGCGCGCCGCGGCGCTCGCGCGCGGCGAGCTCCGACAATTGCAGGATGACTTCCAGCAGCGTGACGCGCAGGCTCTCTGCGATGCGCAGGTCCGCGGCGGTCCATGGCTTCGACTGGCCGGCCACCGTCTGCTGCCAAAGTTCGAAGCTCTTGCGCGGCGTCAGCCGCGGCCCGAGCGGACCCTCGGCATAGGTCTTGTTAGGATCGCCGGCCCAATTGACCGAGCGCAGCACCTCGCGGCGGAAGAAGATCAGGCAATCGCGCGGCGCGCGCGAGATCGGGATCGCCAGGAATCCGGCGGCGCGATCGCGGAACGCCTCGCCCGCCGCATAGACCTTGGCGATCTCGGCGCTGGCGCAGATGCGGCCCGGCGATGTCCTATTGATGAAGCCGATGAGGTCCTGCACCTCATCCTCGGTCGGCGTCTCGCCGTCGAGCGTGATCTCGTCGTCCGACCACACGGCCAGGCCGTCGCATTCGATCATCTGGCGGTAGTCGGCGACGAAATCGAGGATCGCCCGCTTGCTGTGCGCCAGCGCGGCGGCGCGCTCGATCAGCCGCTCCTGGATCTGGTGCGCCCGCGTCTCATAGGCGACATCGGTCTCGCGCTCGCGCGCCTCGAGCAGCCAGGAGTACATCTGCCCGAACAGCTCGGCCGCGGTGCGCTTCTCGAACGACAAATGGCGCGGCGAATAATGGTGGCAGGCGAACAGCCCCCACAGCTTGCCGTCGCGCAGGATCGACACCGACATCGAGGCGGCCACGCCCATGTTGCGCAGATATTCGATGTGGACCGGCGACACCGCGCGCAGCACGCTCATCGACAGATCGAGCAGCCCGGCATTGTGCGCCGGCATCGACGTCAGCGGCGACGGCGTGGCGTTGATGTCGGCGATGATGCGCAGCCAGTTGCGCTGGTAGAGCTGCCGCGCCTGGCGCGGAATGTCGGACGCCGGATAATGCAGGCCGAGGAACGGCTCCAGGCCGGAGCCCGCGGTTTCTGCGATGACCTCGCCCGACCCATCCGGATGGAAGCGATACACCATGACGCGGTCGAAGCCGGTCAGGAGCTTGAGCTGGCGCGCGCCCTCCTGCGCAAGCTCGGCCATGCCCGCCGTCTTGCGAATGCGGCCCAGCATCAGCCGCACCAGCTCGCCGGAATTGACGCCGGTCTCGATCAGGCTCGGCTCCGCCTCGACCACCAGGTAGGCGCCCGAGAAGTGGATCGCGAGATCGAACAGCCGGCCCTGCCCTTGCAGATCGATGCCGAACGCGCGCTCGACCGCGTCCGGTCCGCTCAGATAGTCGACCCGCGCACGGATCGTCGCCACCGCGGCCTCGGAGAGGACGACGTCGAGCGGCCTGTGCAGCAGCCAGCCGAGATCGCCGCCGAGGAAATCCGGCGCATTCTCCGAGGCCATGCAGATCGTGAAATCGGACACCAGCGCGAGCAGGAAGCCGAACGGCTGCACGTTGCCGGGGACATGGATCGGCTCGCGATCGCAATTGGTGAGGTTGACAGGCTCGTTCATGATGCGGCCATCGCGGTCGCAAACACCGCGAACGCCTCGCGCGCGCTTGTCATCACCCTGATGTCCTCGCCTGGCGGAAGCCGCTCTGCGGCAAGCACCGACAGGAAGCTGCGCCACAGCCCCTGCCCGGCGCCATGACGCAGATAGCGCGTGGCGCGTCGCACCCGGGGATCGGGCGACGCCGCCACGATGCGCAGCAGATACACGGCGCCGAGACGCGACCCTTCCAGGACATAGAGCGTGCCGAGGACGGCGGAACGGTCGAGCGGCCGGGCTGGCAGCTCCATCGGAGCGGCGCGGCCGTTGAGCTCGGCGAGATCGGCGCAGATCGCCTCCGAGCGCCGCCGCCGGGTCCAGTCGCCGAGCATCGCGCCGGCACCGGCGCGGTCGAGCATCTGCTCCAGCGGCAACAGCGCGGCCGCGCTCGCCTGCAGGAACCGGCGATAATCCGCGGTGGTCGTCAGGTCGAAGCGGCTGAGGCGCTCGTCGAGGGCATGGTGAGCCGCTGCCGTGGCGGCCCTCAATCTGTCGCGAATGCCCTCGTTGCCGTCAGCGAGAAATGGGTCATCGGAAATGGCTGCCAGCGACATCAAGGGGCTCAGAAAAAGGAAAGGGGCCGCAGGCGCGCCACGGCCTCATGCAACGTCACTGGAACGGGTGGGTTCCCGCTCCAGCTCGCTTTTTTCTGGCACGATGATGCGGCCCTCCGCCCCGGGTTCCGGTCGCCGCCTCAGCGGTCGTCGCGCAGGGCCGCCGACGGTGGCGGCCCCAGCGCGGTCTCGATCAACAGCGTGTCGCAATACTCCACCCATTCGGTGATGCGGCCATTGTCGAGCCGGAGCACGTTGCAATAGTCGTTCTCATAGGCGCGGCCATCGGTGGTCGTGTTGCGGCCGCGCGCCTGGACCACGACGTGGTCGCCGTCCGCGATCAGCCGTACCGGGATGGTGGTGATGCGGCCGAGCCGCGCCCGCAGCGGCGCGAACAATTCGGCGAGAACGGTCTCCTTGCCGTCATAGCTGCGCGACCACGATCCGCTGCCCATGATGACGAAACGGAAATCGTCCGCGAGATGCGCCAGCAGCGGCTGCGGGTTGCTCCTGGCCAGTTCGTCGAAGACGTGCTGCACGATCTGCTTGTTGTGCCGGCTTGTGGTGTCCACGGTGCTCATCGGTGCGTCTCCCCCGGCTCTTGCCATCAGCTCGCCTGCCGCAGCGACGCTGGGTACGATCCCAGCACCGCCTCCGTCAGTGCGGAATCGCAATATTCGCGGATCTCGACGATGCGCCGCTCGTGCAGGCGAAAGATCAGGCAGTAGTCGTTGTTGTAGGCCTGCCCGGCCTTGGTGCGCATCTCCCCCTTGCCTTCGACCACGACGAGATCATCCTCGGCGATGAAGCGGTGGGGAACGGTGCGGCGGCCCTCCGCCAGCAGGCTGGCGAGGTGGCCATGGAGATTGCGCAACAGCGCCTCCTTGCCCCTGATGGTCTGCGACCATGAATATTGCCCCGTGATCACCATGGTGACGTCGTCGGCGATCGCCGAAAGATAGGCCGCGCGGTCGCCGGCGGCGGCCTTCGCGAGCAACTCCTGCATCCATTGCTTGTTGGCGCTGGCTGTCATGAGATCGTTCCTCCTGAATTTCCCGGGTCCGACGGGAGGATGGAGCAGGTCGGGGCATTCTTCCAATCGATATGAAATATGATATCCATTCGCTTGATGAATTTGGCCGCGCTCGATCTCAATTTGCTGGTGGCGCTGGACGCTTTGCTCCGCGAGAGCAGCGTCAGTCGCGCGGCGTTGCGGATCGGCCTGTCGCAGCCGGCGACCAGCCATGCGCTGCAGCGGCTGCGCGATCTGCTCGGCGATCCCCTGCTGGTCCGAACCGGCGCGCGCATGGAGCTGACGCCGCGGGCGCTCGCGCTGCAGGCGCCGCTCGCGCTGGCGCTGGACCAGGTGCGCGGCCTGTTCACGCCCGATGTCTTCGATGCCGGCCGCAGCGAGCGCCAATTCCGGCTGATGATGCCCGATCTCGCGGTCGAGCTGCTGATGCCGTCGCTGATGGCCAAGGTGACGCGCGCGGCGCCCAACATCCGCATCGACGTCGTGCCGTGGCGGGGGCCTGCGATCTTCCACGCCGAGTTCGCGCGCACCATCGACATGGTGATCTCGATCGGCGACGCCTTCAAAGGCTTTCACCGCCAGCTGCTCTACACCGACAGCGATGCGCTGGCGGTGCGCCGCGGCCATCCGGCCGGCGCGCGTCTTTCGAAGCGCGAGACGTTCCTGTCGGCGCGGCATGTCGCGGTCGTGCTGCGCGGCCAGAGCGAGGACCTGATCGACAACTGGCTGCGCAGCAAGGGCTGGGAGCGGCGGATCGCGCTGGTGGTGCCGAGCTATATCGAGGCGCTGCATGTCGCCGCGCGCACCGACCTCGTCGCCTTCGTGCCGCGCCGCCTGATCTCGGCGCTGGCGCGGCCGCTGGGGCTGACGACCGTCGCGCCGCCGCTCGATCCCGGCGTCGACGAGCAGTACATGTTCTATCCGACCCGCGCCCAGGTCGAGCCGGGCTCGATCTGGCTGCGCACGCTGATGCTGCAGACCGGCCGCGAGCTCGGCGGCGGGCCTGTGCGAAAAACGGCGGCCTCATGAGCCGCCGCCGCACGACGCAGACGCGCTCGTCAGGCCAGTTCGGCGAACGCCTGCTTCACCGCCGGCCGTTCGGCCATGCGCTTGAAGTGGTCGGCGACCTTCGGGAAGGCGTTGATGTCGACGCTGTCGCCTTCCAGCCATTGCGCGATCGTGAACAGATAGGGATCGCAGATCGTGTACTGCTCGCCCATCACGAAGGGACCGCGCAGCATCTTGCCTTCGATCAGCGAAAAGCAGGCGCTCATCGTCTCCGGCACCTTCCTCTTCATGTCGGCGAAAGACGACTCCTCATTGGCCCAGCGATGGCCGCGCATCTTGTGCGCATGGGCGATGTGGACCGTCGAGCAGAGATAGGCGGTGAAGGACTGCACTTCCGCGAAGGCGAAGATGTCGTCGAGCGGCGCGAGCTGCGCCTCCGGGAAGCGCTGCGCGATATAAGCGAGCATGGCGGGCGTCTCGGTCAGGATGCCCTGCTCCGTCACCAGCGCCGGCACGCGGCCCTTCGGATTGATCGCGAGATAGTCCGGGCTGTTCTGCTGGTTGGTCTTGAAGCTGAGCTTCTCAACCGTGTAGGCGGCGCCGGCCTCGGCGAGCGCGATGTGTGAGGCAAGCGCGCAGGTGCCTGGCGCGACATAGAGCTTGAGCATAGTGTGACCCCCTCGAAATTGACGGCGGACCGTAGCGGCGCCGGCTCGAGCCGTCCACCCCTGCCCGTGCGCGCCTGTCATTCATGCTGGCTGGCAAGGAACTCGACCAGCGCCTCGCGATCGGCGGCATTCTTGACGCCGGGAAACGCCATCAGCGTGCCCGGCACCATCGTCTGCGGATCGGCCAGATAGACGTCGAGCGTCTCGCGCGTCCAGACCAGGCCGGAGCTCTTGTTAGCCGAGGAGTAACTGAATCCGGCCACCGTGCCGGCCCTGCGGCCGAGCACGCCGAACAGCGACGGCCCGAGCTTGTTGCGGCCGGGCTCCAGCGAATGGCACATCGCGCAGGATTTCTTGAACTGGGCCTCACCGAGGTCGGAGGCCGGCCCGGCAAAGGCGAGGTCGCACGCGACCACGAGCGCGCTTCCGCTTAGGATCCAACACAAGGCTGGCGCACGCATTCGCGATCGACGCGCCACTTTGCCTCTCACCTCCTTCGATTGCTGTGCGACTGTCCGAAGCGCCGATGGTCCAAGTTGTTTCGTCATTCCAGGGCATTCGCGCGCAAAATGGCGAAGCCATTTTGAAACAGCGCGAATGAGCCCGGAATCCATAGCCACGACATAGGCTGTGAGGCGAGATGCCCACCGCGCGCGTGCCCCACACGACATCCTGTGGGTATGGGGTCCGGGCTCGCGCTGCGCGCGCCCCGGAACGACGACAGAGGCGAGAGTGCGCTCACTCAATTCGGCAATCCCAGGATGATCAGCGTCGGGTTGCCGAGTTCGCCGAAGGTGAACCGCGAGACGTTGCCGGAGGTCAGCGCGACGTATTGCCTGCCGCCGGTCTGATAGGTGACGACGCCGCCGGCGATCATGCCCTGCGTCGCCAGTTGATACAGCGGCTTGCCCGTCTGGCTGTCGAGCGCGAAGAAATTGCCGCCGGTGTCGCCGCCGAAGACGAGACCGCCCGATGTCGCCGTGATGCCGCTGACCACCGGCTTGGCCGCCTTGTACTTCCACTTCACCTCGCCGCTGACCGCGTTCAGGCTGGTGACCCAGCCGGCGGCCTGGTCCGGCGGATCGAGCGTCGGCTCGCCGCCGAAGAAGAACTCGCCCGCGACATATTTCGCGTCGCCCTTCTTGAAGGTGCCGCACCAGTCGACCGCACCGAAATAGATCGAGCCGTTGACCGGGTCATAGCTGCCGCCGTTCCATTCGACGCCGCCGAGCAGGCCCGGACAGACATGGACGCCGGCTTCCGTCGGCCGCGCCGTCACGTTGTCGATGGTCGTGACGGCCGTGCGATAGATCGGCTTGCGCGTGGCGCGGTCGATTCCCGTGACAAAACCGTCCTTGCCGCCGAACACGACGATGTCCTGGATATCGGGCGAGCGGAACAAGGTCGGCGCGGCGCCGAGATCGTGGTCGATGCCGTCGTTGGCCTTGACCTGATGATACCATTTCAGCGCGCCGGTGCGGGCATCGAGCACCACGAGCGAGTCCGTATAAAGATTGTCGCCCGGCCGATACTCCGGGAACATGTCCGGCGCGGGATTGCCGACCGGCACGAACAATTCGCCGGTGGTGATGTCGAGCGACAGGGTCGACCACGAGCCGCCGCCGCCGGTGAGCGCCGACTTCTTGTTCTGCCAGGTCTCCGCGCCCGGCTGGTCGCCGGTCGGAATGGTGTCGAAGCGCCAGACCTCGCGCCCGGTCAGCACGTCGAAGGCCATCACGCGGCCGCGCACGCCCCAATCGGAACCTGCGGTGGCGGTGAAGACGAGGCCGTTCCAGCCGACCGGCGCGCCCGACAGGAACTCGCCGAGCAGGGACTCGCCGACCATGTTCTGCCAGATCAGCGCGCCGCTCTGCGCATCCAGCGCGAGCAGATGGCCGTCGGGCGTGCCGCGAATGACGCGGCCATTGATGACGGCGACGCCCCGATTGACCGGCCAGACATCCTCGCGCGCGGACTCATGTGCGTGCCGCCATTTCTCCTTGCAGGTCGCGGCATCCAGCGCGAAGGTCAGCCGCGCCGTCGTCAGATACATCACGCCGTCGATCACGACCGGGCCGGTCTGGAACGGGCCGCCCTCCTGCAACTGGACGCGGCAGATCTCCTTCAGCTCGGCCACGTTCTTGGTGTTGATTTGCTTGAGCCGCTGATAGCGCTGGCCCATGTAGTCGTTGTTGTAAGCCGGCCAATCGACGCCCGGCCCAGCCTGCGCCAGCGTGGCCTGCGACAGCAGGCCGAGCCCAACCAGAGCGGCGACGCGTAACGGTCTCGCATTCCGACACTTCGCACCCACACGCACGTTGCACCTCCCTGCTTGCAGCGCTGTTGGCAGCGACCGGCCGCATGCTCGCGCAAACGCCCCCCATGCGCGGACGCGCGGCTCGGTCGCGATCTCCCAAGATGTCAGAGACGGCTGCGCGGACGCCGCTCAGAGCGGCGCCACATCCATCGTATGCACGGCCGTCGGGAAGTAGCGGAAGCCGTCGCCGGCCCTACCGATGTGCCCGATACCCGGCCAGGGGAAGTGATAGCCGAGCGTCCGGATGCGGTTGATGGCGAGCATGTCGAGCACGCGGACGCGGGTCTTGGCCGCCTGCTTCGGATCGGTGTCGTAAGCGAATTCGATCAGCGGCTTTTCGATCAAGAGCACCGGGTGATGCGAGATGTCGCCGATGTAGCAGAGCTGCTCCTTGCCGGACTGGATCAGGAAGATGGTGTGCCCGACCGTGTGCCCCGGCGTGAACATCGCCTGCACGCCCGGCAGGAACTCCTGGCCGTCCTTGACGAAGGTGATGCGGTCCTTGACCGGCACGAGATTTCGCACCGCCTGCTCGTAGAACGCCTTGTAATTCGGGCCGACCTTGGCCTCGTCGGTCCAGTAGGTGAAGTCGGCCTCTGAGATGAACAGCTCGGCGTTCGGGAAGCTCGGCTTGCCGTCGGGGCCGATCACGCCGCCGCAATGATCGATATGGGCATGCGTCATCACGAGCGCATCGACATCCTTGGCGTCGATGCCGGCCTGCTTCAAGGTCAGCAGCATCTTGCCGGTGGTGTCGCCGAAAAGTTTCGAGACGCCCATGCCGTTGTCGAAGATGATGATCTTGTCGCCGGTGTTGAGCACCAGGATGTTCTGCTCCAGCGTCGCCGCGCCGGTCGGCAGGAAGTTGTTGGTCAGCATCGAATCGAGTTCGCCGGGCGAGATGCCGAGGAACGCGGCATGGGGATCGCCGAGCGGCAGGATGCCGTCCGAGATGATCGTCGCCTCGGCCGTACCGAGCTTGAAGCGGAAGAACGTCGGCACCTGCGTGTTCAGGAACGGCCCCTTGGCGAGAACGGGAGAGCTGGTCATTCCCGTCAATCCATAGAATCCTGCGGCCGCGCCGGCACCCAGCAGCGAACGACGTGAGACAACAGCATTCGTCATGCGTCCCTCCCCTCATATGATCTTGTTCTGGCGAAGCTCGTGTTGGTCCGAGCCGTTGATCGATGACTCTTCCTTGTCCTTGCCCCGCAGCGCTTGTTCGCGCCGCACACAAAAGATGCAAAGCGAAGCAGTACAATCTCAGATTATCTACATCCGCTTTCGCTGGGCAATGAAAAAGATTCAGTGCCGTGGTCACGAAACAGATACGCAGCCATTTGCCTCGCGGGATCGCCCCGACGCCGCGGCTTAATTCTGCTAAAAATAATCTTCTTGCTATTTATCGGAAATCATGATTATCTCCCGTTCGTCCCGCCTCAACGAGAGGGGCGTAGCGCGCGATCGTCACGACACGCGAGGCCGGGATGCGGTGGCCGCGAGAGATCGCAGCGTCTTCGGCAACGAAGGCGCCGACGAACGATGTCTCGCGGACGTGAAGTCGCAGCGTCCTGACACCCCGAAGCTGGTGTCCCCCGCCCGGTGCGCAAGCATCGTCGCGGCATGGTGGCCAACAAGCCGGCGCACCAGGGAGACTGCGTATAAGCGTGAGACCATCGCGCGGGGAATGCCGGTTGTTCTCGGCTGAACCTGTGGTGACTGCCGCCTGCTTTTTGTTTGCAGGCGGGCCATGGGTGCGGCCAGCATCCGGCATTCCCTGCGCCCTCTGCCTGTTTGCGAGGGATGGACTGAGGCCAGCCTCGGGCATGATGTGCCGCGAGAACGCGCAGCCATGTCGCTCTTCATAATTGTCTGCCATGCCCGCTGTTTGAAACGTGAATCGATCTCTCCTTCGTCTGCAAGGATCGTAGGGTAGGCAACGCGGCCGCTGAAGGCAGTGACGTGCCCACCGTCTTGCGGCAGCGTCCCAATCGCGATGGGGGGGCACGGCGCGGGAGACAGCCCGGCTGACTCACAGCAGCGTCACACGCCTTTGCCCACCAGCCAGTCGGCGATTGAGCGCCGCCACAATCTCCAGCAGGGTCGCGCGGATTTTGGACTGGCGCTCGGCTTCTTGTCGCGCTATCAAGTTGCCGCTGCGCTGATGCGCACCGTAAGCGTCTCACGTCAGGCAACGCATTCAACGGATCGGTTCGATCCGGAGGAATGCAGGACGCGTTGCCCGTGATCGACCGACGAATTCCAGAGCTGCAATCATGAAATCTTCTGGTGAACCGCGCTCGCGCGGAAAACTGCCGGCGCGCTATGCGGCCGTCGTCATGCCTTTCACTCTTTCGGTGCTGATGACGTTCGTCGTCTCCGCGATCGCGACGCTGAAGAGCCTAGGGCCGACGCCGGCGTTCATCGCGACCTGGCCCGCGGCATGGGCCATCTCCTGGGTCGTCGCGTTCCCCACCCTGCTCGCGGTGCTGCCGCTGGTGCGGCGGATCGTGGCGCTCGTGGTGGAGGCGCCCAGGCCGAACTAAGCGGAAGCGGGTCACTGACATGCGGCCCCGGCGTCGACCTCACCCTCCGCCGTCATCCCGGACAAGCCGCGGCGCGCAACAGGGCGTCGTGGCGCTGATCCGGGATCCATACGCCGCAGCCGTCGTGATGAGCAAAAGGCCAATGACCAGCATGCCTCAAACCGCTCCCTGGGGGTATGGGTCCCGGCTCAAGGCCGGGACGACGGTGGAGGTTGTAGCGCCGTAGGGTGGGCAAAGCGGCCGCCGGAGGCGGCGGCGTGCCCACCATGTTGCGGCGGACTCGCTGATACAATGGTGGGCACGGCGCGAGAGGCATCTCGGCCAGCTTAGAAGCTTTCGAGGCGCGCCTTTGCCCACCCTACGACTACAAACTACACGCGAAGCGCTGCCTCACTCCCCGAGCCCATGCGCGACGACCTTGCGCATCACGTTGGGCAGCGCCTCGCCGTCGAGCGTGGCAATCTTCACCCAGCGCATGCCGTCGGGGGCGCGCGTCCGTGCCGGCACGGTCGCGGTGTAGACCACGAGCTCCAACGGAAAGTGCGTGAAGACGTGGGTGACGACACCGAGCTTGCGATGCCAGCGCTTGACGCTCGCAAGCTCCGGAGCTTGCGCGAGCGCCTCTTCATCGTCCTGGCCGGCCAGCCAATCCGAGCCGGGCACCTCGGTCATGCCGCCGAGCAGGCCCTTGGCGGGGCGCGAGCGCACCAGCAGCTCGTCGCCTCTGACAACGACGAAGGCTGCTCCGCGCCGGAGCGTCCCGGTCTTCTTCGCCGCCTTGCGCGGGAACGTCTCCTGGTCGCCGCGCTGGCGCGCCGCGCAGTCCTCGTTCAGCGGGCACAGCACGCAGGCCGGCTTCTTCGGCGTGCAGATGGTGGCGCCGAGGTCCATCAGCGCCTGGGCGCTGTCGCCGGCGCGGGACGGTCCGAGCAGGGTCGCGGCCATCGCCTGGATCTGCGGCTTGGCCTGCGGCAGCGCCTCCTCGATTCTGAACAGCCGCGTCGTCACGCGCTCGATGTTGCCGTCCACCGGCATCGTCCGGCGGTCGAACGCGATCGCCGCGATCGCGGCCGCCGTGTACGGGCCGATGCCGGGCAGCTTGCGCAAGCCCTCCTCGGTGTCCGGGAATACGCCGCCATGCTCGCGCAGCACTGTCACGGCGCAGGCGTGCAGGTTGCGCGCCCGCGAGTAATAGCCGAGGCCGGCCCACATCCGCAGCACGTCCTCGAGATCGGCGCTGCCGAGCGCCGAGACATCCGGCCAGCGCGCCAGGAATTTCTCGAAATACGGCCCGACCGCCTTCACCGTGGTCTGCTGCAGCATGATCTCCGACAGCCACACCCGGTACGGATCCGAGCGCTGCCCGGCCGGCGCCCGCCACGGCAGCCGCCGCCGGTGGCGATCGTACCACGCGAGCAGTTGCGCCGGGCGCCCGGCGTGCCCGTGATTGTCTTGCTGGCTCTTGCGCTTGGCAGGAAGGGCTGATGACACCATTGGCTTAATCTAGTACGTCATGAGCCATCGTCGCCTGCGGAACAGCTGGCTCGTCCACGGCTTTCTTCGCGCCGGGATTGACGACAAGCACCACGAGACCCCGTTCATCATGGCAAAGCCCGGCCGCCTCACCGCAAAGCCTCTCGCGCTAATGATGGGCGACGTGCTGACCGCCGCCTATGCCAAACAGGGTTTTGCCGCGCGCGAGCTGGTGACCCGCTGGCCGGAGATTGCCGGCCGCGAGATCGCCGAGCATGCCCAGCCGTTGAAGATGCAATGGCCGCGGCCGGTGGAGGGCCAGCCGCAGGAGCCGGCGACCCTCATCCTGCGCGTCGAGGGGCCGATGGCGCTGGAGATCCAGCATTCGTCTGATGTCATCCTGGAGCGGGTGAACCGCTTCTTCGGCTGGCATGCGGTCGGCAAGCTGGCGCTGCGCCAGGGCCCGCTGACGCGGCCGCCGGTGAAGCGCCGCCCGGCGCCGCCCGATCCGAAGAAGGTGGCCAAGGTGGCCTCGACCCTGACCGCGATCGAGGACGACGCGTTGCGCGACGCGCTGGCCCGGCTGGGCGCCGCCATCAAGCGAAATTGACGCTTTCGCGTCGATCCCGCTTTGAGGCCCGGCATTGCCTCAGACTGGGTTTCAAGCTAGCGAAAAGCCACGTTATGAGCGTTTCAGGCGCCTCAGGCGCCCATTTTGGAGCAGAGCCTTGATCATCACCCGCCGCGCCTTCACCGCCGCCCTGTCGCTGACCGGCCTCGCCGCGCTGGCCGGCTTCTCGCCGCTGCGGTTGATCTCCGAGGCCTTCGCGCAGACCGCGGCCGACGTCGCCAAGCCGCAGTCGCTGCCGGACATGGGCCTCGGCCCGGCGGACGCCGCGGTGACCATCGTCGAATACGCCTCGATGACCTGCCCGCATTGCGCGGCGTTCAACGCGACCGTGTTCCCGAAGCTGAAGGCCGAATACATCGATACCGGCAAGATCCGCTACATCTTCCGCGAGTTCCCGCTCGACATCAAAGCCGCCGCCGGCTCGATGCTGACGCGCTGCATCGCCAAGGACGACGCGCAGAAGTATTTTGCGGTCACCGACATGCTGTTCCGTTCGCAGAACGACTGGGTGGTCAAGAACACCACGGAGACCCTGACCCGGATCGGCAAGCAGGCCGGGCTCAGCCAGCAGCAGGTCGAAGCCTGCCTCAAGGATCAGGCGCTGCTCGACAAGATCGCCGCCGACCAGAAATACGCCAGCGACATTCTCAAAGTGGATTCGACGCCGACCTTCTTCATCAACGGCGAGAAGATCAAAGGCGAATCCTCGATCGAGGAGTTTCAGAAGCGCATCAACCCGCTTCTGAAGAGCTGATCCGAATCACTGAGTCAAACGAGACACAGTGCGGCCCCTTCGTGGGGCCGCTTCTGTTTGGCGGGCTGATTCGGTCGAGAAAGCCTTGGAAAAGCGGGGCGAGCGGGTTGCCCTCACGGACCGGCGTCGCCATTGTCCCGCCCTCAGAATGAGGCGCTCGAGGCGACTCAAGTCACTTTGACTTTGCCATTCATGGTATTGTCGGGGCTGTGAGATTCGTTTCCCGCCAACAGAGAATCTGTGCATGAAACTCACGCGTCTTCGTCTTCACGGTTTCAAGACGTTCGTCGAACCGACTGACTTCGTGATCGAACCCGGCCTCACCGGCGTCGTCGGTCCGAACGGCTGCGGCAAGTCGAATCTGGTCGAGGCGCTGCGCTGGGCGATGGGTGAGACCTCGCACAAATCGCTGCGCGCCGCCGACATGGACGCGGTGATCTTCTCCGGCTCGAACACGCGTCCGTCGCGCAACCACGCCGAAGTGGTGATGACGATCGACAACAGCGATCGCACCGCGCCGGCCGCCGTGAACGACCGCGACATCCTTGAAATCTCGCGCCGCATCGAGCGCGAGGCCGGCTCGGTCTATCGCATCAACGGCCGCGACGTGCGCGCCCGTGACGTGCAGATCCTGTTCGCCGACGCCGCCACCGGCGCGCGCTCGCCGGCGCTGGTCCACCAGGGCAAGATCGGCGAGATCATCCAGGCCAAGCCCGAGCAGCGCCGCCGCGTGCTGGAAGACGCCGCCGGCGTCGCCGGCCTGCATGCGCGCCGCCACGAGGCGGAGCTGCGGCTGAAGGCGGCCGAAACGAATCTGCTGCGCGTCGAGGACGTCATCGGCCAGCTCTCCGGCCAGATGGAAGGCCTGCGCAAGCAGGCGCGCCAGGCGATCCGCTACCGCGAGGTCGCCGCCAAGGTGCGCAAGGCGGAAGCCACGCTCTATCATCTGCGCTGGATGGGCGCGCATGCCGACCTCAACGACGCCGCGCATACGCACGACGTCGCCGTGCGCGAGATGGCCGAGCGGACGCGCGAGCAGGCTGAGTCTGCCCGCATCCAGGCGATCCGCTCCTCGCATCTGCCGGCGCTGCGCGAGGCCGAGGCCCGTGCCGCCGCGACGATGCAGCGGCTGAAGAATGCCCGCGACCTGCTCGACCGCGAGGAGGTGCGCGCCAAGGAGCGCGCCGGCGAGCTCGACCGCCGCCTGATGCAGCTCACCGCCGACGTCGCGCGCGAGCAGCAGCAGAACCAGGATGCCCAGGTTGCCCTGCAGCGTCTCGAGACCGAAGACGCGGAGCTGAAGGAAGAGATCAAGGCGCGCGTCGAGATGCGCAGCGGCGTCGACGAGCGCGTCGCCGAGGCCGAGGCGCTGCTGACCGAGACCGAGCGCCAGTTCACCGAGCTGACGACGCAGCTCGCCGATCTCACCGCGCGTCGCAACCAGCTCGAGGCCAACGTCCGCAGCCATCGCGACCGCCTCGCCCGCCTCGACCAGGACATCGCCAATGTCCGCGCCGACGAGGAGCGGCTGGCGCAGGAGACCGCCCATCTCGGCGATCTCGACGCGCTCGCCGCAGCGCTCGAAGCCGCCGAGGAAGCCGAGGCGCAGGCCGAGGCTGCGGTGCAGACCAACGAGGCCGCGCAGGCCTCCGCGCGGCAGAAGCTCGAAGCCTCGCGCGCGCCGCTGGCGGAAGCCGAGAAGCGCGCGCAGCGGCTGGAGACCGAGGCGCGCACCATCTCCAAGATGGTGAACAGCGAGACCAAGAATCTCTGGCCGCCGATCATCGACGGCGTCACCGTTGCCAAGGGCTATGAGAAGGCGCTCGGCGCCGTGCTGGGTGACGATCTCGATGCGCCGGTCGATGCGTCCGCGCCGATGCACTGGACCGTCGCCGGCGCCGAGGTCACCGACCCCGCGCTGCCGGACGGCGTCGAGCCGTTGGCTGCGTATGTGCAGGCACCGCCGGAGCTGTCGCGCCGTCTGGCGCAAATCGGCGTGGTGTCGCGCGATCGTGGCGCACAACTGGTGTCGCAGCTGCGCACTGGTCAGCGGCTGGTGTCGCCGGAAGGCGACGTCTGGCGCTGGGATGGCTTCATCGCCGCCGCGCATGCGCCGACCGGCGCCGCCCGCCGTCTCGCCGAGCGCGCCCGCCTGATCGACATCGAGGCCGAGCTGGAGCAGGCGCGCATCGATGCCGCCAGCAAGCGCCAGGCGCTGGAGAGCGCCGAGGCCGAGGTGAAGGCCGCGACCGCTGCCGAGAGCGCCGCGCGCGAAGCTTGGCGCGCCGCGCAGCGCGAGGTCAATTCGGCGCGCGAGCGCCACGCCAATGCCGAGCGCGAGATCAACCGCCATTCGGCGCGCAAGTCCGCGCTGGTCGAGGCCTCCACGCGTCTGGCCCATGACCGCGCCGAGATCGCCGAGCTGCATGAGAATGCGCTGGAGGCGATCGAGGGGCTGCCGGCGACCACCGAAGCCGACGGCCGGCTCGCCGCCGTGCGCGCCGAGATCGAGACCAAGCGCCGTGCCGCGGCGCAGGTGCGTGCGGAAGCTCAGGCACTGGCCCGCGAGGCCGAGTTGGCCGACCGCCGCGTGCAGGCGATCATCAACGAGCGCAACGACTGGTTCAACCGCATCCGCGGCGCCGGCTCGCAGATCGCCACCATCGAGGCGCGCATCGCCGAGGTCCGGGACGAGCGCGCCGAGCTCGACAACGCGCCGGAGATCTTTGCCGAGAAGCGCAGCGCGCTGATCGACGAACTCGCGATCGCCGAGGAGGAGCGCCAGGTCGCCGCCGACGCGCTGGCCGAAGCCGAGACCGCGATGGGCGACACCGACCGGGCCGCCAAGGCCTCGCTGGAAGCGCTGTCGAAGTCGCGCGAAGCCGCCGCCCGCGCCGAGGAGCGGCTGGAGAGCGCCAAGCGCCGCGTCGCCGATGTCGAGCGCGAGATCCACGACATGCTCGAATGCGAGCCGAACGCGGTCGCCGCGATGGCCGAGATCGGTCCGGACACGCAGCTGCCGCCGCTGCACGAGATCGAGGACAGCCTGGAGAAGCTGCGTAGGGATCGCGAGCGTCTCGGCGCGGTCAACCTGCGCGCCGAGGAAGAGCTCACCGAAGTCGAGGGCTCGCACACCGCGCTGACAACCGAGCGCGACGACCTGGTCGAGGCCATCAAGCGGCTGCGCCAGGGCATCCAGAGCCTCAACAAGGAGGCGCGCGAGCGCCTGCAGTCCTCGTTCGAGACCGTCAACGACCACTTCAAGCGGCTGTTCACCGAGCTGTTCGGCGGCGGCGAAGCGGCGCTGCATCTGATCGAGAGCGACGATCCGCTCGAGGCTGGCCTCGAGATCATCGCCAAGCCGCCGGGCAAGAAGCCGCAGACGTTGTCGCTGCTCTCGGGCGGTGAACAGGCGCTGACGGCGATGGCGCTGATCTTCGCGGTGTTCTTGACCAACCCCTCGCCGATCTGCGTGCTGGACGAGGTCGACGCGCCGCTCGACGACCACAACGTCGAACGCTTCTGCAACCTGCTGCACGAGATGAAGGGCTCGACCGAGACCCGCTTCATCATCATCACCCACAACCCGATCACCATGGCGCGCATGAACCGGCTGTTCGGCGTCACCATGGCCGAGCGCGGCGTGTCGCAGCTCGTCTCGGTCGCGCTCGACGAGGCCGTGAAGATCCTCGACCAGCAGGTGGCGTGACGCTGCTAAGTCATCCCGGATCGCCGCGTCAGCGGCATCCGGAATGATGCTTGGAGAGCACCAATGATCTCTCCCGATCTTCCCGCCGCGCTCAAGGCCGCACTCGAAGCCAAGCTGCACGGCCTGTCGCGACAGGATGCAGCGACACGCGCCACGCGCATTTCCGACACCTACCGCAGCGGTGGCAATTCCGGAGCGATCACCACCGACGCCGACGCGATCGCCTATGCCACCGTGCGGATGCCGGCGACTTATGCCGCGGTGGCTGCGAGCCTGAATGCTTTGATGCAGGCGAGCCCGGACTTCGCTCCGGGTACAGTGCTCGATGTCGGCGCGGGGCCGGGCACAGCCAGCTTCGCGGCCGCCGAAGCGTTCTCCTCGCTGACATCGGTCAACGCCATTGATGCGAATCCTGCCTTGCGCACCCTGGCGCTCTCGTTGGCCGAGGATGGGCTGCGCAGCCGCAATCTGACCTACGCGCAGGGCCCTGCACGCGCCCTGCTCGATCGCGCCGAGTGCGCTGACCTCGTGATCGCGAGCTACATGATCAATGAGCTGAGCGACGTGGAGCGTAGCTCCGTCGTCGACCTCTTGTGGGAAAAGACAAACCAGACGCTGCTCATCGTCGAGCCCGGCACGCCCGCCGGCTACCAGCGCATCATCGCGGCCCGTGACCAGTTGATCGCAACAGGCGCTCATGTCGCGGCTCCCTGCCCGCATGCGGCGGCGTGTCCGCTGATCGCACCGGACTGGTGCCACTTCGTCCAGCGGCTCGCCCGGTCGCGGGCGCATCGCGAGCTGAAGGGCGCGGATGTGCCGTTCGAGGACGAGAAGTTCAGTTTCATCGCGCTGACACGCCAGCCCGCCACGCGCCGTCCGGCCGCGCGTGTCCTGGCACCGCCTTTGGTGACGAAGATCGCGGCAACCGCCAAGCTGTGCCTGACCAATGGGACCGCGGCCACGGTCAGCATTCCCCGCCGCGACAAACCGGCTTTCGCCGTGGCCCGGCGCTGGGACTGGGGCGACGGCGTGGAGCTGCCGGCGGGTCCATAGAGGGCCCACGCGGCCCGGCATGGTTAACGTCGCGTCGAACTTGCCTCTCATTTTGTCGACTTCGCGAAACCCGAGAGAAATTCGCGTTTGCTACGGTGAGCTGCAACGGGCGCTGAAGGCGCTGCTCACAAGGGAACGCGTGTCGATGTTGAGGACGATGACGATCGCTGCAATTCTGGTGGCTTCGGCAGGAAGCGCCTTTGCCGGAGGGCACGGCGGAGGCCATGGATCCGAACCGCCGCCCCCGCCCAAGCAGGAAGCCGGCCCGGCGCCGGCCAAGGCGGTCGTCGGCAAGAACGGCCCGATCCTGACCGACCTGAAGGGCATGACGCTGTACTATACCGAGCGCGACAATACCGGAAACAAGTCGACCTGCGACGGCGAGTGCGCCCAGAAGCGTCCGCCGCTGCCCGCGCCCGACAATGCGGTCGCGACCGGCGATTTCACCGTCATCACCCGCAGCGACGGCAAGAAGATGTGGGCCTATCGCTACCGCCCGCTCTACACCTCGCAAGCCGACACGGCGCCCGGCGACATCAAGGGCAACGATCCCGACCAGAAATGGCGGGTCGCCCGCCCCTACTAAGCCGGAACCGCTGACATCGGGCCGGACGCCTGGACGACAGCCGAACAGGCACTTGGGCAGGCGCGGCTTGAACGGGCAGCCGCCCTGCCGCGACCAATGCACGCCGGTCCACCCTGGGACCGGCGGCGCCGCCATGTGCCGGCCGCCTCGTCCTCCTGCCCTCTCCCTCGGAGCCTGTCATGTCCGGCTGGATCGTCCTCGGCATCCTCGTCATTCTCGTGCTGTTCGCCTTCGGCGCCTACAACCGGCTGGTGGCCCTCAGCCAGCGCGTCGGCCAGGCCTTTGCCGACATCGACGTCCAGCTCAAGCTGCGCCACGATTTGATCCCGAACCTGGTCGAGACCGTGAAAGGCTACGCCGCGCATGAGCGCGGCACCCTGGACGAGGTGATCAAGGCGCGGAACGCCGCCATTTCGGCTCAGGGCCCGGCCCAGGTCTCCGCCGCCGAGGGCCAGCTGTCCGGCGCGCTCGGCCGGCTGATCGCGCTGTCCGAGGCCTATCCGGACCTCAAGGCCAACGCCAATTTCCAGCAGCTCGCCGGCGAGCTGTCCGACATCGAGAACAAGATCGCCGCCAGCCGCCGCTTCTTCAACAACGCGGTGCAGGAGTACAATACCGGCATCCAGCAGCTGCCCGCGGCGCTGTTCGCAGGTACCTTCGGCTTCACCCGCAAGGAATTCTTCGATCTCGGCACCAGCCGCGCCGAGGTCGAGGCCGCGCCGAGCGTCAAGTTCTGAGCCGGCGCCCTCTCCGCTGAAGGCCCCAACATCATGGCCGCCTACGGTCTCTACACCCACATCGCATCGAACAAGACCCGTTCGATGCTGCTGCTCGGCGGCCTGTTCCTGCTGATCTACGTCCTGGTGTTCGCGGGCGCGCTGATCGCGGAGGTCATGATCAACGGCAATGGCAGCGTCGCCTATTACATGAACGCCGCCACACGCGACCTGATCAAGGCGCTGCCCTGGGCCACGATCGGGGCGGCCGCCTGGATCGTGATCGCCTATTTCTTCCACCAGAAGATGATCGATGCAGTGACCGGCGGGGCCGCAGTGACCCGCCAGGAACAGCCGCGGCTGTACAATCTGCTGGAAAACCTCTGCATCTCGCGCGGCATCACGATGCCGCAGCTGAAGATCATGGACAGCCCGGCGCTGAACGCCTTCGCCACCGGCCTCAACCCGCGGCAATATTCGGTCACGGTCACCACCGGCCTGCTCGCGGCACTCGACGACCAGGAGATCGAGGCGGTGCTGGGTCACGAGCTGACCCATATCCGCAACGGCGACGTCCAGCTGATGGTGGTGGCCGTCATCATCGCCGGCGTGGTCGGCTTCTTCGGCGAATTGTTCTTTCGGCTGTTCACCAACATGAGCTGGGGCGGCGGCTGGGGCCGCTCGTCCTCCTCCTCCTCATCGTCGTCGGATTCCGACCGCAAGGGCTCCGGCGGCGGCGCCATCATCGTCGTGATCGTCGCGGTGGTGCTGATCGTGCTCGCCTGGCTGCTGTCCCAGGTCGTCAAGCTGGCCTTGTCGCGCACGCGGGAGTATCTGGCCGACGCCGGCGCGGTCGAGCTGACCAAGAACCCGGACGCCATGATCAGCGCCTTGCGCAAAATCGAGGGCCGCGGCGAGCTGCCCGGCGCCACTTCGGCCGTGATGGAATTGTGCGTCGACAATCCCCGGGAGGGTTTTGCCGACCTGTTCGCCACCCACCCCTCGGTGGATGCCCGCGTCCAGGCCCTGATCAAGTTCGCCGGCGGCCATGATCCAGGCCCGCTGGCGCTGCCGTCGGAGGCTGAAGACGCCGACAGCACCGCCGCTGAAACGGCAAATGACGCGCCGCCGCCGCTGCCCCCGTCCGGCCCCTGGGGCGGCGCCAATGGAGCGGGCAGTACGTCCGCTGCCGGGCAAGATGCGCCGGCAGGCCCCTGGACGACGCCGGCCGCGGGTCCCTGGGGACGACACTGACGCGCAAGCGAGACGATTGTTCGCCCGCCAGTCAAAGGCGGCGAGCAGCCGTCTTGCCATTCCCTCTCAAGTGCCTCCGCATCCGTCCCGACGGCCGGGCGAGAATGCGCCCGATTGCTCCCTCCTGTTGCAGCAAAGGCGCAAATTTCCCCCGTCCCGTGCTGCAATGAATTTGAATTCTTCAGCGTTTCTGCCATGTTCGCGCCCAAAGCAGAATGCAATGCGCCGGCCCACTGGCCGGCCTCAGGGCTGAAGGACTTTCCATGGCGAAACCGGCAGTGGTTGTGGTGGGCGCGGACAAGGGCGGGGTCGGCAAGACCACGGTGTCCCGGACGTTGCTCGATTATTTCAGCGCCAACAACGTCCCCACCCGGGCGTTCGACACCGAGCATCCGCGCGGCACCCTGAAGCGCTTCCACCCGGAGATCACCGAGATCGTCGACATGAACTCGACGCCGGACCAGATGAAGATCTTCGACACCCTGAGTGCCGTGGCCCCGTCGGTGACCGTCATCGACGTCCGCGCCGGCCTGATGTCCCCGACCCTGGCTGCCTTGCGCGACATCGGTTTCCTCGACGCCGCCCGCTCCGGCCAGATCACCTTCGCGGTGTTCCACATCCTGGGCTCCTCGATCGCCTCGCTGGACGAGATCGCCGAGACGGCGAGCTACATGATCGGGGCGAAGTATTTCCTGGTGAAGAACTTCATCAACAACACCAGCTTCTTCGAGTGGGACCAGTCGACCTACAATTCCTACTTCCACCGCATCAAGGATGCGACCGAGCTGACCATCCCGAAGCTGAACGAAATGGCGTTCGAGCAGGTCGAGGTCGCCTCGGTGCCGTTCCTCAAATTCGTCGCCAACAAGGGCCCGCGCGACGAGGCCGCCAACTACTCCTTCGTGCTGCGCGGCTATGTCCGGCATTGGCTCGCCAATGTCTGGAGCGAGTACGACCGGATCAAGCTGACCGACATCGTCGGGTCGAGCAAGCCGGCGGCGCCGCGGCCTGCCGGGGAAAAATAGCAGCTCCGTGAATGATGGGGCTTTATCGCAGGCGCGTTTGACCTGATATAGGTCGGATGCCCGCGACGCCCGTCTACATCGTCTGCTCGCCCCGGCCGCAGTCCGGGAAGACGCTGCTTGCGCGGGTCCTGAGCGAGTTCCTGCTGCTCAAGAACGGCCAGGTGCTCGCCTTCGACGTCACCCTGCGCGAGCCGTCGCTGCTCGACTATCTGCCTCAGATCACGGAAACCGCGACCATCGAGGACACCTACGGCAAGATCCAATTGATGGATCGGGTGATCCTCAACGACGGCATCGCCAAGGTGATCGACCTCGGCTTCTACTCGTTCGACGAGTTCTTCAAAATGTCCGAGGAGATCGGCTTTTTGAAGGAGGCCGCACGGCGGAACGTGGTCCCGATCGTCCTCTATTGTGCGGAAGGCGACCGGGTGTCGATGCGCGCCTATGAAAGCCTGCGGCGACAGATCCCCCGGCCCCAGCTGATCGTGGTCGAGAACGACCACGTGCTGCGCGAGGAGCTGCCCGACCTCTACAGCCGCGGCAAGCACCTGCGCATCGCCGCCCTGCCGGCCTTCCTCAGGACCTATATCGAGCGTTTCTCGTTCTCCTTCACCGGCTATCTGCGCCAGGAGAAGGACGGCTCCACCGAGCTCTATCAATGGATCCGCCGCAACTATTACGCGTTCCGGGAGATCGAGAACGAGCTCCTGATGCAGCGGTCCTGATGCCGCCTCCTCAATGGCCCTCGAACGCGATCAGCGAGCGCACGGGCACGTCGAGCGCGCGCAGCTTGGCGGCGCCGCCGAGATCCGGCAGATCGATGATGAAGCAGGCCGCCACCACGGTGGCGCCGATCTGGCGCAACAGCTTCACCGCGCCCTCGGCCGTGCCGCCGGTGGCGATGAGGTCATCGACCAGGATGACGCGCTCGCCGGGCTGCACCGCGTCGACATGCATCTCCATCTCGTCGGTGCCGTATTCCAGCGCGTAGGACATGCTGACGGTCTTGTGCGGCAGCTTGCCCTTTTTTCGGATCGGCACGAAACCGGCCGAGAGCTGATGCGCGACCGCGCCGCCGAGGATGAAGCCGCGCGCCTCGATGCCGGCGACCTTGTCCATCTTCGAGCCGGCCCACGGATGCACCAGCTCGTCGACCGCGCGGCGGAACGCGCGCGCGTCCGCCAGCAGGGTCGTGATGTCCCGGAACAGGATGCCGGGCTTGGGATAGTCCGGAATGGTGCGGACCGTGTTCTTGATGTCCAGATCGAACGTCATCGTGCTCTCATCCACTCTATGTGTTGCCGTCATTGCGAGCGAAGCGACATGTCCGCCGAAGCCCGTTTGGGCGAAGGCGGAAGCAATCCAGGGACCGCGAGAGAAGAACTGGATTGCTTCGTCGCTGCGCTCCTCGCAATGACGGTGTTGATCAACTCCCCGGCTGATTGAGCCGGAACGCATTCTCCACGATCCTCAAGCCCACGGCATCGCCGAGCGACATCAGCGATTCCGGGTGGAACTGCACGCCGCCGACCGGCAGCGTCTTGTGCTCGATCGCCATCGCCACCCCGTCCTCGGTCGCCGCCGTCACCGTCAGCACCTCCGGCATGCTGTCGCGCTCGACGAACAGGGAATGATAGCGGCCGATGACAATCTCGTTCGGCAGCCCCTGCATCAGCCGTCCGCCGCGCACCTGCACGCGTGAGGGCCGGCCATGCGCGGGCTGCGCGAGCTGGCCGAGCTGGCCGCCGAAATATTCGCCCATCGCCTGCACGCCGAGGCACACGCCGAAGATCGGCAGCTTCTTTTCGAGCGCCGCATCGATGGTGGTCGAAATCTTGAAGTCCTCGGGGCGGCCCGGCCCCGGCGACAGCACGATCAGGTCCCAGCTGCGCTCGGCCAGCATTTTCAGCGCGTGAACATAGCGCACCACGGTGACGTTGGCGCCGACCTGGCGGAAATAGTCGGCCAGCATGTGCACGAAGGAATCGTCGTGGTCGATCAGCAGCACGTTCTTGCCCGAGCCGGTCGCGTCCGGCGCCGTCGACGACAGCGGCTTCGGCGGATCGCCGCGCAGCGCCTGGAACAGCGCCGCCGCCTTGACCTGGCACTCGCGATCCTCGGCCGCCGGATCTGAATCGAACAGGCAGGTGGCGCCGACGCGGACCTCGGCGAGCCCGTCCTTCATGCGGATGGTGCGGATCGTCAGGCCCGTATTGATCGAGCCGTCGAAGTTCACCGCACCGATCGCGCCGGCGTACCAGCGCCGCGGCGAGCGCTCGTTGTCCTCGACGAACTGCATCGCCCAGAGTTTTGGCGCGCCGGTCACGGTGACGGCCCAGGCGTGGGTGAGGAACGCATCGAGCGCGTCGAAGCCCGGACGCAACATGCCCTCGACGTGATCGACGGTGTGGAACAGTTTCGAGTAGGTCTCGATCTGCCGCCGCGCCAGCACCTTGATGGTGCCGGGCACGCAGATGCGCGCCTTGTCGTTGCGGTCGACGTCGGTGCACATGTTGAGCTCGAACTCGTCCTTCTCCGAGTTCAGGAGCTGGCGGATCTGCTCGGCGTCGCCAATGGCGTCGCGGCCGCGCGCGATGGTGCCGGAGATCGGACAGGTCTCCACCCGGCGCCCGTCGGAGCGGACGAACATCTCCGGCGAGGCCGAGACGAGAAACTCGCCGTCGCCGAGATTCATCAGCGCGCCATAGGGCGACGGGTTGATGCGGCAGAGCCGCTGGAACACTTCCGCCGGCGAACGCTCGCAGTGCTCGGCGAACAGCTGGCCGGGCACCGCCTCGAACAGGTCGCCGCGGGCGAACGCCGCGCGCGCCTTCTCGACCGTCGCCTGGTACTCGCCGGGCGCGTGGTCGGCAAAGCCCTGGCGCGGCTCCTTGAGATAGACGCTGGCGTCGGTCTCGCGCGGCAGGCCCGAGGTCGACTGGCCGTTCCAGGCAAAATCGTAGGACAGCACCACGCCACGGCCGGTGGCGCGGTCATAGGCCAGCAGGCGATCCGGCACGTAGAGCACGATGTCGCGCTGGTCCTGCTCGCGCGGCCGCTTCTGCACCAAGTCCTCGATCTGGAACACCAGATCGTAGGCGAAGGCGCCGAACAGGCCGAGCAGCGGATCGTCATTGGCCGACAGCGCCGCGATCATCGCGCGCACCAGCGACATCACGCTGGCGCGCCGGGTGCGCTGGTCCTCCTCGACCGGGGCGGGACCGCGGACGATGTGGCCGGCGAGCCGCGCCGGCGAAGCCTCGGTGATAACGACGCAGGGCTCGCGCACGGTGTCCTTGAGGAACGCGATCAGCACCTCGCCGCGGCGGTTCAGCGCCTGCAGCGTGAAGTCGGTGCCCCTGGTCTCCAGCACCAGCGGCGGATCGGCGAAGCCAAGGTCGAAGCTCTCGTAGCGGCCGGGCACGGTGGTGCCGGAGGACAGCACCACGCCGCGGCGGCGGTCGAGCAGGTCGATCAGGTCGTCCAGCCGGCTGGCGCCGCCGGAAAACTGCTCGACGGCGCGCGTGATCGCGAGCCCGCCTGACGTGCGGTAGTCGCTGCGGGCCGGAAGGGCGAAAACGGTCCTGTTCATGGGGTCCTCTTGGGCGTCCTCTTACGGAATTTGCCGAGGAAACGCCACACAGGACCAACCGGAAGCCGCCGCTGCGTGGCGGCCCCTCTGCGATCGAATGTCAAATGAATCGCACCGGCCACCTTTTACAAGGTGCGCCACCAGAGACGGGCTGGGCGGACGACGGTGCTCATGGGCCGGAACTGACCACGGGCGGCCGCCGGGGTCAAGGGCGGCGGGGACACAGGTGGGGGTAGCGGTGGTGCTTCCGCGGTCGCCACTCCGCTCATCAGGCCGGTATTGAAGCCGAGAGGCAAAGCCCGGCTGATTTTCACCGGCGTCATGCCCGCGCAGGCGGGCATCCAGTATTCCATCAGCGCTGCGGCTCATGTCGATGGGCCACGGCGTACTGGATCCCCGCCTTCGCGGGGATGACATTGAAACATGCAGCAGCATCCTCGCGACACGACCTGTCCGAGTCATGATCACCAACATCGCCCTCATCAAATCGAGGGCGCAGGGAAGGCCGGGCATCGGCTGATGCCCATGGCCCGCCTGCAGCAAAAAAGCAGGCGGCAGTCACCACAGGTCAGCCGGACGACCGGCCTTCCCTGCGCGATGGTTGGACGGATTATACGCATTCTCCCCGGGGACCGGGCTGTCTTGCCCCCGTGACCGGCGGATCATCATCACCACCGGCGTAGCCTCAGCGTCGGGAGGCCAGGACCATGCGACTTCACCGTGCGCGCCCGCCGTTCGTCCGCACAACATCAGCCATGCTGCGACGTGACGCGCCCACCGCATCTCCACCCCGCGTCTCGTGACGATCGCGATACGCCCCTCGTGCCGGGATGGGACGCGCGCATCTAAGCATAAATTCTGAAAATTAGAAACAAGAATATTTTCCGGTGCAGGACTGGACAGGCCAAATCAGCTTGAGACCGCAGGACAATTCGGCATCTGGGCGCATGCGTCAGGGCGCGAGTTGAAGCATTCTCGAGCGCTGTCGTGCGCAGCGCTGGTGAGATGAGCAAACAAAAAGGGGCTCCCTCTCGGGAGCCCTTGATCACTTCGGTCGGCAGACGCCGCGAGACGCTCGCTACGCCGCGCGCAGCTGTCCGAGGAAACGATCCAGCTCGTTCTTCAGCCGGCTGCTCTCCTGCGACAGCGACTGCGCGGAGGTGAGCACCTGGCTGGATGCAGCGCCGGTCTCCCCTGCTCCGCGGTTCACCTCGGTGATGTTGGAGGCCACCTGCGTGGTGCCCTGCGCGGCCTGGTCGACGTTGCGGGCGATCTCCTGGGTGGCGGCACCCTGCTGTTCGATGGCGGCCGCAATGGCGGCAGAGATCTCGGCGATGCGGTTGATGGTGCCGCCGATCTCCTTGATCGTCATCACCGAGGTCTGCGTCGCGCCCTGCATCGCCATGATCTGTGCGCTGATCTCGCCGGTGGCGCTCGCGGTCTGCGCCGCCAGCGCCTTCACCTCCTGGGCGACCACGGCGAAGCCGCGGCCGGCATCGCCGGCACGGGCGGCCTCGATGGTGGCGTTCAGCGCCAGCAGATTGGTCTGGCCGGCAATGTCCGTGATCAGCTTGACGACGTCGCCGATGCGGCTGGCGGCCTCAGACAGCTCGCTGATCTGGCCGTCGGTCTTCTCCGCATGTTTGACAGCCTCGTCGGCGATGCGCGACGCCTCCTGAACCTGGCGGGCGATCTCGCCGACCGAGGTCGACATTTCGGTCGTGGCCGAGGCGACGCTCTGCACGTTGGCCGAGGCCTGCTCGGAGGCGACGGCGACCGTCGAGGACAGCGACTGCGTGGTATCTGCGGTGCGGCTCAACGTCGTCGCCGCCACTTCCAGGTCGGAGGACGCCGTCGACACCGTGCGGACGATATTGCCAACAGCGGCCTCGAAGCTCGACGCCAGCTGCTGCATGTCGGACTTGCGCCGCTGCTCGGCCTGCTGCTTCTGCTGCGCGGCCTCCGCCTCGATTTCGCGCGCCCGCACCAGAGTCTCGCGCAATTCGAGCGAGGATTTCGCCAACTGGCCGATCTCGTCGCTGCGTCCGCTCTGCCTCAGCGTCACGCTGAAATCGTTCCTTGCCATGCGGACGATGGCGTCGGTGACCTCGGCCATCGGGCGGCTGATCGAAGACGTCGACACCATGAACGAGATGACCAGCGCGACGATCAAGCCCGCGATGGTGGCAGCAGTGGCGATGAAGATCGTCTGATGCGTCTCGCCGGTCAGAGCGTCGGACAGCCGCGAAGAGCTCTTCTGCAAGGCCTCCGTCAGTTGTCGTTGCGTCGCGAGCGCACTGAGCATCGTTGGCTCGCACGTCGTCTTCAGCGCCGCGCCGGCAGCAAACGTCCCGGCTTCGCTGGTCGTCGACGCCGCCTGGTTGATCGCAGGCGCGCACCGCTCGAAAGCGGACCGCACCGTCGACTGCGTGGACGAGACCTGCGTGGCGAAACCGGGAACGAGCCGCGCAATCTCATCCAGCTGGTCGAGATAGAGCTTCTGATTGTCACGCAGCTCCTTCAGCACGGCTGCATTGCCCGCGTCGGTGGACTCGAAGGCAAGGCTATAAGCATTGGCAAGAACGGCCATCAGCACCCGGCCCGATCGCGAGCTGAGAACGGCCGCCTTGTCCTCGTGGTCGATCAGGGCGCTGTAGTGATCGTCGATCGACTTCATCGACAGGCCCGAATAAGCGACGCTGCCCAGGCTCACGAGGCCGAGCAGCAGCAGCAGCACGATGATCTTCGAACGGATCTTGAGGTTGTTCATTGCGGAGTCCCGAAAATGGCGGCGCGGGCGATCACTCGCGGCGCCCTCGCACGAGGGCGCGCTATCGCCAGGAATGGACGCGTCGTTGCGTCCGATATGAGCCGGATGGAGATGAGCTCGTGCAGCGAGGCCGAGAAATGCGGAAGCCTCGAGCCGAAGCGTGAGGTCATCAGGCAATCAAGTTCGTCTTAAGTTTGGTTGAAGGAACCGGCACGTCCGAAGCGGCAAAGGCCGTGTTCAGCGCGAAATGCGCACCGTATCACTACGGCATCGGCTTCGTCAGTCCGAGTTCCCCGAACTTCTGCTCCGTCGCCGCCACCGCGCTCTCATAGACCTCGCCGCGCTCGACGAAGTAGTTGAAGTAGCCGGCCGGAGTCTCCGGCTGGATCTCGACGAGCTCGACCGGCTTGTATTTCGAGTCGGTGATGACGCCGGCCTCGATCAGGTCGTTGATGCGCTTCAGCGCGTCGACTTCGGCCTTGTAGCCGACAGAGAACCACATCTCGGTGGTCCAGTCCTGCACCTCGAACCAGTTGGCGGGAGCGTGGCCCTGCCAGCCCTGAGCGAGCGGGCGAACGGCGAAGATGCGGTCGAAGCGGTGGAGTTCGGAGATGATGCTGGCACGGTGATAGGCGCCGTCCATCTGTCCCTGGGGCAGCGCCGTGAAGCCGTAGAGCGACAGCCACAGCGCGGCCTTGATCGCCTCCGGCGTGATCGGACGGATGGAGCGCTCAGCGCTGACGTCGGAGGCATAGCGCAGGTCGCGCTTCGCGGCCGAGCGGCGCGCCTTTTCGCCATGGTCGTTGCGGATCGACTTCTGCTGCGGCAGCAGGTCGCGCGCGGCGTCGTTGCCGTAGAGACAGCCGGTGCCGGCCTCGGGGTCGTAGGTGTTGAAGACGACGCCGATCGGCGTCGCGTTCAGCGTCTCCGCGGTGCGGACGAAGTCGGCCTCGCTGCGCACCGGGACGTATTGCTGCGCCGGAAGCAGGCGATCGGCGAGCACGTTGAACGGACCGTCGCGCCAGTCCGGCCAGGAGGCGAAGCGCGCCAGCGCCTCCGCATAGGCGGGGCGGAACACGCCGGGATAGCCGAACATCACCGTGCGCAGTTGCGACGTCGGATCACGTGCGCGGTCCGAGGAGATCAGCTCATCGCGCAGGTCTCGGCCCTGCAGCCAGGCGGCGAGCACCAGGATCTGGCCCGATGTCACCGTCACGAGATCCGGCGCGACGCCCCAGGCACGGGCGGTATCGAGAAAGCCGGCGCCATGGGCGTTCAAGCCGCCCAGGCCCGCGAGCGCAAAGGCCACACTCAAATGCCGTCTCCCTGAACAGAACAAAGAATTCGGGGATGCTACCTCAGATTGATATCGTCCGACAAACGGCGGCGCGCGCCGGTTCGGATAATGAACGACACGACAGCTGCGCGAACGCAGCTGCCGCGCAAGACCCGCCGGAAATAAAGGTGATTCGCGGGCATAAGAGGCCGGACGCGGGGAGAAAACCTGCATCCACCGGGTGTGACACACATCACAACCTCATGTTGCGCGCGTGTATCACACCTTATTCACCTACCGGCAGTTGCCGTCAGCCCAAAAAGTTACATAACTTGACCGGGCGTGAAGGCAACACCTGTTGTCTATCTGCAATAGTGTGGCAATGATTGGTTAACCATATTGAATTACCTTGGTTAACATGGCTCGCGGCAAACAGCCTTCCGTGTCGCATGCGCTCCCGAAGCAGCAGACGCTGCTCGATTGCTTCCTCGAAGCGCAGGCGAAGAGGACAAAGCGTCGACGGCGATCCGCCGACGAGGCGACCGGCGCGGCCTCTCCGGAACCGGTGGACAACGGTTCGATCAGCGACGATGTCGAACCGCTGGCGCCGGACGCAGCGACCGCCCGCGCGGTCTGACCCGCGCGGATCGATCGGTCGGCGCGACGCGCTCAGCTCATCCGAGATGTTTGTGGAAGAACGCCGTGGCCCGGCCCCAGGCGAGCTCGGCGGCGGCGCGGTCGTGCACCGTCATGCGCTGCTCGTTCACGAAGGCATGCTCGGCGTCGTAGCGATACAGCTCGAGCGATTTGCCGGCGGCCTGCATCGCCTTCTCGAAACCGTCGACCAGCGCCGGCGTGCACCAATCGTCGGTGTTGGCGAAATGCGCCTGCAGCGGGATCTTGACGTCGGCGGGCTTCGCCGCCTGCTCCGGCGGGATGCCGTAGAACACGACACCGGCGGCGAGTTCGTCGATCTTGGTGGCGCCGATGATCGTCACCGCGCCGCCGAGACAGAAGCCGGTGAGGCCGACCTTGGCGCCGTTGCGGGCGAGATATTGCGCGGCGCCGCGCACGGTCTGCGTGGTCGCGTCCATGAAGTCGAGCGAGTTCATCTCGCGCCCCGCCGCGTCCGTGTCGTGATACGGCACCACCGTGCCCTTGTAGAGATCCGGCGCCAGTGCGTTGAAGCCGGCGAGCGCGAAACGGTCGGCCATGCCTTTGATCTGGTCCTGCAGGCCCCACCATTCCTGAATGACGACGACGCCCGGCGCATCGGCCTTCGCCGCCTTGGCGAGATAGCCCTTGGCCTCCTGGCCGTCGGGACGCTTGAAGCTGATAAGAGTGCCCATGTGGTCCTCCGTCGTTTCTGTTGACAGTTGGGATTGCGGTTTACCGCAAATCCCGTGACGGTGCGACAACAGGCCGGAGGCTTCGCTCGAACGTGAGAGCAGTGGTCCATCGGTCACCTTGTCGAAAGCGCCTCTCGTCATTGCGGGGCGCCCGAAGGGCGAGCCCGGAATCCATAACCACGACTGAGCGTGAGGAACGGGGATGGCGCGGCTCTGCTCTTCGTCCCAAGCCGGCCTGTGGCTATGGATTCCGGGCTCGCGCTCCGCGCGCCCCGGAATGACGGAGCGAGAAACGTCGAGAACAGGCAGTACAGCGCTACACCGGCATCGCGCGCGGGGCGAACAGGATTATGGCCATGCCAGCGAGGCAGATCAGCGCGCCGGCGACGTCCCAGACATCCGGCCGGTGGCCTTCGACCAGCCAGCCCCACGACAGCGCCGCGGCGATGTAGATGCCGCCATAGGCGGCATAGGCGCGGCCGGCGAACGGGCTGTCGGCGACGGTGAGCAACGCGGCGAAGCCGGCGAGTGCGGCCATGCCGGGCAACAGCCACAGCGGCGACTGGCCGAGGCGCAACCACGCCCAGAACGCGAAGCAGCCGGCGATCTCGAGCCCGGCTGCGCCGACGAACGCGAGGAGTGAGGACATGGGATGGCTCCAATTCTCGTAAGGCTTGCTGACAAGACCTCTTGAGATGCCCGACCAGAAGCTCATGCTGCCACTGCTCCGGCGACGGGCACGGTGCACCTCGGGAGAGGTCTGATTGCATCGTCAGATGCAATCCGGGTGGGGTACAGGTCTCTCAGCGATCACTGCTCGCGCGTTTGCTCATCACCTCGATGCACCGCCCGTGCGGCTGCCCCTCACCCCAGCCCTCTCCCCGTAAGGACGGGGAGAGGGAGCGCTCCGTTCGTGCCGCGCCAGCTGTGCTCCGCATCCGCCAGTCGCAGACGGCCAACAAAAAAGCCCCCGCAGGGGCTTTTTCAAACTCAGCAGTGATGTCCGCGCGCCGCTCAGTGGGCGGCGGCCCAGACGCGCTTCTTGGTGAAGTACATCAGGCCGGCGAAGATGATCAGGAAGATGAACACCTGATAGCCGAGACGCTTGCGCGCTTCCATGTGCGGCTCGGCGGCCCACATCAGGAAGGTCGTGACGTCGTGGGCATATTGCGCCAGCGTCGTCGGCGAGCCGTCGTCATAGGTCACTTGGCCGTCGGACAGCGGCTTCGGCATCTTGATCGCGTTGCCGGGGAAGTACTTGTTGTAGTACGAGCCGTCCGGGATGGTGACGCCGTGCGGCGGGTTGTCCTCATAGCCCTGCAGCAGCGCGTTGATGTAGTTCGGGCCCTGCTCCTGGAACTGGGTGAACAGGTCGATCAGGAACCAGGGGAAGCCCCGCTTGTAGGAGCGCGCCTTGGCGATCAGCGACAGATCCGGAGGAGCCGCGCCGCCGTTCGCCGCGCGCGCCGCCTGCTCGTTCGGGAACGGCGCCGGGAAGTAGTCGGCCGGGCGGCCCGGACGCTCGAACATGTCGCCGGCGTCGTTCGGACCGTCCTTGATCTTGTACTCGGCCGCGAAGGCCGCCGCCTGTGCCGGCGTATAGCCGGGGCCGCCGGGCTCGGCGAGATTGCGGAATGCCACGAAGTTCAGCGAGTGGCAGGCCGAACAGACTTCCTTGTAGATCTTCAGGCCACGCTGCACGGCGCCACGATCGAACTTGCCGAACGGGCCGGCGAACGACCACGTCGCCGACGGCGGCGTGGCGCTGCCCTCGCTGGCACGGGCCTCGCCCATGCCGACGGAGAGCAGCGAGCCGACGGCGACCAGCGCGATCGCGACGGCGGCCACCGCCTTGCGGCCCGACTTGGCCAGCACGTCGTCGGCGATCGAGTTCGGCAGCGGACGCGGCTTTTCGATCACCGACAGCAGCGGCAGCACGATCAGGAAGTAGGCGAAGTACAGCACGGTCAGGATGCGGCCGAGGATGACGTAGATGCCCTCCGGCGGCTGCGCGCCGAGATAGCCGAGGCCGATGCACACGGCAAAGAAGATCCAGAAGAACTGCTTGCCGAGCGGGCGGTACTTGTTCGAGCGGGTCTTGGCCGCGTCGAGCCAGGGCAGGAACACCAGCACGATGATCGCCGCGAACATCGCCACGACGCCGGCCAGCTTGTTCGGGATCGAGCGCAGGATCGCGTAGAACGGCAGGTAGTACCATTCGGGGACGATGTGCGCCGGAGTCACCGCCGGGTTGGCCGGGATGTAGTTGTCGGCCTCGCCGAGATAGTTCGGCATGTAGAAGATGAACCAGGAATAGAAGATCAGGAAGCAGGTGACGCCGAAGAAGTCCTTGATGGTCGCGTACGGCGTGAACGGCACCATGTCCTTCTCGGTCTTCGGCTCGACGCCGGCCGGGTTGTTCTGACCGGCCACGTGCAGGGCCCAGACGTGCAGCACGACCACGCCGGCGATCAGGAACGGCAGCAGGTAATGCAGCGCGAAGAAGCGGTTCAGCGTGGGATTACCGACGGAGTAGCCGCCCCACAGCAGGGTCACGATCGCTTCGCCGAAATACGGCACGGCCGAGAACAGGTTGGTGATGACGGTGGCGCCCCAGAAGCTCATCTGGCCCCACGGCAGCACGTAGCCCATGAAGCCCGTGGCCATCATCAGGAGGTAGATGATGACGCCGAGGATCCAAAGCACCTCGCGCGGCGCCTTGTACGACCCGTAATAGAGTCCGCGGAACATGTGGATGTAGACCGCGAGGAAGAACATGGATGCGCCGGCCGCATGCATGTTGCGGATCAGCCAGCCGTAATTGACGTCACGGACGATCAGTTCGACCGACTTGAAGGCGAGATCGGCGTGCGGCGTGTAGTGCATCGCCAGGATGACGCCGGTCAGGATCTGCACCCCCAGCATCATCGACAGGATGGCGCCGAAGGTCCACCAGTAGTTCAGGTTCCGCGGCGTCGGATAGGCAACGAAGGACGAGTGGACCAGGCCGATGATGGGGAGTCGCTGCTCGAGCCACTTCAAGGCGGGGTGGCTCGGCTGGTAGTCAGATGGTCCACTCATGATGCGTTCCTGAAAGAATTATCTTGCACGATCGAGCTTGAGCTTGCCGACGTAACGTCGGCTCAGCCGATCTGGATCTTGGTGTCGGAAACGAACTGATAGGGCGGGACGGGCAGGTTCAGCGGCGCGGGTCCCTGGCGGACGCGGCCGGACGCATCGTACTGAGAGCCGTGGCACGGGCAGAAGAAGCCGTCGTAATTGCCCTCATGGGCGATCGGGATACAGCCGAGATGGGTGCAGATGCCGATCACGACGAGCCATTGCTCGTGGCCGTCCTTGGTGCGCGACTGGTCGGTCGCCGGATCGATCAGGCTCGACACCGGAACCGCGCGGACCTCCTCGATCTGCTTCTTGGTGCGGTGGGAGATGTAGATCGGCTTGCCGCGCCAGAACACCTTGATGTCCTGTCCTTCGGCGACCGGGGTGAGGTCGACCTCGATCGGCGCACCCGCCGCGATGGTCGAGGCATCGGGATTCATCTGGGAGATGAAGGGCCACAGGGCGGCCACGCCACCGACCGCTGCGGTCGCGCCCGTGGCGACGAAGAGAAAATCCCGGCGTGTCGGATGATCCGCAGTAGACGCTGTCACGATTCCAACCCTTTCTTTCGTTGCAGCCGGCGCAACGCCCCGCTCGACGTGTCAGATCTCAGCGTTGGAGATCACGTGACCGGGAGATGCCTGCCGGCGCCCGCGTCCCCCGCGGCGGCAGAAAACGGCTCGTGCTACCGCCCCGGTAGGAACAAGCCGTCCAGAATCGTTCTATTGGCACCCTTGCGATACGAGCGCAAGCCCGCTATCGGCCCTGCAGCACGCCATGCACCAATTCCCGCTTCATCAGCGGACATTCCGCCTCATCCTTAAGACCTATTCGCATGCAGATCGCGCTCTATCAGCCCGATATTCCGCAGAACACCGGAACGATTCTGCGCCTGTGCGCATGCCTCGGCCTCGGCGCCCACATCATCGAGCCGGCGGGCTTTCCCGTGTCGGACCGGCAGTTCCGCCGCGCCGGGATGGACTATCTCGATCAGCTGAACTGGCGGCGGCACGATTCCTGGCAGGCGTTCGAGGCGTGGCGGGCCGCGGCCGGCCACCGCCTGCTGCTGCTGACGACCAAGGCCGCGACGTCGTATCTGGATTTCAGCTATCGCAGCGGCGATATCCTGCTGCTCGGACGCGAGAGCGTCGGCGTGCCCGCCACGGTGGCAGAGGCCGCGGATGCACGGCTGCGCATCCCGTTGAAGCCCGGCCTGCGCTCGCTCAACGTCGCCATGGCCGCGGCCATCGCCACGGGCGAGGCGCTGCGCCAGGTTGGACATTTCGTCCAATTGCAGTCTCCAGAGGGACCATCAGTGTGAGCTACGCGGTGAAGGAAATCTTCATGACCCTGCAGGGCGAAGGCGCCCAGGCGGGGCGTGCCGCCGTGTTCTGCCGCTTCGCCGGCTGCAATCTGTGGAGCGGCCGCGAGGCCGATCGCGCCTCGGCGACCTGCCGGTTCTGCGACACCGATTTCGTCGGCACCGACGGCACGTTGGGTGGGCGGTATGACAGCGCCGCTGCTCTGGCCGCGGCGATCGCGGGACAATGGACAGGCGGCGCGGCCGACCGCTATACGATCCTCACCGGCGGCGAGCCGCTGCTGCAGGTCGATGCCGACCTGATCGCGGCGCTGCATGCCCAGAGATTTGCAGTCGGGATCGAGACCAACGGCACGCTCATTCCGCCTGACGGGATCGACTGGATCTGCGTCAGCCCGAAGGCCGGCGCCGAGCTGAAGCTGCGGCATGGCCACGAGCTGAAGCTGGTCTATCCGCAAGCGGGCGCCGAGCCCGACAAGTTCGAGGCGCTCTCGTTCGAGCGCTTTTCGCTGCAGCCGATGGACGGGCCTGATGCGGCCGCGAACACGGCGCGCGCCATTGACTATTGCCAGCATCATCCGCAATGGCGGCTCAGCCTGCAGACGCACAAGATGATCGGCATCAGATAGGGATTGTGACTGAACCGATGTGGGAATTGACCAAGTCGTTCACCTTCGAGGCCGCGCATGCGCTGTCGCACACGACGCTCGGCGAGGTGAGCCAGGAAATCCACGGCCACTCCTTCCGCGCCGAGGTCACGGTGCGTGGCACGCCCGACCCCAGGACCGGCATGGTGGTCGATTTCGGCGTGCTGACGCAGCGCCTGGGCGAGATCCAGGCCACGCTCGACCACAAATTTCTGAACAAGATCGAGGCGATCGGGCTGCCGACGCTGGAGAACCTCTGCCGCTTCATCTACGAGCGCGTCCGCTCGATCGGCCACGTCACCAAGGTCAGCGTCCACCGCGACAGCTGCCGCGAGACCTGCACCTATTTCGGTCCGCAGGACTGACCGAGTGTGGTAGGACGTCACCTGCAGCGACAACGATGCTGTCACCTCCCGCTGTCATGGCTTCTTGACAACAAGGTGACCGCCAATGTGCCTGGGGGACGTCCATGACCACTGCCGCCATCGAGGATCGCAAGGCCCGCGCGCGGGCCTGGTTCGAGAGCCTGCGCGACCAGATCTGCGCGGCGTTCGAGCGGCTCGAGGACGAGGCGCCGGCCGAGCTCTATCCGCGCGCGCCCGCCCGCTTCGTGCGCACGCCCTGGGAGCGCACCGACCACAGCGGCGGACATGGCGGTGGCGGCGTGATGAGCATGATGCACGGCCGGCTGTTCGAGAAGGTCGGCGTGCATTGCTCGACCGTGCATGGCGAGTTCGCCCCGGAATTCCGCAGCCAGATCCCCGGTGCCGCGGAGGACCCGCGGTTCTGGGCGTCGGGCATCTCGCTGATCGCGCATCTGTGGTCGCCGCATGTGCCGGCGGTGCACATGAACACCCGCTTCGTCGTCACCACCAAGGCCTGGTTCGGCGGCGGCGCCGACCTCACGCCGGTGCTGGATCGCCGGCGCAATCAGGAAGACCCCGATACTCTCGCCTTCCACGCCGCGATGAAGAGCGCCTGCGATGCGCATGCGAGCGTGGCGTCCTACGACAAATACAAGAAGTGGTGCGACGAGTACTTCTATTTGCCCCACCGCAAGGAGCCGCGCGGCATCGGCGGCATCTTCTACGACCACCATGATTCCGGCGACTGGGACGCCGATCTCGCCTTTACCCAGGATGTCGGCCGCGCATTCCTCAAGGTCTATCCGGAGCTGGTGCGGCGCAATTTCGCCGCGCCGTGGACAGAGGCCGAGCGCGAGGAGCAACTGATCCGCCGCGGCCGCTATGTCGAATTCAACCTGCTTTATGACCGCGGCACCACATTTGGGCTGAAAACCGGTGGCAATGTGGAGTCCATATTGTCGTCGATGCCGCCCGAAGTGAAATGGCCCTGAAACCCTCGTTTGATTGAACCGTAAGACTGTTATGACCGCCGCCCTGCCCCGCGCCATGCTGATCGACATGGATGACACCATCCTGTCGGCCTATGGCCGACCCGAGATCGCCTGGAACATCGTCGCCACCGAGTTCGCCGACGAGCTCGCGCCGCATACTCCGCACGCCGTCGCCGCCGCGATCCTGGCCTCCGCACGCAGCTTCTGGTCGGTCGCCGGCGCGGAATGGCGGATGAAGCTGATCCAGGCGCGGCAGGAGGTGGTGAAAGGCGGCTTCGCGGCGCTGACCAGTCCCGGCCCTGCCCTGCCGGTCGAGCTTGCCATCAGGATCGCCGACCGCTTCACCCGCTATCGCGACGAGCAGATGTTCGTCTTCCCGGGCGCGCACGAGGCGATCGACGAGTTCAAGGCGCGCGGCGTCCGGCTCGCGCTGGTCACCAATGGCGAGGCCGGGCAGCAGCGCGCCAAGATCGAGCGCTTCGCGCTGGCGCACCGCTTCGACCACATCCAGATCGAGGGCGAGCACGGCTTCGGCAAGCCCGAGGAGCGCGCTTATCTTCACGCGATGGAGCGACTCGGCGTCGGCCCGGAAGACACCTGGATGATCGGCGACAATCTGGAATGGGAGATCGTCGCGCCGCAGCGGCTCGGAATCTATTCGATCTGGATCGACGTCCATGGCGACGGCCTGCCGGAAGGCTCGGACGTCAAGCCCGACCGCATCATCCGCTCGCTGACCGAGCTGCTGCCGGGCTGACACCGCGTTAGCCTGACGTTCACCCTTCCGGCACACCTGCATTTAACCAGGTCCGGCATTCGAGGCCGCCCCCGGGGCCCTACGGACTTTCCGTAACCGAATTGCAATTCGGCCAAGGGTCTGATGGCGCGGGGCTTGGAGGGGAAAACGCGGCCTGCCCGTGCGCGCCGCTTCGACCGATCGCAAGCCGTCGGTAGCAGCGTCGGTATTATGGCTCTCAATCTGCCACAGATCTCCCTGAGCGTGTCGATCAGGAATTCGCTCCTGACCTCGGTCTTCCTGCTGCTGGCGATCCTCGCCGGCGTGTCGGTGCTCGCCACGATGCGGCTGTCGGCGCTGCAGGATGCGGTCGAGAGCATCAACCGCGACCGGGTGCCGAAGATCCAAGCGCTCGGCGATCTCAACGTCAGCATCGCGCACGCCCATCTCGTCGCGATCCGCGCCGCGTTATCGACCGCACCGGATCCGCGCGCCGAGGCCGAGGGCGAGCTCCGCCGCCGCATCGTCGAGGTGCAGGCCAAGCTCGCGCGCTTCCAGGAGACGATCGGCTCGGATGCGCCGATGAAGATGGCCTTCGATCAGTTGATCAACAAATGGGACCTGTACCTGAAACAGCAGGCGGTGGTGCTCGAGCCCGAGGTCGGCGCCAGCCGAAACCGCCTGGAGCACGAGGTCAACGTCCAGACGCCTCCGATCTTCCAGGCTGTCGTCGATGCGGTCGAGCACGCCATCAAGCTCGCCGATCATCGCGCCGACAGCGCGATCCAGGACGCGACGCTGGATGCGCAGCTGTTTCGCTGGGTGCTGTGGTCGGTCAACGGCGTCAGCGTCATGATCGGGCTGGCAACGCTGTTCTTCGTCATCCACGACGTCTCGATGCCGATCTTCCGCATCACGCGCAGCATGGAGGCGATCGCCAAGGGCGAGCTGCAGACCGAAATTCCCTATGCCGACCATACCAACGAGCTCGGCCTGATGGCGCGGGCGCTGGCCGTGTTCCGCGCGAGCCTGGTCGAGAACGAGCGGCTGAATGCTGCGACGCGTACCTTGTCCGAGCTCAGCGAATGGCTGCAATCGGCGAAGTCGGAATCCGAGCTCTACCAGATGATCTCCAAGGTGCTCGGCGGCCTGATGCCCGAATGCACCGGCACGCTCTACATCTACGCCGACAGCCGCGACGTGCTGGAGGTCGCCGCCGAATGGAATGGCGAGGCGCGCACCCGCTTCCTGCATCCGGACGATTGCTGGAGCCTGCGCCGCGGCCATGTCTACATCCACGGCACCAACGAGGTCGAATTCCGCTGCGACCACGTCCACGACGGCGCCGATGAGAACTATTGCTGCATCCCGATCCTCGCCCATGGCGAAACCGTCGGCCTGTTGCATGTCGAGTACAATTTCAAGGGCGAGGAGACCGCAGCGCAAGCCAAGGCGCGCTTCGCCGACCGCGCCCGGCTCGGGCTCGCCTGCGCCGAGCATCTGTCGATCGCCATCGCCAACATGAAGCTGCGCGAAGGCCTGCGCGACCAGTCGCTGCGGGACGCGCTGACCGGACTGAACAACCGGCGCTGCCTGATCGAGACCGCGCGCCGCGAATTGCTCAGGGCGTCGCGCAACGGGACGCCGGTCAGCCTGGTCACGCTGGACATCGATCACTTCAAGTCGTTCAACGACAATCACGGCCACGAGGCCGGCGACACCGTGCTACGGCACGTCGGCGAAATCCTCAAAGCCGGCTTTACCGACGGCGACCTGCCCTGCCGGCTCGGCGGCGAGGAGTTCGTCGTGCTGCTGCCGAACTGCACGATCGACGAGGCCGCGCTGCGCGCCGAAGAGCTGCGCGCCCGCGTCGAGGCGCTCAATATCAGCTATGGCGACGGCATGTTGCCGCGGGTCACGGTCTCGGTGGGCGTCGCCGCCTATCCCGAGGCCGGCATCGATCTGCCGGAAATCCTGCGCGTCGCCGACGGCGCGCTGTACCGCGCCAAGCACCGCGGGCGCAACCGCGTCGAGCTCGCCAACGGCGGCATGGTGCCGCCGATCGACGAGATGACGAACCGCGCCGTCGCGACGCTCGATGCCATCGTTGCGCGCGCGGAGTCAGGCGCCCCCACACCGGGCAATCAGGAGGACGATCAACGCGTCGCGTAGCGCGCGCTATGCCGGCAGCAGATGCCGCAACGCTGTCGCGATCATCACGCCGCCGCCGGTGATGACGGCGGCATCGAGGATGGCGGCGTGGATGTGCACCGGCATGCGGGCGACGAAGGCCTTGGCGAGGAAGGCGCCGGGGATGGCGACCGCGCCGATCAGCAGCGCGAAGGCGAGCACCTGCGCGGTGACGACGCCGGCGAGGCCGAACACCGAGATCTTGATGATGCCCGTCGCGACCGAGATCATCGCGTCGGTGGCGATGACGGCCGCGCCTTCGAGGCCTGCGGCCATCAAGAGCGACAGCAGGATCACGCCGGAGCCGGAGGTGCCGCCGACCAGCACGCCATAGCCGACGGCACCGGCGGCGAGCCCGCCATTGCCGATGCGGACGTCGCGCTTGCGCAGGATCCGGCGCAGCGGCACGCTCATGATCAGCATCGTGCCGATCACGAAGGCCGCGCCGGCATTGGTCAGCCGTGTGTAGCCATAGGCGCCGAGCGCCGTCGTGAGCGCCGCCGCGGCGACGACGATGCCGGCGCGCGTGCGATCGGCTTCCTTGATGTAGGCCGCGACGCGGCTGAGATTGGTCAGGATCGCCGAGATCGCGATGATCGGCACCACCGGCTCGGCACCGACCATCGGCACCAGGACGAGCGGCATCAAGGCGCCGGTGCCGTAGCCGGCCAGACCACCGATGATGGAAGCAAAGAGAGCAACGGAGGCGACGAGCAGGAGCTGAAGCAGCGAAATATCGGCGAAGCCTGCCAGAAAATTCATGTCCATCAGTCGCGGTTGACGCGCGCCGCCGCCTGATCGGCGATCGCGGTCAGCGATGATCCGACGCACGCGATATGCGGCGAGCGAGCCATCCTCTGCGAGAGCCAGCTCATGACCGAGATGCGGTTCCTGCGCAACCCCATGCAGGATGGATTCGCGTGCATCTCGCGATCACGTCGGCGCGATGACGCCCTGCTGCGGTCGCGCCGCGCGACGCGTGCATCCGGACGTAGCCACTCGCGACGGGTCGCTCAGCGCTCGGTGTAGTCCTGCGCCGTGTGCTCGCCGGACCAGATCTTGTCGGGATCGTAGATTCGCTCGCGGCGCTTGGGTCTGAAATCGGCCAGGCGAACGACCGCGGCCGACGCTCGGACCGAGGCAACGTCGCGCGACGCATCGGACGGCCCGACGCGCCGGCTGCGGATAATTTCGACGTTACTCACGCGGATGCTCCTGGTGTCAAATTTTGTTACGTTATAACATAACAAAAATCAACCCGATTGCGGCAGCGCTCCGCCGGCGAGGACGAGCCGCGACCATCCGCCCCGCCGAGCCGTGCCGTGACCCGTGAACCACCTCCAAAGCGCCGAAAAGGACAACATGACCGCCGCAGCCCCACAGACTCCCGTGACCGTTCTCACCGGCTATCTCGGCGCGGGAAAAACCACCCTGCTCAATCGCATTCTCACCGAGACGCACGGCAAGCGCTACGCCGTCATCGTCAACGAGTTCGGCGAGGTCGGCATCGACAATGATCTGGTCGTCAATGCCGAGGAAGAAATCTTCGAGATGAACAACGGCTGCATCTGCTGCACCGTGCGCGGCGACCTCATCAGGATCCTGCAGGGGTTGATGAAGCGGCGCGGCAAGTTCGACGCGATCATCGTCGAGACCACCGGGCTCGCCGATCCCGCGCCGGTGGCGCAGACCTTCCTGGTCGACGACGACGTCCGCCGCAACACCAAGCTGGACGCCATCGTGACCGTGATCGATGCACGGCACCTGCTCGGCGAGATCGACCGCGCCCATGAAGCGCAGGAGCAGATCGCCTTCGCCGACGTGATCCTGCTCAACAAGACCGATCTCGTCTCCGAGACGGAGCTGGCGTCGATCGAGGCGCGCATTCGCGCCATCAATCCCTATGCGGTGATCCATCGCACCGAGCGCTGCGCGCTCGATCTCGACGAGGTTCTCGACCGCAATGCCTTCGATCTCGACCGCATCCTCGCCTTCGAGCCCGATTTTCTCAACGAGGAGCATGAGCACGAGCACGACGCGCACGTCAAAAGCCTGTCGCTGACGACCGAAAATCCGCTCGTGCCCGAAGCGTTCCTTCCCTGGCTGCAGCAGACTGTCCAGCACTTCGGAATGGACATCCTGCGGTTGAAAGGCATCCTCCATTTCCGGGATGATCCGGACCGCTTCGTCGTGCAGGGTGTGCACATGCTGCTCGAAGGCGACCATCAACGTCCCTGGAAGCCCGGCGAGACGAAGCTCAGCCGCCTCGTCTTCATCGGACGCGATCTGCCGGAGGACATCCTGCGCGAAGGCTTCCGGCGCTGTCAGACCGCCGCCGTCCCCACGTGAGGCCCGATCGCGGCGGACGGAGTCAGCTTCGTCCGTCGCGGTTCACGCGCGCGGCCGCCTGGTCGGCGATCGCGTTCAGCGAGGCCTCGTCGAGCGGGAAATCCGCCGCCAGCCAGGCATCCTCGGCGAGCGTCAGCACGTGGCCGAGCAGCGGCCCCTCCGCCACGCCGCGCGCGATGAAATCGGCGGCCTTCAGCGGCAGTTTCGGCGGCGTGAAGCGCTGCGGCAGCAGCGCGCGCTCGCGCCAGCGCGGATCGTCGCGATCCCGGCCGGCGCGCGCCCAGCCGAGCAGCAGGCGATCGCGATAGACGGTCTCGCCGAGACGATACAGCAGCCGCCGCACCCGCGCCTCGTCGGCCGAGGCAAAGCGCCACCAGCGATGGCCCATGCCGTCCAGCGCCTTGGTCTCGGCATTGGAGAGCTTCAGCCTGCTGCCGAGCCGGCGCGCATCCTCGGTGACGGCAACGGCGAGCGCCGCGAGGCGGCGAACCGCACTCGCCGGCAGCGCGAGCTCGCGCTCGATCTCGATCATCGCCGCGAACGGGCCGAGATAGGCGACGCCGCCGAGGATTACCGTCAGCAGGCCGCCATCGGTCATCGCGGTGACCGCGCCGACCGCACCGTCCGTGACCAGGAGCTTCAGCATCTCCATCCGCACACGTTCGGCCGACAAGGTGGCGAGCCCGGCACGGCCGGCGATGCAGGCGAGATAGCCGTCCTGATCCGGTGCACCATGACCGAACGCCGCATGAATGCGGAAGAAGCGCAGGATGCGTAAGTAGTCCTCGGCGATGCGCTGGGCGGGATCGCCGATGAAGCGCACGCGGCGCGCGGCGATGTCGTCGAGGCCGCCGACATGATCGTGCACGACACCGTCCGGGCCGACCGACAGCGCGTTGATGGTGAAATCGCGCCGATGCGCGTCGCCGACCCAGTCGCGGCCGAATTCGACCTTCGCCTTGCGGCCGAAGGTCTCGGTGTCCTCGCGCAAGGTCGTCACCTCGAACGGATGCCCCTCGAGCACCAGCGTCACGGTGCCGTGGTCGATGCCGGTCGGCACGCTCTTGATCGAGGCGGCCTTGGCGCGCCGGATCACCTCGACCGGAAGCGCCGTGGTTGCGATGTCGATGTCGCCGATGGGAATGCCGAGCAGCGCATTGCGGACGGCACCGCCGACGACGCGCGCCTCCTCGCCGTCGCAGTTGAGAAGCGCGAGCACCCGCGCGGCCGGACCGGACGACAGCCAGGGCGCATCCAGCACCCGCGCGTCGGTCATTTCTCGACTCCGGGAACGAGCCTGCCGTTCTCGATGTGAGCCGGCACATAGGTCGAGCGCGGCGGCGCGCCGGAGAACTCGACAACCAGGAGCAGACTTGCAATCACCAACACCAGCGCCGCCACCGTCAATTTCGTCACCAAATGAAGCGGCCAGTGAGCGGGCACCAAGAGCCCCGACCTGGTCGCGAGCAAGAACAACACATAAACTGCGAAAGGAATGAGGAAGATTCCGATTTCCGTCAACACGGCTCGGATCATGACAGACAAATCCGTTCGTACAAAACCCTCAAGATGCCCGCCGTAGCGCCCCAAATGTAGCGCTCGGCGAACGGCATCGCGTAATACGAGCGCTCCATGCCGCGAAACTCCTTGGAATGCAGCTGGTGATTGGCGGGATCCATCAGGAACGCCAGCGGCACCTCAAAGGCATCGTCGACCTCGCCTTCGTTGATCCGCAGCGAAAATCCCGGCCGCACCCGCGCCACCGTCGGCAGGATGCGAAAGCCGAACGCCGTGCCGTAGACGTCGAGATAGCCGATCGGGTCGACGAAGCTGCGGTCGAGCCCGACCTCCTCCTCGGCCTCGCGCAACGCCGCGTCCAGCGGCGAGGCATCGGTGACGTCGATCTTGCCGCCCGGAAAGGCGATCTGCCCGGCATGGCTGGAGAGATTGGGCGAGCGCTGGGTCAACAGCACCGTCGGCTCGGGATGATCCACCACCGGGATCAGCACCGCGGCCGGGCGGATCGGCTGCTCGCGCGAGATGATCTCGAGCATGCGGTCGGTGCCGGAATCTCCGCTGGCCGGAATGACATCGGGATCGAGCAGCGCCGGCGGCACGTCGAAACCCAGCCGCGCGCGCCCCCGCGCGAAGAATTCCGCCGAATCGAGCGTCGCAGCCACGTTCCTCAGGGGCTGGTTCAAAGCGCCGCCCTCACCTCTTCTGCACTGGCCATGGGGAAGAACGCGCCGCCCGACCCCACGCCGAACATCACCTCGCCATCGATCATCCGCTCCTCCCCCATGTCAACAAGCTCATAGTAGAGGGGGCGCGTCACCTTGGCCCAGAGATCGGCGCGGACATGAAGATAGGGCGTGAGGCCGCCGCTCTCGCCCGGCTCGAATCGCAGCCGGTGCGTGGTGTCGCAGGTCACCCAATCGTCGACATTGGTGCGGAAATGCAGCAGCTCGCCGCTTGCATCGCCTTCCTTCCGCAGTTCTACGGCCATGAAGGGCACATCATCGACGCGGATGCCGACTTTCTCGACCGGCGTGACCAGGAAATACTTCTCACCTTCACGCTTGAGGATCGTGGAGAACAGGCGCACCAGCGCAGGCCGGCCGATTGGCGTGCCCATGTAGTACCAGCTACCATCATTGGCGATTCGCATGTCGATATCGCCGCAAAAAGGCGGATTCCACAGATGCACCGGCGGCAGCCCTTTGCCGGCTGTGCCGGCCTGTGTCGCAGCCGAAGTGAGCCGGTCGAGTCCCGTGTTGGTGGTCTGCCCTTGCTTCGCCATGGTTTGCCCTGAGTTTGCTTGCGCCTTGGCACGATTGGTGCAGGATTTTATCGCCATCGTCTGTGCAAAAGTTCCTGGCGTCAGTGCACGTGATGTAAGGTCGCCATATCGTGATGCCGTCAATACCCCGGAATGCCGATAATATGGGGATAGTTTAACTCAACGAATACAGCGCCTTCGCATGGATTGGCAGCCGTGTCCCGATAAACTGGAGCGGAACGCCGGTCGACAGGTTGAATCGGCAAGTTGAAGATGCGGGGCAGAAGGAGCGACGGGAATGGCTGAGAGTGCCGAGAAGCTCGAGGATGCGATCATCCGATCGGCCGAACAGGTCTCCGGGCAGATCCGCGCGGCGAAGGAAGCGATCTCCAACGTGATCTTCGGCCAGGATCGCGTCGTGGAGAACACGCTGGTGACGATCCTGTCCGGCGGACACGCGCTGCTGATCGGCGTCCCCGGTCTCGCCAAGACCAAGCTGGTCGAGACGCTCGGCGTCACGCTCGGCCTCGATGCCAAGCGCGTGCAGTTCACGCCCGACCTGATGCCGTCAGACATTCTCGGCGCCGAGGTGCTCGACGAGAGCACGGTCGGCAAGCGCTCGTTCCGCTTCATCGCCGGACCGGTGTTTGCGCAACTGCTGATGGCCGACGAGATCAACCGCGCCAGCCCGCGCACGCAATCGGCGCTGCTGCAGGCGATGCAGGAACAGCACATCACCGTCGCAGGCGCGCGGCATGATCTGCCGAAGCCTTTCCACGTGCTCGCCACGCAGAACCCGCTGGAGCAGGAGGGAACCTATCCCCTGCCCGAGGCGCAGCTCGACCGCTTCCTGATGGAGATCGATGTCGACTATCCCGACCGGGACGCCGAGCGCCGCATCCTGTTCGAAACCACTGGCGCCGAAGAGAGCGCCGCCAAGGGCGCAATGACCGCCGACGCGCTGATCGCGGCACAGCGGCTGGTGCGGCGTCTGCCGGTCGGCGATTCCGTCGTCGAGGCGATCCTGTCGCTGGTGCGCTCCGCGCGTCCCGGCCCGGATGCCGGCGATGCCGGCAAGCTGATCGCCTGGGGCCCGGGTCCGCGCGCCAGCCAATCCCTGATGCTCGCGGTGCGCGCCCGCGCGCTGCTCGACGGCCGCCTCGCGCCGTCGATCGATGACGTGCTCGACCTCGCCGAGCCGGTGCTCAAGCACCGCATGGCACTGACCTTCCCCGCTCGCGCCGAGGGTCGCACCATTCCGGACGTGATCCGGCAACTGAAGAGCCGGATCGGTTGATGGCGACAGCACCGGGGCACGCCGACAAGGAGATTCTCGCGATCCGGCGTGCCGATGGCGAAAGCCGGACGCTGGCGTCCTCGCTGCCGCGTCTCGTGCTCGAAGCCCGGCAGATCGCCGCCAACGTCATCCATGGCCTGCATGGACGGCGGCGGGCCGGCTCCGGTGAGAGCTTCTGGCAATATCGCCGCTTCGTATCCGGTGAGCCCTCGCAACGCGTCGACTGGCGCCGCTCGGCACGCGACGACCATTTGTATGTCCGCGAACAGGAATGGGAAGCCGCGCACACCGTGTGGATCTGGCCCGATCGCTCGCCCTCGATGGCGTTCGCGTCAAAAGGCGCGCGCGACAGCAAGCTCGAACGCGCGCTGATCGTGACCTTCGCACTGGCTGAGCTGTTGGTCGCCGGCGGCGAGCGCGTCGGCATTCCCGGCCTGCTGCATCCGACCGCGAGCCGCAACGTCATCGACCGCATCGCGCAGGCGATGCTGCATGACGAAGCTGCACGGCCGAGCCTGCCGCCATCCTTCGTGCCTTCGGCGCTCGCCGAGATCGTCGTGCTCGCGGACTTCTGGTCGCCGATCTCCGAGATCAGCACCATGCTGGCCGGCCTGTCCGCTTCGGGCGCGCACGGCACGATGGTGCAGGTGGTCGATCCCGCGGAAGAAAGCTTCCCTTATTCCGGCCGCGTCGAATTCGTCGAGCCCGAGGGCGGCGAGGTGATCACCGCCGGCCGCGCCGAGAGCTGGGCGCAGGACTACGTCGCCCGCGTCGCGCTGCATCGCGACCAGATCCGCGCCGAGACCGGCAAGCTGGGCTGGTTGTTCACGACGCACACCACCAGCCGCTCGGCGGCTGAGCTGCTGCTGTTTCTCCACGCCGGCATGACGACGAGCAAGGTTGGCGGAGGACTGCGCGCATGATGGGCCTGCCGCTGTCCTTCGCCGAACCGCTGCTGCTGACCGGACTGATCAGCCTGCCGGCGTTGTGGTGGCTGTTGCGGGTGATGCCGCCGCGGCCGCGGCGCATCGAGTTCCCGCCGACGCGGCTGCTGTTCGACATCACGCCGAAGGAGGAGACGCCGTCGCGATCGCCGTGGTGGCTGACCCTGCTGCGCCTGATCGCGGCCGCGCTGGTGATCTTCGCGGCAGCCGGCCCGATCTGGAACCCGCGCACCGAGGCGGTCGGCAGCAAGGCGCCGCTGGTGCTGCTGCTCGACGACAGCTGGAGCGCGGCGGCGAGCTGGGAGACCCGCATCAAGGCCGCTGACGAGATCATCGCCAATGCCGATGCCGATCGCCGTGGCGTCGCGCTGCTGCCGCTGTCGGAGCCGGCGCGTGATCTCACGCTGATGCCGGCCGGCGCGGCGCGCGTGGCGTTGCGCCAGATCGCGCCGAAGCCGTACACGACCGAGCGCGCCGATGCGCTGCCGCAGCTCGACCGCTTCCTCAAAGCAACCGGCGATGCCGAAATCCTTTGGTTCTCCGACGGCGTCGATCCCGGCCGTGGCAGCGAGTTCGTGACCGGCCTCGCCAAGACCATCGGCGAGCGCAGCCTGACCGTGTTCGAAGGCGGCACCACCTCGACGCTGGCGCTCGCCGGCGCCGAGAACGCCGCCGCGAAGATGACGGTGAAGGTGCTGCGCGCCGATCTCTCGGTGCCCGGCGGCATCGTGCGCGCGCTGGATGCCAAGGGCTCGCCGCTCGGCGAGGCGCCGTTCAGCTTCACCGGCAATGCGCACGACGCGGAAGCGAGCTTCGATCTGCCGGTCGAGCTACGCAACGACATCACGCGATTGGAAATCGCCGGCGAGCGTTCAGCCGGTGCCGTGCAGCTGCTCGACAAGCGCTGGCGCCGCCGCGCGGTCGGCATTGTTTCGGGTGCAACCAGCGACACCGCGCAGCCGCTGCTCGCGCCGACGTTCTATCTGACACGCGCGCTTTCGCCATTCGCCGATCTCCGGCTCGGCGATCGTGGCGCGCCGCAGCAGGTCATCACGCAGTTCCTGGATCAGAAAGTGCCGATGATCGTGATGGCCGACGTCGGTACGTTGTCGCCGGAGCTGCGCGACCGTCTCAACGGCTGGATCGAGAATGGCGGCGTGCTGGTGCGCTTCGCCGGTCCGCGGCTGGCGCAGGGCGACGACGACCTCGTGCCGGTGAAGCTGCGCCGCGGCGGCCGCACGCTCGGCGGCAGCCTGACCTGGGAGAAGCCGCAGCATCTCGCCGCCTTCGCCGCCGACGGCCCGTTCGCCGGCATCAGCGTGCCGAAGGACGTCACCGTCAACCGCCAGGTGCTTGCTGAGCCCGACGCGGTGCTCGCGACCAAGAGCTGGGCCTCGCTCGAGGACGGCACGCCCCTGGTCACCGGCGAGCATCGCGGCAAGGGCCTGATCGCGCTGTTCCATGTCAGCGCCGACATGCGCTGGTCGGACCTGCCGATGTCGGGCGCGATGGTCGAGATGCTTCGCCGCATCGTCGACATGTCCGGCTACACCTCGACGCCGGGCCCTGGCCCCGCGGGCGAGACCGCCAAGGCGACGTTGGCGCCGCTGCACATCCTCGACGGCTTCGGCGCCTTCGGACCGCCGCCTTCGACCGCCAAGCCGCTGCCGGCCGATTTCAACGACAGGGCCTCCCTGGATCATCCACCCGGCTTCTATGGCCCTGCCGACGGACCCACCGCCGTGAACACGCTCAGTCCCGCCGATCGCATCCTGCAGCTCGACACCTCGGCGCTGCGCGCCAAGCGCGCCAGCTACACCACCGCCGAGCCACGTGATCTCCGGGGCATCCTGCTGTCGACCGCGCTGCTGCTGTTCCTGATCGATGCCATCATCGTCGCCCTGCTCGGCGGCGCGTTGGCCTCGCTGATCCGGCGCCGCCGCCCGGCTACGGCCGTCATCGCTTTCGCGATGCTTGCGACGGCGGCCGTGCTGGCGATCGCGATGCCGACCAGCGCGCGCGCCGATGCGGCCAGCGATGACTTCGCCATGCGCGCGGTGTCGCAGACGCGGCTCGCCTATGTCGTGACCGGAAATGCCGACGTCGACTCCATCGTCAAGGCCGGCCTGACGGGGCTGACCCTGTTCCTGGCGCAACGCACCGCGCTCGAAGCCGGCGATCCCGTCGGCGTTGATCCCGCCCATGACGAGCTGGCGTTCTTCCCGCTGATCTACTGGCCGATCGTGCCGGGCGCGCCGAAGCCGCCGCAGGACGCGATCAACAAGATCGACGCCTATATGAAGCAGGGCGGCACGGTGATTTTCGATACGCGCGACGCGGTCGAGGCGCCTCCGGGCGAGAATGGCGCGCAGCAGACCCCGGGCATGCAGTCGCTGCGCGAGATCCTGTCCTCGCTCGATGTGCCGGAGCTCGAACCGGTGCCGCGCGAGCACGTGCTGACCAAGACGTTCTATCTGCTGCGCGACTTCCCCGGCCGCTTCACCGCCGGCCAGACCTGGGTCGAGGCGCTGCCCAAAGACGAGGATGAAGACAGCGCCTCCAGGCCCGCGCGCGGCGGCGACGGCGTGTCGCCGATCATCATCACCTCCAACGACCTCGCCGGCGCCTGGGCGATCCGCCCCGACGGCCAGGCCATGCTGCCGATGGTGCCGGGCGAGCCGCGCCAGCGCGAATTCGCCTTCCGCGCCGGCGTCAACATCGTGATGTACACCCTGACCGGCAACTACAAGGCCGACCAGGTCCACGCGCCGGCGCTGATCGAACGGCTCGGGCAGTGATGTCATTTGTGCGCGTAGGTCGCGCCCAACCCACAGCCGTCATGCCCGGGCTTGACCCGGGCATCCACGTCACTCAGCGGACCCTGCTGGACGTGGATGCCCGGGACAAGCCCGGCCATGACGACAACTGCGAGTTTGCCTCATGAACTACGGCATCGCGTTCACGCCTCTCGTCCCGACGATCGTGCTGTGGCTCGCGATCGGCGCGATCGTGGTCATCGCGGCGCTGCTGCTGATCAGCCGCTCCCGCTCCGCCTGGATCCGCGTCACCGCGCTCGCCTTGATCGCGCTCGCGCTCGCCAATCCGCAGTTCACGCGCGAGGACCGCGAGCCGCTGAGTTCGGTTGCCGCCGTCGTCGTCGACAAGAGCCCGAGCCAGAATTTCGGCGACCGCACCCGGCAGACCCAGGCCGCCCAGGAGGCGCTGGTCGACAGCCTGAAGAAGATCAAGGGCCTCGAAGTGCGCGTCGTCGACGCCGGCCAGGCCGACGGCGAGACCGACGGCACGCATCTGTTCAGCGCGCTGACCTCGGCGCTGTCGGACGTGCCGGTTGACCGCGTTGCCGGCGCGTTCCTGATCACCGACGGCCGCGTGCACGACATTCCCGGCAACATGGCCGCGCTGGGCTTCCAGGCGCCGCTGCAGGCGCTGATCACCGGACAGAAAGCCGAGCGCGACCGCCGCGTCGCGATCACCGCAGCTCCTCGCTTCGGCATCGTCGGCCAGCCGCAGACCGTCAGCTTCCGGCTCGACGACCAGGGCGTCGTCGGCGCCAGCGCCAAGGTCGTGATCCGGCGCGACGGCGAGGTCATCAGCGAACGCACCATGACCAGCGGGCAGACGTCGAAAATCGACGTCGACGTCAAGCATGAAGGCCAGAACATCGTCGAGATCGAGGCCTCGCCGCTCGACAATGAGCTGACCCTGGTCAACAACCGCGCGGTCGTCTCGATCGATGGCGTGCGCGACAAGCTGCGCGTGCTCCTGGTGTCGGGCGAGCCGCATTCCGGCGAGCGCACCTGGCGCAACCTCCTGAAGTCGGACGCCAGCATCGACCTCGTCCACTTCACGATCCTGCGGCCGCCGGAGAAGCAGGACGGCACGCCGATCAACGAGCTGTCGCTGATCGCGTTTCCGACCCGCGAGCTGTTCCAGCAGAAGATCAACGAATTCCAGCTGATCATCTTCGATCGCTACGCCCGCCAGGGCGTGCTGCCGATCGCCTATTTCGACAACATCGCACGCTATGTCCGCAATGGCGGCGCGGTGCTGGTCTCGGCCGGGCCGGACTACGCCTCCAACACCAGCATCTGGCGCACGCCGCTGGACTCGGTGCTCCCTGCAGAGCCGGTCGGCGTCACCGAGAAGCCGTTCTACGCGCATCTCTCCGACGCAGGAAAGCGTCATCCCGTGACGCGCGGCCTCGAAGGGTCCGCCTCCGAGCCGCCGCGCTGGAGCCGCTTCTTCCGCACTGTCGAGACGCGCAATGCGGTGAGTCCTCCGGTGATGACCGGCGCCGATGGCAAGCCGCTGCTCTTGCTGTCGCGCTTCGGCGCGGGCCGCGTCGCGCTGCTACTGTCCGATCACATCTGGCTGTGGGCGCGCGGCTATGAAGGCGGCGGCCCGCATCTCGATCTGCTGCGGCGCATGTCGCACTGGCTGATGCAGCAGCCTGATCTGGACGAGGAAGCGCTGCGGCTGCAGATGCAGGGCAAGGATCTCGCGGTCATCCGCCAGACCATGGGCGACACCGTGCCGCCGGTGACCGTGACGTCGCCGTCCGGCCAGACGCGCGAGCTCACGCTCGCCCAGGGCGATCCCGGCGAGTGGCGCGCGACCCTGCCGGCCAGCGAGCTCGGCCTGTGGCAGGCCACCGACGGCACGTTGAAGGCGCTGATCAATGTCGGCCCGACCAATCCGAAGGAGTTCTCCGAGGTCACCTCGACCACCGAGACCCTGAAGCCGCTGGCGCAGGCCACCGGCGGCGATGCCCGCCGCATCGCCGACGGATCGAGCCTGGACATGCCGCGCATCGTGCCCGTGAAGTCGTCGACGCTGTTCAGCGGAGACGGCTGGATGGGCGTGCGGATGCGCGACGCCAGCGTCGTCAAGGGCGTCGGCGTGCTGCCGATGTTTGCCGGCGTGATCGGCCTGTTGCTGCTGCTCGGCGCGCTCGCCGCGACCTGGGTGCGCGAGGGACGCTGACCCCGGGCTTGCACCCTGAGGTGCAAGCCGCGTGGCGCGAAGGGCACAATGTCTGTGATTCTGCGCGAACGCGACTGCGCTATGATTGACGCCGCGCCACCCCGCTGCGATGTTACATTGTAACAACGGCTGAGCTACTCAGCTGAACGGGGTGGCCAATCGACATGAACCAGATCGACATGAGCCAGAGCTGGCCATGAGCTGGTTTCGCGCGAACATCAAGGATGGCTCGCGGCTGGCGCTGTTCGCGCTGCTGCTGCAGTTCGCGCTCGCCTTCGGCCACGTTCACTGGATCGCCGGCCAGGCTGGCGATGGCGGCCGGATCACGACGGCGCAGGCTCACACCGGATCCACACCAAACCAGGATCCCGATCAGCAGCCGTCCGCCGATGGCTGCGCCATCTGCGCCGTCATGGCGATGGCGCAATCTGTCCTGCTGTCGCCGGTCCCCGTTCTGACGCTTCCTGAAGCGGTCGGATTTCGTCTCCCCGAGGCGATTGCCACCGACGTCGCGGCTGCCATCATTGATGCCGCCTTCCAGCCACGCGCCCCTCCCCTCGCCTGATCTGACACCGGTCGAAACGCCGGCGCGCTGCGCTCATGCGCACCTGTATGGCGTGAAGGAATGGATCCGTCGCAAGCGACGGCAGGCGCATCCCACCCGCAACGAAGGACGTGGGATCGCCTGATCAGGATCAGGAATGGAAGAATGTTGCCGAGAGCTTTGATGTCGGGCTGCAGCGTCGCAGCCATGTTGTGCGCTTTGGGCGCGCCTGCGCGCGCCGATGATCCTGTCAAACCTTCGGCGGAATTGCCCGAGGTCACGGTCACGGCGCCGAGTCCGATCCGCGCCCGCAAGCCGGTGGTGCCGCGGCCCAATCCCACGGCCCGCGTTGCTGGCCGAGGCACGCGGACCCCAGCGCCGTCGCGCGAAGCCCAGGCCGCGCCACCTCCGCCGCAGCAGGGCGTGCTGCCGATCGTGACCGATCAGTTCGCAACCGTGACCGTGGTCCCGAACGAGGAGATCCGCCGCTCCGGCGCGGCCACGCTCGGCGATCTCCTCAACTCGAAGCCCGGCATCACCGGATCGAGCTTCGCGCCGGGCGCCTCCAGCCGGCCGATCATCCGCGGCCTCGACGTCAATCGCGTCGGCATCGTCGAGAACGGCATCGGCGGCGGCGGCGCCTCCGATCTCGGCGAAGACCATTTCGTGCCGATCGATCCGCTCACCAGCGACCAGATCGAAGTGGTGCGCGGCCCGGCCGCGCTGCGCTACGGCTCGACCTCGATCGGCGGTGTCGTCAGCGCCACCAACAACCGCATTCCGCAGGCGTTACCGACCTGCTCGACCGCGCCGTTCCAGACCTATGGCCTGCCGGCCAGCGCGCCCGCCGCAAGCAGCGCGCCTTGCGTCACCGCGGAAACGCGCACCTCCGTCAGTTCGGTCGACCGCGGCGTCGAGGGCGGCATCCTGCTCGATGCCGGCGGCGGCAATTTTGCCCTTCACGCAGATGCCTATGGTCGCAAGACCGGCGACTATTCCATTCCGGGCTATCCCTACCTGTTCGATCAGACCCGCCCCGTGAACGGGCGGCAGCCGAACTCGGCCGTGCAGAACGAGGGCGCCTCGATCGGCGGAAGCTACTTCTTCACCGGCGGCTTCATCGGCGCGGCGATCACCCAGACCAACGCGCTCTACCACATCCCCGGCATCGACGGCGCCGACAGCCGCACCCGGATCGACGCGCATCAGACCAAGATCACCGCCAAGGGCGAGTACCGTCCGGACTCCGCGGCCATCGACGCCGTCCGTTTCTGGCTTGGCGCGACCGACTATCGGCACAACGAGATCGGCTTGGCCGATACGACCGATCCGACCACCGACGGCGTGCGCCAGACCTTCACCAACCGCGAGCAGGAAGCCCGCGTCGAGATGCAGATGATGCCGGTCAATCTGCGCTTCGCCACGCTGACGACCGCCTATGGCGTGCAGGCCGGCCACCAGGAGCTGAACGCGCCGAGCCCCGACAATCCCGGCTCGGTCTTCAACGGCCTGTTCGGGCCGAACACAAACAACCGCGTCGCCGGCTACGTCTTCAACGAGCTCGCCTTCACACCCTCGACCAAGGCGCAGATCGCCGGCCGTATCGAGCACGTGTCGCTGAACGGCTCGACGCCGAACTTCCCCGGCGACTATCTGCCGGACGGCACGCCGCAGGCCAACATCGCGCGCAACCCGTCCTACACGCCGAAGAGTGCGAGCGTCGGCCTGCTGCAGAACCTGCCCGGTGATCTCGTCGCGAGCGTCACCGCGCAATATGTCGAGCGCGCGCCGAAGGCGGCCGAACTGTTCTCGCGCGGCGGGCATGATGCGACGGCGACGTTCGACATCGGCAATCCGAACCTGACGATCGAGACCGCCAAGACCGTCGAAGTCGGCCTGCGCAAGGCCACCGGCCCGTTCCGCTTCGAGGCCACCGCCTACTACACGCAGTTCAGCAACTTCATCTATCGCCGGCTGACCGGCGTGATGTGCGATGACGATTTCGATTCGTGCGGCACGACCGGCACCGAGCTGAACCAGGCGGTCTACTCGCAGCGCAACGCGTTGTTCCGTGGCGCCGAGTTCCAGAGCCAGTTCGACGTCTCCCAGCTCGGCAGCGGCATCTGGGGAATAGAGAACCAGTTCGACGTCGTCCGCGCCACCTTCCCCGACGGCACCAACGTGCCGCGCATCCCGCCGATGCGGGTCGGCGGCGGCCTGTTCTGGCGCGATGCCAACTGGCTGACCCGCATCAACCTGCTGCACGCCTTCGCGCAGAACGACGTGGCGCAGATCGCGGAGACGCCGACGGCGGGCTACAACCTGTTGAAGGCCGAAGTCAGCTACCGCACCAAGCTCGACCCGAACATGTTCGGTGCGCGCGAGATGCTGGTCGGCATGGTCGGCAACAACCTGCTCAACGAGAAGATCCGCAACTCCGTGTCCTACACCAAGGACGAGGTGCTGCTGCCCGGCATCGGCGTGCGGCTGTTCGCCAATCTGAAGTTCTGACCGACGGCGCGGAGGGGGAGCAGCCTCCCCCTCCGCGTCATTGCGAGGGGCGAAGCGACGAAGCAATCCAGAGCCGTGGACGGGACTCTGGATTGCTTCGCTCGCAATGACGAAGAGACCGAGACTACTTCGCGTAATCCCAATCCGGACGGATCGCGCCTTCGACGCCCTCGAAGGCGCCGTCCACCAGCTCATTCACCAGCAGCCGGTTATAATCCACCGGGCCCGGCATCGTCGCCCGGCCCTTCGGCACCGGCTTGAAGCCGACGCGGGTGTAATAGGCGGCGTCGCCGACCAGCAGGATGAAGCGGTGGCCCTGCGTCCGCGCGTCCGCGATCGAGCGCTCCATCAGCATGCGGCCGATGCCGTGCTTGCGGAACGGCGGCTCGACCGTCAGCGGCCCGAGCATCAGGGCCTTGGTGTCGCCGACGCAAATCGGCAATTGCCGGACGGAGCCGACCAGCAGGGTGCCGATATGGGCCGTGAACGACAAGGCGAGCAGATGGTCGACATGCTCGCGCAGGCGGTAGGCGCTCAGCACGAAGCGGCCGGGGCCGAAGGTACGTTCATGCAGCCGCTCGATGGCTTGCGCATCGCCCGGCTTCTCGGCGGAGATCGTAATGGACAGGTCACTCATGTGGGGTGGCGGGATAGCATCCCCAAGCGGCGCGGTCCATGGCTCCATTTCCTCTCATAAGCCCGGCGGCGAGCCGCCGGATTCCGGCCGAGTCTCACTCCGCCGGCATCGTCTTCTCGACCAGCCGCACCCAATAGGACGCGCCGTGGCCGAGGATGTTGTCGTTGAAGCGATAGGCCGGATGATGGCAGTCGTTGCCGTCGCCCATGCCGAGGAAGACGAAGGCGCCTGGACGGGCCTGCAGCATGAAGGCGAAATCCTCCGCGCCCATCAGCGGCGGTGCGTTGTCGACCACACGCTCGGCACCGACCACGTCGCGGGCGACATCGGCGGCGATCACGGCTTCGCGCGCGTGGTTCATCGTGATCGGATAGAGCCGGGTGTATTTGGTCGTTGCCGTGCCGCCATAGGTGCGGGCGATGCCGTCGGCGACCTCGGCGATGCGGCGCTCGACGAGGTCCTGCACCTCGGGATCGAGCGTGCGCACGGTGCCCTTCAGCTCGACCGTCTCGGGAATCACGTTCATCGCCTTGCCGGCCTCGACCATGCAGATCGAGATGACGGCCGATTTGACCGGGTCGACATTGCGCGAGACGATCGACTGCAGCGCGGTGATGATGTGCGCGGCGATCAGCACGCTGTCGACCGCCTTGTGCACGCCGGCCCCGGCATGGCCGCCCTTGCCGTGCACGGTGATCTCGAGCTGATCGGATGACGCCAGCATCGGGCCCGGCCGCAGCGCGAACATGCCCTCGGGCACCCCCGGCGCATTGTGCAGGCCATAGACCTCCTGGATGCCCCAGCGGGTCATGAGCCCATCATCCACCATCGCCTTGCCGCCGGCGCCGCCCTCTTCGGCCGGCTGGAAGATCACGATCGCCGTGCCATCGAAATTGCGGGTGTCGGCAAGATGCTTGGCGGCGCCGAGCAGCATCGCGGTATGGCCGTCATGGCCGCAGGCATGCATCAGGCCGGGCGTCTTCGAGGCATAGGGCACGCCCGAGGCCTCCTCGATCGGCAGCGCATCCATGTCGGCGCGCAGGCCGATGATGCGGCCGGAGTCGGTCTTGCGCCCGCGGATGACGCCGACCACGCCGGTGCGGCCGATGCCCGTCACCACCTCGTCGCAGCCGAACTCGCGCAACCGATCAGCGACGATGCCGGCGGTGCGGTGCACCTCGTACATCAGCTCGGGATGTTCATGGAAATCGTGGCGCCAGGCCGCCATGTCGTCGGCGAGCGCGGCGATGCTGTTCAGGATGGGCATGGATGATCGTCTCGTTCAGGACATCGAAGCCCGGACCATGGCCGGAACAGCGCACGGACACAAGCTTCGGCCTCGCCCTGGCAAGCCCCCCACGTCCAGCGTCAGCCTCCCACAGGCGATTGCGACAGATACGCCAAGAGCTTCATCTCGCGCCGACCGCGCGTGACGGTGTCGAGCACCAGACCCGACGAGGCCGACAGCAGTGCCATGATCATCAGGCCCATCGACAGCACCGCCGTCGGCAGCCGCGGCACCAGACCTGTCTCGATGAAGGTGACGAAGATCGGAATAGCGAAGCCCACCGAGACCAGCGCGAAGAAGATGCCGATGGCGGTGAAGAAGCGCAGCGGCTTCTCGGAGCGGTACAGTTTCAGGATCGTGTTGAGGATGCGGAAGCCGTCGCGCCAGGTGTTGAGCTTGGAGACCGAGCCCTCGGGACGTGCGTAGTAAGGGGTTGCGATCTCGGCGACCGGCAGCGCCAGCTCCAGCGCATGCACGGTGAGTTCGGTCTCGATCTCGAAGCCGTCGGACAGCACGGGAAAGGATTTGACGAAGCGGCGCGAGAACACGCGGTAGCCGGACAGGATGTCCTTGAAGGCCTGGCCGAACACCTCGGCGAGGAAGCTCGTCAGCATCCAGTTGCCGGTGCGATGGCCCATGCGGTACGCCGCCTGCTCCTGGTCGACCCGCAAGCCGACCACCATGTCGAGCCGCTCGCTCACCAGCCGCTCGATCATCGCGGGCGCGCTCGGCGCGTCATAGGTGGCGTCGCCGTCGACCAGCACGTAGATGTCGGCATCGACGTCTGCGAACATCCGCCGGACGACATGGCCCTTGCCCTGCCGCCGCTCGCTGCGGACCTCGGCGCCGGCAGCGCGCGCGACCTCGACGGTGCGGTCCTTGGAATTGTTATCGTAGACGTAAACAGTCGCCGTCGGCAGCGCCTGCATGAAGTCGCGGACCACGGTCGCGACCGCCGCCTCTTCATTGTAGCAGGGCACCAGCACGGCAATCCGCATCGGTTGAGAACTCATGGACCCGTCTCCCATGGCCGGGAGATTGCCCGCATTCGGTGCAGAATCTCATAATGAGCCGGCGCGCTCGGGCCGCCATGTCGGAATGATCTTAACGCCATCCATCACCTCGCGCAGGCGGGACAGCGTTCCGAGCGTGGTGCCCTCCGGCAGCGCATCGAAGGCAAAGAATCCGGTCTCGACGATCTCGCGGTTCGGCTCCGGCGGCCGGTCCTGCGTAAACCTCTTGATAACGAACACGGCGACGTGGTCGCGCGGCGAGACGTGGCTGTTGAGGAAGATGCCGTGCAGCTCCGGCTCGCCGGCCAGCGCGATCCGCCCCTCCTCGAACAGCTCCCGCTCCAGCGCCTGCATGAAGGTTTCGCCGACCTCGACGCCGCCGCCCGGCAGGTGCCAGCCCGAGACATAGCCATGCCGGACCAGGAACACCCGGTTCTCGGCATCCAGCACCACGCCGCGGACGCCGAGCGTCATGCCCCTGGCGAAGCGCCAATAGAGATGGAATCCGCGCCGCAGCACCGGCTCGAACCGGATCCGCAACCTGCTGAGCTGTGTTGTCGTCAAATCGCGTCATCCCCGGTTGGTCTTGCGCTCGAAGGCCGGGCTTGCCATGAGAGCGCCAGCATGAGGGATAGCACGACATGATCGTTGAGCGCGCACGCATCCGCCATCGGCGCAGGGACCGGTGATGGCCGCCTTCACGCTCGCGCATCTGTCCGACCCCCACCTTGCCCCGCAATCGCGGCCGCGCCTGTCCGAGCTCGCGGGCAAGCGGGCGCTCGGCTATCTCAATTGGACGCGCAACCGCTACAAATATCACCGGCGCGACATCCTCGACCTCCTGATCTCCGACCTGCACACGCAGATGCCCGACCAGATCGCCGTCACCGGCGATCTCGTCAATTTCGCCCTGGAGTCGGAATTTCCGCTCGCCCAGGCCTGGCTCCAGACAGTGGGACCGCCCGACAAGGTCACCGCAATTCCGGGCAATCACGACGCCTATGTCCGCTCGACGCGCCTGCGCTTCGCCGAGAGCTTTGCCGCCTATTTCGGCGGCGATGCCGAGGGCCCGGCGACGTTTCCGTCGTTGCGCCGGCGCGGGCCGCTGGCGCTGATCAGCCTGTCCTCGGCCGTGCCGTCCGCGCCGTTCATGGCCACGGGACGGATCGGCAGCGCCCAGCTCGCGGCGCTGGATCAGCTGCTCGCGTCGCTGGCGCATGAGCCGCTGTTTCGTGTGCTGCTGGTGCATCATCCGCTGCGCTCGGCCAATCGGATGAAGCGGCTGACCGACTCCAAGGCGCTCATCGCGCTGCTCGCGCGCCACGGCGTCGAGCTGGTGCTGCACGGCCATGACCACGTGCATTCGACGCTCTGGATCGATGGCCCGGAGCGCAAGATTCCGGTCGTCGGCGTGCCCTCCGCGTCGTCGCTCGCGCATGGCCATTATCCGGCCGCGGCCTACAACATTTTCGCCGTCGCGCCCGAAGGCAATCATTGGCGTTGCGAGATGACCGTGCGCGCCGTCAACGATGCGATGCGCGTGCGTGAGATCCGCCAGATCCGCCTGCTCTGAGCGCGTCAGAAGTTGATCGGCTTCAGGCTCTCGTAGAGCGCGATGCCGAACAGCGACAGCGCGCCGAGCACGAAGCCGAGCACGAACGGCCAGAACCGTCCGCGCCTTGGCGTCTCGCTGCTCGCCTGAGCCTGCATACGCGCCACGCCGAAGGCGCGCTCGCGCTCGACCATGCGGCGGGCGACGTAGTCGGTCACGGCCTTCACGATCGCGCCGATGTCGTGCGACTCGGCGAGCACGATGCGGCCGTTGCGGGTATCCTGCACGAAGCGGTACTGCCGCTTGTCCCGCCCCATCACGACATGGGCGACGACATCGATCCATAGCCGAGGCGTCTCGCCCTGGCTGATCGCGCGATCGAACAGGTCGATCTGACTGGGGATCTCGGCGAACAGCGGGTCGAGCGCCTCGTTGAGAATCTCCAGCCGCGCCACCTCGGCGTCGCGCAGATCGACCACCACGCCCGTCCGGTCGGCGGCCTCGATGCGGGCCTGGCGCAGCGCCTCGCGCAAGCGGAGGGGACGCGGTTCGGTGCTGCTGTCGGGGGCCTCGGACATCGCTGACGCTTTCACGGTTCGGCCCTGGTTTCGCCAGGTTTTCTCCCATTAACCTATCAGTAACCCCGTATTCCGCAAACCCCATTTGTCTTCAATGGGTTATAAGCACGTTGATATCATCAGCCGCGCCTAAACGGACGTGGGCGGCCCCCTCCGGTATGACCCGGCTGAGACCGCCCCGTCCTTGGGCTCTTCCTCGAGCTTTATTCAGATACCTTGCAGTGCCGTGCTTGCTGGCGGTCAGGCCGCCGGCGCGCGCTGCGGCTCCTCGACGATCGAGAAGCGGACGCCGGCCTTGTGACGGTTCTCCTCGGACACTTCGCGCCAGCAATCCTCGGCTTCCTTGCGCGACTTGAACGGCCCCTTCACCTGGGCCGAGCCCTCCACCAGCTTGTGGAAATTCATCGAGCCGAACTCGCCGCCGATCACCCAGAAATTGCTGGTCATGAGACCCTCCATCAACCGTCACAACTTTGACAGTGCATTGCGATTTGCGTGACCAGAGATAAACGCGAAACCGGCAGCTTCGTATAGAGGCCTTGTTTTTGAATGGTGATGTCATGTAACATCATCACTTGTCACAAATGTCATTTTGTAAATCTTGTCACAAACCGAGAGCTGGAGGGCTCTGAGGGGTCGCGATGCCCGGCGAATCCGGAAAGAAGCTGTTCGTCGGTCCGCGCTTCCGGCGCATCCGCCAGCAATTGGGCCTGTCGCAGACCCAGCTCGCCGAGGGGCTCGGCATCTCGCCGAGCTACGTCAACCTGATCGAGCGCAACCAGCGCCCTGTCAGCGCCCAGATCCTGCTGCGGCTGGCCGAGGTCTACGACCTCGATTTGCGCGATCTCGCCACCGCCGACGAGGACCGCTTCTTCGCCGAGCTCAACGAGATCTTCTCCGATCCCTTGTTCCGCCAGATCGAGCTGCCCAAGCAGGAGCTGCGCGACCTCGCCGAGCTCTGCCCCGGCGTCACCCACGCGCTGCAGCGGCTGTACGCCGCCTATGCCGAGGCCCGGCGCGGCGAGACGCTGGTCGCGGCGCAGATGGCCGACCGCAACGCCGGCGGTCATTTCGAGGCCAATCCGATCGAGCGGGTGCGCGACCTGATCGAGGCCAACCGCAACTACTTCCCGGAGCTCGAGCAGCAGGCCGAAGCCCTGCGCGACGCGCTCGACGTCCCGGCCGAGGGGCTCTATGCCGCGCTCGCCGCGCGCTTGCGCGAGAAGCATTCGGTGCAGACCCGCGTGATGCCGGTCGATGTGATGCGCGAGACCCTGCGCCGCTACGACCGCCACCGGCGGCAATTGCTGATCTCCGAACTGGTCGATGGACCAGGCCGCACGTTTCAGCTTGCCGTGCAGCTCGGCATGGCGGAGTGCCTGCCGCAGTTCGAGATCATCATCGGCCGCGCCGGCGCGATCGACGACACCTCGCGCCGGCTCTACCGCATGACGCTGGCGAGCTACTACGCTGCCGCCGTGATGATGCCCTATGCGCCGTTCCTCGCAGCGGCCGAGGCGCTGAGCTACGACATCAACGTGCTGGCGCAACGCTTCAGCACTGGCTTCGAGCAGATCTGTCACCGCCTCACCACCTTGTCGCGTCCGAACGCGCGCGGCATTCCGTTCTTCATGCTGCGCGTCGACAATGCCGGCAACGTCTCCAAGCGCTTTTCCTCGGGAACCTTCCCGTTCTCCAAATTCGGCGGCACCTGCCCGCTGTGGAACGTGCATTCGACCTTCGACACGCCGGACCGGCTGCTGAAGCAGATCATCGAGCTGCCGGACGGCTCGCGCTATTTCTCGATTGCCCAGATGGTCCGCCGTCCGGTGGCGCCGCATCCGCTGCCGCAGCCGCGTTTCGCCATCGGCCTGGGCTGCGAGATCAGGCATGCATCGCGCCTCGTCTATGCCGCCGGCATGGATCTGGACACGGCCGAAGGCACGCCGATCGGCGTCAACTGCCGGCTCTGCGAGCGCGAAAACTGCGCCCAGCGCGCCGAACCGCCGATCACGCGGACCTTGATCCTGGACGAGACAACGCGGCGTGTGAGTTCGTTCGCGTTCAGCAATGCGCGGGAGTTGTAGAGTCACTCCCCTATCCTCCGTCATTCCGGGGCGCGCGCAGCGTGAACCCGGAATCCATCTAACAACACGGCCCGCGGCCCGATGGATTCCGGGTTCGCGCTGCGCGCGCCCCGGAATGACAGCGAGTTTGTAGCACCGACCTCTCCACGTCATTGCGAGCGCAGCGAAGCAATCCAGGGCTCCGGACGTGACTCTGGATTGCTTCGCTGCGCTCGCAATGACGCGGACAGACGAAGGCCCAAGGCGGAAACTCATGACGCCAAGATATGCATGCGGTCACCCTCTCGCGGCGCATCCGCACCCGAGCTTTGTTTGTTCGTTCGCCCCCCTCAACAGAGGGCGCAGGGAAGACCGGGAGCACGCCGCCCCCATGGCCCCCGTGCGTGAAGAAATGCACGGGGTAGGAACCACAGGTTCGGCTGGGACATCCCGGCCCTCCCTGCGCGATGGCTTTACGGCTTACTCCGAGCTCTCCCCAGGGACCGGCTGATTGACCCTGTCATCAGCGCCATCGTCGGCGCGAACTTGATCTCGGCACCGGGAGATCAGGACCACACGGCTTGACCGTGCGCGTCGGACCGTTCGTCGACACGATTGCTCGCGCTGCGATCCAACACGCCCATCGCATCCCGCATCAACGCTCGTGACGACCGCGATACGCCCCTCCGATCGAGGCGGGATGCGCCCATACAATCATGATTTCTGTAAAAACGCAATATCTTTCGCCTCTGGCGACGAAATTTTTCACAGCCGCCGGCGACGGCCGCGATTGACGGCGGCGTTCGCGTTCAATGTGCGACGAGCGCCAACATGAACAGCAAGGCGGAGCCGAGCGAGGCGAATGTGCGTAGGTGATTCCAGACACTCCAATCGCGGACGTAGCTCGCCCATAGCGCGGCGCCCTGCGGACTTGCCGGGTCGACGGCCGCCAGCGCGTTGTTCAGCGGGACATTGAGCGCCAGGGTGACGACGAACATTCCCAGGACGTAGAGGATGCCGGCCGTGAGCAGCGCGAAGGAGCCCGGCTCGCCCCAGCGCACGACGGCAAAGACCGCGAGCAACGCAGCCGCGAAGGTCGTGCCCATGAAGAGCGGGATGAAGAGCGAATTGACGATGTCGAGGTTGATCGCATTCATCGCGGCGATGCCGGAGGCCGGCGGGATCCGCGACAGCGCCGCCATGACGAAGGTTGAGAAGGCGAAATAGACACCCGCCATCAAGCCGCAGCCGATCGCGGCGAACCACAGGAGGCCGGAGACAAGCAAGGAGTTCATCGCGGCGCCTCTCTAAAATACGATAAAGTCTCGCATTCCAAAATGCGATAAACTCTCTTATTATGTAGGTCAAGTCTGATCTGGAGGCGTCATGGCAGGAAGGCGGGTGGGCCGGGGTTCGACAGACGCTCACACCGGTCGAGAGGACAGGATCGCACGGCTGGCGCCGAGCCAGCAGCGCAGCCGTGCGCGATTCGAGCAGATCCTGGCCTGCGCCGTCGAGCTGATGGCCGAGAAGGGCAGCGACGCGCTCAAGATGAGCGACATCGTCGAGCGAACCGGAATCGGGTTCGGCTCGCTGTATCAGTATTTTCCGGACAAGACCGCCGTGATCGCCACGTTGGCCGAGCGCTACAATGCGATCGGTCGTGACTGCGTGCGCAAGGAGCTGACGCGCCTCGAGACCTTGGATGATCTGCAAAGCGTGCTGGGCCGCATCACCGACAGCTACTACCACTTCTTCATCGATGAACCCGTGGTGCGCGACATCTGGCATGTGACACAGGCCGACCGCGCCCTCCAGGCGCTGGACGCGGAGGATTTCACCGTTCTAACCGGCCTGCTGATCCAGGCCTTGCAGCCGTTCGCGCCGCAGCTTCGTGGGAAAACCCTCGACGAATTCTGTCAACTCATGATGGTCCTGATCGCGGCCGCCGTCCGGCACGCGGTCACGCTGCCGCCGAAGGACGGACGTCGCGCGCTCGCGCGCTTCAAGCAGCTGTTGCCCAGGACGATAGAGGGGTGACGTCGCTGCGGCAGTGACGCTTTCGGGCCCGAGGCCATCGGCACATCATTCCCACGCGAGCCGCAAGAGGCAGACGTCGCAGTAACACGCGCTTTCCTCAGGCATGGTCGTCTGGCCTGCCATTCACGCCATGGCTCCGCGCAAGGGTCATGGCCCGATCGCTGCCGTTCATGTGCCGTTCGGCTGCGCCGTTCCACTGTGCGAGCACGTCAAGCTCCCCCGTGAATGGAACCCGACGCCTCTCAGAATGTTGCTCCGCAGTTCCACTCAGCAAAGCGAGAATAAGTTGAATCGCCGTCAGTTCATTCAATCTGCGGCTGCGATCCCGGTCGTCGCATCCATGGCGCGGCCCGCATCGGCCGCAGCGCCTGCGGCGCAGCCGTTCAATGCGGCCTATGTGCGCGACCTCGCGCGCAATCTCGCGTCCAAGCCCTATGCCGCGCCCGACGACAAATTACCGGACGCGCTGGCGAAGCTCGACTACGACGCCTATCGCTCGATCCGTTTCCTGCCGGATCACGCGTTGTGGCGCGGCGACAATCTGCCGTTCCAGGCGCAGTTCTTCCACCGCGGCTCGATTTACAAGGACCGCGTCGACATCTACGAGGTCGCGGACGGCCAGGCCAAGCCTGTGGCATATCGTCCTGAGGATTTCGCGTTCGGCCAGCAGGTCCCGGCCTTTCCAGCCGCCGATCTCGGCTTTGCCGGCTTTCGCATTCACGCGCCGATGAACCGGCCGGACTATTACGACGAAGTCTGCGTGTTTCTGGGCGCCAGTTATTTCCGCGCGGTCGCCAAGGGCGAGCTCTACGGGTTGTCGGCGCGTGGGCTGTCGATCGATACCGGCGAGGCCAAGGGCGAGGAATTTCCCGTGTTCAAGGCGTTCTGGCTGGAGAAGCCGACGCAGGGCGCGACCGCGATGGTCGTGCATGCGCTGCTCGACAGCAAGAGCGCGACCGGCTCCTATCGTTTCACCATCCGCCCCGGCGAGACCACCGTGTTCGACGTCGAGGCCTCGCTCTATCCACGCGTCGAGATCGCGCATGGCGGGCTGGCGCCGATGACCAGCATGTTCTTCTTCGGACCGAACGATCGCGGCGAGGTCGACGACTTCCGGCCGGCCGTCCATGATTCCGACGGGCTCGCGATGTTCAACGGCAAGGGCGAGCAGCTCTGGCGTCCCCTGAGCAATCCGCGCGACCTCCAGGTCAGCGTGTTCAACGACCTCAATCCGCGCGGCTTCGGCCTGATGCAGCGCGAGCGCAAGTATAGCGCCTACCAGGATCTCGAATCGCATTTCGAGAAGCGGCCGAGCCTGTGGGTCGAGCCGATCGGCGATTGGGGCGAAGGCGCCGTGGTGCTGTTCGAGATTCCAACCAGGCAGGAGATTCACGACAACATCGCCGCGTTCTGGCGGCCGAAGGCGCCGCTCGCCGCCAAGGGCGAGCACAACATGACCTATCGCCTGCATTGGGGCCAGGATGCGCCGAAGCCGCATGCGCTGGCGCGCTTCACACGCACCGGAATCGGCGTTCACGGGGAAGGAAGGCTGTTCGTGCTGGAGCTCGAAGGCGACGCGCTCAAGGGGCTCGATCCGGCGCAGGTCAAGGGCGTGGTCAACGCCGACAAGGCCGAGGTGACCAACATCGTCACCCAGCCCAATCCCGAGACCGGCGGATGGCGGCTGAGCTTCCAATGCGCCGCCAAGGACGCGCCGGTCGAGCTGCGCGCCGAGCTGACCGCCGGCGACAAGCTGGTCTCCGAGAGCTGGATCTATCGATGGACGCCGTAGCCGCATCGCAGATGCGCGTGCCGCGTCACGCGCCCGGCAACGGCTTCCTTCCTGCCGAGGCGCCGCTTCAGATGGAGCCGTCGCCGCTGCATCACGTTCCCTCCGCGCATCAGGCGGTCTCAAGCGGACCAGGCGTCGCGCTACGGCGCGCGCTGATCTTTGCCGGCACCGCCGGGCTGACATTGGCCGGCTGTGTCAAGATGTACGAGGTCGTCGAGGTCGGCGGCGTGACCGTGCTGGAAGGCATGGTGCTCGTGCTGTTCTCGGTCCTGCTGGCCTGGATCGCGTTCGCCTTCGTGTCGGCGCTGGCCGGGTTCGTCGTGATGTTCGCGCGCCGGCGCGACGCCATCGCCATCGCTGTCCACGGCCCCCTGCCCGACCTTTGCAGCCGAACGGCGATGCTGCTGCCGACCTACAACGAGGATCCGCACGCGGTGATGGTGCGGCTCCGCGCCATGATCGAGTCCGTGGCCGCGACCGGCCAGGCCGATCAGTTCGACTGGTTCCTGCTCAGCGACACCACCGATCCCGACATCTGGATCGGCGAGGAGGCTGCGTTCCTGGCGCTGCGCGAGGCCTGCGGCACGGCCCGCGTGTACTATCGGCACCGCGCCGACAATGTCGCGCGCAAGGCCGGCAACATCGCCGAATGGGTGCGGCGGTTCGGCGCGGCCTACGATCACATGCTGATTCTCGATGCCGACAGCCTGATGAGCGGCGCGACGGTGGTGCGGCTCGCTTACGCGATGGAGCATGCGCCGCGGGCGGCGCTGATCCAGACGCTGCCGGTGATCGTCAACGGCGCCAGCCTGTTCGCGCGCCTGCAGCAATTCGCCGGCCGGCTGTATGGTCCGATCATCGCCGCCGGCAATGCGTGGTGGTACGGCGCCGAAGGCAATTACTGGGGCCACAACGCGATCATCCGCGTCGAAGCCTTCGCGCAGGATGCCGCCCTGCCCGAGCTGCGCGGCCGCAAGCCGTTCGGCGGCCACATCCTCAGCCACGACTTCATCGAGGCCGCGCTGATGCGGCGAGCCGGATGGGGCATCTACATGACGGTCGATCTCGACGGCAGCTACGAGGAGGTGCCGCCGTCACTGATCGACCACGCGGCGCGCGACCGCCGCTGGTGCCAGGGCAATCTGCAGCATCTCGCGGTGCTGCCGGCGCGCGGCCTGCACTGGATCTCGCGGCTGCATCTGTTGATCGGCATCGGCGCCTACATCACCGCGCCGCTGTGGTTCGTGTTCCTGGTGCTCGGCATCCTGATCTCGCTACAGGCGAACTTCGTGCGGCCGGAATACTTCCCCAAGGGCTTTGCGTTGTTTCCGAGCTGGCCGGCGCAGGATCCGGTGCTCGCCGCCCAGGTGTTTGGCGCAACGCTCGGGCTGCTCTTCATCCCGAAGCTGCTCGCCCTGCTGATCGCACTGGTCACGCGGGCGCGGCGCCGCGGCTTCGGCGGCGGCATCCGGCTGTGTCTCGCGGTGATCGTGGAGACCGTGCTGGCGGCGCTGATCGCGCCGTCGATGATGATCTTCCAGTCGGTCGCGGTGATCGAGATTCTGCTCGGACGCGATGCCGGCTGGCAGGTGCAGCGGCGTAACGACGGCGGCATCAGCCGTGCGGAGATCATGCGCAAGCTCGCGCTGCCGACCGCGTGCGGCCTCGTCATGGCCGTGAGCGCCTATGCCGTTTCGCTGCCGCTGCTCGCCTGGATGTCGCCGGTCGTCGCCGGCCTCGTGCTGTCGATCCCGATCGGATTGCTGACGGGCAGCCGCCGCCGCGGCGCCGGCCTGTTCACCACGCCGGAGGATACCTCGCCGCCACCGGTGCTGGTCCGCGCGCGGGAGCTCGCCACCACAGCTTCGCCCCACACCGGCGCCGCGCTGCTCGAACTGCAACGCCATGCCGGACTGCGCCGCCAGCATCTCGACGCGCTGCCGGCGCGGCCGCTGCGCAAGGCGGGAGATATCGACGTCGAGCTGACCACGGCAAGAGCGCGGCTCGCCGACGCGACCTCGGTCGCGCAGGCGGTCGGCTTCCTGTCCCGCCGTGAGACCATGGCCGTGCTGAACGATCGCGCCACGCTCGAGCAGCTCGCCGAGCTGCCCGAGGCGTGAGGCGGGACCGGCTTACTTGGTGAGATGTGCGGAGGCGATCGCCTGCTGGAACAGCGCGGTCAGGGCGGCGCCGATGCTACCGCTGGAGTCGACCTCGTAGTAGTAGCCCGGGCTGGCGCAGGACTTCATCACGGTGCCGATGTCGTTGCGCCACGGCGCGATATAGGTCGTGTACCAGCTATTGTTGGTGATCGCGAGATAGGTGGTGTAGAGCACCGCGATCTTGATGCCGCGCGCCTTCAGCGCGGTGCAGGTCGCGGTGTTCAGCGGCTCCTGGCAGCGTCCGCCGGAGACCGTCGTCTTGCTGCAGGTGGTCGGATAGTTGTAGTCGGCGACGCCGTCGGAGACGAAGAACAGCCACTTCTGCGGGCTGGTGGACGAGCCGTCGCCCTGCGCCGGGATGACGCCGCTGATGGCCGACATCGCGCCGTCGAAATCGGTGCACTGGTCGTTGTTGTAGCCGCTATAGGGAATGGTCATCAGGTCGAGCGAGCCGACCGACGACTTCACCGACGACATGCTCGACGACAGGCTGGCGACCGTCGTCAATCCCAGCGAGCCGCAGTCGCTGCCCAGGCTGTAGACCGCCATGCGGTACTGGTTGCTGACGACCTGGCTGGCGGTGGCGGTGTCCGTCAGCGATTGGGTCGCCGAGCGCACCACGTCGATCCGCATCGTCACGCCCTTGTTCTTGGCGATCTGGTAGTAGCTGTTGGTCTGCAGCGTCTTCTTCGTGCTCGACGTGTAGACGTCGTGGCAGGCGAAGGCGCATTTGTCCGACGTCGCGTTCTGCAGCTTGGTCATGTCGGCGGTCGTCGCGCCGAGGCCCTGCGACGGCGAATTGTCGACCAGCACGTAGAAGTCCATATAGGTCGGGAACGACGCGGAGGCCGAGGACGAGGCCGAGACGGTCATGGTCGGGAAGCCGAACATGTACATGAAGGCCGTCTTGACCACGACGCTGCCGGTCCCGGTCACCGTCCGGGCGCTCACGCTGTCGGTCACCGTGATGTTCAGCGAATCGGACTTCAGATTGTGGGCCGCCATCTGGCCGTTGAACATGTTGGTCGCCGCGGTCTTGGCGTCGGCCGTGGTTCCACGCATCGCGGTGTAGCCGGTTGCCGCCAGCATCGCGGCGTCGATCGAAGCCGACAGCTTCGCCTTGGCGCGCACCGCCATCGAATAGTCGATGGCCGAGCCGACGAAGGTGAGGATCGGCAGCAGAGCGAGCGCGAAGATGATCGCGATATTGCCATTCCGGTCGCGGCTGAAGCGCGACAGAAGCCTGAGGTATCGGTATCCGGGCCGCACGGCCGCAACTCCAACAAACGGTGATGTCGGCGGCGATGTTGCGGATCAACCGTTGCTTTGAAATTTATTGAATTGCCGAATCTCCGTTACGTTTCGTTTCCGAATGTCGTAAGCCGGCTTGGAGCGGTGCCTTCGCACCAGCAGGCGCGGCATGACTGCCATGCGCGAGGGCGGTGGGCCGGCGGTCCCGCGGCAGGTGTCCGGCCTTCGCTCCGTGCGCCCGCCGCCCAGGCCGTGCCTGCCCCTCCCATGGTACCCCGATTGCAATGCGGCCGCGCCGATTGCATAGTCCGCGCGCTTTGCAGCGCGGGGGCGCGCTGATTCTCTGGGGTTTGAGGACGACGATGGCGGATGCCGATCTTGATGCCGTGATCCGGCAACTGGCCAAGCAGCAGAACAAGAGCCTTCTGGCAGCGGCAAAGAAACGGAAGGACCGCTTCAACGGCTTGGCCATGAAGGCCAAGGACAAGGACGCCAAGGAGCGCTTCAAGCTGCTCGCCCGCGAGGTGGTCGAGCAGGCCAGCGCCGCGGCGCGCCGGCTCCTGATCTCCGCCGACAACGTCGCCGACAGCTACGCCCGGGCGATGCGCCAGGCGGCGGCCGCCGAGCTGCCGAAGAAGGCAGAGGTCAAGAAGGCCGAGCAGAAGAAGGACGAGATCGCGCCGGCGAAGTCGAAGGCGGACAGCAAACCGGCGAAGAAGTCCGCAAAGTCCAAGAAGGCCGCCTGACCGCCGCCGCCTCCATCGTTGTTGCCTAGCGAAAGCCTGCGGAATCCTCTGGCGCGCATCTGCGCCGGCGGACAGCCTGACGTTGACTCAGATCAATGCGCGCATGCGAGCGCGGGCCTTCCCTTCCCATCCATAGAGCTGGCATCGGCTCCGGGACGCATCGCGCGCCCGCCGACATGGAACCGAAGCCGCCGCATCAGCGAGGGAGGTCACCCATGGCGCGTTTCCAGTCGCTCGTCCTGCTCGGCTCCATCATCCTCGTCTCCTGCGTTGCCTCGGCCGCACGCGCCGAGGTTCTCGCGCACTATGAATGCAGCATCATCGGCCCGTCGCTGCCCGAGCCGATCGGCGATCGTCCCGGACACGCGCTCGCCACCGTGCAGTTCTCCTGCTTTGCCGTCGACGGCGCCATGAAGGGCGCGGTCTACACCGCGGTCAACGTCGCCGAATGGGACGGTCCGAAAGGGACCTATCAGTTCGCCGGCGGCGTTCACCGCATCACGGGCGGCTTTGCTGTCACACAGATGAGTGAAGGCAGCGCGACCGTCGTGCTCAACGACGGTCAGCCGGCGGGCACGGCGGGCTCCGGCAAGGCGGTGATCAAATATGCCGCGGGCACGCTGGCGCAGCTGAACGGCAGGACCGTCGCCTTCACGACGAAGACCACCAGCCTCGGCCGCTTCAGCCTCGATTTCACCGACTGAACGCGGTGCATGCGCGCGGCGCAAAAACGCCGCGCCGCTAGCAACCATCCAGCGCTTGCCGACTTTCCCCCGGGACATTCTCCGGAGGATTGCATGAAGGCGCTGGTCTGGCATGGCAAAGAGGACATCCGCTGCGACACGGTCAGCGATCCCGAGATCGAGGACGCGCGAGACGCCATCATCAAGGTGACGAGCTGCGCGATCTGCGGCTCCGACCTGCACCTGTTCCACAACTACATCCCCGCGATGATGCCCGGCGACATCATGGGCCACGAGACCATGGGCGAGGTCGTCGAGGTCGGTTCCGGCGTCAACGGCAAGCTGAAGAAAGGCGACCGCATCGTCGTGCCCTTCACCATCATCTGCGGCGAGTGCGAGCAGTGCAGGCGCGGCAATTTCTCGGTGTGCGAGACCACCAACCGCAACAAGCACATGGCGGAGAAGGTGTTCGGCCACACCACCGCCGGCCTGTTCGGCTACACGCATCTCACCGGCGGCTATCCCGGCGGCCAGGCGGAATATCTGCGCGTGCCGTTCGCCGATGCCACGCACATCAAGGTGCCGGACAGCATGACGGACGAGCAGGCGCTGTTCCTCAGCGACATCTTCCCGACCGGCTGGCAAGGGGCGGCGCAATGCGACATCGAGCCAGACGATACGGTCGCGGTGTGGGGCTGCGGCCCGGTCGGCCAGATGGCGATCCGCAGCGCCATCTTGCTCGGCGCCAAACAAGTGATCGCGATCGACCGCATTCCGGAGCGGCTGGCGATGGCCGAGGCCGGCGGCGCCATCACGATCAATTTCGACAAGGAGAGCGTGGTCGGCCGGCTGAACGAGCTGACCGACAACAAGGGCCCGGAGAAATGCATCGACTGCGTCGGCTTCGAGAGCCATGTCAGCATGGCGCAGCCGGACAGCGTGCTCGACCGCGCCAAGCAGATGTTCATGCTGGAGAACGACCGGCCGCACGTGCTGCGCGAGATCATCTATGTCTGCCGGCCCGGGGGCATCGTCTCGATCCCCGGCGTCTACTCCGGCCTTTCGGACATGGTGCCGATGGGCGCGCTGATGAACAAGGGTCTGACGATCAAGACCGGCCAGACCCACGTCAACCGCTGGACCGATGACCTCACGCGGCGGATCGAGGACGGCCAGATCGATCCGTCCTTCGTCATTACCCACACCGTGCCGCTGGCGCAGGGACCTGAGATGTATCGCGCGTTCCGCGACAAGCAGGACAGCTGCGTCAAGGTCGTGTTGAAGCCATAAGGGATCGCATCGCATGTTCCACTTTTCAAATCTCGTCAGGTCCAAGGGCGATCCGAAGATCATCTCGACCGGCCCGAGCTCGCTCACCTCAGCGGATCGTCTGGCCCGCGGCCTCGGCTGGTTCTCCATCGCAGTCGGCACGCTCGAACTGCTGGCGCCGCACCGGGTCACCAACGCCCTCGGCATGCAGGGGCGCGAAGGCCTCGTGCGCGCCTACGGACTGCGCGAGCTGTTCGCCGGCGTCATGACGTTGTCGGTGGAGAAGCGGGCCGGCCTGATGAGCCGCGTCGCGGGCGACGGGCTCGACATGGTGACCTTGGCGAGCGAACTCAGGCCGAGCAATCCGCGCGCGGGCACCGTGCTGGCGGCGATGGTGATGGTCGGCGGCCTCACCGCGCTGGACTACATGTGCGCGCAGGACTTGAAGGCGCAGCATGATCCCAGGCGCGGCCGCAAGCGGCTGTACACCGACCGCAGCGGCTATCCGAAGGGCATTGCTGCCGCGAGGAAGGCCGCCTTGCCACGGCCGGCGCAGAGCACGGCCGCGAGCTAGAGTACGCCCGAGCCAGACTGCGGCTCAAGGCTTCAGCGCGAGCGTGAACAGGCGGAAGCCCGCGATTTTCGGAAAGGCTTCCGCCGCCTCGGGCGACGCCAGCGCCACGACGGCTGCGTTCACCTCGCCGTTGCTGAGCCGGGTGATCGCCGTCGCCTGCCCCTCGAGCAGCAGCACCTCGGCGGCGCCGGCGGCATTGATGGCCGCGGTGATCTTGGCGTTCGACTTGGCATAGCGCTCATCGATCGCGATCACCTTGCCGGCCAGATCGCTCACGGCGTTCACCATGGGACGCGCGAGCAGCACGGCGACCAGACGCGTGTCGGCGGGAACCTCGGGCACGCGCAGCGCCGTCATCCGCTCGGCCAATTCGGCCGCCACCTTCACCGCTGCGAGGGTCACCTCGCTCTGGATCTTGGCTGGGCTCGACGGATTCGCGGTCACGGGCGATGGGATCTTGACGACGGGAGCGGACGCGCCGTCGGCGGGCGGGAGCGGCTCCGGCCGCTTGTCTCTCGGCTTCTGTACGGGCGTCGCAACAACGACCTTCGCCGGCGTTTGCTTTTGAGCGGCCCGGGCGTGCTTGCGCTGGTGAGCCGCCCGGCGCGCGACGGCTGCTTTCCGCGTGACCTTCGCGGCGGCTTCCGGCAGCTTCGGCTGATCGACCGGCGGCACTTGCACGCAGGCTCTTCCGCTCTCGTCCACGCAAGGCAACGTTGCCTGCGGCGGTGGCTGATGGCTGCATCCGGCCAGTGCCAAGGTTGAAACGACGGCCAACGCGCCGAGACAAAGCGCTCTCACTTCCCCGCTCCTGACGACATCCCCTCGCGCAAACCGCGCGTCTTCGTTGGCCTCCTATTTCTCCTATGATGCGTTAAACCCAGCCTTAAACGACGCGGCTCGGTCCGCTCTCCGCACAAAGTGGTTAATGTCGCGCGCACAGGTCGGCCATTGCTGCCATCGCGCGAGTGTCATCAGGTGGGGCTTCGACCCAGGCCGCCCGCAGCGGGCTTTGCGCGCGCAAGTCGCCCCCTCCCACAAATTCCATTGATCGGATCACCGCCGGCCGCCATGTTGGGCCGCCTGCCGGGTGGCGGCGGAACGAACCGCCTCGCCCGCTGTTTTTCGAACTTGCGAAGGATGCTCCATGGCCAAGACAGACCCCGCTGCCGGAAAGCCGATCGCCAACGCCGCGCTCGCCAACATTCCGCGGCTGATCACGGCCTATTATGCCCTCAAGCCCGATCCGCACGAGCCGACCCAGCGCGTCGCCTTCGGCACCTCGGGCCACCGCGGCTCGTCGCTGAAGACCGGCTTCAACGAGAACCACATCCTCGCCACCACGCAGGCGCTCTGCGACTACCGCCGCCAGCAGGGCCTCGACGGCCCGCTGTTCATCGGCATCGACACCCATGCACTCGCCGAGCCGGCGCTCGCCAGCGCGCTGGAGGTGTTCGGCGCCAATGGCGTGGACGTGATGGTCGACAAGGACGGCGGCTATACGCCGACGCCGGTGATCTCGCACGCCATCATCTCCTACAACAAGGGACGCACGGCGCATCTTGCCGACGGCGTCGTCATCACGCCGTCACATAACCCGCCGGAGGACGGCGGCTACAAATACAATCCCCCGCATGGCGGCCCGGCGGACACCGACGCCACTGCCGAGATCGAACGGCAGGCCAATGTCTATCTCGCCAACGACCTCGATGGCGTCTCGCGCATCAGCTACAAGCAGGCCAAGCAGCGCGGCTCCGTGCATGCGCACGACTACATCACGCCCTATGTCGCCGATCTCGCCAACACCGTCGATCTCGACGCCATCAAATCCGCCGGCATCAAGATCGGCATCGATCCGCTCGGCGGCGCGGCGATCGCCTATTGGGCGCCGATCATCGAGCGCTACGGGCTGAACGCCACGATCGTCAACGACCTCGTGGATCCGACCTTCCGCTTCATGACCGCGGACTGGGACGGCAAGATCCGCATGGACTGCTCGTCGCCCTATGCGATGGCGAGCCTGATCGGCATGCGCGAGCGCTTCGACGTCGCCTTTGCCAACGACACAGACGCCGATCGCCACGGCATCGTGACCCGCTCGGGCGGACTGATGAACCCGAACCATTATCTGGCGACCGCGATCTCCTATCTGTTTGCGCATCGGCCCGACTGGCGCGGCGATGCCGCAATCGGCAAGACCATCGTTTCGAGCTCGCTGATCGACCGCGTCGCGCAGAAGCTCGGCCGCAAGCTGGTGGAGACGCCGGTCGGCTTCAAATGGTTCGTCGAAGGCCTCGGCTCCGGCAGCTTCGGCTTCGCCGGCGAGGAGAGCGCCGGCGCCTCGTTCCTGAAGCGCGACGGCACGGTGTGGACCACCGACAAGGACGGCCTGATCCTCGGCCTGCTCGCCGCCGAGATCATGGCCAAGCGCGGCCGCGATCCGAGCGAGCTCTACGAGGAGCTGACCTCGGAGCTCGGTGCGCCGGTCTATGAGCGCATCGACGTGCCGGCGAGCCCGCCGCAGAAGGCGGCGTTGAAAGCGCTGAAACCCGAAAAACTGAACCTCAAGGAGCTGGCCGGCGATCCCGTCCGCGTCGTCCACACCAAGGCGCCCGGCAACGGCCAGTCGTTCGGGGGCATCAAGGTCGAGACCGAGTACGGCTGGTTCGCCGCGCGTCCCTCCGGCACCGAGGACGTCAACAAGCTCTATGCCGAGAGCTTCCGGGATGCGGAACATCTGAAGCGCATCCAGAGCGAGGCGCAGGCGGCGCTGGCGAAGGTCGCGTAGCTTCGCGAACGAACGCATATCGACGAACAAGCCCGCAACGCAAACGCCTTGCGGGCTTTCGTTTTGCCCGAGTCGAGTCTCGGCACGCGCGCCTCACGCAGGCGCCGCAGCTGGGCGTCATTCGCAACGCCCGGCCCTCACGTGAGCCGCATCACATGCGCTCGCTGAACTTCGAGCCATGCTGCGCCCACCACCACGATCGACACCGACATCAAGATCAAGACGGGATCATCCCATGACCACACGCATCTGCTCGATCGCTCTGGCCGTTCTGCTCGGCCTCGCCGCCGGCACCGCAAGCCTCACCTCGGCCGACGCCGCCCAGAAGGTCGTGACCGGCCGGGAGTCCGCGACCGACATCCCCGACCGCCAGAGCGCCAAATCGCCCGTCGTCAAGACGACGGTGTCCCAGAGGCCGCCCTGCACCGGCGCGGTTCGCAGGCGTCCCTGCCGCAACTGACGGCTCGCGTTCGAGCAGATCAGTCCCTCCCACTCAGGACCTCAGCCCATCATGACCAGATCCATCTCCGCGGTCACAGCCGCCCTGCTCGCCATCGCAGTGACCTTCGCTGCCGCACCGACCCCGGCCGAGGCGGGACGTTTCGTCACCGGACAAGGCGACATCAGCAACAAGCCAGTGACTTCCGTCAGGCTGCCCCCTCGCGTCAATCCAGACCTCACCAAGGAGCGCGTGTGTCGCGACAGATACGGCAGACGGGTGACGTGCCGCTGATCCGACAAGCGCGCCCATAGGCCAATCAAGGCATGATCCGCCGCCGCGCCCACGACACCTGCCCATGGCCGTTTCCCTTTTCCCCCGGTTCGGATATCGATGGAGGCACAAGGGATTAGACAGCCATCGGTGAGACCGGATGCGAAGCTCTTCGACTGCCTTGCGCGTGACCTTCAGCGCGCTCGCAACCTCCTTCATGCTGGCTGCGAGCGCGTCGGCGCAGATGGCGCCGGAGGCGGCAGCGCCGCGGCCGAAGCCGGCGCCCTCGATGCGCGCCGCGGCCTGCCATAACGGCCAAAGCTTCGATCGCTTCCTCGCCGAGCTGAAGCAGCGCGCCATGGCCGACGGCGTATCGCAGCGCGCGATCGCCGCCGCATCGCCCTACCTCACCTACGACCAGGGCATCGTCAACCGCGACCGCGGCCAGCGCGTGTTCGGCCAGTTGTTCACCGAGTTCGCCGGCCGCATGGCGGCGGTCTACCGGATGCAGAATGGCCAGCAGCACATCAGGATGCATGCGGCGGCGTTCGCGCGCGCCGAGAAGGAGTATGGCGTGCCGCCGGCGGTCATCGCCGCGTTCTGGGGGCTGGAGAGCGATTTCGGCGCCAACATGGGCAATCTGCCGGTGCTGCCGTCGCTGGTGTCGCTGGCCTATGACTGCCGCCGCAGCGAGCGCTTCCAGAACGAGACCATCGCCGCGCTGAAGGTGATCGACCGCGGCGATCTCACGCCGACCGAGATGATCGGCTCCTGGGCCGGCGAGCTCGGCCAGACCCAGTTCCTGCCGACGCATTATGTGACCTACGCCGTGGACTATGATGGCGACGGCCGGCGCGACCTCTTGCGCAGCCCCGCCGACGTCATCGGCTCGACGGCGAACTACATCGCCACGGGGCTGAAATGGCGTCGCGGCGAACCGTGGCTGGAGGAGATCCGCGTGCCCTCGAGCTTCCCCTGGGAGCAGGCCGATCTGACCGTCAAGGCGGCGCGCAGCAAATGGGCCGGTCTCGGCGTCACCTATGCCGACGGGCGGCCGCTGCCAAACGATGCGCTGGAAGCCTCGGTGCTGCTGCCGATGGGCCGCAACGGCCCGGCGTTCCTGGCCTACGCCAATTTTGCCGCCTACACCGAGTGGAACAATTCGCTGATCTATTCGACCACCGCCGCCTACCTCGCCACCCGCATCGCCGGCGCCGCCCCGATGCGCAAGCCCACCGCTCCCGTCGCCCAGCTGCCGTTCAACGAGATCAAGGAACTGCAGCAGCTCCTGGTGAAGGCCGGCTTCGACGTCGGCAAGGTCGACGGCGTGCTGGGACAGCAGAGCCGGATCGCGGTCAAGACCATGCAGCAGCGGCTGGGGCTGCCGGCGGATTCCTGGCCGACGGCGGAGCTGCTGGCACGAATGCGCGGCGGCACGCCGCGGGCGCAAGCCGCGCCGGCTCCTGCCACGGCGTCGCGCTGATCATCAACGTCGAAGGATAAGGCCAATGCCTCACGTCATCGTCAAGCTCTACCCGGGCAGGACCGAACAGCAGAAGCAGGCGCTCGCGAAGGCGCTCACCGAAGCGGTGATGCGCACGCTGAACTCCACCGAAGATTCCATTTCGGTCGGCATCGAGGATGTCGCCGCGAATGAATGGACGGCCAAGGTGTACGGGCCCGACATCATCGACAAGGCCGGTACGATCTACAAGAAGCCCGGCTACGAGCCGCAATGAGCTGATGGTGCCATGATCGCACCCACAGCGTTGTGATTTGCCGCTGCGACGATCGAGCGGGACAGCCTGACGCGTTCGGAGGATCATCCATGGCCATCGTCTTCATTACCGGCAGCACCGATGGGCTCGGCCGCGCCGCCGCGCAATCGCTGCTCGATCAGGGGCATCGTGTGGTGCTGCACGCGCGGACAGCCGACCGCGCCGCGGTCCTGGGCGAGTTGGGATCGCGGGCGGCCGGGATCGCGGTGGGCAATCTCAGCAGTGCTGAGGAGACGCGACAGATCGCAGACCAGGTCAACGCAATCGGCCGCATGGACGCGGTCATCCACAATGCCGGCGTCTATACGCAGCCGGGCCGCGGCGACACTCCGGAAAGCCACGCCATCACCTTCGCCGTCAACACGCTCGCACCGTACATGCTGACCGCGTTGATCGAGCGCCCGGCCCGGCTGGTGTATCTCAGCAGCGGGCTGCATCGCGGCGGTGAAGGCTCGCTGGCGGATCTCGACTGGACCAAGCGGCCCTGGGATTCGGCCAAGGCCTATGCCGAGACCAAGCTGCACGTCGTGGCCCTGGCATTTGCGCTGGCGCGACGCTGGCCCCAGGTGCTGAGCAACGCCGTCGACCCCGGCTGGGTGCGCACGCGCATGGGCGGAGCGGGCGCGCCGGTCGACATCGACACCGGGCAACGGACGCAAGCCTGGCTCGCCGTCAGTGAGGATGCCGAGGCGCAGGTCAGCGGCCGCTACTGGCATCACCTCCGGCAGCAGGAGCCGGCGCGCGAAGCCACCGATCCGGCATTCCAGGACGGGCTGATCGCGAGACTAGGCGAATTGACCGGAATTGCTCTGCCGTAGGCCCGCGCTCGTAGCTGTCGCGCTGTCCCGCAACAAGCTTCTCGCTTGCCGGACGCGGAAGCCGAGACGGTTCCAACGCGACCGAATACCTCATGTCATACCGACCTCTTGACTATATATCCGGGGGATCACGAGAGGGACGATCATGACGCGACGACAGGCTGTGTTTCCCGCCGGGCGCCAAGCGCTGTACGACAAGTATAAATATTCGGCGGCGATCCGCTCGGGCGACCTCCTATTCGTCTCAGGGCAAGTCGGGTCTCGCGAAGACGGCTCTCCGGAGCCGGATTATCAACGTCAGGTCAGGCTTGCCTTTCAGAACCTGGAGGCGGTGTTGAGTGCTGCGGGCTGCACCTCCGCAGATATCGTCGATGTCACGATGTTTCTCACCGATCCTCCATCGCAAATGGACACCCTGCTGAAAGTCCGCGACGAATTTCTTGGTGAACCACCCTATCCGAACATCACCGCTGTCGGCGTTAATTGGCTGGCCGGGTTCGATTTCGAGGTGAAGGTCGTTGCGCGCATTCCTGACGCCTGATGGCTTCTCCCCTGTCCTCCAGAGCCACCGGGAGCATGCGGTCGAATCGATCGGGCCGACGGTCCAGGATGCTCTGACGACCGGAGTGGTGCTGCCGTAATCCCGCGCGCGGGACCATCGTGACTGGCCACGAGCATGATCTCCTCCCACGAGAGCGCTGGAGATGACATCCGTTCTGCACAGCTCGCGCGGAACCCGTCTGCATTTTTTGAATGGCTCTGCCCATTGTGCCGTCTGCGGCGATGCACAATTCACCCTGACCTGTCCCCTCCCAAAGGAAGAGCCGATGAGCACGTCGAAACTGTTCGAGCCCGCCAAGCTCGGTCCGATCACGCTGGCCAATCGCATCGTGATGGCGCCGCTGACGCGCAACCGCGCTGTCGAAGGCCTCGCCGCCGGGCCGCTGACGGCCACCTATTATGCCCAGCGCGCGGACGCGGGCCTGCTGATCTCCGAGGCCAGCCAGGTCTCGCAGCAGGGCCAAGGCTATCAGGACACGCCCGGCATCTATTCGAAAGAGCAGATCGCCGGCTGGCGCAAGGTGACCGACGCCGTGCACGCTAAGGGCGGGCGCATCTTCATTCAGCTCTGGCACGTGGGCCGCATATCGCACGTCTCGCTGCAGCCGAACGGCGGCGCACCGGTCGCGCCCTCGGCCATCGCGGCCAAAACCAAGACCTTCGTCGGCGGCACCTTCGCCGATGTCTCGGCGCCGCGCGCGCTCGAGCTCAACGAGATCCCGGGAATCGTCGAGGCGTTCAGGCAGGCGGCCCTGAATGCAGTCGAGGCCGGCTTCGACGGCGTCGAGATCCACGGCGCCAACGGCTACCTGCTCGACCAGTTCGCCAAGGACGGCGCCAACAAGCGCATGGACGGTTACGGCGGATCGATCGAGAACCGCGCCCGGCTGATGCTCGAGGTCGCCAAGGCGGTCTCGGGCGCGATCGGCGCCGGCAAGACCGGCATCCGCCTGTCGCCGGTGACGCCCGCCAACGACATCAGCGACTCCAACCCGCAGGCCTTGTTCGACTACATCGTCGACCAGCTCAACGCGCTGAACCTCGTTTACATCCACGTCATCGAGGGTGCCACCGGCGGCCCGCGCGACGTCGCGCCGTTCGACTACGCCTCGCTGCGCAAGCGCTTCAAGGGCACCTACATCGCCAATAACGGCTACGATCGCGCGCTCGCCGACAAGCAGCTCGACGCCAATGCCGCCGACCTGATCGCCTTCGGCCGCCCCTTCATCGCCAACCCCGATCTGGTCGAACGCCTCAAGGCGAATGCCCCGCTCAACGAGCTCGACCGGGCCACGCTCTACGGCGGCGGCGAGAAGGGCTACACCGACTATCCGACGCTCAAGCCGGCACAGGCGGCGGAGTAGTCGTGGTTTCGTAGGGTGGGCACGGCGCGCGAGCAAGCGGAGCATGATGCCGGCAGGCATCTCGCCTTGCGCCTTTGCCCACCCTCCCGCTCAGCGACAAGCGGTGCATTCGCGGCGCCGATCGAACTAGATCATGCTTCCCGGCAGGAAGCAGCGGATGTCGATCCGCAGGCCCGTATTGAGCTCGCGATAATACACCGGCCACACCATCGGCTTGCCGACGCGGTTGGGCTCGGTCACCACCGCCTCATCCGGAACGGTCCACCAGATGCCCTCGATGCGCACGCGGTAGCGGCCGTCCTTCATCTCCCAGTCGACATCCGCCAGCGCCGTGCCGTCGGCATCCGAGCAGCAGGGCCCCTTGCTCGAGCGCAGGCCCTCGAACCAGCCCTTCAGCGGCGAGTTGACGTAGCGACCGTCCAGATCGCGCGCCATCGCGCCGGGAGCCGGAAAACCGCCCATGAGACCGAGCGCGAACGCCGCTGCAAAAACGCTCGCGGCAGATATCGACGACTGACTTCTCATGTTCATCACCTCATGGCTCGCTGCGACGGATGCGCAATAGCTCTGTGAGATCTGTGGCCGAACTACGTAGTTGATCCCGGCTCATTGCACGCGACCCGCAAATTCCTGGCACGCCCGGCGATCTCTCCCACCACGGCCGCGGGACGATTGCCCGACGTGAACCTCACGGATAGGAAGCGTGCCTGTCGTCCGGCGTGAGCGGCGGCGCGGGCGCGCCCTTCCCCACCCCAGCCTCATTCGCGCGCGCCAAACAAAAGGCCGGGATCGCTCCCGGCCTTTCGCCCATTGGACTTTGGATGCGCCCGCCTCAGAACTCCGCGCGCACCTTCAGCACCGCGGATTGTTCGAGATATTGGCTGCCGACGACGGCATTGTAGCCGAGCGAGATCGACTGGCGTTCGCCGAACGCCACGAGCTTGAGCGCGGCACCGAGTTCGGCGAGGTTGCGTTCGGGCGACGGACCCGCGGCCACGAAGGTCGCGCCGCCGCCGGCGAAGCTCGCGGTGACGTTCTGCGCCGTGTTGCCGAACTCGTGGCGCCACGCCGCCAGGGTCTCCAGGCCGAAGCCGTAGGTCGAGGTCACGAGCAAGGGGACGGTCGCGCGCAGGCCGAGGTTTGAGCGCACCGAGTTGGTCGTCTGCTTGGCGACCGCCAGGGCCGCGCCGGCAGCGCTGGTCTCGGTATAGGCCTGCTGATCGAGACGCGCATAGGTCACGCCGGCAAACGGGGTCAGCACGGCCTGATCAACCCGGACCGGCATGCCGAACTCGCCGCGCACCGTCGTCAGCCAGCCCTTGTGGCTGCCCGAGGCGGCGTCGCTGAAGCCTGCAAAGTTGATGCGCCGCGTGGTGGTGTAGTCGACCAGCGCGATGCCGGCAGAGCCGTTGACGTACCATGACGGCTGCACATAGGCGCCATAGACCGTGCCTTGATAATGCTGCATGCCGACGGCGTCGCCCGGAGCGGTCCGGTCGTCCATGCTGGAGGTGGCGTAGCCGAAGGCGGCGCCGATGCGGGACGCAGCATCGATCCGCTGATCGATACCCGCCACCAGTCCGCCGGTGTTTCCGGAATAGCCCGCGACGCCGGCCACATCAAGCTGCGAGACATTGGTGCCGATCAGGCTGCCCCACACGGTCCGCTCCGGCTCTGGCACGAGCGCCGGCGCCTTCAGCGCCGGGCGCGCCTTGGTCGCACCAAACGCCATCAGCATCGAGGTCAAAGGATCGGTCTCCGCTGCGAACGCGGAGGCCACCCGCGAATTCGGCGACGCGGCCGCGGCCGTCAGTCGGTTGTCGATCTGGGTCTGGAACAGCGCGGCGGTGCTGAGCGGCACCTGGACCTGTGCGCCATTGACGAACGGACGCAGCTGGTCGCCGGCATTGCGCACCTCCCGGTCGGTGCCGAGGCTCTGCACGGCGCCGCCGAGCGCCTGCACCTGCGCATTGCCGCCGGTGGAGGCGAACAGGCCGTTCAGGGCGGCCAGCGTGCTCGGCGAGATGCCGGCGATCGTGGCAGGCGAGCGCACGGACGCCTTCAACAGCAAGGCGCCGGTCGACGTATCCGCGGTCAAGCCGACCAGCGCGCTGGAGAAGTCGACGTCGAGCGGGGTCGCCGACACCGAGGTCGCGACGCGATAGACGTCACCGTTGCGGACGATGCTTTGCAGCGTCGGCGCGATCGTCCCCGCCCCCGCAAAGGTCACGTCGCCCGTGATGTTGCCGAGCCTGGTCGACGGCGACGCCGCCGTGCCGCCCGGGCCGAAGATCGTCGTGCGCAGCACCGCGCCGTCGACGAGTTGCACGCCGGCGCCGCCGCTGACCGTGACCTGCGACTTCATCAGATCGAGCATGCCGAAATTGACCACGCTGGCCAGACTGGTCACGCCGTCGAGCGTCAGCTCGTTGGTGCCGAGCCCATTCTGCGCGACGACATTGCCGCTGAAGCCGGTTCCCTTGAGCAGGATGGTGTTGGTCGCGCCGTCCTGGTCGTTGATCACGATGTCGCCACCGAGTTTGCCGGTGTTGACCAGATTGAAGACGCGCTCGCCGAAGAAGGTGGCGGCAACCGAGGTCGTCGCGGCGCAGAGCGGATCGGCCGTGTTGGCCCCTGCCGCCGGACAGGCGTTGCCATTGGCGTCGGTGCCCGAGCCTGAGCTGCGGAACGTGCCGTCAACGGTGCCCGCCGTGCCCTTGGCGAACGATCCGCGCGAAGCGCTCTGATCGACCGAGATCGATCCGGCGATGGTGCCGCTGTTGGTGATCTCGTGCTCGCCCGAGCCGAGATAGAGATTGCCCTGGATCAGGCCGGCATTGGTGATGACGCTGTCGCGCGGGCCGGAGTTCGAGCCGCTGCCGGTCAGCGGGAAGGTCGCGCCCGTCGCAAGGCCCGCGGCCGTGGTCAGCGGATTGGTGTCCAGCGCCAGGATGTCGCCCTTGATGACGCCCGTGGCATTGTTGGTCAGGGTCAACGCCTTGGTCTCGGCGACGGTGACGTTGCCGCTGGAGTCGAACTTGTAGAGTGGCGAATCCGGGTTGCTGCCGGGGATGGTTTCGAACTCGGCGCCGGCGAAGGCTGCGATGGCCCAGTGGCCGTCATAGAACCGGCTGGCCGCCGTCCAGCTGGTGTTGCCGATGGTGCCGGAGTTGGTCACCGTGGTGTCGGCGCGGCCAAAATAGGCGGCGGCGAAGTTGCCGGCCGCGGAGATGGTGCCGCCGGCCTTGTTGTTCACGACGAAGCTGTTGGTGTTGTCGTCGGAGAACAGCGCCGAGATGATCGCGAGGTTCGTGCCGTTGTAGCGAGCGGACGCCGTCGTGCCGACCGAAACCGTCAGCTTGGTCGGATCGAACGTGCCGAAGAAGTTCTGGGTGACGGCAAGCGTCCCGGTGTTGTTGACGGTGAACTTGTTGACCTGGCTGTCGGCCACGATGACATGCAGCCGGCCGGCGCTGAGCTGGCTGGTGGTGAGGCTGAGCCAGCCGGCATTGTTGATGATGACGTTGTTGACCGCAGGGTCCTCGTCATTGGAGAAATTGGCCGCGATCATGCCGCGGTCGGCCAAGCCCGTCTGGGTGTTGGTGGTGAGATTGCGGACGGCGGTGGAATCGAGCGTGATGGTCGCCGTCGGCGGATTTGGATTGTAGCCCGTCGCCGGGAAAGCCGGGTTGGCCGGCGTGTAGCCGTTGCCGCCGCCGGCCGGCGTCGCCGTCGCGGCCGCCGCATCATACACCGTGATCGCTGTGCTGATGGTGCCGCTGCAGGTGACGGTCACGCCGGGCGTCGTGCATTCCGCCCTCGCCTCGCCGGCAGCCATCCATGTCGACAACAGCACGACACTCGCGGCGGCTGCTTCGCTGCGCTTCCTGTTCTTAGATCTCACCCGACGCCCCCAACTACGCAATACATACGCTTCTTGTTGATGAGCGATTGCATCGAAACCTTGGCAAGAGGCTGCGAGGCGAAATTTTCTCGAAATAACAGGGACAAAATCCAACTAACAATCTAATTAGTAGGCAACAACGGGCTATTTGTTGCGATTGGAGAGCGCCCACATCGACACGACTGATTGGATGGGAAGACACTCCGACCCGGAGCGAAGACGATCGCGACGCGCCGGCGCCTGCCCCTCCCGGCATCGAGCCAAAAACGAAAAGGCCGGGATTTCTCCCGGCCTTCCTGCCACGGTGGGGGGCTTTCCGTGGAGCGGCGCGACTGCGCCTATGCGATGCCGCCGTCCTCGACGCGTCAGAACTTGGCGCGGATGCCGGCATAGGCGGCGAGCGGCATGCCCGGCACCATGCTGCGCGGATCGTTGAAGGCGAACGCGTTGCCACCGCCGGCCGTGTTGAAGCCGGCCGTATCGAACACGGCGCCCGCCGAGTAGTAGCGCTGGTTGAACAAGTTCTGGACCAGGCCGAACACCTCGACGTTCTTAGTCACCTGATAGGACGTGTTCAGATTGACGACCCAGTAGGACGGGACCTTCGGATAGACATTGGTCTCGTCCCGCAGCAGATACTGGGTGCCGACATAGTTCACGCTGGCGCCGACCTTCCAGGCATCCGTCACGGCATATTCAGCCCCGAACTTCAGGCGATGCGCCGGAATGCCGGGAATGTGGTTGCCGGACACGACGCCGACCGGAATGCCCAGGAACGGATCGTTCACGTCGAAGGCGCTGCGGAAGGTGGCGTCGATGAACGTGTAGTTGGCGTAGGCGCTCCACCGGTTCCAGGCGAGGTCGAGCTTGGCCTCGACACCCTGGCGCAGGGTGGTGCCGGCGTTCTTGAAATAGCCGCGCACGGGGTTCGCCGGATCGACGACGTTGATGATGTCGTCCGAATTCTCGGTGCGGAACACGCTCAGGCCCCAGCGCAGCCGCCAGCCATCGTCGAGGATCGGGGCCTTGACCGGCGCCTTGCGATAGGCCGGCAGATCGGCGGCCAGCGCCGAGCGGCCGCCGGAGATCTCGCCGCGCAGGCCGCCTTCGATGGTGCGGGACACCACCTGCTTCAGCGGCGGATCGGCGATCAGGAAGTTGTCGATCAGACACGGATTGGCCGGATCCGAACAGCCGAGCTCGAGCGGCGTCGGCGCGCGGTTGGCCTCGGAGTAGCCGGCATAGGCGGTCATGTTGGGCGTAATCTTGTAGGTCAGGCCGACCACCGGGTTGAAGCGCTGGAAGTTGTTGTTGCTGTTGAGCAGCGGCGCGAATCCGGTCTGGTCGCGCAGGTTGATCTGCGCCCAGTTGAAGCGGCCGCCGGCGGTCAGCGCCAGCTGCGAGGTGATGTCGAAGGTATTGGTGGCGTAGATGCCAAGATAGGTGTTCTTGGCGTTCAGGTTGACCGGCGCAAGGCCGGCATCGGGCTGATCGATGTAGACGCCGAGTCCGGTCACGAACAGCCGGTCGTCGATGGTACCGAGCTCGGAGGTCGCCCGGAAGTTGGTGTTGCCGTGATCGACGCTGGCGCCGACGACGAAATGATTGTCATGGCCGAACAGCTGGGTGGTCGAGGTCGCCTGCAGCGAGCCGCCATAGCTGTCGGTCTTCACCGTATTGCGGTCGATCTGGCCAAGCGCGATATTGCCTGCCAGCGTGTTGGCGGTCGGGCCCGCGCGATTGATCGGGAGGTCGTTCCCGTTGGCGTCCTCGATGACGAACTCGCCGTTGTCGTCCTCCACCTCGGAGCCGTTGCCGTCGATGCGCGAGGATTTGTAATTGCGGTAGTAGCCATTGGCCTGGACCGACAGCGTATCGGTCGGCGCCCATTTGAGGCTGGCCTGCACCATCTGCATCTGCAGATGCAGCGACTGCGGCCAGGTGTAGACGCTGGACCAGCGCCGGTTCAGCATCTCGATCGGCGTCGCCGCCACCGAGCCGAGCTTGTTGTCGGCGCCGGTGAAGGAGAGATGGAATTCCGTCGTGTCGCCGCGCGCGCCGAAATCGGCATACATGCGCCGGATCTGCGATGCCGAAGAATAGTCGCGCCAGCCGCGGTCATAGGCGCCTTCCGCCGCGATATAGGCCGAGTAGGTGCCGTTGTTCCAGCCATATTGCGCGCCCGACTGGACGCGGCCAAACGAGCCGCCGAACAGCTGCGTCTCGGCGCCCTGGTAGTTGAAGCCGTTCTTCATCTCGATCGACATCGCGCCGCCGGTGGCGTTGAGGCCGAACAGCGGATTGTTCGGCATCAAGGTCATGCGCGCGATCGCCATCTCCGGGATCAGGTCCCAGTTGACGATGTCGCCGAAGGCCTCGTTGATGCGGGTGCCGTTCTGATAGACGGCGATGCCCTGCGGCGTGCCGAGCACCGGCGAGGCGGTCTGGCCGCGGTAGTCGAGGTCGCGCTGGAACGGGTTGCCGGTCTGGTCGCTGAGCGAGACGCCCGGCATCGACTGCAGAATGCCGTCGAGCAGCGACGGAGTCCGGGTGCGATCGAGATCCTTCGCGGTGATCGTCTGGACGTTGGAGGGGATCTTGTCTCTCGCCATTTCGCTGCCCTGTACGGGCGAGACGTTGACGACATCAAAGGTCGGTAGAGCATCCTGCGCGGATGCCATTGCAGGCAGAAACGCACACGTCGCGAGAAGTGCGCTCTTCAGCGCCGAGAGTCTGGTCAAGACGTCCCCCAGTTTCTGATCGACCCGACCCGGCGCCAGCTCGCCCCACGAGCTGCACCCCCGCCAAATCCAGTCGATTCACACGATTTTACGAACGGTAATATTGGTAAATAGCGCCCATAGCGGCCGCAACGGGCAATATTCTTCCCTCCCTAGGGAGATTCTTCCCGAATCCGGAAATCGGCGATCATTTTGCCTTGGTGCGCCCTCGGCTCCGCCGCATTGTCGCACCCGGTGCTGGTTTGCAACGGAACCGGGATGATAGAACACATCGGCGCCGCCTGCGCCTTCAGGGCAAGACCGTCACTCGGATGTATCGCGTTCTGCTTGTTGATGACCACCCGGTCGTGATCACGGCCTGCCGCTGGCTGCTCAATGCGGCCGGAATCGGCGCCGTGTCCGAGGCGCATGACGCGGACAGCGGCTACGAGGCCTATGTTCGCGACCGGCCCGATGCGGCCGTGGTCGATCTGCGCCTGCACGGCGATGAGCGCGGCGGCATCGGCCTGATCGAGCGCATGCGCTCGCATGATCCGCGCGCCCGCATCCTGGTGTTCAGCATGCTGGCCGACCCCCGCATCGTCCGCTCCGCGATCGACGCAGGCGCCAGCGGCTATCTGCTCAAGGATGCACCGCCGCATGAACTGCCCAGGGCGCTGGAGCAGATCAGGAGCGGCGGCACCTATCTCGACCCGGATCTCGCAAAGCGTATTGCGCTGTTGGGCACCGAGGCCGATGGAGGCGCGACCGCACAGCTCACGCCCCGCGAGCGCCAAGCGATCGCCCTGCTGGCGCAGGCGAAATCCTATCAGGCGATCGCCGACCAGCTCGGCATCAGCTACAAGACGGTCATCAACCTGACCTACCGGCTGCGGCAAAAACTCGGTGCCCGCAGCCTGCCGGACCTGGTCCGCCTCGCGGTGGAGATGTCACGGCCGGGCGCGTGATCAAGCCGCGCCCACAAGCAGAAGGCCCACGACGGTGTCCCGTCGCGGGCCTCATCCCATGTCGAACGGTCCGGGACGGACCGCGTGCTTACTTCAAAAGCTTGGCGACCGACTTCAGCTCTTTCGCGTCGAGCGTGCCGTCATTGTCAGGATCGGCAGCCTTGAAGCGGCCCTCGACCAGCGCCATGTACTCGCCCTTGGTCAGGGTCCCGTCATTGTCGGGATCGGCGGCCTTGAGATCCTTGGCCGAGACGCGGCCGCGCAGTTCCTTGACATCCAGCGTGCCGTCATGGTCGCGATCGAGGCGATCGAACAGCGCGAGGGCCGCGGCGCGAACCTCGTTCATGTCGGCGGTGCCGTCCTTGTCCGGGTCGATGGATACCAGCAGCTTCGAGGGAGCCGGTGCGCTCACCGCCATCGTGGAAGCGCCGACAATCGCAGCCATGCCGACGGCGGCTGCCGTCATCATCAGTTTCCAATTCATCGAATTGATCCTTTGTCTCCGCCGTCCAACGGGGGCGGCGATGAAGGGCGCGGTAACAACGTTGACGCGCACCAGCGGTTTCACCGCGGCGACGCGTGACGTTGACCTATGGGACGTGTTCCAATTTCGCAAGTGCAAGAACGAGACGTCCGGGAATTTACTGTAGGCGGGCCGGGACTAGAACCTGGGCCCATGCAGGAAATATCTCCCGGGTCGGTCGCGACGCGGCCCATCCTCACGGGCGACGGGGCCTGCTCCCGCCTCGGCACGGGCATTGGCGGCAAGGTGGCGCCCCCGCTTCGCTGCGCGTCGCGGCTTTGGCGCCTCGGCGATACTCATGTCCGCTGCCGGCGCCGCCTGCCCTGCGGCCTCGACGTCCTTTCCGGACGACGCGCGCCTGACATGCGTGACGCGACCATGCTCCGCCTCGGGCGGCGCCATCGCGGCTTCGCGTCCGTTGCGCGATCGGGCGATCACGGGCTTGGCGCAGCCGTGCTCGGATCTGGCGCAGCTCTTCCTCGCGTGCTTGCCGACCTGGGTCTGCTTCCACCAGGCCTCCAACTGATCTCGCAGCGATTCTTCCGCAACGGCGGCCCCAGGCACCACACTCAGCAGGGACAACAGGAGTGCGATCGTCAGTCCCGACCGCATCGGCTGGAGAGATCGGCGGCGACGATGACCGAAAGTGCGAAGCACGGGCACATCCATTCTCTGGCTGATGCGGCGATCAGCGATACATGCTGCAGCGCATGTTTTCCCCGCTCTATGACCTCAATGTGTTTGCAACACGCCACATTCATCGCAGCGCTGAGATTCATTCGCGGATGGGACGCCATATTGTATCGGTGAAGATATCCCGATCGGCTTGCCGAAACATCCCTATTGCCTTCGAACCAAACAATCAGCTGAGAAATGCGGCGATCCGCAACGGATCGTTCCCGATTGCGTCACCTTTCAGCCGAGACTACCGCATTTTTTTGCCGCTCCGACTCGTTAGCTGCTGAAGTCACGGGGAGCGCGAGGATATGCAATCGGCGGGCATTGCAAGACGACGATCTGGACGAGGAGGATCGCGATGGATCATGGCCGCCGCCACCCTCCTGTTCGCGCCGTTCGCTGCGCGGGCCGAAGAGATCCAGGGTAACGATCCCGCCTCCCCCGGTCACTTCCAGATCGAGCAGCGGTTCGGCTATCTCACCACGTTCAATCCGCAGCAGAACGGCGGACGCCGCGTGCCGCAGCGCGCGCTGACCGGTGAGACCGAGATCGGCTATTCGCCGACCGAATGGTACGAAATCGCGCTGACCTCGCCTTATGCGTTCGCGCGCGCCAACGTCCCGATGGCACTGGGCAACGTGATGGACAATGGCGTGCCCGGTTACTCATTCCAGTCCGGCGGCGTGACGATACGCCAGACCTTCATCCAGGGCGACCGGCTCGAGCGCACGGTGTTCCTCGGCCTCGTCTCACGCACCATCCTGGCGCCGCAGGGCGGCCTGACGCCGGATCTATGGGTCGCCAACAAGGGCGCCGCCGGTCAGCCGGGCGCGCCTCGTTTCGTGCAGGAGGCCATGCCGCGCGTGTCGCAGATGATCACGCCGATCGTCGGCGTCAATCTGCCCAACGACTACCAGTTGATCTTCAACGCCAACATGACCTTCGGCGTCGTCGGCGCCGGCTCGGCCTTCGAGCCATCGGTCCGTTTCGTCAAGCGCCTGAGCGACCGCTGGACGGTTGGCATCGAGCATTTCTCCAATCTCGGGCCGATCGGCCACATCCTGCCCTGGCATCAGCAGATGCAGACGCTCTATGCGGTGGCCGACACCCGCTTCAAGGGTTTCGAGTTTAGCTTCGGCGTCGGCTACGGCCTGACGAATGCCTCGCGCGGCCTCGCGATCAAGACCAGCATCGGCAAGGATTTCTGAATCTCCGCGCGCCCTGCTCATACCAACTCCATCCAAGCAAAAGGATTCGTCATGCGTCGCTCCGTCACCGTCTGTGCCGTTCTCCTCCTGGCTGGCTCCGCCGCCTCAGCCGAGGACGGGCCGCGCTTTCTCAACCGCACCGGGCAGACGATCGTGAAAATGTACCTGGCGGCCGCGGGCACCAAGAACTGGGGTGCCGACCAGTGCAAGAACGACGACGAGGGCATGGTCGACCACAACGAGCGCATGACCCTGGCCGGCGTCAAGTCAGGGCGCTACGACATCAAGCTGTCCGAACAAGGCGGCCGCACCTGCATCGCCAAGAACATCGAGCTGAAGGAAGGCGCGCAGTTCGTCGTGCGCGACACCGATTTGACAGACTGCTCCAAATAGCGCGAGCGCTATCTCATTCGGCATCCCAAGCCGCTGTCGCCGCTCACGATCTTGCTTACTGGGGACGCATGCGGATCGGGATGACCAGCGACGTTTGCGCCTGGGTCATCTCGGCCGGAAATGGCGGGAACGGCTGGGCACGATCGACCAGTTCGAGCGCGGCTCGGTCCACGGTGGCGGAGCCGGAACTCGCGGCGATCCGGCGCGAGACGAGGCGTCCGTTGCGCGCGATGACAGCGCTGACGCTGACCAATCCTCCCTCTTTGCCGCCGGCCGCCGCGGTGTTGTAGCGCCGGAAATGGGCGATGAACTCGCTATTCCAACTGGCCCTGCCCTGACGCGCCCCCTCGCTATCGGCACCGGCATTCGGCGCAGCAGCCGAACGCGCCGGGCGGCTTGGCCGTGCCGCAACCTGCTTGGCTGGCGCAGGCTTCTTCTCCGCCTTCTCCTTGGCGTCTTTCTTCTCGACCGGCTTGCGCTCGACGCGCTCCGGCTGAGGAGCGGGCTTTGCTTCCGGCGGCTTGGCCTCGACCGGCTTCGGCGGCGGTGGCGGCGGCAGCACGACGTCGTCGGCGCGCGGCGGTTCGGGCGCGAGCGCGACCTGCGGAGCGGGCTCCGGCGATGGCATCACGTCGGGCACCGGCTCCGGCTGCGCCATGACCTGCGGCTCAGGCTCGGAGGACGGCTGCGGCGCGGGCTCGGCGACGGCCTCGCGCGCAACGGGCTCCTCCTTGACCTCTTCCTTTGGTGGTTCGACCGGCGTCGAGGGCTCGGCCTGTGGCGTGTCCTGGATCGCGGGAGCGGGTTCGCTCACGACCGCCGGCGTGAACACGACATCGAACGCCGGAGCTTCGGCGCGCCCTTGCGGAGCAGGACGCAGCAGCAAATAGCCAATGGCGAGTCCGACATGCAGCCCCGCCACCACCAGCGCCGCCGTCGTCCACAGCGCCCGCTCGCGGCGGTCTTCATTCTCGAACGGATCGAGCGTCAGGACGCTCATGGCGCGGCCCGGTCTTCCAGCGCGACCAGCGCCACCTTGGTGTAGCCGGCGCGACGCAGCGTGTTCATCAGCGCCATCACCTCGCCATAGGGCAGCGTCTGGTCGGCGCGCAGCAGCACGCGCTGGCCGTGATCGGACTTCGTCGCCGCATCCAGCGTGGCGGCGATGTCGGCCTGCGCGACGCTTTGATCACCCACGGCGAGCGACCGGTCAGCCTTGAACGTCACGAACACCGGCGTCTCCGCGCGCGGCTGCGGCTCGGCCGAGATCGCCGGCAGATTGACGGGAATATCGACGGTGGCGAGCGGCGCGGCCACCATGAAGATGATCAGCAGCACCAGCATGACGTCGATGAACGGCGTCACGTTGATGTCGTGCGTCTCCTCGAACTCGTCGGGACGCTTGGCGAGCTTGACCGCCATGGCTCACTCCGCGGGATTGACGATCGACATCAGCGGCGCGTCGACCGCGCGGATGGCGCTGCGCCGGGCCTCAGCGGGACCCGCGTGCTGCCGGTCGAGATCGCGGCTGAGCAGGCGCATGACGGCGACCGACGCATCGGCGATGACGGCGCGATAGCCGCCGGTGGCCCGCGCGAACAGGTTGTAGATGACCACGGCGGGAATCGCGGCGGCGAGGCCGAACGCGGTCGCGAGCAGTGCCTCGGCAATACCCGGCGCGACCACGGCGAGGTTGGTCGTATGGGCATGCGAGATGCCGATGAAGCTGTTCATGATGCCCCAGACCGTGCCGAACAGGCCGACGAAGGGCGCGACGGCGCCGACGGTCGCGAGGATGCCGATGCCGCGGCCGATGCGCGACACGGCCGCCGCTTCGATCCGCTCGAACTGCCAGGCCACGCGCTCCTTGATGCCGTCGGCCGGCAGGCCGCGGGACTTCTCGATCTCGTCCTCGGCGGTGGCAAGCAGGCGGCTGACGACGCCGCCTTCGGCGGAAACGCCGCCCGTCGCGTCGGAGAGCGATCGCGCCGCGACCGAGATGCTCAGCGCCGCCCGCCCCTTGCGCAGCGCCGAACGCAGCTGGATCGTCTTGACGACGAGCACGGTCCAGGTCGCAACCGAGGCCAGCGCCAGCCCGATCATGACGGCCTTCACGACGAAGTCGGCCTGCAGGAACATCGTCCAGGGCGACAGCGCCTCGGGCAGCGGGCTCGCCAGACTGGCGATCTGTGCCTGGTCCATGATCGTACTCCCTCGTGGCCCCGTGAGATTGGTGATCACGATGGTGGCGCCGTCACGGAATCGCGCAGCGCCGGATCGTGTCGAGGCCTTGTTGTGTCGCGGTCTTGGGGCAAAGTCGCGGCGAAGGTCGCGATCATCCCGATCGTGAAAGAGTGCCGCCTGTGCCTATCGGCTTCAAGGCACTTGAGGTGTGGAAGTTGTCCCCAATGATCCGGGAAAAACTCCCGATCGGAACGGGAGCCGTTGACGTCGTAGGCAAAGGAAAAGGCCGGGATTGCTCCCGGCCTTCTTGATTTGGATCGCCTCTGTCCAGGCGAGAGAGGGTCGAGCGAGAAGGCTTACTTCGCCTCGGCGCGCTTCGGCGGCGAGGCCGGCCACGACTTGATCAGGGTGTCGTAGTCGACGGTCTCGCCCTTCGGCTTCTCGTTCGCGAGCTTGCGCTGCGGAGCGATGTTGCCGTCCTTGGCCGACTTGTTGAACCAGAACTCGGCCGATTCCTTCTTGTTCAGCTTCGGACCGCAGTCGCCCTGGACCTTGGACTTCTCGAGACGCTCGAGGACGGAGTCTTGGGCGGCCGCGAGCGCGTCCATCGCGGCTTGCGGCGTCTTCGCACCGGACGACGCATCGCCGATGTTCTGCCACCACAACTGCGCGAGCTTCGGATAGTCGGGCACGTTGTTGCCGGTCGGGGTCCACTGCACGCGCGCGGGCGAGCGGTAGAACTCGATCAGGCCACCGAGCTTCGGCGCACGCTCGGTGAACGACTTGTCCCAGATGTCGGATTCACGGATGAAGGTGAGGCCGACATGGCTCTTCTTCAGGCTGACCGACTTCGACACGATGAACTGCAGGTACAGCCAGGCGGCCTTGCGGCGATCCGGCGGGGTCGACTTCAGCAGCGTCGCCGAACCGGCGTCCTGGTAGCCGAGCTTCATGCCCTCCTTCCAGTACGAGCCGTGCGGCGACGGCGCCATGCGCCACTTCGGCGAGCCGTCCGCATTCACCACCGGCAGCCCGGGCTTCACCATGTCGGCGGTGAAGGCGGTGTACCAGAAGATCTGCTGGGCGACGTTGCCCTGCGCCGGGACCGGACCGGCCTCGGAGAAGGTCATGCCCTGCGCCTGCGGCGGCGCGTACTTCTTCATCCAGTCGAGATATTTGGTGATCGAGTAGACGGCCGCGGGACCGTTGGTGTCGCCGCCGCGCTCGATCGAGGAGCCGACCGGACGGCAGCCTTCCATGCGGATGCCCCATTCGTCGACGGGCAGGCCGTTCGGGATGCCCTTGTCGCCGTTGCCGGCCATCGACAGCCAGGCGTCGGTGAAACGCCAGCCGAGCGAGGGATCCTTCTTGCCGTAGTCCATGTGACCATAGACCTTGACGCCGTTGATCTCCTTGATGTCGTTCGTGAAGAACTCGGCGATGTCCTCATAGGCCGACCAGTTCACGGGAACGCCGAGCTCGTAGCCATACTTGGCCTTGAACTTGGCCTTGTAGTCCGGGTTGGTGAACCAGTCGTAGCGGAACCAGTAGAGGTTCGCGAACTGCTGGACCGGGAGCTGATACAGCTTGCCGTCCGGCGCGGTCGTGAACGACTTGCCGATGAAGTCGTCAACGTCGAGACCGGGATTGGTGACGTCCTTGCCCTCGCCCTTCATGTAGTCCGAGAGCGCGACGGTCTGGCCGTAGCGGAAGTGGGTGCCGATCAGGTCGGAGTCGTTGATCCAGCCGTCATAGACGTTCTTGCCGGACTGCATCTGGGTCTGCAGCTTCTCGACGACGTCGCCTTCCTGGATCAGGTCGTGCTTCAGCTTGATGCCGGTGATCTCGCTGAACGCCTTGGCCAGGGTCTTGGCTTCATACTCGTGCGTCGTGATGGTCTCGGAGACGACGTTGATCTCCATGCCCTTGAAGGGCTCGGCCGCCTTCGCGAACCACTGCAGCTCCTTGAGCTGCTGTTCCTTCGACAGGGTCGAGGGCTGGAATTCGCTGTCGATCCACTTCTGGATCGTGGCGTCGTCGGCGAGCGCCGGGATGGACAACGTCATGGTCGCGGCAAACAGCGCCACCGCGCTGGTCATCGCAAGATAGCTGGCCTTGCCTGGGTGATGCTTCCGTTTCAAGTGTCGCATGGTTTCCTCCTTGCAGCGACAGACGTATCCAGGTCCGGGTTGGCCCCGGATCTGCCCTTCTTCGCTTGCGTCAGACGGTGCGAAAGATCGCAACGGCTGATGCCAGCGAAATTGCGGTCGCGAGCCACAGGCTCGAAACCTCAAAACCTTCCTCGCCGATCGGCAAGGTCGCAATTGTATCGGTGCCGACCAGCCCGATCCATGCGAGATGAATAACGGCGGCTGTTATCAGCGAGATGAACAGGCGATCACCGCGCGTCGTCGGGATGCGCAGCACGCCGACTCGCTCGGCCTCCGGATAGCGCGCCGCAAGCAAGGTCATGATCCCGAGCGTGCAGGCCAGCGCGGCGAAAAAGATCGCGGTCGGCAAGGTCCACGCCATCCATGCGATGCTGTCCATGGCTAGTAGCTCCAGGCGATGGTGAGCCCCCTCCCCCGCTTGCGGGGGAGGGTTGGGGTGGGGGCGCCCCGATTCGGACGGCCCGAGTGGATAGAGGCCCCCACCCGCATCGCATCTGGCGATGCGATGCGACCTCCCCCGCAGGCGGGGGAGGTGCAGAGGCCGCGAAGATCGGAGCACGCCATCATCACACCCGCCCCAGCGCGAAGCCGCGCGCGATGTAGTTGCGGACGAACCAGATGACCAGCGCGCCGGGGATGATGGTGAGCACGCCGGCGGCCGCCAGCAGGCCCCAGTCCATGCCCGCCGCCGACACCGTACGAGTCATCACCGCAGAGATCGGCTTGGCGTCCACGGATGTCAGCGTGCGCGCGAGCAGGAGCTCGACCCAGGAGAACATGAAGCAGAAGAACGCCGCGACGCCGATGCCGCTCGCGATCAAGGGCACCAGGATCTTCACGAAGAAGCGCGGGAACGAATAGCCGTCGAGGAACGCGGTTTCGTCGATCTCGCGCGGCACCGACGACACGAAGCCCTCGAGGATCCACACCGCCAGCGGGATGTTGAAGATGCAATGCGCCAGCGCCACCGCCCAGGGCGTATCGAACAGGCCGATCGCCGAGTATAGGTTGAAGAACGGCAGCGCATAGACGGCGGCCGGCGCCATGCGGTTCGACAGCAGCCAGAAGAACAGATGCTTGTCGCCGAGGAAGCGGTAGCGCGAGAACGCGTAGGCCGCCGGCAGCGCCACCAGGATCGAGATCACGGTGTTGATGATGACGTATTTCAGCGAGTTGATGTAGCCGGAGTACCAGCTCTCGTCGGTGAAGATCCTGACGTAATTGGCCAGCGTCGGCTGGTGCGGCCAGAGCGTCATCGTCGTGACGATCTCGTTGTTGGTCTTGAAGCTCATGTTGACGAGCCAATAGATCGGCAACAGCAGGAAGACCAGGAACAGCGAGATGATGATACGGCGGCCCGGAATGGTGTTCATCACGCGCCCCCTTCCACCGGCCGGCGCTCGGCGCCGGCATTGGTCATGATGGTGTAGAACACCCAGCACACGATCAGGATGATCAGATTGTAGACCAGCGACAGCGCGGCCGCCTTGCCGAGGTCGAACTGTCCGAGCGCGATCTTGACGAGCTCGATCGAGATGAAGGTCGTCGAATTGCCCGGCCCGCCGCCGGTCACCACGAACGGCTCGGTGTAGATCATGAAGCTGTCCATGAAGCGCAGCAGCACGGCGATCAGCAGCACACGGTGCATCTTCGGCAACTGGATCGCGGTGAACACCGCCCAGCGTGACGCGCCGTCGATCTGCGCGGCCTGGTAATAGGCGTCGGGGATCGACTTCAGGCCGGCATAGCACAACAGCGCCACCAGGCTGGTCCAGTGCCAGACGTCCATGACGATGACGGTGAACCAGGCATCGGCCTCGTTCGAGACATAGTTGTAGTCGAACCCGACGGCGTTGAGCGTGTAGCCGAGCAGGCCGATGTCGGAGCGGCCGAAGATCTGCCAGATCGTGCCGACCACGTTCCACGGAATCAGCAGCGGCAGCGCCAGCACGACCAGGCAGAACGCAACCGTCCACCCCGCCCGCGGCATCGACAGCGCCACGACGATGCCGAGCGGCACCTCGATCGCCAGGATCGCGAGCGAGAAGATCAGATTGCGGCCGAGCGAGGCCAGGAAGCGGCCGCCGAGATCGGTGGAGGGATCGAGCAGCTCCTTGAACCAGCCGACGCCGTTCCAGAAGAACTGGTTGTTGCCGAAGGTGTCCTGCATCGAATAGTTCACCACCGTCATCAGCGGCAGGATCGCGGAGAACGCGACCAGCAGGAACACCGGCAGCACCAGGAACCAGGCCTTGTTGTTGATGGTCTTGTCCATCACTCAGGCTCCCTCGACCAGACGGCTGTCGGCATAGACGTGGACATAGGCCGGATTGAACTTCAGGCCGATCGCCGAGCCCGATGGCGAGAACCCGGCCGGCAGCCGCGCGGCGAACTTGGCGTCGCCGACGCGGACGCGCGCGAAGCGGATACGGCCGAGATCGTCGACCCGTTCGATGTTGGCATCGAGCAGTCCCGGCCCGGGCTGCGCAACGTCGACGAATTCCGGGCGGACACCGATTTCGATCTTGGCGCCCGCCGGCAGCGCATCGTAGCTCCGCTCCAGCGACAGCGTGTGACCGGCGATGCGCGCCTCGCGCCCCTTCACTTCGGCGGAGAGAATGTTCATGCCGGGCGAGCCGATGAAATAGCCGACGAAGGTATGCGCGGGCTTGTCGAACAACTCGGCCGGCGTGCCGCTCTGCACCACGCGGCCGTCATGCATGACGACCACGGTGTCGGCGAAGGTCAGCGCCTCGGTCTGGTCGTGGGTGACGTAGATCATCGTGAGATCGAGCTCGCGATGCAGCGCCTTGAGCTTGGAGCGGAGCTGCCATTTCAGCTCGGGATCGATCACCGTCAGCGGCTCGTCGAACAGCACGGCGGCGACGTCGGAGCGCACCAGGCCGCGGCCGAGCGAGATCTTCTGCTTGGCGTCGGCGGTCAGCCGCGTCGCCTTGCGATTGAGGTCCGGCGTGAGGTCCAGGAGACGCGCGATCTCCGCGACGCGCTTGTCGATCTCGGCCCTGGGCACGCCGCGGTTCTTCAGCGGGAAGGCGAGGTTCTCGCCGACGGTCATGGTGTCGTAGATGACCGGGAACTGGAACACCTGCGCGATGTTGCGCTCGCGGGTCGATGCCTGCGTGATGTCCTTGCCATCGAACAGGATCTTGCCACGCGACGGCGTCAGGATGCCGGAGATCAGGTTCAGCAGCGTGGTCTTGCCGCAGCCGGACGGGCCGAGCAGCGCATAGGCGCCGCCCTGCCGCCAGGTCATCGTCACCGGCTTCAGCGCGAAGCTTTCGATGTCGGCATCGTTGCCGTGATAGGACTGGGCGAGGTCGACGAGGTCAATGCGGGCCATGCGGCGTCTCCCTCAGATCGCCGGTGCCGCGACCAGGCGGTCGCCGGCGTCGAACACGAAGACGTTGGTGGGATCGAGCACGGCGTCGAGGACCTCGCCGGGCTCGTATTCATGGACGCCGTGCAGCACCGCCACCCAGTTCAGGCCATCGCGCGTCAGATGCACGAAGCTCTCCGAGCCCGTGATCTCGGTGACGGAGACCGTGGCCGGGAAGGCATGGCGCCCGTGGCTGCCGTCGCCCTTGGCCAGACCAAGCTGATGCGGCCGGAAGCCGACGCGATAGCTGCCGTCCGGCAGATCGGCATAGAGACCGGCCGCGGGAGCGGTGATGTCGCCGGCATAATGCACGCTATCCCCGCGCTTCTGAATGTCGACGGTGTTCATCGGCGGGTCCGAGAACACCTGGCCGACGCGCAGCGTGTCGGGACGGCGATAGACCGCCGCGGTGTCGCCGACCTGGAGCGCCTGGCCTTCCCACATGCAGACGGTGCGGCCGCCGAGCAGCAGCGCCTCCGACGGCTCCGTGGTGGCATAGACGAAGATCGCGCCGGACGCCTCGAAGATGCGCGGCAGCTCGGCGCGCAATTCCTCGCGCAGCTTGTAGTCGAGATTGGCCAGCGGCTCGTCGAGCAGCACGAGGTCGGCGCCCTTCACCAGCGCGCGCGCGATCGCCGTGCGCTGCTGCTGGCCGCCGGAGAGCTGCAGCGGCGTGCGCTTCAGATACGGCTCGAGCCGGAGCAGCCTGGCGGCTTCCGCCACGCGCTTCTCGATCTCCTCGCGCGGCTTGCCCTGCACGCGCAGCGGCGAGGCGATGTTCTCGTAGACGGTCAGCGAGGGGTAGTTGATGAATTGCTGATAGACCATCGCGACCGAGCGCTGCCGCACGTCGGCGCCGGTGACATCCTTGCCATCGACAAGCACCTTACCCCTGGTCGGCTTGTCGAGCCCTGCCAGCAGCCGCATGATCGAGGTCTTGCCGGACAGCGTGGGCCCGAGCAGCACGCTCAGCGTGCCGCGCTGCAGGGTCAGCGAGACGTCGCGAATCGTGGTGACGCCGTCGACGACTCGGGAGACGTGATCGAGCGTGACGCTCATGCGCGCGCCCCCGATTCACGCGCCGTCACGGCTGCGCGCTCGCGGTTTGCGTTGATCCACGCATCGAGCGCGGCGATCTCGGCCGCCGACATTCGCAATCCCAGCTTCGATCGCCGCCACACGATGTCCTCGGCCGTCAACGCCCATTCATTCGTCATCAGGAACCTGACTTCACGCTCCGTCAAGGTGCCACCGAAATCCTGGCCGAGATCGGCCGAAGATGTCGCACCCGCGAGCATGCTCTTGGCGCGCGTGCCATAGGCGTGCGCGATGCGCTTCGCATGCGGATCCGACAGGAACGGATGGGCCTTGCGGAGATCCGCGATCAGCGAGGCGACCGCGTCGACTGCCATGTCACCGCCGGGCAGCTTTGACTTGCCGGTCCACCCCTCCTCCGCCTTCGCGCCCTTCAGATAAGGACCAAGGCGTTCGAGCGCCTCTTCCGACAGGCGCCGATAGGTCGTGATCTTGCCGCCATAGATCGACAGCAGCGGCAGGCCGCCCGGCGTATCGAGCTCGAACACGTAGTCGCGCGTGGCGGCCTTGGCTTCGCTGGCGCCGTCGTCATACAGCGGGCGCACGCCGGAATAGCTCCACACCACATCGGCCGGCGTCACCGGCTTTGCGATGTATTCGCCGAGCGCCGCACAGAGATAGGCGATCTCCTCGTCGGTCGCCTTCACCTTGGCCGGGTCGCCCTGATAGTCGCGATCGGTGGTGCCGATCAGCGTGAAGTCCTGCTGATAGGGGATCGCGAAGATGATGCGGCCGTCGGCATTCTGGAAGATGTAGGCGCGGTCGTGATCGTACAGCTTGCGCACCACGATGTGCGAGCCCTGCACCAGCCGCACCTTCGCCTTGGCATTGACGCCGGCGCCGGTCGACAGCACCTGCTCGACCCAGGGGCCGGCGGCATTGACGAGCGCGCGCGCCTTGATGGTCTCGCGCTCGCCGGTCTGCGTGTTCTCCGTCGTGACCAGCCAGACCTGGCCGTCCTGCCGGATCTCGGTGGCGCGCGTGCGCGTGCGAATCTCGGCGCCACGGTCAGCGGCGTCACGCGCCGTCAGCACGACCAGGCGCGCATCGTCGACAAAGCAATCGGAATATTCGAAGCCGCTGTTGTAGCGTCCGGAGATCAGCGGACGGCCGACCTCGTCGCTGCGCAGGTTCACCGAGCGGGTCGGCGGCAACAGCTTGCGGCCGCCGAGATGATCGTACAGGAACAGGCCGAGGCGCAGCAGCCAGGCCGGGCGCAGGCCGGAATGGTGCGGCAAAACGAAACGCAGCGGACGGATGATGTGGGGCGCGATCTGCCACAGGATCTCGCGCTCGATCAGCGCCTCGCGCACCAGGCGAAACTCGTAATATTCGAGATAGCGCAGGCCGCCATGGACGAGCTTGGTCGACCAGGACGAGGTCCCGCTCGCCAGATCGTTCATTTCACACAGGAAAACGGAGTTTCCACGGCCGGCGGCATCGCGCGCGATACCGCAGCCATTCACGCCGCCTCCGATGATGGCGAGGTCGTAGATCCGCTCCAAAAGACGCATCCCCCGAGCAATCGCCTTCAATCGGCGATTTCACTTTCGGTTTCGATTTAAACACAAACGAAAGTGAAAGCAAATCGAAAATCGCACATTGGGCCGCGATTGGGCAAAACCTGCCCAAACCGGAGTCAAACAGCCTTGAGGGGTGGCGGGTGATCAGGCTCGGCGGAGCACGGAGGACGACGCGGTTTCGTTTGCCTCGGCGGTGTCCTCCGCCTCGTCGGCAGGCATGGCCGAGATCACCTCGATGCCCCTGCTGTGGCACAGGCTGGCCAAGCCGTCCGGCAGGGGACGGTCGGTGACGAAGGTCTGGATCTGGCTGAGATGGGCGATGCGCACCGGCGCGCTGCGGTGAAGCTTGGTGGAATCGGCCACCAGCATCACGCTGCGCGCATTGGCGATGATCGCCTGCGCGACCTGCACCTCGCGATAGTCGAAGTCGAGCAGTGCGCCCTCCTCGTCGATCGCGGATGCGCCGATGATCGCGTAGTCGACCTTGAACTGGCCGATCAGCTGCGTCGCGGTCGAGCCGACCACGCCGCCGTCCGAGCGCCGCACGCTGCCGCCGGCGACGATCACCTCGATGCGCGGATGCGGATAGAGCAGCATCGCGACGTTGAGGTTGTTGGTGATGACGAGCAGGTCCTGATGCGAGGTCAGCGCGCTCGCCACCTCCTCCGTCGTCGTGCCGATATTGATGAAGAGCGAGGAGCCGTTGGGGATCCGCGCCGCGGCGATCGCGCCGATCGCCTTCTTCTCGTCGGCAGCGACGAAGCGCCGCGCCTCATAGGCGAGATTCTCGACCCCCGAGGCGATGATCGCCCCGCCATGGATCCGGGTCAGCGCGCGCTGCTCACAGAGATCGTTGAGGTCCTTGCGAATCGTCTGCGCCGATACTTCGAACCGGCGCGACAGATCCTCGACCATGACGCGGCCGGAGGCACGGGCGATGTTGAGGATATCGGTCTGACGCTGGGAGAGCACGGCCATGGCAAGCTTTCGAAAGTGAGCTGCACCATGGTGATGCTGATCGAGTCAACGGTCAATCAGGGAGGCGGCGCGCGCAGTGCAGCAATCCCGTTGCCCGCATTCTGCAGGCCGCCACGTCGGCCAACGTGGGCAGCCTTAGCGCAGAGCTGTTGGCGCAGAGCTGTTGGCGCGCTCAGGCGGCCGCACTCAGCTCGCCCGCGGCGATGCGCATGGCCGCACGTTCCGCTTCACGGGCGTTGCGGAAGATCTGGCCCTCGAGCGCATTGAAGCGGTGCGACGCCGCGAAGAAACGGAAGCCGCCGCGATCGCGAATCACGATCCCCGCCGCCTGAGAGCTGACCTCGATGATGTAGGTGTCGGACATTGCGAATCCCGTGGTTCATTCCGGGGCGTATAACCGGACTCCATGACGTTTGTTCCGGTCAGGGAGCAGCCGGGCATTCCGATGTGATGAACCGATTCCGACAGCAAATTGTGTGGATGTTATGTTGGCTGCAACGCACGCGACGACGCCGTACGACCGCGAGCTTCGCTCGGCGAATCAGCGCGTGCCATCCGGGACGAGCGTGGCTTCGCTCAGCGACGCCTTGGCTCCGTGCAGACGGTCATAATGCTGACCGAGCAGTTGGAAGATGGTGCGGAGATCTCGCAGCATCTCCACATAGTGGTCGCGAAACATGCCGAGCTGCACTTCGTAAATGCCGATTCGCTCCTCGGCATGATGCAGCCGCTGCTGGAGCTTCCGCAGAACTTCAGTCGTCAGCTTCTCATCGACGTTGGACATCACCCACTCCCGGCGTTCGATCCCTCGTTGGACCAGCTATTCCCCCCGGGAGACAGCTCCCTTCCTCGGCTCCTGGCGGCGGCCAGGAGATGATCGACCGTGTACCCCCAACGGTCGGCGCGACACTAACTACTATAATACCGTCGACGCAACAAGAATTGCGCGACCTGGTTGTGGATGAAGTCCCGCAAGCCGCGGGCATCAACATTCCGACACACATCGAAGTGTGTCCGCCACGGCAAGTGCTTGCGACGAGCGAACGCCGTCACGGAAGCCGGGTTCCGTGGCCGTGAGCCAGTTATGTTACCAGAGCGTTAATGATGATTCGGCGGCAGAGCGGCCGCCGCGTCACGCGGGCAGCACGCCGGGATCACGCTTGATCGGCTGCGGACGGCCGTCATCGTCGATCGAGACGTAGGTGAAGTTGCCGTCGGTGACGAGGATCGGCTGCTCCTCCTTCCGGCGCAGCACCCAGGCTTCGAGCCGCACCGCCATCGACGTGCGGCCGATGCGCACGAGATGCGCATAGACCGAGACGAGGTCGCCGACATAGACCGCCTTGCGGAAGTTCATCGCCTCGATCGCGACCGTCACCGTGCGCGACTTCGCGACCTTGGCGGCGAACACGCCGCCGCCGACGTCCATCTGGCTGAGCAGCCAGCCGCCGAAGATGTCGCCGTTGGCGTTGGTGTCGGCCGGCATCGCAAGCGTGCGGATGCAGAGATCGCCGCGCGGCTCGGTCGGCGCCGACGATGCGGCAGTGGCGGTCGCTTCGGTCACGTCAGTCGGTCTCCAGTGGCGGCGTGCGATGGTGAAGAAAGGCGATCAGTCCGGCCTGATCATCTCGAACATGTCTTCCGCCTTGATCTCGAAATAGTCGCCGCGGCGGCCGGCGCGCACGATCGGATGCGCCAGCGCGGTCTGGTAGACGCCGTCCTTGATCAGCGCCTTGTCGATATGCACCGCGACGACCTCGCCGAGCGTCAGCCAGGCCTGGGCCTTCTTGCCGTCGGCTCCCTGCAGCTGGATGATCTGCGTGACCTTGCACTCGAACGCAACCGGGCTCTCCCCGACACGCGGGACGTTGACGAACTTGCTCGGCACCGGCGTGACGCCGGCGAGCGCGAACTCGTCGACCTCGCGGGCGACGTGGGCGGCGGAGGCATTCATGTGCTTGGCGAGATCCCGCGTCACCAGGTTCCAGACAAATTCGCCGGTGTCCTGGATGTTGGCGACGGAATCCTTCCACTGCGTGGAAGAGAAGCCGATGATCGGCGGCGTGTAGTTGAAGGCGTTGAAGAAGCTGTACGGGGCAAGGTTGGCATTGCCCTTGCCGTCCCGCGAGGAGATCCAGCCGATCGGGCGCGGCGCGATGATGGCGTTGAAGGGGTCGTGCTTGAGGCCGTGGCCGTTCTTCGGCTCGTAGAAGTGCAAGTCGCGTTCGGTCACGCCGTGGTCCCTTCCGTCATGTGCTCCTGACGTCATTGCGAGGAGCGCAAGCGACGAAGCAATCCAGGGCTGCGCATACGGCCCTGGATTGCTTCGCTCGCAATGACGGAGAACTTAGCTTGCAGCGCCGCTGGAACCAAGCCCCACCAGGACGAAATCGATCATCTCGTCGACCGTGGGACCCGGCTTGGTCGCGCATTGCGCGATCATCTGGGGATGGAAGAACCGCATCATCGCCGTCGTGGCGCATTTGGCCGCCAGCGGCAGGTCGGTGACGGCGAATTCGCCCGAAGCGGCACCCTGCCCGATCACGCGGCCGATGATCTCGGTGATCAGCATCATGTGCGCCTCGCACACCTCCCAGCTCTCCTCCATCGCCACCGCGACCATCTCGTGCAGCTTGCTGTCGCCGACATAGCGCTCGGTGTTCATGCGATGGATGGTGCCTAGCAGCTCGCGCAGCCGCGGAGCCGCCGGTCCGGCGCGCTCGGCAATCGCGATCGCGGCCGCCTCGACCTGGCCCATCAGTTCGCGGGCGACGCCCTGGTGGATCGCCTTCTTCGAATCGAAGAACCGGTACACGTTCGCCGGGCTCATGCGGAGCTCCTTGGCGATGTCGGCGACGGTCGTCTTCTGGTAGCCGATCTGTCGAAACAGGCGCTCGGCAACAACCAGGATGCGTTCGCGCGTATCGGGTTCGATGTGTTCGGAAACCAGCGTCATCATGCCTGCGATCTTGTTGATCCCTTATTCGGCCGCCTCGGCGAGCGGGAGCGCGGGAGCCGGCCCGTCAACGTGCTGCGCTGCAGAATGATCCTGCGCAGCTGCCCCGCGCTCATCCAGGCTCTTGCGGAACCATAGGGCATACAGGCCCGGCAAGTACAGCAGCGTCAGGAAAGTTGCAACGAACAAACCACCCATGATGGTGATCGCCATCGGCCCCCAGAACGCCGAGCGCGACAACGGGATCATGGCCAGGATCGCCGCCAGCGCCGTCAGCACCACGGGGCGGGCCCGCCGCACCGTGGCCTCGATGATCGCCTCGCGCCGGGTCAGGCCGGAGGCGACGTCGTGCTCGATCTGGTCGACCAGGATCACGGTGTTGCGCATGATCATGCCGGCGAGCGCGATCAGGCCGAGCAGCGCGACGAAGCCGAACGGCGCGTTGGCGACGTTGAGGCCGAGCGATGCGCCGATGATGCCGAGCGGCGCGGTCAGGAACACCAGGAACAGCCGCGAGAAGCTCTGCAACTGGATCATCAGCAGGGTCAGCATCACGATCGCCATCAGCGGGAAGAGCGCGAAGATCGACGCATTGCCCTTGGCCGATTCCTCGATCGCGCCGCCCATCTCGATGCGGTAGGCCGGATCGAGCTTGGCCCTGATGTCGGCGAGCTTCGGCCAGATCTGATTGGTGACGTCGGGCGCCTGCACGCCGTCGGCGACGTCGGCGCGCACGGTGATCGCCATGTCGCGGTTGCGCCGCCACAGGATCGGCTCCTCATGCGCATACTCGATCTTGGCGATCTGCTGCAGCGGCACGGCGACGCCGTTGCGCGAGGTGATGGTGAGGTCGCCGACGCCGGCGAGGTCGAGCCGCTCGGACGGCACTGCGCGGGCGATGACCCCGACCTTCTCGATGCCGTCGCGGATCGTCGTCACCTGCACGCCGGAGATCAGCATCGCGAGCGACTGCGAGACGTCCTGCGGGGTCAGGCCGAGCGCGCGGGCGCGATCCTGGTCGACGACGAGCTTCAGGTACGGCGACTGCTCGTTCCAGTCGAGCTGCGGATCCCTGACATTCGGATTCTGCCGGACGACGTTGCGCACCTCGCGCGCGATCTCGCGCACCTTGGCGGTGTCCGGGCCGATGACGCGGAACTGCACGGGGAAGCCGACCGGCGGACCGAAATTGAAGCGATCGACGCGGACCCGCGCTTCGTTGAGGTCGCCATTGGCCGCGGCCGTCTCGATCTTCGCCTTGATGCGCTCGCGCGCGGCGACGTCCTTGGCGACGATGACGATCTCGGCGAAGGCCTCGTTCGGCAGCTGCGGCGACAGGCCGAGCCAGAACCGCGGCGAGCCCTGGCCGACATAAGCCGTGAAGGTCTCGATGTCCTTGTCGTCCTTCAACAGCGCCTCGGCCTTGCGCGCGGCCTTCTCGGTGACGTTGAAGGCGGTCCCCTCCGGCAGGCGCAATTGCAGGAACAGCTCGGGCCGCTCCGACAGCGGGAAGAACTGCTGCTGCACGTGGCCAAAGGCGACGATGGAGGCGGCGAAGACGCCGACGGTCGCGGCGACCGTGGTGATGCGGTGCGTGACGCACCAGCGCACCACGGCGCGCAGGCCGCGATACATGCGCGTGTTGTAGACGGCGTGCTCGTCATGGCCATGATGCGCCTTCATGTCCGGCAGCAGCTTGACGCCGATATAGGGCGTGAAGATCACGGCGACGAACCATGACGCCACCAGCGCGATCGCGACGATCCAGAAGATGCTGCCGGTGTATTCGCCGACCGCCGAATTGGCGAAGCCGATCGGCAGGAAGCCCGCAGCGGTGACCAGCGTGCCCGTGAGCATCGGAAAGGCCGTGGATTCCCAGGCGTAGGATGCCGCGCGGACGCGGTCCCAGCCCTGCTCCATCTTCACCACCATCATCTCGACCGCGATGATCGCGTCATCGACCAGCAGGCCGAGCGCGATGATCAGCGCGCCGAGCGAGATGCGATGCAGGTCGAGGCCCATCGCGCTCATCGCGATGAAGACGATGCCGAGCACCAGCGGCACCGACAGCGCCACGACGATGCCGGTCCGCCAGCCGAGCGCCAGGAACGAGACGAACAGCACGATGATCAGCGCCTCGACGAAGGAGTGCACGAACTCGCCGACGGCGCGCTCGACCACCTTGGGCTGATCGGCGATCTGGGTGAGCTCGATGCCCTGCGGCACGGCCTTCATGAAATCGTCGGAGGCGGCGTGAACGTCCTTGCCGAGCTCGAGAATGTTGGCGCCCTTGGCGGTGACGACGCCGATGCCGAGCGCCGGCTTGCCCTCCTGATGCACCTTGTAGCTCGGCGGATCGACGAAGCCGTGGGTGACGGTGGCGATATCGCCGAGCCGGAACACGCGGCCGTTGCTCTCGACCGGCGTCTCGGCCACCGCCTTGGCGCCGTCGAGCGCGCCGGTGACGCGCAGCGGCACGCGCTGCGACGTGGTCTCGACCGTGCCGGCCGGCGTCACATTGTTCTGCTTGGCCAGCGAGTCGAACAGCGCCTGCGGGGTGATGCCGAGGGTCGCCAGCTTGGCATGGCTGAACTCGACATAGATGCGCTCATCCTGGGTGCCGTAGAGATTGACCTTGGTGACGCCGTTGACCTTGAGCAGCCGCTGGCGCAGTCCTTCGGCGACCTTCTTCAGCTGCGCATAGTCGGCGCCGTCGCCGGTCATCATGAACAGGATGGAATCGACGTCGGAGAATTCGTCGTTGACGAACGGCCCGAGCACGCCCGAGGGCAGCGAGGTCTGCGCATCCGCGAGCTTCTTGCGCAGCAGATAGAACAGATACGGCACGTCCTTCGGCGGCGTCGAATCGCGGAAGGTGACCTGCATCGCGGTGAAGGCCGGCTTGGAATAGGTCTGCACCTTCTCGAAGTAAGGCAGCTCCTGCAGCTTCTTTTCCAGGGGATCGGCGACCTGGCTCTGCATTTCCTGCGAAGTGGCGCCGGGCCACATCACCGAGACGTTGACGACCTTCACCGTGAAGAACGGATCCTCGGCGCGCCCGAGCCGCTCATAGGAGATGAAGCCGAACAGGCCGAGCGCGACGATCAGGAACAGCACCAGCGGCGGATGATTGACCGCCCAGGCCGACAGATTGAACCGCTTCATGGCACGCTCCCCGATGATCCGAAGTCGTTAGTTCAGGCCGACAGTCTCAGTGACCGTCATTGCGAGCGAAGCGATGCAATCCGGAGTCGCACGCGTAGCCCTGGATTGCTTCGTCGCTGCCGCTCCTCGCAATGACGACCGGGTTTGGTCTCGTCATTCCGGGGCGCTCGCATCAGCGAGCGAACCCGGAATCTCGAGGTTCCGGGTTCGATGCTGCGCATCGCCCCGGAACGACGATCGTCAGAACGTCAGCGCCGAGACCACGCGCACCTTCTGCGCGGGGTCGATCTTCTGCACGCCGAGCGCGACGACCTTCTCGCCCTCGTCGACGCCGGAGGTGATCAGCACGTCCTTGCTGTCGTAAGCCTTCACCTTGACCGGCTTGAGCATCACCTCGCCCTTGTCGTTGACGACGTAGAGCGAGGGATCACGGCCGTCGTTGAACAGCGCCGACAGCGGCAGCCGCGCGACGCGCGTGGTCGCCGGATCGGACAGCGTGAGCGTCGCGGTCATGCCGAGCGAGACGCTGTCGTTTGCATCCGGCAGCGAGAATTTTGCGAGGTAGGTGCGCGTCGCGGGATCGGCGGCCGGCGCGATCTCGCGCAGCCGCGCCGTGTAGGTCTTGCCGGACTCCGACCACAGCGACACCGTCGCCTTGCCGTTCTTGGCGCGGTCGAGCAGGGTCTCGGGGATCGCGACCACGGCTTCCTTCTCGGCAAACCGCGCGACGCGGATGGCAGCCTGGCCGGCGGCGACGACGACGCCCGGTTCGATCATCGAGGCGGTGACGACACCGCGGGCATCTGCGACCAGCGTCGCGTAGGACAGCGAGTTGCGTGTCAGTTCGACCGAGCGCTCGGCGCGATTGAGCCGCGCACGGGCTTCATCCGCGGACGCCTTGGCCTGGTCCATCTGCGCATCCGTGGTCCAGCCCTTGGCGCGCAGCTCTTTCGCCCTGGTCTCGGCCGCGGAGGCCTGCGCCAGCACGCCGGTGGCGGCGCGGAATTCAGCCTCCGCCTGCTCGGCCTGCAGCTTCAGATCGACCTCGTCGAGGGTCGCGAGCGGCTGGCCGATGTCGACGGTCTGGCCGACCTCGACCAGCCGCTTGGCGACCTTGCCGGCGACGCGAAAGCCGATGTCGGCCTCGATGCGCGGACGGATGGTGCCAACGAAGCTGCGCTCCGGCGTCTCGGCCTCGTAATGGACGGAAGCGACCAGAACCGGCCGGACCGGCTCGGCCTTCTGGGCGACGGTTTCATTGCACCCAGCCAGGGCCGCCGCCATGGTGGCCAGCGCAAGGCCAGTCAACAGCTTGGAATAGCTCGCGAAAATCAGGCGGATCAACATCGGACACCCCTCGCTGCGAATGCGAGGGAGTGTCGAATGTCGAGTGATGATTGTCAATAATCGTCAGAGATCATGACTTCGTGAATATTAAGACATCTTGCCGCAGGTGCTCAGGAGAAGGGGCAGATCTCGATCTGCGGGAGTGTCCATCACCTCACGGCGTCATTCCAGGGCGACCGCGCCAGCGGTCGAACCCGGAATCTCGAGCTTGGTTTGCACCACAGCGACTCATCTCGGGATTCCGGGTTCGGTCGCTGTCGCGACCGCCCCGGAATGACGGCGCCTGGTCCCAACGCACGGTGTCCGCAGTGCGGATCACCGCAACGCGCTCACTCCGCCGGCGCTTGGCCCGCGAACTCCACCTTGCTCTCGTGACCGCCGAAGAACACGAGCAGACCGGCGATCAGCGGCAGCGCCGACAGCGCGAGCAGGCCATGCGTGGTCGAGCCCGTCGTGTCCTTGATCCAGCCGACCAGATAGGGACCGCCGAAGCCGGCGAGATTGCCGATCGAGTTGATCAGCGCGATCGCGCCGGCGGCAGCCGTGCCCGACAGCCACGCCGTCGGCAACGTCCAGAACACGCCGAACACGCAGAACACGCCGATCGCGGCGAAGGTCAGCGCGACCATGGTCAGCGTGGGATCGCCGATCTGGCTCGATGCCGCCAGCGCAATCGCGATCAGGATCATCGGCGCGCCGACATGCACGACGCGCTCGCGCGTCGCATCGGAATGACGCGCCCACAGGATCATCGCAACGGTGCCGAACGCATAGGGGATCGCGGTGACGAAGCCGGTTTGCGTATTGGTCAGGCCGAACGCCTTGACGATCTGCGGCAGCCAGAACTGCATGCCGTAGAGCGCGCCGACGAAGCCGAAATAGATCAGGCTGAGCACGATCACCTTAGGCGACGACAGCGCCTCGCCAAGCGTCATGTGTCCCGCCGCCTGCTTCGCCGCGGTCTCCGCCTCGAGCCTGGCCGCGAGCCAAGCCTTCTGCTCCGCCGACAGCCAGGTCGCGTGCTCCGGCCGGTCGGTCAGATAGAACCAGGTGACGACACCGAGGATGATCGACGGGATGCCTTCGATGATGAACAGCCACTGCCAGCCCTGCAGCCCCATCCACCCGTGCAGGCCAAGCAGCAGGCCCGACACCGGCGCGCCGATCACGGTGGAGACCGGCACGGCGACCGCGAAGGCGGCGAGGAAGCGCGCGCGATACTGCGCCGGGTACCAATAGGTGAGATAGAGGATGATGCCCGGAAAGAAGCCGGCCTCGGCGACACCGAGCAGGAAGCGCAGGACGTAGAAGCTCCACGGACCGGACACCAGCGCCATCAGCGCCGAAATGATGCCCCAGGTCACCATGATGCGGGCGATCCAGCGGCTGGCGCCGAACTTCTCCAGCGCCAGATTGCTCGGCACCTCGAAGATGAAATAGCCGATGAAGAAGATGCCGGCGCCCCAGGCGAACACCAGCGGCGAGAATTTCAGCTCGGCGTTCATCGTCAGCGCGGCGAAGCCGAGATTGACGCGGTCGAGATAGGAGAAGAAATAGGCGAGCACCAGGAACGGAATCAGCCGCCACGAAATGGCGCGGATGGTTGTGGCCTCGATATCGGACCGGCCAGACGCGGCCGGACGAATGGTTGACGAACTCATCGATCTCCTCCCGGGAGCATTGCAAAATTTGATAGTTGATGGCGGTGTTGAGCATCGGTCGTGGCAAGTCAATCGGAAAACCAGATATTCCACGGCCTTCCGCCGCATCGCGGGGGCGCCGCGCACGCATGACGTCCGCATTTCCCGATCATACGAGCCGCCCCGATGCGCGCCGCCGCGCAGCGTTTGCCCTGGTGGTGGCCTTCGTCGTGATCGCGCTAGGCCTCGCTTTGCGCTTCTACGGCCTGGGCCTCGGTCTTCCCGCCTTCGTCGTCAAATACGGCGGTTCCATCCTTTGGGCGACGATGGTGTACATGCTCCTGGTCGCGCTGCTGCCGCTGAGGTCGTGGCGGCAGATCGGTGGTCTCGCGCTCGCCGTCGCCGTGATCGTCGAGGCGAGCCGGCTGATCCATACGCCCTGGCTCGACAGCTTCCGCCTGACGCTGGCCGGCGCGCTGCTGCTCGGTCGCATCTTCTCGCTGTGGAACATCGCCGCCTATGCGATCGGCATCCTCATCGGCATAGCGATCGATCGGATCGCGTTGCGGTCTCCTCGGCCTAACAGCACGGCGAAAGATGCTGCCAATTCGTAACTCCGTCATGCCCGGGCTTGTCCCGGCCATGACGACGTGGAGATGGACGAGCGCAAAACCGCCGTCCAAATGCGATCGCCCAGCACGGCTTAGGTTGCCTGGGGCGAGGCTCCATGCCGGCTGAGATCTCAGTTCGAATTGGCACCCGCGCGGCTGAAGAAAGCCATCAGTTCCTCCGCCAGGACGGCCGGCTGCTCTTCCGGGATGTAGTGGCCGCACGAGCCGATCGTGATGCCATCGACGCGCTCGGCGACCTGCCTGAGCGGCGCGGCCATGTCGACGATCGATCCCTGGTCGGCGCCGACCGCCAGCACCGGCGGCTTCAGTTTGCCTTTGGCTTTCAGCTCGCGGTTCTGATCCGCCGACACTACGGCCGCACGATAATAGCCAAGTCCCGCGCGCAGGCCGCCGGCCTTGGTCAGCACGCGCGCGTATTCGTCGAGATCGCCCTCAGAGAATGCTTCGGGATTGGCGCCCTTGCGGCGCAGAAACCAGGCGAGATAATCGCGCTCGCGGCCCTCAATCAGCATCTCCGGAAGGTCCGCGACGACGTGGAACGCGAAGTGCCAGGTGCGCCACGCGCGGTCCGGCGCGTACGGCAACGCCTCGGGCAAGGTCACGCCGGGAATGCCCGCATCCAGCAGCGCCAGGCTTTGCACCGCATCTTCGAACAGTGCCGCGTAGGGATAGGCCACCCACGCGCCAATGTCGTGCCCGGCGAGATGATGGCTGGTGACGCCAAGCTGCTGCAGCAGGCGATGAACGGAGGTGGCGAGCGTCTGGGTGTCGTAGCCATCCGCCGGCCGGTCCGAGTCGCCCTGCCCCGGAAAGTCGATCGCAATGACGCGATAACGCGCGCCCAGCAGCGGCATGACCTTGCGCCAGGCAAACCAGCTCTGCGGAAAACCGGCCAGCAGCACCACGACCTCGCCATCCGGCCGGCCCCCGCTGACATAGTGCAGCCTGAGGCCGTCGACGGTCGCGAACCGGTGCGTGAAGCCGGGCAACGCGGCGTCATCGCGCGCGAATGGTTCCGCCGCGACCAGCCGCGACGGACCTTGGGCAGAAACGGCGTTCATCAATTCCGACATGGATCACCCTCTTTATTATAGAACAAACGTTTCCTAATTCCGCGCAACATCACGCGAACAGGGCCGCGGCTTGTTTTGCCACCTTCGTCATCTCGCTCTTGGCGCGTCCGGTCTTGCCGACCACCCGCAGGCCCTGGATGACGCAGAACAGAGCCCCCGCCGCGACCTCCGCATCGAGATCCGGCCGGATCGATCCGTCGGCCTGGCCGAGCCTGATCAGGTCGCGCAACAGGGTCTCGACCCGGCGCAGCGAATTGCGGACCTTGGCCGCGGCTTCCGCATCCAAGGTGGCGAGCTCGGTGGCGCTGGTGACGACGAGGCAGCCGCGCCGGCCCTCGCTGTCGCTGGCGTACTCCGCATAGAATGCCAGCAAGGCCTCCAGCTTGTCGCGGCCACGGTGCTGCGCATCGAGCCGCTCGCGCAGCTGCCGGTCGCGGCGCGCGATGTAGTAGTCCAGCGTCGCCAGGAAAATCGCGCTCTTGTCCGCGAAGGCCTTGTAGAGGCTGCCGGTGGCAAGCTTCATCGCAGCCCGCAATTCCGCCAGCGAGGCGCCGTGGTAGCCACGCTCGCTGAACACCACCAGCGCCTTGCCGAGGGCGGTATCCATGTCGAACTCGCGCGGGCGGCCTGGCCCGCGGCGCTCTGATGAATTCGTCTGCGGCTTCGTCATGCCCTCTTTTAGGAAACATTTGTTTCCAAATCAAGCCCGCCGATCGCCCGTCGGACACAAGGTCAGTCTCCCAGTTGAAACCGCTGGAACCGGTGCAGCTCGTCCTCGATCGTCCGCTTCAGCGCCTTGCGATGGTCGCCGCGCGCCGCCTTGCCCTGGCCGACCCAGCTCCATTGCTGCATCAGCAGCTTGCCGTTCTGCCGGTCGGTCTTCAAATCGAGCGCCGCGACGATCTCCTCGCCGACCAGCACGGGTAGCGCAAAGTAGCCGAACAGCCGCTTGTCCTTCGGCACATAGGCCTCGAAGCGGTGGTCATAGTCGAAGATCGCCTGCGTCCGCTTGCGCTGGATGATCAGCGGATCGAACGGCGACAGGATGTGCACGCGCGCAGGGTCGATCGCGATCGCCTCCTCCAGAGCGGCCGGCGCCGCCCAATGCTCGTGCCTGCCGGCGCCCTCCAGCGCGACGGGAACGAGCTCACCGCGCCGGACGCGCTGATCGATCACCCGGCGCACATCCGCCTTGCGCGGCGCATCGAGATGGCACAGCGAATCCAGGCTGACGACGCCCTGCGCACGCAGACCGCGATCGAGCAGATAGGCCGCGATCTCGCGCTCGGTCGCGCCCTTCGGCAGCCGGTCCCAGCCGAAATGCCGCGTCGTGAGATCATAGGTCTTGAGCATGCCGTCGCGGCCGGCGACCGTCAGCACGCCCTCGTAGAAGCCGAGCTGCAGCGCCCGCTTCGACGGCTTGCGGCTCGCCCAGGCGTGGTCCTTCTCGCGCAGCTCGTCATCGTCGATGTCGCGGATCGTCAGCGCCCCGCCCTGCCGGATCAGCCGCATCACCTTGCGGCTGTCCTCGGGCTTCACCGTCTGCAGCCAGCGATGCCCCTCGCGGCGATAGCGCCGCATGGCGGGCACGAAATAGCGGAAGTCCTGCACCGGAACGTAGGACAGCGCATGCGTCCAATACTCGAAGATCGTCTTGTCCGCGCTCTGCGCCTGCGTGAGATCGGCGCGCCGATAGGCCGGGATGCGGCTGAACAGGATGTGGTGGTGACAGCGCTCGATCACATTGATGGTGTCGATCTGCACATAGCCGAGATGCGCGACGGCGGCCGCGACGGCTTCGGGACCGGCACCGAACGGCGCCTCCTGATCGAGGCGCTGGGCGCGCAGCCAGAGCCGTCGCGCGGCGGTCTTCGAGAGCGGGAGGGGAACGGACGGCATGACGGCGCGATCGTGCGAGATTCGCCCGCATCGGCGCAACGGCAATCCGCCGCCGTCCAACCTATTGCTTGGGCTTGTCCGGGATGCTGCTGGTGGCGATCTCGGACTTGCAGCTGGCGCGGCCGGCGTCCGGCGCGTGACACTTGTAGACGCGGCCGGTCAGGCGGTCGACGAGCCAGGCCGTATCCTCCGACGGACTTTCCAGACCGACATAGCGATTGCCGACGGCGGAGATCAGGGTCGACAGCAGGATCGAGGCCGCAATGATGGTTGCCCCGATCAGCGTCGACATGGAACCGGAGGATCCCGACGGGTCCGGAGAGCTCGTCCGGGACGTGTAGTCGCGCCTCTGTGATGAGTTGAACACGGCTATGCTTTTCTGTTCACGCTTCTTCGCTTAATTCGCCGCTGGCCCGCGTCGCTCCTTCTCGTTTGCGATTTTTTTCCGGCGATGGATATCCGGTAGAACCGCATCTGGCCGATTTGTTGTTCGCAGACCGGCCATGGGCCGATTGCATTGCGACAACCTCGCAGCCGCATGGGCAGGACCGAGCCGCGCCGGTTCCCAGGGCGATGCGTGACGTCGATCACATTCCGATGCTTTGAACCGGTTCTACTGTCGGCGCATCCAATGGCCATAGGTCATGAAGACCCCGAGGATACGACGATGACCCCGTTTTATGGACGTTTTGCAGTTCGGGCGGCGGCGTTTTCCGCCGTGTTGACGATGAGCGTGGGCGCGGCGCTCGCCGGCGAGGCGGTCTCCGCCGACCAGATCCTGAACGCGCTCAAGCCGAAATCGGCGACCCGCAGCCTGTCGACCACGCCGGCGCCGCAGGTCGATCCGGCAACCCAGGCCAAGCAGGCCGCCCTGCTCGACAGCGTGCGCAATCGCAAGACGCGTTCGCTGTCGCTTGGCGAGCGCGAGCAGATCGCGGAACTCGCCGCAACCAAGCCGAAGATCGATCTCGAGATCCAGTTCGACTACAACTCGGCCGAGATCAGCAAGGCCTCGATGCAGGCGGTGCAGGAACTCGGCAAGGCGCTGTCGGATCCGAACCTCAAGGGCTCGACCTTCGTCGTCGCCGGCCACACCGACGGCATCGGCAGCGAGAGCTTCAACCAGGATCTCTCCGAGCGCCGCGCCGACACCATCAAGCGCTTTCTGGTCGACAAATACGGCCTCACAGGCCAGGACCTCGTCACCGTCGGCTATGGCAAGACCAAGCTGAAGGACACCGCGAACCCGGCCGATCCGCTGAATCGTCGCGTCCAGGTCGTCAACATGGACACCAAGACCGCAGCGGCGAAGTAATGATCACGGCGTGTCCAGCACCTCGCGGATCTTGGTGCTGAGCATCGCCCGGCTGAGCGGCTTCTGCAGCAGCGCAACGCCCGGATCCAATCGCCCCTGATGGACGATGGCGTTGCGCGAATAGCCGGTCATGAACAGCACCTTCAGCGTCGGGCGGGTGACGCGCAGATCATCCGCCAGCTGCCGCCCGTTCATGCCGGGCATCACGATGTCGGTGAGCAGCAGATCGACGTCCAGCGGCTCGCGCGCCAGCAGCGCCAGCGCCGCCGGACCATCGGGCGCCTCATGCACGGCATAGCCGAGTTCGGCCAGGGTCTCGGCGATGTAGCTGCGCACCTCTGACTCGTCCTCGACCACGAGCACGGTCTCGCTGCCGCGACTGCCGACGACCGCGGCACGGTTGTCCGGCGCCTCGACGGCGGAGGCATGCGCGCGCGGCAGATAGATCTTCACCGTCGTCCCCTCGCCGACCTCGCTGTAGATGTTCACGTGGCCGCCGGACTGCTTCACGAAGCCATAGACCTGGCTCAGCCCGAGGCCGGTGCCCTGGCCCGGTTCCTTGGTGGTGAAGAACGGATCGAACGCCTTCTCCACGACCTCGCGCGGCATGCCGACGCCGGAGTCGGTGATCGCGATCAGGACGTATTGGCCGACCCGGACGTCGGCGTGCTGCCGCGCATAGGCCTCGTCGATGAAGCTGTTCGAGGTCTCGATCGTCAGCTTGCCCTGGCCCTGCATCGCGTCCTTGGCGTTGACGACGAGGTTGAGGATCGCGGCCTCCATCTGGCTCGGATCGACCTCGACCTGCCACAGCCCGGCGCTTTCGACCACCTCCACGCTGATCATCTCGCCCAGGGTCCGCCGGAAGAAATCGGACATGCCCGCGAGCAGCCTGTTGACGTTGGTCAGCCGCGGATCGAGCGGCTGGCGGCGGGCGAAGGCGAGCAGCCGCTGCGTCAAGGTCGCGGCGCGCTGAGCCCCATTCGCAGCATGCGCGATGGCGCGCGCGAGGCGGTCGCGGGCGGCTTCGCCCTGCGCCTGCAGGCTGCGCTCGGCGATTTCCAGGTTGCCGCTGATGATGGTGAGCAGGTTGTTGAAGTCATGCGCGACGCCGCCGGTCAGCTGGCCGACGGCTTCCATCTTCTGCGCGTGGCGCAGCATGTCCTCGGCCTCGCGCCGCTGCCGGCTCTCGACGACCAGCGCCGCCTCGGCCGCGCGCAGCTGCGCGGGCGACGGGATCGCCAGGAGCTTGGGCAGCAGTGGCCACAGGATGCCGGCGGTGAGGATCGAGGCCAGCGCGGTCATGGCCTTGACCAGACCTTCGATGCCGTAGATCGGAACCCAGAGCGTGACGATCGACAGCACATGGGTGACGCCGCAGGCCATGATGAACAGCGCGAACGCCCAGAACAGGAACCCGAAATCGACATCCCGCCGCTTCAGCACGAACAGCGTCAGTACCACCGGAATGGAGAAATAGGCCGCGGCGATCACGGCATCGGACGCGACATGCAGCCAGATCAGCTCGGGTTCCCAGAGCAGACAAATCCCGTGCGGAGACAGACTCGACGAATCGAGCAGCCGCTGCAGCCATCCCAACATTGAGCCTTGCTCCCCCAACGCTTCTCGCGAAGCAGAGCGAAACTGGCTGCGGGGGATGGTCTCGTCAAGCAACAGACGGCGGGAACCCAGGGGAACTCACGTTCCGATGAGGGCTCAGATCCAGCTCTGGAACAGCATCAGCCGCGTGAACGTCTGCATCGTCGTTCCCAGGAACGCCGCGCTGACCGGCAGCAGCGCGAGGAAGCCTGCGACCGCGACCGCGGTATAGGCCCAGAGCGCCCAGCGCGGTGCGCGCAACAGCACATGGACCAGCGCGAGGCTCGCGAGCGTCGCCGACGGCAGATAGTAGTAGAGAAAGCTCAGCGCGCGCGGCAGCAGCGCCCAGGGCAGATAGCAGCCGAGATAGAACGCCAGAATCAGGAACGCCGTCGCGCTTCGCGAAGCGATGAAATCCCGCAGGCAGATCGCAAGCGCCGGCAGCGCAGGCCACAGCACCAGGGGATTGCCGAGCAGCACCACGGCGGCGATGCTGTTGTCGCTCACCTTGTCGAACAGGAACCAGACCGGCCGGACCAGGAACGGCCAGCTCGGCCAGGCGCTCATATAGGTGTGGCCGGCGATCGCCGTGGTGACGCTGTCGGCGAAGATGCGCCGCTGCGCTTCGAAGATGGCCATGACCGACAGACCATGCAACGGAACGAAGGTCGCGAGATAGCAGAGCAGCGGCGCGGCGCCGAAGCACAGCCCGATCTGCGTCCAGCCCAATCCGGGCCATTGCTCCGGCTGATACCAGTCGGTTTCCGCGGCATCGCCGAACGACGCCTGCCAGTGCTGCAGCAGCTTGATCAGGCCGACGATGAGCAGCGCCGTCAGCAGCGGGAACAGGCCGCTCCATTTGCAGGCGATCGACAAACCGAACAGCGCTCCGCTGAGCGCAAACAGAGCTTGCGGCCGTCGCTGCCGGTAGGCGAACAGGAACGCGGCGATCGCGAGCAGGCTGAAGGCGAGCGCGCCGATGTCGAGCATCGCCGTGCGCGCCTGGACGAACAGCATCTGATTGACGAAGGCGAGCAGCGCCGCCGCGATGGCCGGTCCCTGCGCCGCGAACAGCGCGAGACCGCACAGATAGACCGCGGCGACGGAGAGGCCGCCGAGAACGGTGCTTGGATAACGCCACGCGAAGGCATTGTCGCCGAACGTCCTGATCGACAGCGCGATCAGCTCCTTGGCGAGCGGCGGATGCATCGGGTTGAGCTGCGGGTTTGCCGGCGCCAGCCCCAGCATCTGCCGCGCCGCCGGCACGTAATGCACCTCGTCGAAGACGAATTTTGCCGGCGACGCCAGCCCCACCATGAGCACGACATGGGCGACGAAGAAGATCAGGAGTGCCGTCAGCGCGGAGCGGCGGGCCGACAGCGCGCCCTCCGGCGCAGCATCGACCGCGTCCTCATCGTCGTCACGATCGGCAACGGCACCCTTCACGCGCATGCGAATGAACTAATCCGGTTGGCTGTGCAACTAAACACCATCGACGCATCGAGGCAAACTTGTGTCCATTTTACAACAACCTCGCCGATCGTCTTCAGCTAGATTGGCTCGGGAACGATCTTCGGTGTGGATATGAATCTGCGTCGCCGAACATATGTTGCTGCGCTGTCCGTCGCCGCCCTGCTGGGTGCCGCGAGCGGCGCCTGTGCCGACACGCGCATCGGCGAGGCGGTGCTGGTGCAGAAGGATGTGCTGCGCATCGCCGGCGCGTCGACGAGCCCGATCAATGTCGGCGACGGCGTGGTGCGCAACGAGACGGTGCGGACCGGTGCCGACAGCGCCGCGCGCCTCGTCATGATCGACAGCACCAATCTCTCGCTCGGCGCCAATGCCAGCCTGACGCTCGACCGCACCGTGTTCAATGACGAGACCAGCTATCGCGACATCGCGATCCGGCTCGGCACCGGCGCGTTCCGCTTCGTCACCGGTCATTCGGAGAAGGCCGCCTACAAGATCAACACGCCGCTCGCCACGATCGGCGTCCGCGGCACCATTCTCGACATCAGGTCGCAACGCGGCCAGACCATGGTCGTGCTGCAGGAGGGCGCCTCGCGCGTCTGCACCCTCACCTTTCAATGCCTCGAGCTGACCCAGCCGGGCGATACCGCGATCATTACCGCCACCGGCAATGGCCGGAGTTCGATCAAGAAGACCAGCAATCCGTCCTGGAGCTTCGCGGCGACCTGCGGCTCGACCTCGGGCCTGTGCACGGTGACCGATCTCGCCAGCAACGCGCCGCCGCAGGACTTCACCGGCATTCTGTGCGGGCGATGACGATGCGGATGCGCGCGGGCCCGCTCACATCTTTGCTGCTCGCCCTCGCCGGCGGTGCGCTCGCGCTCGTGATGCAGGCGGCACCCGCCGCGGCGCAGAGCTGCGGCGGCGTCGACAATTTCGCCGCCGCGGCGGCGTGCCCGACACCCTCGCCTTCACCCTCGCCCTCGCCGTCTCCCACCGCGACACCGACACCGACACCAACCCCGACGCCCAGCCCGACATCGACGCCGACGCCGTCACCTTCGGTGTCACCGACACCGACGCCGACCCCCACGGGCGCGGGCAACAGCGCGGCCGCCATCAACAGTCTCGCGGACCAGCGCTTCAACCAGATGATCACGAACCGCGTGCTCGGCCTGGTGCTGCTGGGGGTGAACGAGCAGGTCAATTGCAACGACTGCATCAGCGCGTTCGGCTCGGCCGGCTCGTTCTCCGCGGGCATTCACGGCCGCAAGCAGCTGACCAGCAATCTCGCGCTGCTCGCCGGCCTCGCCTACACCCATTACAACGAGAACGGCTATCACGTGACGTCGGCGCCGATCGGCGCCTTCGCGCTGCGCTACGATTTCACCGACTGGGGCGCGTCGCGGCCGTTCTTCGACATCGGCACCATCCTGACGCCCTATGAGAAGGTGCGCTACGGCCGCAGCTACGCGACCAGCCTCGGCAACGTGTCGGTCGACGGCGTGACGACGGCGTCGAACTATGCGGTCTACGGCCGTGCCGGCTGGATCAGCCGGATGTCGCCGCGCGACGAGCTCGCCGCCTCGGTCGAACTGTGGCAGCTCTGGCAGCACGTCGCCGGCTATCGCGATCCCGCCGCCGCCTTCAATCCGTTCGACGCGTCGATCGCCGGCGGCACCGACCGCACCAGCCTCGTCAAGATCGGCGGCCAGTGGACGCATCTGTTCGGCACGAGCATCGAGGCCAACATCAATGGCGGCTACGTGCAGTCCTTCGCCACGCGCTCCGGCATCGTCGCCACCGTGACCGGCACCGGCACGGTGACGCCCACCATGGGCAACCAGGGCTGGTTCGAAGTTGGCGGCCGGCTGGGCTTCCGCCTGCAGAAGGGCTGGGTCGCCGACCTCTTCGTCAACGGCACGCTCGGCCCGCAGCCGGTCGGCAACACCATGCACGGCGGCATCGGCCTGCGCATTCACTACTAGCCGCGTCATCGGGCCGGCTGGCTGCCCCTTCAATTCTTCATGATCGACCCGCCGCCGGGTCTGCTTGACCCTCCCGGCCCTCGGCCCTATTGCATGATGATTATCATTCAAATCGGGCACGCCCGCCCGCGGAGGCAGCATGGACGTCTCGACCCAGGCAAATCGCCCGGCCGCCGCCCCTTCCGCGTCACGGGACACGCCTCCCGCCGCCGCGCCGCCTCCCGATCCCTCCCGCGCCAAGGCCGCCGCGACCCGCGCCGCGCTGCTGTCCGGCCCGGTGCTGCCGACGCTGGCGCGGCTGGCGCTGCCGACGATGTCGGTGCTGGTGGCGCAGACCGCGGTCAACGTCGCCGAGGCCTATTATGTCGGATTCCTCGGCACCGACGCGCTGGCCGGCGCCGCGCTGGTGTTCCCGATCTTCATGCTGATGACGATGATGTCGAATGGCGGCATCGGCAGCGGCGTGTCCTCGGCGGTCGCCCGCGCCATCGGCGCCGGCCGCAATCCCGACGCCGACGCGATCGCGTTCCACGCCATCGTGCTGGCGGTGATCGCGGGCGGCCTGTTCACGCTGCTCACGGCGTTGTTCGGCCCGGCGCTGTACCACGCGCTCGGCGGCCGCGCCGGCGCGCTCGAGGCGGCGCTGCGCTACTCGAACTACCTGTTCGCCGGCGCCATTCCGGTCTGGATCGTCAATCTGCAGGCCGCCGCGCTGCGCGGCGCCGGCAATGTCCGGGTGCCCGCGCTGGTCACGCTGGTCGGCGCCGTGCTGATGATCCCGGCCTCGCCGATCCTGATCTTCGGCCTCGGGCCGCTGCCGGGGCTCGGCATCGCCGGCGCCGGCATCGCCTTCGGGCTGTATTATTGTGGCGCCATGCTGGTGCTGGTGCGCACCATGGCCTCGGGCCGCTCCAGCCTGCATGTGCGCGTCGCGCCGCTGCAGCTCCGGCTGTTCGCCGACATCCTCAAGGTCGGCCTGCCGACGGCGCTCAACGCGGTGCTGGTCAACCTCACCGTGATCCTGGTGACGGCGCTGGCCGGCCGCTTCGGCACATCAGAGCTCGCCGCCTACGGCATCGCCTCGCGGCTCGACTACATCATGATCCCGATCCTGTTCGGCCTGTGCACGGCGACCCTGACCATGGTCGGCATCAATGTCGGCGCCGGCCAGCACGCCCGCGCCCGCCGCATCGCGCTCACCTCGGCGCTGACCGGCGCAGCCCTGGTCGGCGCGATCGGCTGCCTCGTGGCGCTACATCCGCCGCTCTGGCTGGCGCTGTTCAGCCATGATGCGGACGTGCTGCGCGAGGGCGCGATCTATCTGCGCACGGTGGCGCCGGCCTATGCCGCGCTCGGCTTCGGCTTCGTGCTCGCGTTTGCCGGCCAGGGCGCCGGCCACGTGCTGTGGCCATTCATCGGCTCGGCCATCCGCATCCTCATCGCCGCAGGCGGCGGCTTCATCGCCATCAGCATGCTCGGCGGCGGCATGGCCTCACTTGCCGCGATGGTTGCGCTGTCGCTGCTCGCCTACGCCTTGGTGTGCAGCCTCGTGCTCGCGCCGCGGATCTGGCGACCGGCTGCACCGTGAACAGCGTAGCGACGATCGAGCGCAACGCGACGAACTGCAACTAACAAGTTGCCCTCTCCACACCGCCTGAGACAAGCAATTTGCGCGCGCACCACCGGCGGGTGGTGCCAACACGCAGCTCTCGTCGATCTGACAAACAGACTGATAACCGTCGCGTCCTGCCTCCGTGCGTCCGCCCTCCTTTCTGGAACCGGATTCAGAACGCGGTAATGTCTCACCGTCACTTCCTAAGGCTCAGGAGCTCGCACGCGGCGGCGCAGAGCTCCCGATATCAACCAGCAGGAAGCGTTGCACATGACGGCATCTTTCTCGCCAACGGCTCTTCGCCGGCTCGGCCGCAACTTCTGGCGCGCCAATGACGGCCAGATCAGCATGATCTTCGCAATCACCAGCATTCCGATCCTGGTGTCGGTCGGCGCCGCCGTCGACTTCGCCAAGACCGGCGACACCAAGGCCCAGTTGCAGAAGGCGGTCGATGCCGCGGTCCTCGCGGGCGTCACCCAGGCCAGCGCGCAGCAGGTCTCGACCGCGAGCGCGATGTTCTCGGGCAGCATCAGGGACCGCTTCGGCAGCGGCGCCTCGGCGACCTTCTCGGCCAATGCCGACGGCTCGCTGTCGGGCAGCGCCACGACCACGGTGAAGACGTCGTTCCTGAACGTGATGGGCACGTCATCGCTCGGCGTGAGGGCATCCGCCACGGCGAAGCCGGGCGCGCAGGGCAAGTCGCCGGTCTGCATCCTGCTCGTCAGCACGATCAATTCGCAATCGCTGCTGGTCAATTCCGGCGCCCAGCTCAATGCGCCGGGGTGCGAGATCCACGTGCTGTCGACGCAGACGCCGGCCGCGATGTTCAACGCGACCTTGAACGCCAAGCGGATCTGCGTGAAGGGCAACAACATCACCAAGAATGGCGGCGCCAATCCGCCGGTCGAGACCGGCTGCGCCGCGATTGCCGATCCGTTTGCCGGCAAGCTGCCGGTCGTCACCGTGGGCGCCTGCACCACCAATAACAGGACCTACGATCCCGGCTCGGTGACGCTCAGCCCCGGCGTCTATTGCGGCTCGACCAACTTCAACGGCTCGGGCACGCTGACGCTCAGCCCGGGCCTCTACATCGTCAAGGGCACGATGACCTTCAACTCGGGATGGACGGTCACCGGCAACGGCGTCACCTTCTATCTCGCCGACCAGAACGCCACGCTCACCTTCAACGGCAACGTCAACGCCACGCTGTCGGCGCCGACCACCGGCACCTACGCCAACATCCTGATCTACGAGCCCAACGGGCTGTCGACCACGAATCTGCCGATCAACGGCAGCAGCAGCTCGTCCTACACCGGCCTGATGTACCTGCCGAGCCGCAACGTCACCATCAACTCGGTCTCGACGATGAGCAGCAACAGCGTCACCATGGTGTTCAACACGCTCACCCTCAACCAGACCAACTGGACCATCGGCCCCGGCGCGCTGTCGATGTCGGTCACGACCGGGCCGGTGGGGACGGCATATCTGGCGAGGTAGTTGATTGTTCGCATGGGCGGCGCGTATCGTTGTCGTCGCGCGAGCTGTCGCCTCGAGCGCCGCTGCGCCCCCTCTCCCCGTTCTTCACGGGGAGAGGGTTGGGCAAGGGGCAGCCCGCGCTCATCGCGCGAAAGGTGCGCTCCCCTCCCCCTTGCGGGGAGGGGTCGGGGGTGGGGGTCCGCGAACTCCGCTGCCAATAATTGTTCCGGCCTTGTCGATGCAGCGTCGCGCTGTCGCTAGGCACGCAGACGACAGCATCTTAAAAGCGTGCCACTTACTTGCTTCAGCGCTCGGAGACCCCATCGGGATAGGGGGGAGTCTCGCGACTCCTCCCCTCCCACACCACCGTACGTACGGGTCACGTATACGGCGGTTCGACAGATTGAGCGGTTCAGCGGGGTGCGAGGTAAGGCAAGCCGCGTGATACGAAGAAGACGTTTGGGAGAGCCATGGTCAGCCCGGCACTGTTCGCGAGCCGCCAAGGGCCACGTGGGTTGCCAGCGGTTTTGAGCGCCAGCTCCCGGCCAACGCCGCAGCGTTGCAGCTCGTCGAAGCGAGTACGACCGTGCTTCCATTGGGTCCAGACGACGGCGCGCAACCGCCGCCTGATCCACTCATCCAGCTTGCGCAACACCGACGGCGTCTCGCAGAATCCGAAGTAGCCGCGCCATCCCTTCAGGTACAGCGACAGTTTCTCGATGATCTGCGCGAGGCTTCGGCCAGATCGTCGCCACGTCAGTTCCCGAACTCTGGCCTTGCAGCGGGCGATTGCCTCGGGCGCGATGCGCCGGCGCGGCTTTCTCCCCTGCGTGAAGCTGAAGCCCAGGAACTTGCGATGGCTCGGCCTGGCGACCGCGCTCTTGGCCCTGTTCACCTTGAGCTTGAGGCGCCGTTCCAGGAACGTCTCGATGCTCGTCATCACCCGCTCGCCCGCCTTCCGACTGCGCACATAGATGTTGCAGTCGTCGGCATAGCGCACGAAGCGATGGCCTCGCCTCTCCAGTTCCTTGTCCAGCACGTCCAGCATCAGGTTCGACAGCAGCGGCGAGAGCGGCCCGCCTTGCGGCGTGCCTTCCTCCGTCGGGCTGACCAGCCCTCCCTCCAGCACACCCGCAGTCAAGAAGCCGCGGATCAGCTTCAGAAGACGCTTGTCAGCGACCCGTTTGGCAACCAGCCCCATCAGGATGTCGTGGTTGACCCGGTCGAAGAACTTCTCCAGGTCGATATCCACCACGATGCGGTGCCGGGACGCGATGTACGCCTGCGCCTTCGTCACCGCCTGATGCGCCGAGCGGCCCGGCCTGAAGCCGAAGCTCGCATCGGAGAACGTCCGGTCCCATTCGCCCTGCAGCACCTGCAACACCGCCTGCTGGATGAAGCGGTCGACAACCGTCGGGATGCCGAGCAGCCGAACGCCGCCCGAGGCCTTCGGGATCTCGACACGCCGCACCGGCTGCGGCTTGTAGGTGCCATCGAGCAGCTGAGCCCGGATCGTGAGCCAGTTTGCCTTCAGGTAGGCCGGCAGGTCGCCCACGGTCATCCCGTCGACCCCCGCCGCGCCCTTGTTGCGCTTCACCCGATCCAATGCCTTCTTCAGGTTCTCACGTGCGACGATCCTTTCCATCGACGGTCCCGCGACCGCCGGGCGTTCGAGGCAGGTCAACGCCGCACGAGCTTCGGCCTCCCCGGCGCCGGCACGCGGGGCTTCCCCCCTCGGTCCGAGGCGAGGGTTCAGATTGCTCTGATCTTCCGGCCGCATTGGATCGTGCGAGATCACCGCTCTACTGACCACTTCCATCGTTCGGGCCTTCAGCGGCACGCTACCGCCTACTACGCCCTCTGCTGACTTCTGCGCCGCGGTCAGATCGTCTTGCGACGACCCCAGTCCCGTTGCCGGGACACGACGCAGATCTCCCGAGGTAAGACCGACCGCCTTCACCGCATCCCCGTCGGATATACCACCCCGCCCCTTGATGACCGTGGACTTCGCGATTGGTGGCTCGCTCGTCCGGGCGGGTAGGCCTCGCATCCGCTGTTTGTTCATCGGGCCGCGGCTTTGCTCCACGCTGTCTTCAGACCCCACCTCGCGATGACGCCCTTGCGCTTCGCTAATCCTTCGCCGCCATCAGGCTGGATAGAGGACTTCCACCTCCAAGCTGTCGTTCATACTCGGCACACCACCCCCGCCCCCTCCCCGCAAGGGGGAGGGGAGCTCACCTCCTTGTCGCAAGAGCTCGGCTCCAACAGGGGATCGGTAGCAGCACAGAGGACACGCATCGGCTATCTTCAGCCAATGCGTAGCGGACGTCGAAACATGGTCCGCAAAAGCTGGGATCACCTCCGGACACCGCAGGTCCCCCGGGTCTCCCAAGACGCTTCCTCACGCCTTCGTCACCACCCCTCCCTTGACACACCCAGCCTTTCTGAAGATGTTATGTTATAACATCACATCAGAGCCCACATGCCACCTCGCCGGCACCGTCCGCTCCCCCTGAAGAGGCTGTTCGATCTCGATGCGCAAACTCCCCGTCACGGTCTTGTCCGGCTTCCTTGGGGCTGGGAAGACTACTTTGCTGAACCACGTCCTGAACAACCGCCAGGGTCTGAAAGTGGCGGTGATCGTGAACGACATGAGCGAGGTGAACATCGATGCGGATCTCGTTCGCGATGGCGGTGCCAATCTTTCGCGGACGGATGAGCAGCTCGTCGAAATGACCAATGGCTGCATCTGCTGCACCTTGCGAGACGACCTGCTGAAGGAGGTCCGCGCGCTCGCCGAAAGCGGCCGCTTCGACTATCTCGTGATCGAATCCACCGGGATTTCCGAGCCGCTCCCCGTCGCCGCGACCTTCGACTTCCGCGACGAACACGGCGTGAGCCTGTCAGACGTCGCCCGGCTCGACACCATGGTGACCGTGGTCGACGCGGTGAACCTGCTCAAGGACTACGGCTCGTCCGACTTCCTCGCGCAGCGCGGCGAGGCGCTGGAGGGCGACACGCGCGCGCTGGTCGACCTGCTGGTCGAGCAGATCGAGTTCGCCGATGTCGTCGTGCTGAACAAGATCGACGATGCGAGCGCCGAGCAGCGCGACGTCGCGCGCAAGATCATCTGCTCGCTCAACCCCGATGCCGAGCTGATCGAGACCAGCCACGGCCGCGTGCCGCTGGAACGTGTGCTCGCCACCGGCCGCTTCGACTTCGCGCGCGCTCAGCAGCATCCGCTCTGGTACAACGAGCTCTACGGCTTCGCCGACCATGCGCCGGAGACCGAGACCTACGGCGTCACGAGCTTCGTCTATCGCGCCCGGCGGCCGTTCATCCCGGCGCGCTTCGACCAGTTCCTGCGCGAGCCATGGCCGGGGGTGATCCGCGCCAAGGGGCATTTCTGGCTGGCGACACGGCCGCAATGGCTCGGCGAAGTCAGCCAGGCCGGTGCGGTCGTGCGCACCAGCGCGCTCGGCTTCTGGTGGGCGTCGGTGCCGCAGAAGCTGTGGCCCGAGGATCCCATTTGGCGCGCCCGCATGGTGGAGCGATGGGACGAGATCTATGGCGACCGCCGTCAGGAGATCGTTTTCATCGGCAGCAACATGGACGAAGCCGGCCTGAGCGCGCGGCTCGATGCCTGCCTGCTGCCGGGCAAGCCCGCGATGGACGTCGCGGCGTGGGCCCGGCTGTCGGATCCGTTTCCGGTATGGCGGCGCGCCAACGAGGCCGCCTGATCGGCGGCGGTCCGAACTAAGAACTCAAAGCGGCGAGACACACGCGCGACAGTCGCCCCTGCTTCGCGTGTGAGGCGGCAGTACAGCTGCCGCCGGCCCGGCGGAGCCATCGCGAGATGGCTCCGCCAATCGGCGTCGCGCTACGACTTCGACTCGGCGGGATCGCGGTGCACGGGATCGACCCACAGCACGGTCTCCGGCTTCTCGACCGGCTCGATGTCGATGTTGATCGCGACCGCCTCGCCGTCGCTGCGCACCAGCACGCATTCCAGCACCTCGTCGGCGCTGGCGTTGATCTCCTGGTGCGGCACGTAGGGCGGCACGAAGATGAAGTCGCCGGGCCCCGCTTCCGCCGTGAATTGCAGCTGCTCGCCCCAGCGCATCCGCGCCTTGCCCTTGACCACGTAGATCACGCTTTCGAGATGGCCGTGATGGTGCGCGCCAGTCTTGGCGTCGGGCCTGATCGTGACGGTGCCGGCCCACAGCTTCTGCGCGCCGACGCGGGCGAAATTGATCGCGGCCTTGCGATCCATCCCCGGCGTCGACGGCACGTTGCCATCGAGCTGATTGCCGGGAATGACGCGGACGCCGTCATGCTTCCAGCGCTCGTCGCCATGATCGTGGGAGTGCCCGTGCGCGTGGTCGTGAGAACCTGACATTTTCTTCTTCTCGAATTCGTGATGGTCGGTAGGAACCAGCGAATCCTAGCCGAAATGCCGCATCGGCGCCATTCCGGTTCCGCCGAACCTTTTCGCGGCGCCCGCGTTGAGACAGCACAAGTTCACACACACAGGAGAGCAACGATGGGTTCGACCATGGACAAGATCAAGGGCGCGACCAACGAGGCGATCGGCAAGGCCAAGCAGGGTATCGGCGAAGCCACCGGCAACGAGCGTCTGCAGGGCGAAGGCGCCATCCAGGAAGTGAAGGGCAAGGGCCAGCAGGCGCTGGGCGATGCCAAGCAGGCCACCAAGGACGCGGTGAACACCGCCGCCGGCGCTGCCAACAAGAACCTCTGAGCGAGGTGAGCGACGGCGCGTTGCTGATGTGGCGCTGCTGATCGCGGTCGGAGCGAGATCCCAAAGCCGGCTCCTCACGGGGCCGGCTTTGCCTGTTTATTAGTTGTGATCTGTAGGGTGGGCAAAGGCGCCGAGCTAGTTCGATCAAGGCGCAGCTGCCACCCGCCGTTGCCCACCATCCCGACCACCTCTGCCGATCGACGGTGGGCACGCACCCGCCCTGCGGGCGGGTGCCCACCCTACATGATCTGCAAGATCAATAGCCTATCGCTGCCCGATACAGAGCCCTCTCCCCTTCTGGGAGAGGGCTCGTTAATCAGCACCGCGCTCTGCTGATGCTGTGGGGCAGCAGCCGTGACTCACGCCCCCTACTTCACGCCCAGCAATTCCACGTCGAACATCAGCGTCGCGTTCGGCGGGATGACGCCGCCGGCGCCGCGGGCGCCATAGCCGAGCTCCGGCGGGATGATCAGGGTGCGCTTGCCGCCGACCTTCATGGTGGCGACGCCCTCGTCCCAGCCGGCGATCACGCGCTTCATGCCGATCGGGAATTCGAACGGCTCGTTGCGGTCGACCGAGGAGTCGAATTTCTTACCCTTCTGGCCGTTCTCATACAGCCAGCCGGTGTAGTGCATCACGCAGGTCTGGCCGCGGGCCGGCGTCGCGCCGGTGCCTTCCTTGGTGTCGATGATCTGCAGTCCGGAGGGAGTGGTCATGGTCTTTCCTGTCGGTTGGGAACTGGTCTGCGCCGAGGCTCGCTGAGAGCCCAGCCAGGCGCCGGCCGCGGTTGTCACCGCCGCCATCAGCGCAACTCTTCTCGTCATCGGACGCCGCATATGTCCAGACTGCCTCTGCTCGGTTACGGGAGCCGGGGTTTAGCGCAAGCCGCCGCGGCTGACCAGCCTGCGAGGGCCGCGGCGGAACGCGCCTCAAATTCCGGAAAATAAAATCTTCTTGCTATAAATCGGAAATCATGATTGTATGCGCGCATCCCGCCTCACCGCAGAGGGGCGTTGCGCGCGATCGTCACGACACGCGAGGCGGGGATGCGGTGGCCGCGAGAGATCGCAGCGTTCCTCGGCAACGAGGGCGCGGACGAACGATCTGGCGCGGACGTGAAGTCGCAGCGTCCTGATACCCCGATGCTGGTATCAAGCCGCGATGGCACTGACGTGCCGCGTGGTGATGGTGGCCAACAAGCCCGGCGCACCAGGGAGACTGCGTATAAGCGTGAAGACCATCGCGCAGGGAATGCCGGCGTGGTTCGGCTTTGCCTGTGGTACCTGCCGCCTGCATTCTTTCACGCAGGCGGGCCATGGGTGAGGCTGTCACCCGGCATTCCCTGCGCCCTCTGCACTGTTAGCGAGGGACGAACGAAGCGAACAACTCGGGCATGATCAGCCGCGAGAACGTGATGGCACGCTCATCGCTGCTCGACCCGTATCGCCGCCAAAACCACCGCCGTCGTCCCGGACAAGCATCGACGCGCGCCAGCGCGGTGATGCGCCGATCCGGGACCCATACGCCGCAGCAGTCGTGAAGGGCACAAAAGCCAATGACCAGCCCGCCTCAAACCGCTCTCTGGGGGTATGGGTCCCGGCTCGAGGCTGGGACGACACTGCATGTGTAGAAGCACGGCGCCAGCGACAAACTTCGTCATTGCGAGCGAAGCGAAGCAATCCAGGGGCCGAGTGCGCGACTCTGGATTGCTTCGTCGCGGGGCCTGTCATCGGGCCGCGCTTCGCGCGGACCCGTTGGCTCCTCGCAATGACGGTGGTGAGCATCTGTGCCCGACAATGCAAACTGCCGGGTGGGCAAAGCAGACGCCCGCAGGGCGGCAGCGTGCCCACCGTCTATCGGCGAGCGCAGTTTGCGAGTGGTGGGCACGGCGCGTGCGAGAGCGATGCCCAACTGATAGATCGTGGCGCGCCTCTGCCCACCCTACGGGCTGGCGCGCGACGATGAGAGCGACAGAAAACGCGTTCGCCTCAATATCCCAGTGCGCAGCCGTCCTTGCGCGGGTCGGAGCCGCCGGTGAGCGTGCCCTTGTCCCAGTCGATCCAGATCGCCTGGCCGCCGCCGAGCGGCGACACCACCTTGGTGGTCTTGTGGCCGATCTTCTGCAGGCCCTCGACCACTTCCGCCGGCACGCCGTCCTCGAGCTGATAGACGCCTTCGTAATGCAGGCCGCGCGCCATATCGATCGCTTCCTGCACGTCGCAGCCATAGTCGAGGATGTTGGTGAGCACGTGGGTCTGCCCGACCGGCTGGTACTGGCCGCCCATCACGCCGAACGACATCTGTGCGCGGCCGGCTTTGGTGGCCAGCGCCGGGATGATGGTGTGCAGCGGACGCTTGCTGGGCGCGATGCAGTTCGGATGGCCGGGCTGGATGCGGAAGCCGCCCGCGCGGTTCTGCAGCAACACGCCGGTCTCGTTGGAGACGATGGCCGAGCCGAACGAATGCGCGATCGAGTTGATGAAGGAGCAGACGTTGCGGTCGCGGTCGACGACGGTGATGTAGACCGTCTCCGGATTCATCGGCGGCGCGACGTTCGGCAGATCCAGGAGCTTGTCGAGGCTGATCTGCGAGATGTACTCATCGGCGAACTCCTTGGCGAGGATGCTCGCGACCTCGGTGGTCATGTGCTCGGGATCGCCGATGTGCTGCTCGCGCATCATGTAGGCGATGCGCGCGGCCTCGGCCTCCAGATGGAAGCGCTCGACGCTGAGCGGATCGATCCGCGTCAGGTCGAAGCGCGACAGGATGTTCAGCATGACCAGCATGGTGATGCCCGGGCCGTTCGGCGGGCACTGCCAGACGTCGTGGTCCTTGTAGGTGGTGCCGATCGGCGAGGTCACCTCGGTCTGGTGATTGGCGAAGTCTTCCAGCGTGTGCAGGCCGCCGATGCCGCGCAGGGTCTGCACCATGTCCTCGGCGACCGCGCCGGTGTAGAAGCCCTTCGGCCCCTCCTTGGCGATCACGCGCAGGGTCTGCGCCAGTTCCGGCTGGCGGATCACGTCGCCGGCGACGGCGGCCTTGCCGCGCGGCAGGAAGTAGCGCGCGGTGTTGGTGCCGTTCTTGAGCTTCTCGAACTGATTGTTCCAGTCGAAGGCGACGCGCGGCGCCACCACATAGCCGTCCTCGGCGGCGCGGATCGCCGGCTGCAGCAGCCGGTCGAGGCCGAGCCGGCCATGGTCGCGCAGGATGCGGTCCCAAGCGTCGATCGAGCCCGGCACCGACACGGCATGCGCCGAGGTCAGCGGCACCGAATGGATCTTGCGCTCGAGGTACCAGTCCACGGTGGCCGCCGCCGGCGACCGGCCGGAGCCGTTATAGGCCATGATCCGGCCCTCGCCCTTGGGCTGTACCAAAGCGAAACAGTCGCCGCCGATGCCGGTCGACTGCGGCTCGATGACGCCGAGCAGCGCGCAGGCTGCCACCGCCGCGTCCGCCGCCGTTCCACCGGCGCGCAGCACCTCGATGCCGGCCAGCGCGGCCTGCGGGTGCGAGGTAGCGATCATGCCGTTCTGGGCGTGGACCGTGGACCTGCCGGGGAAATGGAAGCTTCTCATCGTTGCTCGCTGGGTGATCGTGTGGTGGCTGGAATGCCAGGGCTCACCGGCTACATCGCACATTCTTTCCGGGCTCGGCAATGCCCGGGGATACCAGCTTTTCTATGGTCAGCTCTGCTGCTAAACGGCCGCATGCCCCTCGCCGTCGCCGCCTTCTATCAGTTCGTTGCACTGCCGGATTACCGCGACCTGCGCGCCCCGCTGCACGCCCTCTGCGCCGCCCGCGGTATCAAGGGCAGCATCCTGCTGGCCGAGGAAGGCATCAATGGCACGGTCGCCGGCACGGCCGAGGCGATCGAGGCGCTGGTCGCCGAGTTTCGCGACGGCGCGCTGTTCGCCGGGCGTCTGGACAATCTGGAGCTGAAGCTCTCGACCGCCGCGGCGATGCCGTTCCAGCGCATGAAGGTCCGGTTGAAGCGGGAGATCGTCACGCTCGGCGATCCCGCCGCCGACCCGACCCGGCAGGTCGGGACCTATGTCAGTCCCGCGGATTGGAACGCGCTGATCGCATCACCTGATACGCTCGTGCTCGACACGCGCAATGCGTTCGAGGTGGCGATGGGCACGTTCGAAGGCGCCGTCGATCCGGGTCTGCGCAGCTTCGGCCAGTTCAAGGATTTCGCCGCGCGTGCGCTCGATCCTGACCGGCACAAGCGGATCGCGATGTTCTGCACCGGCGGCATCCGCTGCGAGAAGGCCAGCGCGCTGCTGCTGGCCCGCGGGTTCTCCGAGGTCTACCACCTCAAGGGCGGCATCCTGAAATATCTCGAGGAGATTCCGGAAGCCGAGAGCCGCTGGCGCGGCGGCTGCTTCGTGTTCGACGAGCGCGTCGCCATCGGCCACGGCCTGCGCGAGCTGCCAATGGCCGCAGACGCAACACAGGGGAGCGCACGCGATGAGCAGCTTTGAGCCGTCCAGCGAGGAGCTCGGCGAGCGGATCGACCGGCTCGAGATGCGGCTGACGTTCCAGGACGATACGATCGAGACGCTCAACCAGACGATCACGGCGCAGTGGCGCGAGATCGATGCGCTGAAGCGGCAGATGGCCCTGCTGATCGAGCGGCTGGAGGACGCCCAGAGCAATGCCGAGGGGCCGCGCAATGAGCCGCCGCCGCATTACTGATGCCGGCGCGGTCTCAGGCCGGAACGGTCGCCGGCGCCTTGCCGGACGGCAGCTCGATCACCTCGCCGGCCATGACCATGCGGTCGCGGCCGCCGTCCTTGGCGGCGTAGAGCGCGCGGTCCGCCGCCTCGATCAGCGAAGCCGGGCCCGCGGAGCGCTCGAAGCCGGGGCGACACACCGCCGCACCGATGCTGGCCGTGACGAAGCCCGGCGGGTTGTGGTCGTGAAGGATGCGCGCCTCATGCAGCGCCCGCCTGATCCGCTCGCCGAGCCGCAAGCATCCGGTGGAGTCGGTATTCGGCAGCAGGATCGCGAACTCCTCGCCGCCGTAGCGGGCGACGAGGTCCGAACTGCGCTGCGCCTCGTCGGCGAGGATGCCGGCCACCGTGTGCAGGCATTCGTCGCCCGCAGGATGGCCATAGGTGTCGTTGAAGGCCTTGAAATGGTCGATGTCGATCATCAAGAGCCCCAGCGTGGTCTTGTCGCGATAGGCCCTGCCCCACTCCTCCAGCAGCCGCTCGTCGAAGCGGCGACGATTGGCGAGGCCGGTCAGGCCATCCTCGATCGCCAGCGTCTCCAGCCGACCCTGCAGCGTCTTCTGCTGGGTCACGTCGCGCGTCACCGCCACGAAGCCGTCGAGCGTGCCGTCGGGCCTGCGGGTGGCGCGGACGGTGGCTTCGACCCAGATCTCGGATTTGTCGCGGCGGCGCATGCGATAGGTCGCCCGCGCCTCGTCGACGACGCCTTTCTTGATCTGCTCCAGCATCTCCTGCAGCTGCGGCCGGTCGAGCGGATTCACGCCGGAGATGGCGCGCTTGCCGAGCAGTTGCGACGGATGCCAGCCGAGAACGCGCATGGTCGAGGGCGAGATGTAGCCGATACATTCGTCCAGCTCGATGCGCGTCACGATGTCGCTGGAGCCTTCGGCAAGCAGCCGGAAGTTTTCCTCCTTGGCCGCGAGCGCGGCCGCGAGCTGCTGCCGCCGCAGCACCTGCTTGGCGAGAAAGACGCCGATGGCCACGATGAGCGCGACCAGGCAGACGAGCACGGCGATGCGCAGAAACGCCTCGTGCCGCCACACCGCCAGAATGTCGGCCTCCGTCCGTGTGGCGAGAATCAGGAACGGGTAGCGCTGCGCGTGCTGATAGAAGCCGATCCGCTGCAGCGTTTCGCCAAAGCGGCGGAACTGCAGGATGCCGGATGCGGGGTGGTACGGAATGGCGTCCACGATCGGACGTCCGAGACGCCGCGGGTCGGGATCGGCGTTGTCGGCAAGCACCGCCCCGTCACGGCTCATCAGGCTGATCGTGCCGTGATGCCCGACATCGAACTGCCGATAGAATTGCGCAAAATAGGCGACATCGATGGTCGCGAGCACGACGCCGCCGAAGCGGCCGTCCGCGTGATTCCAGCGACGCGACAGGGTGATCACCCATTGGCCGCCCGACTTGCTCTGCACGGGATGGCCGATCAGCAGCGAGCGATCGGCCGAGTTCCTGTGATGACCGAAATACTCGCGGTCGGCATTGTTGTAGTTGGCGAGCGTGACATCCTCGGTCGTCGCCAGCCAATCGCCTTTCTCGTCATAGGCGAACACGCCCCTGATGCGGCCAAGGGTCGCCTTTCGCGATTTCAGAATCGTCTGGAGACGCGGGATCGCGCCCGGCTTGCCGTCGTCGGTTTCGAGCGCGGTGACGACCCCGCGCAGCAGCGAATCCGCCAGTTCGAACGTGTCTTCGACATGCTGCGTCAACGACCGCGCCAGGTTGCCGAGATCGACCTCGGCGTTGTGCAGCTCGGCATTCCGCGAGGACCATTCGCTCCAGCCGCTGAACGCGAGGATCGCGCCGCACATGAGCGCAAGAACGCCAGCCGCCCACACGGGCAAGCGGCTCAGATCAACTCTCGTCGTACCAACGTCCATTCCGCGGGACTCTCCGGACGGTTCCAGAGTCCCACGGACATGTTATCTAACTCTGAAATCAGGACCTTCGCCGGGTGGACTAAGCGCCCCGTAAGACTACGGCAACGGCCGTACAACTACGGAAAGCGCCTGCACAGCAGCGCGCTTGTGGCACGATTAGTTCAGCGCGCGAACACCGATCTCACCTTGTCCCACAGCGAGGGATTGTGCTCTCCGTGGCGGTCCAGGTCAGGATCGTGCGCTTTCACCCGCGTCGTCGGCTGCTGCAGGCTGACGGGATCGGATGCCGGGAACGTGTCCATCAAACCCTTGTCGAGCTGCGTCTTGGCTTCCCGATCGAGGCGCTCGGCCTCGCGCGGGTCGACGGCGTGCTTGTCGTGCGGAGCCGGATTGAATTTTTCAGCCATGATCGATCTCCCTTCGGGGAGACAACGCGGCGGCGAAAGGCGTGTTCCCGGACACCTGAGCGCCGGCGGGCGCCGGACCTGCGCATTGCGACCCGATATGAGCTTGGCCGGAACCGTCCCGCCATGTATCACGGACGGTAAACTGATCCCCAGGGGTTGCGGAGCGCCAGCGTGAGTGAAACTGCCGTGAACAAGCCTTTCATCGACGTGCTGGCCGGCCAGCGGCAGAGCGTGCCGCCGATCTGGATGATGCGGCAGGCCGGCCGCTATCTGCCGGAATACCGCGAGGTCCGCGCCAAGGCCGGCGGTTTTCTCGACCTCTGCTTCAACCCGGAGCTCGCCGCCGAGGTCACGCTGCAGCCGATCCGGCGCTTCGGCTTCGACGCGGCGATCATCTTCTCCGACATCCTGGTGATCCCGCACGCGCTCGGCCGCAGCGTCCGCTTCGAGATCGGCGAAGGGCCGCGGCTCGATCCGCTCGATACGCCGGACAAGATCGCGACACTGTCGCGTCAGGCTGATCTCTCCAAACTGGAGGCCGTGTTCGAGGCGCTGCGCCGCGTCCGTGCCGAGCTGCCGCAGAGCACCGCGCTGATCGGATTTTGCGGTGCACCGTGGACCGTCGCGACCTACATGGTGGCCGGCCATGGCACGCCCGACCAGGCGCCGGCGCGGCTGCTCGCCTATCGCCATCCCGACGCCTTCCAGACAATCATCGACGCGCTGGTCGACAGCTCCGTCGCCTATCTCTTGAAGCAGCTCGAGGCAGGCGCCGACGCGTTGCAGATCTTCGATACCTGGGCCGGCGTGCTGCCCCCACGCGAGTTCGCCCGCTGGTCGGTGGCGCCGACGCGGCGCATCGTCGAGGGCGTGCGACAGATCAGGCCGGATGCCAAGATCATCGGTTTTCCCCGCGGCGCCGGCGCGCTGCTGCCGGGCTATGTCACCGAGACCGGCGTCGATGCCGTCAGCATCGACTGGACGGCTGAGCCGGGCCTGGTGCGCGAGCGGGTGCAGAGCAAGGTCGCCGTCCAGGGCAATCTCGATCCGCTGGCGCTGATCACCGGCGGCGCAGCGCTCGACCAGGCGGTCGACGACGTCCTGGCGAGCTATGCGGGCGGCCGGCACATCTTCAATCTCGGCCACGGCATCACGCCGGAAACCTCGATCGCCCATGTCGAGCAGATGCTCAAACGCGTGCGCGCCTACAAGACGTGACCGACTAACGCGGCCGGCTGCGCTCGATCAGCTCAGCCGCGCCGTTGCCGAGAAGTTCGAGCCCGACCGCACGGCCGAGCTCGCGCGGACGATCGGCGGGACCCGTGCGCTGCGCCTCGATGAAGCGGCCGCCGTCCTCGTCGAGCACGGAAGCAGTCAACGTCATCTGGCCGGCCTCGATGGTCGAGAAGCCAGCGATCGGCGAGTTGCAGTGGCCGTTGAGCACCCACAGCACCTCGCGCTCGGCATCCGCGCAGGCCCGCGCCGCCGCATCGTCGATGGTCGCCAGGATGCGCCGGGTCTCGAAATCGGCGGAAGGGCATTCGACGGCGACGATGCCCTGCCCCGCCGCCGGCAGCATGTCGGCCGCGGGGAATTCGTAGGACGCGCGGTCCGACAGGCCCACGCGCTCCAAGCCGGACCGCGCCATGATCAGCGCATCCGCCGGCCCGACCGCGCCGCCGTCCGGCAGCCGCTGCAACTCGCCATTGTCGAGCTTGCGGATGCGGGTGTCGGCAGCGCCGCGGAAATGGATCAGTTCGGCGTGCGGAAACAGCCGCCGCGCATAGGCCGCACGACGCACCGCATTGGTGCCGATCTTGAAGCCCCGGCCACCGTCCTTGCGGAAGTCGTCCAGCGACAGCCCTTGGCGCAACACCAGCACATCGCCCGGCGGATCGCGCGACAGCAGCGCCGCAATGACGAGGCCCGGCGTCTCCTCGTTTCCGGGCATGTCCTTCAGCGAATGCATCGCCGCATGCAGCCTGCCGTCCAGCATCGCCCGCCGGATCTCGGCGACGAACGCGCCGCCCTTGCCGCCATGGGTCAGCAGCTTGCTGGTCTGGTCGGAGTCGCCCGTCGTCTCAAACTTGACGATCTCGATGTCGAGGGAGGGGATCGCGGCCTGCAGCCGGCGCGCGATCTCTTCCGTTTGCGCCAAGGCCATCGTGCTCTTGCGGGTGCCGATCCGGAAACGTGTCACGAACTCATTCCTGCGTCAGCGCGCGTCCTGCAAGATCATGTCGGAGGCCTTCTCCGCGATCATGATGACCGGCGCATTGGTGTTGCCCGAAACCAGGTCCGGCATGATCGAGGCGTCGACGACGCGCAGGCCGTCGATGCCGCGCACGCGCAGGCGCTGATCGACCACGGCCAGATCGTCCGCCCCCATCCGACAGGTCGAGGTCGGATGATAGATCGTGCTGCCGGTCTGCCGGCAATAGGCCAGGATGTCGTCGTCGCTCACGACCTTGGGTCCAGGAAAGGCTTCATCCGAGACATACGGCTTCAGCGCCGGGGCCGCCAGGATTTTCCGCAGGATCCGGAGGCCATCGATATTCGCCCGCCGGTCCGTTTCGCTGGCAAGATAGTTGATACGGATTTCCGGCGGGGCCGCCGGATCGGCGCTTCTGATCCGCAGCGAGCCGCGGCTTTCCGGCCGGAGCTGGCACACCGAGGCCGTGAAGCCGGAGAAGGTGTGCAGCTTCTCGCCCATCTTGTCGGTCGAGAACGGGATGAAATGGATCTGGATGTCGGGGCTGGCGAGCCTGGAATCGGTCTTGAAGAAGGCGCCGGCCGTACCGGCCGCGATCGTCAGCGGCCCGCTGCGGAAGGCGGCGTAGCGCGCACCCGCCAGCACCTTGCGCACGGGATGATTGACGATGTCGTTGAGCGTGATGCGCTGACTGCAGCGCATCACGATGCGCACCTGGAGGTGATCCTGCAGATCGTGTCCGACGCCGGGTGCGTCGAGCACGACGTCGATGCCATGCTGCTTCAACAGGTCGGCCGGACCGACGCCGGAGAGCTGCAGCAGCTGTGGCGAATTGTACGCGCCGCTCGACACCAGGATCTCCTTGCGGGCCCGGGCCGTCCGCAGCCGGCCGCGCTGGCTGAACACGACGCCGCGCGCACGACGACCTTCGAACAGGATGCGCTGGGCCAACGCATCGGTTTCGACGTGGAGATTGCTGCGGCCGAGCGCCGGCCGCAGGTAGGAGACCGCGCTGCTGGCGCGGCGGCCGCGCCGTGTGGTCGTCTGGAAGTACCCGACGCCCTCCTGGCTTGCGCCGTTGAAGTCGGCGTTGAACGGCAGCCCGGCCTCCACCGCCGCCTTCACGAAGGCCTCCGACAGCGGGTCCTCATGGCGCCAGTCCGACACTGGCAGCGGCCCGCCGACGCCATGGTAGTCGTCGGCGCCGCGGCACTGATTTTCCGCCCGCTTGAAATAGGGCAGCACGTCGTCATGGCCCCAGCCGACATTGCCGCGCTGCCGCCAGCGATCGTAGTCCTCGTGCTGGCCGCGGACATAGAGCAGGCCGTTGATCGAGCTGGAACCACCGAGCACCTTGCCGCGCGGCTGAAACACCGAGCGGCCGTCGAGGCCAGGCTCGGGCTCGGTCTGGTACATCCAGTTGACGGTCTTCTCCTTGAACAGCTTGCCGTAGCCGAGCGGCACGTGGATCCAGATGTTGGTGTCCTTCGGACCCGCTTCGAGCAGCAACACCTTGTGCCTGCCATCGCTGCTGAGCCGGTTGGCGAGAACGCAGCCGGCGGAGCCGGCACCCACCACCACGTAGTCAAACTCCAGGTCCGCGCCATCAGACGCCACGCTGCCTTCCATCGTTCCCTGCCCGGCTCTCTTGTTCTTCCATCCCGGATGATACCAGAATGCCAGGACATGCAAGCGGCAAATCGGCAGAGCTGGTGGGCCATGTCAGTGGTTGCCACGCGCATCGAGCAGTTGCGCGGTGTGCCGCGCGATCATCATCTCCTCATCTGTCTTGATCACGAACACGCGCACCCGCGACTCGTCGGACGAGATCAAGGTCTCGCCGGCACGGTTTCGGTCGTCGTGCAGCGCAACGCCGAGCCAATCGAAATCCCGGCAGACACGCGCGCGAATGCGCCAGGCGTGCTCGCCGATACCGCCGCAGAACACGATAGCATCAAGGCCCGACAGGACCGCCGCCATCGCGCCGAGTTCGCGCCTGATGCGATCGACGAAATAGTCGACGGCCTGCTGCGCCGCTTGTGTCCCGGCCGCCTCCAACTCGCGCATGTCCTGCGACAATCCCGAGAGTCCCTTGAGACCCGAATGATTGTAGAGAAGGTCCGTGACGGCCTGCGCCGTCATTCCCTTTTCCTGAAGCAGGTACAGTACGACGCCCGGATCGAGCTGCCCACACCGCGTCCCCATCGGCAGTCCGTCGAGCGCGGTGAAGCCCATCGAGGAGCCGATGCTGCGCCCGTCGCGGACCGCACACATCGAGGCACCATTGCCGAGATGCATCACAACGACGCGCCCCTTCTCCTGCTCCGGCGCGATCTCCTTGAGCCGCGAGATTACGTACTCATAAGACAGCCCGTGAAAGCCATAACGCCGGACGCCGTCATCGTAGAACGCGCGCGGCAAGGCGTAGGTGTCGTTCACCCAGGGATGCGAGCGGTGGAACGCGGTGTCGAAACACCCGACCTGCAGCGCATCGGGAAACGCCCGGTGCGCGGCCCGCACGCCCGCGAGGTTATGAGGCTGGTGCAGCGGCGCCAGCGGGACGAGCGCCTCCAGCCGATCGAGAACATCGTTCTCGATCGCGACAGGACCCGTGAACGCAAGCCCACCATGGACGATACGATGGCCGACGGCGTCCACCGGCATCTGGCCCATGGAACGCCGCAGAAGCTGCAGCACGCGGCCGAGAGCCGCCTCATGGTCGGCCGCCTCGGCAGCACTGACCGGCTCGTCGACAAGCCCATCCTGCAGCTTCGCCTCGAGCTTCGGGGTCGCACTGCCAAGCCCCTCGATCTGGCCACGCAGGATTTCGGCCAGTTCGCCGTCCGCCGCGAACAGGGCGAATTTGATCGAAGACGAGCCGGCATTGAGCGTCAGGATATGTCGCATCGTCATCTCACCGGTTCTCACAGTCCTCAGCCGCAGCACTCAATCTGCAGAAAATGCGATCCATTTTCATGACGATCCGAAGACAGACAAAACGCTAGGTTGCACACCGGCACTGACTTCTCGTCTGCCAACATGTTCCAGAGCGAGTCGGACCGCGGAGGCCCCCTGTGGTGAACATGCCCCAACATCTCCTGCCCACCACCGTGGTCGGCAGCTATCCCCAGCCCGATTGGCTGGTCGATCGCGCCATGCTCGCGAAATCCATTCCGCGCATCCGGCTGCAGGGGATGTGGCGCATTCAGCGGCCGCTGCTCGAGGAAGCCCAGGACGATGCCACTATCGTCGCGATTCACGACATGGAACAGGCCGGCGTCGACATCATCTCGGATGGCGAGATCCGCCGCGAGAGCTACTCCAACCGCTTCGCCACCGCACTCGACGGCATCGACGCGGACAACCCCGCGATCATCATCTCGCCCGCCGGCAACAAGACGCCCGTGCCGCGGGTCGTCGGACCGATCCGGCGCAGATATCCGGTCGAGCTGCGGGACATGGAGCTCCTCCGTCGCAACACCACCCGCGCGGCCAAGATGACGCTGCCGGGCCCTTTCACCCTGAGCCAGCAGGCGCAGGATGATTTCTATCACGATGACGAAGCCGTCGCGATGGCGTTCGCCGAGGTCGTCAACGCGGAGGCCCGCGACCTGCAACGGGCCGGTGCCGATGTCATCCAGCTCGACGAGTCCTGGGTGCGCAGCAATCCGCGGGCGGCGCGGCGCTATGCGGTCAAGGCCATCAACCGCGCGCTGGACAACATCACGGTGCCCACCATCGTTCACGTCTGCTTCGGATATGCGGCCATCGTGCCGGGCTCCAGCAAGCCGGGCGGATATCCCTTTCTCACCGAGCTTGCCGACTGCTGCGCGACGCAGATCTCGGTCGAGGCGGCGCAGCCGCGGCTTGATCTCGGCATTCTCAAGGAGCTTTCGGCCAAGACCATCGTGCTCGGCGTCCTCGATCTCGGCGATCCCGAGATCGAGCCCGCGAGCGTCATCGCCGAGCGCATCCGCAACGGCCTCAAAGTGGTGGCGCCGGAGCGGCTCGTTGTCGCGCCCGACTGCGGCATGAAGTACCTGCCGCGCGCCGTTGCCTTCGGGAAATTGAGGGCGATGTGCGCGGCGGCGACTCGGGTCCGCGAGGAGCTCGCATAAAGGCAATGCGGCGGCCGCGACGCATGTCGGGCAGCGTTCTCCACGGCGAGGCCACCCTTGGACCCCATTCGCGGAATAAGGCAGGCGGTGAACGCTGGAGGTCGGCAGGGCCGCTTCCGGCGGAATGGAGGCTCTGATGGCCGTCTGCTCCACGTCGAAACACGGCTCCACGTCGAAACGCGTTGCCGGTGCGATCGCCCTGTTCGGCTGCGCGTGCAGCGGCAATGCAAGCGCCGATCCGATCGAGGACGTCATGGGCGGCCTGCTGCGCGATGCGCGCAGCTCGTTTGCGCGCGTGGTGCCGCTCGAGCTCGTGCCGACGATGCCGTCGTTGCAGCCTCCTCCCATCCAACAACCCGCGCCGCCAGCACCGGCTCAGGTGTCTCCCGCGGCAGCGACCAAGCCGCCGGCTCCGGAGCAGCGCACGGCCAAGGCCAAGCCGCCGCTTAGCCCCGCTGCCGCCGAATTCGCCGCCGCGGATGCCGCGGAGACCATCGCCGACGCCAATCTCGATGCCGCGCTGGCGGCCAACGAGAAGGCGGTGGCCGATCGCAACGCGGCCGAAGCGCTGGCGAAAGCCAATCCGACCGCCGCTAACATCGCCGCCGCCAAGGCTGCGACCGAGGCGGCGCACATCGCCGAGGCCAACCTCACCGACGCGCTGCTCGCCGACAAGGACGCCGATGCACGCCTCAAGGCCGCGCGCGAGGCGCTCGCATCCGAGCAGACCGGCCGGAAATCGTCAGCCCGGTCGCAGGCGCCGATGCCGGTCAGCCTGACCGGCAGATAGATCTCACACCGCGTCGACACGCTCCAGCGTATCGATCGTCACCACGCCATGGGCGCGCGACACGCAGGCGCAGAACTTGCGGTTCTCGTGCTTCTGCTCGTCGCTGAAGAACACGTCGCGATGATCGATCTCGCCCTCAACGTCGACGACGTCGATCGCGCAGACGCCGCACTCGCCGCGGCGGCAATCGGCCATGACCTCGTGACCGGCCGCGTTCAGCACGTCGAGCATCGAACGGTCGCGCGGCACCACGATTTCCTCGCCGCTGCCGCGCAGGCGAACCTTGAACGGCTCGGTCGCCAGACGCCCCGACGATCCGAACGTCTCGTAACTGAGATCAGCCAAGGGGCGGCCGCACGCGGCCCACGCGCTGCGCGCCGCATCGAGCATCCGCATCGGGCCGCAGAACAGCACCGCCGTGCCCTGCGGCAGGCTCGCGAACAGGCCGGCGAGATCGAGCCGCTGCGCCTCATCGGCCGCGTAGACCGACAGCTTGTCACCGAGCAGCGTCGACAGCTCGTCGGCATAGGCGGCGTCGCCGCGCGACCGCACCGCATAATGCAGCGAGACGTTCGGCGTCTTGCGCGCCAGCGCCTGCGCCGCGCCGACCAGCGGGGTGATGCCGATGCCGCCGGCAACCAGACAATAATGGGGACGCTGCCAGTCGACCTGAAGCAGCGAGGATGGAGTGGCCACATCCAGCCGGGCGCCCGGCTGCAGCGACCACAGATAGCGCGAGCCGCCGCGGGAATCTTCGGCGAAGCGCACCGCGATCCGGTAACCGCGCGGATCGCTCTCGCCGACCAGCGAATAGGAACGGACGTCGGGCTGGCCGTCGATCAGCACACTCACCTTGATGTGGCTGCCGACCGGATAGGGCGCGGCGATGTAGCCGTCGGGTCGCAGGATGAATTCGCGGATGCCGGATGCGAGATCGCACGTCGCCACAAGAGTCGCCGGCGACCAATGGTCCTGGAAGCGCATGATCGTCTCCGTTAGTTCGAACTCACCATCTTGATCAGCACGGCGGCCGGCACGAGGTCCATCGGTCCCCTGGCCTTGACGGCCAGTCGCAGGTTGCGCGCCGCCAGCCGCGCATGCTCGCGCATGATGCCCTCGGCACGCGCGCCCTCGCGGTTCTCGATCGCGTCGATGACGATGCGATGGTGTTCCTGCGCGACCACCAGGATGTGACGCGCTTCGGGGAGCGCCGACTGCGCCATCACGAAACCGCTCGGCGAGGCGAAGGGCAGCGCGCTGGCGCGATCGACCTGGCGGATCACCGGCGGGCTGCGCGACAATTCGGCCAGCAGCGCGTGGAAGCGGGCGTTGAGCGCGACATAGGCCGAAAAAGCATCGAAGGAGATTTCCTGCGGCGCGATCAGCTCGTCGATCTGCGCGAGGCATTCCCGCATCGGCTCGGTGTCGCGGACGGAGACACCGCGCTCGGCGGCAAGCCGCGCGGCGAGGCCTTCCATCGTGCCACGCACCTCGATGGAGTCGAGCACGTCGCGCTCGGAGAACGACTTGACCATGAAGCCGCCGGACGGAATGGCTTCCAGCAGCCCCTCCTCCTCCAGCCGCACCAGCGCCATCCGCACCGGCGTGCGCGAGACGCCCGCGGCCTCCACCGCCTGCAGCTCCGAGATGCGCTCGCCGGGGCGCAAGCCGCCGGTGAGGATCAGGTCGCGCAGCGTGAGCTGCGCGCGGACGGTCTGCGAAATCGAGCGATCGTTCTCACGCTCAGGCATTCCAACTACTCCGCGGCTTGGCGCAGCGGTGTCTCACGCGCGATCATCCGATCGATGATCCGCCGTGCCCACATCGCCCCTGCATCGATGTTGAGATTGTAGAACACGCGTCCCGGGTTCTCGTCCATCGCGCGCTGCTGTGCTTCGAGGATGAACTCGTCCTCGCGGAAGATGCCCGACACGCCTTCGCGGATCTCGGTCGTCAGCCGCTGCTCGGAGAGCTTGTAGTTACGGGCGAAGGCCCAGAAATAGTGGCAGGTCTTGTCGGTCTCCGGCGTGATGGTGTTGAGCACCATGCCGTTGACGCCCTGCGAGCGGTCGCCCTCGGGCGCGCCGGTGCCGGTCGGCGCGACGCCGACGTCGATCGTCACCGTGCACGGCGCCTCGAAACGGATGATCTGCCAGCGATCGACCAGGCCGGGCTTGCCGAGCTGCTTGGCCCAGAACGGCGGCGGCTCGATGCCGCGCATCCAGCGCGTCACGGTCGCGGTGCGCTCGCCATGGGTGACGTCGAACGGGGCCTCCGCCACGGCGTCGTTGCCGATCGACGAGCCGTGCACGAAGGTCTCGTGCGTCAGGTCCATCAGGTTGTCGACCACCAGACGATAGTCGCATTTGACCTGGATGGTCTTGCCGTCGCCGGCCCATGCCGGATCGTGATTCCAGTGCATGTCGGGAATGTCAGCGGGATCGGCGAGCGCCGGATCGCCCATCCACAGCCAGACGAAACGGTGACGCTCGACCGCGGGATAGGCGCGCACGCAGGCGGAAGGATTGATCGTCTCCTGCGACGGCATGAAGGTGCAGCGGCCCTGCGGACTGAACTTGAGGCCGTGATAGCCGCAGACGACGGTGTCGCCTTCGAGCCGTCCCTTGGAGAGCGGCACCAGGCGGTGCCAGCAGGCATCTTCGAGCGCGGCGATCGCGCCGTCCGCCTTGCGGTACATCACCACATGCTTGCCGCAGATGGTGCGGGGCAGCAGGGCCTGCTTGACCTCGGCATCCCAGGCTGCGGCGTACCAGGCGTTCATCGGGAATGAAGCAGCCATCGCGTTTCCTCGTGTCGGTATACTTCCAACTCGATTGCTGTATACAGCACCACGGTCGAGGAACGCAAGTTCCTTGGCTTTTCGAGGGCGGGCGGCCACTTCTGTATACATTACCTCTTTTAGAAGGTGGGTCGCGACGGCAGGTTCCATCGGCAATGTATCGGGATATTCCTTTCTGATTCAATTATATCACCGATGGTTTCGAGCGCGTGCAACGACCGGCGATCGGACCCTTTCGAACTCACCGCCCCACAGTTCTCGTATTGCTCGTCTTGGTAACGGAACACGTGCTTCGCCGGATCAGACTGCGCCGACCAGCCTGCGATGGCGGATTTTGCGCTCGCAGGCGTCGCTGATGCCGGGTTTAACGATCACAGCGGCTCGCCCCGCAGCCACGCCGCGCCGCGCGCGTAGAGCGCCTCCACCTCCGGCCCCTTCAGTCCCGGCATGTCGCGCTTGACGGTGTAGCCGATGCGCGTCTGCAGATAGGCGAGATGGCGGTAGCCGACCGGAAACTGCTCCAGCAGCGCGCGATCGAGCGCGGGCACGGCCCCGGGCGTGACCGGGTCCATGCGGTCCTTCTCGTAGATCGGCTGGCGCAGCACGATGCCCCATCTGTCCTGCCGCTTCTCGAGGAAGTCGTAGAAGCGCCCGGTGCAGAGCACGTCGCACGCGACGCCCTCGACCTCGGCACGCTGCGAGATCGTCATCTTGGTCTGTGAAATCGCTCTGTTACCTGCGAGGTCGACCGAGATGCCGCCGAGGAAGTGCAGGATGTTGACGCCCTTGGCCCAGGCCGCCTTGCTGATCTCGATGAATTCGTCGCCGGTGCCCTGCGTCCACGTCGCCATCATCCGCCCGTCCGGATGCCAAACGGTGCGAAAGCGCTCCCAGTCGCCGGCATCGCGCCAGATCGCCCAGTTCTGCAGCAGCTCGCGGATCTGGCGGTCGTCTTCGATCTCGGCGGCGGTCTTGGTCATGGTGTTTCCTCTTTGCATTGTCCGTGCTGGATACGGGATCGCGATGGCGCTGCAAAGCCGCGGCTGATCATGGCTGTTAGGATCATGCCACATATTCGGTGTCGTCCCGGGCAAGCTCGACAACGCGACAGCGTTGGCGGGCGCTGACCCGGGACCCATACGCCGTGACGGGTGTGGCTGGGTCGGATGGAGCGGCCATCGTGCCTCACAGTCCTCCCTGTGGTTATGGGTCCCGGATCGGCGCGCGCTTGCCGGACAACGCTGCGCGTTGCCGGAGCGCGCTTGTCCGGGACGACAGCGGAGCGGGTGGTTGGCGGCTGCAACAACTCATAAGACACGTCATGAAACACGCGACATCGCCATCCCGCGGCACGGCGTGCCCGAGTGATGCATCGGTCAGGTCCCTCCTCAATCACGAGAGGGCGCGGAGAAGGCCGGACCTCGGCTGAGGCCCGTGGCCCGCCTGCTCAAAAAATGCAGGCGGCAGGTACCACGAGTACAGCCGGACAGACCCGGCCTTCCCCGCGCGATGGTGTTACGGTGTCCTTCGTGCTCTCCCTGGGGATCGGGCGTTCTTGCCCCCATCGCCCGCGCGTGCCGTCAAGCAACGACCACGGACTTGACCTCGGCGTCGAGAGGCCAGGACCACACGACTTCGCCGTCCGCGCCGGCCATGCTCGTCTGGCACGGCCGTCACGTCCATCGCAGCCCACCTCACCGTTCGTGACGACGCGTACGTCCCTCTGCTCGAGGCGGGTTGAAGGGATAAGAACATGAATTCTGAAAAATAGCAATACATTTTTATTTCAGAGAATAAGCCAGCCACCCCGTCAGTCGATCCGGCGTGACACGCCCTGTCCTTCAAGTTCTCACAGGCGGCCTGTCGGCGTTCCAACATCAGACCGGCAACCGGCCAGCATTGTTGGCGGTGTCGTCCGGCGTCGCCAGGCAGCGCCAGGCGACGGGGAGTCTGCAATGCCATCGCCGCCCCTGTCGTTCCGTTGCGCGAGCCGCCAATCTTGCGGCAGCAAGGGTCGTGCCGCTGCACGCATGTGGAGCGCGACGACGAAACCGCCCGCTGCGACCCACGAAAAAAAATTCGTCGACGAGCGATCATGATGTCGGATTGTCATGGCCAGCGTCGTCCTCGGACCAGCCGGATCGAGACGAACTGGCGTGATCATGTCCAAGCGGCCGTCGAATGCGGATGCAATGACGGCTCGTATGCGCAATGGAAGGAAGCTCCGATGGCCAAGCATAAGAATCTGATCTGTCTGTGGTTCGACAAGGATGCCGAAGCCGCAGCGCGCTTCTACGCCGAGGTGTTTCCCGACAGCCGCGTGACCGGCGTGCACCGGGCGCCGGGCGACTATCCCTCCGGCAAGGCCGGCGACGTGCTGACGGTGGAATTCACCGTGTGCGGCATCCCCTGCCTCGGCCTCAACGGCGGCCCGGCCTTTCCGCAAAGCGAGGCGTTCTCGTTCCAGATCGCCACCGACGACCAGGCCGAGACCGACCGCTATTGGAATGCGATCGTCGGCAATGGCGGCCAGGAAAGCCATTGCGGCTGGTGCAAGGACAAATGGGGCCTGTCCTGGCAGATCACCCCTCGGGTGCTCACCGATGCCATGGCCGAAGGCGGCGAGGTCGCCAAGCGGGTGTTCGCCGCGATGATGCCGATGCACAAGATCGACGTCGCCGCGATCGAGGCGGCACGGCGCGGTTGACGTGCGCAAGGCGGAGCGCCGGTGGCGTTCCGCCGTCATGACCGCAGGCAGCGCAGATGCAGGAACAGCGGCACGCGCAGCCAGCGCCGGCTGCTGTCGCGGGTGATGATCGCCTCAGGCGTCGACGGCTCGCGCAGTGCTTCGATCAGGAAGCCGGCCTGTTCCAATGCCGCAAAGTAGCTCTGCAGCGGACGATGCGCGCTATGGAAGATCATGCTGAATCCGTCGCGCTCGATGGGGTCGCTGTAGGTGAAGGCGTCGAGATAGCTACCCTGGATGACGAATGGCGCATCCGGGGCAAGGCTTGCGAATTTGCCGGCCGAGTTGAGCGGATGCACGATGGCCATGCATAGCCGACCTCCGGGCCTGAGCACCCGCGCCGCCTCGGCGATCGCAGCCGGCATCGCGTCGACGTCCTGCAGCGACATGAAGGCGACGGCGAGATCGGCGCAGCCATCACCGAGCGGCAGCGCCGCCGCATCGGCTCGCACCACGGCGATCGCGGGATCAGCCGCAAAAGCGGCCGCGATCAGCGTGGGCGAGGCATCGACGCCGATCACCCGGTGCCCTTTGGACGTGAGATGTCGCGACAGCCGGCCCTCTCCGCAGCCGATGTCGAGCGTCAGTGCGCCGGGCGGCGGCAGCAGCGTGTCGAACTGTTCGCGATGATGCCGCCAGAAGCTGTCATGGCCCGGCGCCCTTGCCCACGCCAGCCATGGCTCGGCCTGATCCTCCCACTGCTCGCGCATGGTCATGGCAGTCGCTCCCCGTCCGGCACCTGTGTTCGAGAACCGCGCGTCATAGACCCGCGCGCGAGCGATGTCATGTGACGTTTTCTTTGCAGCGGCTCGGCATCGCTCGACCGGCCTGCGCCGCCCGTGAGGGCGGCGCAGCTCATATCTCCGGCAAGTGGATGCCGCGCGCCTTGGCCCAGCGCTCAAGGACCTTGCGCTCGTCGGCGTGAGCGACGCGGTTGGCGAAACCGCGCACCTGCACCGCGCGGTGCTGCCGATCGAGCTCGATCGTCAGCAGCCGCTGCGTCCTGCCGGCATGGCGGTGGCGCAGCGACCAGATCGAGGCGTGCCCGGTGATGCACTTGGCCGCGTAGCTCGACACGCAGTGGTGCATCGCCCTGGACTCCGCGACGAGATCCTCCGCGCTCCGCAACTGCGTGATGACGTACTCATCACGCTTCGCGGACGATGGGCTCCACGACCACTCCGCGAGCTGCGCACCCGCCCAATGCGACGGGAGCTGAGCGGCCCGCGCTGTCGGATGCTGGCGCCCCATCTCGATCCGCCGCCGCGCCGCTTCGATGCGCGCGATCACCGCGAGCTCGCGATGCCACGCATTCATCAGGCGGCGCAGCGCCGCGAGCGTCCGCCCCTTGAGGCTGAACTTGCGATCGCGCCGGCGCCGGTGCGCGAAATAGTCGCAGAGATCGTCGATCTCCTCGAGGGTCGTCGGCTGCGCGCAGAAGAACTGCGCGGCCTCGCGCCAGAACGCGATCTCGCCGCGCGGCGTCCGCGCGATCTTCGACCGGGCGATCCGCGACGCCAAAGCGGGATCGTCGGTGTAGGAGCGCGCGATCGCCTGCCAGATCGCCTCGTCGAAGCCGACCTGACCGAGCGGATTGAGGAAGGCGTGAACCTCCTTGCGCGACAGGACGGCCGACGCGCCCGCCTTGTACAGCGAGCCGCCACCGGCGGCCACGATGTACCAGCACTTGCGCAGGTCGCGCTCGTCACGCTCCAGCCCGTCCGCGTCGATCCAGATCTGCTCCAGATGCGCGGCGACCGGATAGCGCGCGAACAGGTGCCGCGCGGCCGCCAGCCGCAGGCGCGCGGGATCGCGCGTCTTCAGCTGCGGCTTCCAGCTTTCGGGGCTGCGAATGATCAGGTCGGAGCCGAAGCCGCGTGCCGCCTCGCGGATCGCATTGTGCAGATCCGGCGGCGGGCGCGACGGCCGCGCCACACGGCGCAGCGTCAGCTCATAGGCTTCAACCCGTGCGCGCTCGGCCTCCTGCCGGCGCGCGATCGATGACTTGGCCATGATCGTTCAACATGATGGAGGGACTGTCAGCCGGACGCACTGCGAGCGTCGGCACGGATCGTGTCGCGCACAGTGGGTTTGACATGGCTGATGGCCTCTCGCGTTGAACGCATCTGGAGTTGAAACGGGCGGCGTACATACATCTCATCAGCTGAGAGAGCAAGCGGAAAAGCTGCTTCACTCAGCGAATGCGGCCAATTGGCCTTCTCCTTGCATCGCCTACTTCTCAGCCGGGTCGCTCCATGGAGTTGTCAGATGTCCGACAGCCTGCACACCGTCGTCGTGGCGAAAAAAGCCATCGAAGCGCACAACATGGCCTCATTCGAGCTCGTTCCGGCTGACGATCAGCCGCTGCCGGGGTTCACTCCGGGCAGCCATATCGACGTCACCCTGCCGAACGGACTGACGCGGCAATATTCGCTGCTGAACAGCGCGGCCGAACGCAACCGCTACTGCATCGGCGTGTGGAAGGATGCCAACAGCCGCGGCGGCTCCAAGGCGCTGCATCTCGACATCAACGAGGGCGACAAGCTGCAGGTCAGCCGCCCGCGCAACCGCTTCAAGATCCCGAAGGACACCAAGCGCGCGCTGCTGGTGGCGCGCGGCATCGGCGTGACGCCGATCCTGTCGATCGCCGACACGCTGAAGGCCAAGAACATCCCGTTCGAGCTGCACTACGTGTTCGCGCTGATGTCGCCGGACGCATTCCGCGGCCGGATCGAGGCCTCGGCGTTCGCCGCCGATACCAAATACTACAAGGAAGCGACCGAGGACAATCAGCTGCTGAAAGCCGCCGAGCTGCTGGCCGACCGTCCCGACGACACCCAGCTGTTCATCTGCGGCGTGGACTGGTGGATGGATCCGATCATCGCGCAGGCCAAGCAGAAGGGTTTTGCCGAAGAGCGCATCCATGTCGAGCGCTTCACCGCCAAGGCCGCGGCCGCGCTGCTCGACAAGGTGTTCGACGTCACCATCAAGAGCACCGGCGCGACGTTCAAGATCCCGGGCGACAAGACCGTCACCGCCTTCCTCGAGGAGAACGGCGTCAAGATCGCGACCTCCTGCGAGCAGGGCATGTGCGGCACCTGCAAGACCCGGGTCGTCGAGGGCGAGATCGATCATCGCGACAAGCGGCTGTCGGCGGCGCAGCGCGCGGAAGGCTATTTCCTCCCCTGCGTGTCGCGCGCCAAGGGCGACCAGCTGGTGCTGGATCTGTAGCTGCCGTGACGAGCGAAACCGATCTGTGGCAGACCGCGTGGATCATCGCCGAACAGCACGGCCCGGACGGGCCGGCTTTCGCGAGCCGCATGGCTGATAGCTTCAAGCTCGGCCACAAGATCGACGCGCATCAGGCGTGGCTGTCGATCGCCGCCAAGGTCGCGGTGCTGATCGAGGCGAGCAGCTCGCGCCGCACGCAGCCGCACTGATGTCGAGAAACGGACAGCGCCGGTCGCGCTGTTCGGAATCGGACAACGCTCTCCGCGCTGTCAGTCCGGGAGACGCGCAGCGGCCAGCCCGGCGTCCATATCAAACACCCGCGGTGATGCATTCCTGGCCTGTGCCGGAGGGGCGCATCCGAGGATGAGGTGACAAGACGGCGGCGTGCTCCCGGAACGGATTTTGCTCCGCTCGATCCGGTCACCAAGCGACCGTTCAGGATGCGCGAACGTCGAGCTCGCGCGTTGTGAGGAACCATGTCCGTGTCACCGTCACCCGCAGCGAAGATGCCGGCGGCCGCCGAGATCGCGCTCGCCTATCACGCCCGCACCAAGCATAGCCTGAAGCGCTATGCGGCCGGGCCGGAGACGCTGGACTGGGACGCGCAGCCGAATCCGTTTCGCGAATTCGCAGGCAGCCCGCGGACGGATCTGCCGCTGACGTCGGATCGCCTCACCGCGAGCTTTGCCGCGGCCTGCGAAGGGACGGCGCCGGTGCACGCGCTCACCATCGACGGCGTCGCGCTGCTGCTGGAATTGTCGTTCGGGTTGTCGGCGTGGAAGGAGTACGGCCCCGATCGCTGGGCGCTGCGCTGCAATCCGTCGAGCGGCAATCTGCATCCGACCGAGGCCTATGTGATCGCGGAGCATGTCGCCGGCCTCGGCGACGGGCTCCACCACTATCTCAGTCGCGACCACGTGCTGGAGCAGCGGTGCCGCCGCGGCAACGCCCCGGACGGACCGCCGCGGCTCTGGCTCGGCCTCTCTTCGATTCATTGGCGCGAGGCGTGGAAATATGGCGAGCGCGCCTTCCGCTACTGCCAGCTCGACCTCGGCCACGCGCTCGGCGGCATCAGCACCGCCGCCGCGGCGCTAGGCTGGACGGCACACGTCATCGACGGACTCGACAGCACAAGGCTGGCCGCCCTCATGGGCCTCGATCGCGCCGGTGATTTCGCCGCGGTCGAGCCGGAGGATGCCGACGTTCTGGTCGCGATCACGCCTCGTAATGCAGACGGGGCCGCGCATGCGGATCTGCCCCGGCCGTGGACGAACGAGGACATCTGGACGGGGACAGCGAACCGGCTCGATCGCCATCCGCTCTACCGCTGGCCCGTCATCCCCGAGGTCAGCGCGGCCACGGCCGGCATGGCGCAGGATGCGATCACGGCGCGCCCGTCCCTGCCCCCACGCGTGCAGCGATCGACGGCCCGCGCGGCCGAGCTCATCCTCGGTCGCCGCAGCGCGCAACGCTTCGATTCCAGGTTCACGATGAGCGCGGATATCTTCTACCAGTTGCTCGACGCGCTGCTGCCGCGCGCGACGCCGCCCTGGGACGCCTGGCCCTTTGCGCCCCGCCTGCATCCCCTGCTGTTCGTCCATCGCGTCGACGGTCTCGCGCCGGGGCTCTATGCTCTTCCGCGCAACGCGAACACGGAAAGCGATCTGCGGCGGGCGCTGCGTTCTGATTTCGACTGGCGCCGCGTCGAGAATGCGCCTGATCATCTGCCGCTGTTTCATCTGCTGCCGACCGACAGCCGCGGCGTGGTCCGCACCGCGAGCTGCCACCAGGCGATCGCCGGCGACAGTTGCTTCACGCTGGCGATGCTGGCCGAGTTCGCTCCGCTCGTCAGCGACCATCCCTGGCGCTATCGCCAGCTGCATTGGGAGGCCGGCCTGATCGGTCAGGTGCTGTATCTCGAAGCCGAGGCGGCCGGCCAGCGTGGCACCGGCATCGGCTGCTATTTCGACGATTCCGTGCACGAGATGCTCGGCGTCGCCAGCGACCGGTGGCAGACGCTCTATCACTTCACCATCGGCCGTCCCCTGACCGATGATCGCATCACGACCCTGGCTGCCTATCCGGGCCGCACACGCAACGAAGCCGGAGTCCTGCCGTGAGAGCACTGCCATGAGACAAACAGCATGAGACCGCGCATTCCGTTCCAGCGCATTGACGTCGGCCAGGCGGCCGAGCTGCTGCAGCGTGACGACGTGCTGCGCTTCGACGTCCGTGACCAGGCCTCGTTCAGCACCGCGCACATCACAGGCGCACAGCATCTCACCCAGCGCAATCTGTCGGAGCTGATCGCCGGCACGACCAGGCGGACGCCGATCCTGATCTACTGCTATCATGGCAACGCCAGCCAGGAATATGCGCAGACCTTCTCCGATTTCGGGTTCACGGAGGTCTACAGCCTCGACGGCGGCTATGAGGCGTGGCGCCAGCGCTTTCCGGCGCGCAGCGGCGCGGCCGACATCGGTCCGGTGCTGGCGGCGTGGCTCGCCGCCCAGGGCTTTCCCGCTGATGACGTCGACGCTGCGATCGGCAACCGGACGACGCCGCTGATGCGCGCCGCCCATCTCGGCAACGTCACCATCATCCGCGAGCTGCTCGCCGCGGGCGCGGACATCTCGGCCAGGAATGCCGACGGCAACAACGCACTGTGGCTCGCCTGCGTCGGCCGGCATCTCGACGCCATCGATGCACTGGTCGAGGCCGGCATCGACCTCGACAACCGCAACGACAATGGCGCGACCGCGCTGATGTATGCGTCGTCCTCGGGCAAGGCCGAGGTGGTCGCGCATCTGCTCGCCAAGGGCGCCGACATCGAGAGCGAAACGCTGGACGGCTTCTCCGCGCTCGACATGGCCGCCTCGCTCGAATGCCTCACCCTGCTCCGCGACGCCGCCAAGGCCGCAGCGAGGTCCGCGCGAGAGGTGCGGCCATGACGGTCATCGAGCATGATTTCGGCATGCAGCAGCGCCGGGTCGAGCGCCGCTTCCGCTCGCTGCTCAGCCTGGATGCGCTGCACGAGGCCAATGTCCGCGCCAATCCGATCCCCTATCTGGAGCGCGCCAGCGAGCGAATCTATCAGCTCGAGAAGGCGCTGTTCGAGGCGCTGCAGGCAGCGACGACGGCCACCGATGATGGCGTGGAGACGGTGAGCATCAGCAAGGCCGAGCACCAGCGCCTGCTGCAATGCCGGGCGATCGTCGAAAGCGCCTATGCGCAACTGGTCGCGGACCAGCCTGACACGGAATGAACCTTGGAGAACAAGATATGAGTGACGGCTTCTTCGTCGACTGGGACGGCAATCTGCGCAGCGCCGCCGACCCCGGCGGCGGCTATCTCTGCGACATCGACACCGTCGCGCGCTATGTCGCGGTGACGACCAAGAACGGCACGCTGGTGCACGAGGCGACGTTCTTCAAGACGCAAGCGGACGTCGAAAAGGCCGGCATCAAGGCCCAGCTGGTGCCGGGCAGTCATCCCTGGGGCAAGAAGGCGGATGGGTTCTGACGGCAAGGAGTGCGTAAGTCGCGGGTAGCGACGTCCTCCTGCCGGACCATGATTCAAGCCGTGCTACCACCACAGGCGACGCTGCGCTCCCTCTCCCCGTCCTTCACGGGGAGAGGGTTGGGGTGAGGGGCAGCGGCACGGGCAGTGTCAACACCATTCAACGACATACGGCCTCATGACAGAGGATCGAGTGAGCGCCATCGCATCTTCGATGCGACCTACAAGGTGTCAGATGACAAGAAAATCTGCCCGTGTGGCTGCCCCTCACCCCAACCCTCTCCCCGTGAAGAACGGGGAGAGGGAGCGGACCGCCCTCGCCTCAAGAGCTTACGTCCCAATCGGCCAAGAGGAGGAGTGATCCTTCAAAATCAGACTCATCGCCCTCAATCCGGATGAATCATGATCTCCATCGTCTCGTCGAGATCGTCGAACGGATCGGGGAAGCCGACATCCTCCACCAGGGCGACGCCGCACAGGCAGATGTCGCCGTCGATCACGGCGAGCGCGATCGGCTCCAGGCTGCTGCCCTCGCAGGCGCCGGCGTTGCAGAGGCCGGTGTCGATCTCGAAGGTCGCGCCGTGCCGGCCGCAGCGGAGCAGGCTGCGGTCGGCGGTGAAGAACTGGCCGCTGCCGATGTTCAGCCATTTGCCCTCGTGCGGGCAGGTGTTGACGTAGCCGACGAAGCCGCCGGCCGAGGTGTGCACGATCACAATCGGAAACGGCCGCGCCTCGCCGTTGTCGCCGATCCGGGACAGGCTGAACGACTTGGCCTCGCCCTTGGCGATGCTCGCGGTCGGACAGATGACGAAGACTTCCGGCTCACGTTCGGTCATGCGCTGATCTCCCTGAACGCGCGACGGGAGCAGCGGGCCGTGGTGACATCTCCTGTCGCAAACCTGACGGCTCCGGCCCGGATTGGCGGGCCAAGCTGCGTCATTCGCAGAACTGCCCCGAACCTTGCATGAAGCATGCCGTGAGGCGCGATAGCGCCCGGACGATGTCGGCTTGGAGACAATGATGGCCGCGATGAAGTTCTACATGACGCCGGGATCGTGCTCGACCGGCATCCACATTATTCTCGAAGAGCTGGAGGAGGTGTTCGAGGCCTACATCGTCAACCTGCCCGCCGGCGACAATTTCAAGCCGGACTATGTCGCGATCAATCCGAAGTCGACGATTCCGGCGCTGGTCCGCGGCGACGGCAGCGTGCTCACCGAGGTCCCCGTGATCGCCTATTGGCTCGGACGCTCGCGTCCGCGCGCCAGGCTGTGGCCAAGCGATCTCGAGGCCGAGACACGGCTGCTCGAGGCGATGACCTACATCGCCGGCACCGTGCACGGCCACGGTTTCGCCCGCATCTTCGCCACCCCGACCTTCAGCCGCAACGAGGCGGACCAGGAGTCCGTGCGCGCGCTCGGCCGTAACGTCGTGGTGAAGGGCTTCGCGATCCTGAGCAAGATGCTCGGCGAGCAGCCCTATCTGGGCGGCGAGTTCTCGGTTGCCGATCCGCTTCTGTTCTATGTGGAGTTCTGGGCCGACAAGACCGGCATCACGATGCCCGCCAACCTGCTCGCACACTACCGGCGGATGCTGGCGCGACCGGTGGTGCAGCGGGTGCTGCGCGAGGAAGGCTATAATCCGGCGGCGCTGGGGAAGATGAGCGAGTAGGCATATCCCCAACGTTCTGTTTGCGTTGAAGTGAATTCTCACCTCTCGTCATTCCGGGGCGCGCACAGCGCGAACCCGGAATCCATCTCTTCCGTATCACAACAGCCTGTGGTTATGGATTCCGGGCTCGCGCTGCGCGCGCCCCGGAATGACGTGTGGAGATACCTCGGCGCGATCGCTTCGCAATCATGCGTGGATCGAGCCGCTTTAGCACCGTTCCAGCCACCTACTCCGCCGCCTCCGCCATAGGCTCGTGGTCACCGAGATCGATGCCGCGGAAGATGGCGCAGCGGCGGAAGACGTCGATGGTCGGATGCACGCTCTTGTGGTGACAGTATTTGGCGACGAGTTTCGCCAGGCCCTTGATGTCGCGGCCGGACGCGCCCGGAAACGTCTCGACCAGGAGCTCGATCAGGCCCGCGTCCACCTTCAACCCGAACTGCTCGCACATCACCCGCCAGATCCGGCCGCGCGCATCGGCGTCCGGCGCCTGGAACTTGATCAGCGCGATGCAGCGCGAGACGATCGCTTCGTCGATGTCGTCGATGCGGTTGGTGGTGAGAAACAGCAGGCCATTGAAATATTCGAGCACGCGCAGGAACACGCCGACGACCGCGTTCATCGTCATGTCGTCCTCGCGGCGCTTGATGTAGACGTCAGCCTCGTCGATCAGCATGACGGCGCCCCAGCGCTGCGCCCGGGTCAGCGCGTCCTTCAGCGCGCCCTCCATCGCCGCGACGTTGAGGCCGAGCTGGCCGGAATGCACGCGGTACAAGGGGCGGCCGATGATCTCGGCATAGACCTCCGCCGTCAGCGTCTTGCCGACGCCGGGAGGTCCGGCACACAACACCGTGGTGCCGCCCGACTTGCCGGCGACGATGTCGTCCATCAGCAGGTCCATCTCGGCGGTGAGGATGTCGATCAGGTCGGTCTGCTCCTCCGGCAGCACCAGCTTGTCCTTCAGCTCGGGCTGATAGACGTAGGGCGCCATGTCGTCGGCATGCACCCAGAGATAATGGTGCAGGTCGAGATGGAACATCAGCATGTAGGGATGCACGGGGATCTTGCAGAACACACCCTGCGGGATCGCCGCCTTGGACTCCTCGACCTCCTGTTCGGCATCGTAGAGATTGCTCTTGGCGGCCTTGCGCAGATACGGACCGAGAATGTCGCCGGTGACTTCCAGCGTCAGCGCACGCTCGGTCAGGATGCCCTCGTCGTTGACGAGCCGCGCGGTGCCGCCGCCGGAGGACAGCACAATGACGTCCTTGCGCGACCAGTCCGTATCGCGGTGCGAGGAGTTCGGATCGTCGGCGAAGAAGCCGATGCCGCGGCCGGAGAACTGCGCCCCGTAGCGGCCGCGCCATGCGAAATAGCGTTCCGCGGTCTCGTCATAGGCCGCGATCAGCTCGGGCGTTTCCTTGAGAAAGCCCTTGGCGGCAAAGATCTCGGCGACGGTCCGGCCGACGATGTCGCCGGTGGAGATGCGCAAGGTCGACGTGGTGATCGCGCCCTTGGCGTTGGCCTTGAGCTCGATGAAGACGCGGCCGGCCTCGTCGTTGGACGGCGCGGTGTAGTCGAGCCGGGTCACGACATAAGGCAGCGGCCGGCTGGCGACGTTGGCGGTGAACATCCAGCCGCGGATGGCGCCGGAGATCAGATAGCGCACGATCGCCGGAAGCACCTGCTCCAGCTCATGCTCCGAGAAGCGCGTGCCGGAACCGCTGAAGGCGCGCTGCAAGGTCGCGATCTGCGCCGCGCGGACGTGCCATTCGGGGCCCGCCTTCTGATAACTGTCACGCAGGACATCGAGCTCGGCGCTCGCGAGCTGGGCGAGGTTGACCTCGACCTTGTCACCGAAGCGAAGCTGCTCCGTCAGCGAGGCGAGATGCGGAAAGGCCGCGGCCATCGCCTCGATGATGGGACGTTCGATCTGCAGCTTCATCGCGCGTGCCCCAGAGCCGTCGCAGTCACGACGACACCCCCGTCGGCTGCCGCGCGGCTTCGGCCTTCGCCAGCAGAATGCGGTTCGCGGCCAGCGAGAACTCCTGCCAGGCGGCGGCGATGTCGCGCAGGATGGTCTGCACATAGTCCTTCGGCGGCTTGTGCTCGAACGGGAAGTTCGAGAGCGCGCAGGAGGTGCGGTTGAAGGCAACGGCGTCGTCGAGCAGCGACTGCATGACGTCGCGGAACGGCTTCTGGATCTCGGGCATCAGGCCTGAGCGCCCGCGCTCGATCGCGACATGGCGCATGTCGAAGCTCAGCGCCTCCAGCACCTGCAACGCGGCGGCGAACACCTGCTCGATGGCGCCGAGGACGGCGAGCTGGGTGAGCTGCTCGCGCTGCTGCGTGGCGAGGCTGCGGTTCAGGCGCTGCCGATAGTCGTCGAACGCCGCATCACGCTGCGCCGCGACCCAGGAGGCGAACCAGGAGAGGCTCGCGTCGTTGCCCGACAGCCCCTCGCCCACGCCGCCCGGCCGCACGCCCACCGGCGCGTCGGCGGCCCGCGCCAGCGCGCGCTCGATGCGCCGCGCCGCATTGACGGCGCCTTCCAGATAGCCGGCCGCATGGCTTGCGGTCTCGGCGCCGCCGAGATGCAGGCGGCCCTCCCACAGCGCCCGCCGCAGCATCGGATTGGCGATCTCGCTGTGCTCGCCGCGCGGCGTCGTCCGGTCCAGCGCGCTGCAGGTGAAGCGCTCCGTCGCCCAGTCCTGATAATGCTGCTCGCCGCTTTCCAGCGCCGAGCCGAACAGCTGCACCATCTGGCTGTCCATCAGCATCGGCAGGCCGACATTGAAGGCTTCGCGCAGATCGGGAGGGAAAGCGAGGAAGCCGCCGAGCGCGGCGCGGTCGCCGCCTTCGTCGCAGGCATCGAAGATCTCGCCGACGACGGCCTGCTCGTGACTCACGAAGGCGTTGCCCGATTGGCCCTTGTCGCGCCAATGCGCCTGGTCATAGGCGATCACGATTTTGGCCTGCGCGGCCATCCAGGTCTCGGCGTTGCGCAGCGCCTCGAAGGTCGCGTCATCGAGCGCAGGATAGAAGCCGACATGATCGATCAGCAGCCGCGGCGGCAGCGCCAGCACCGCGCGTTTGGCTTCAACCGCGACCGACTCCGTTTCGGTGGCGAAGATCAGCCGCACATGCGTGCCACAATCGACGATGCGCATCAGCTCATGGCCGAGATGGATCACGGAAGCCGGCAGATCGCGCGACAGCGCCTCGACCAGCTTCGTCATGCCCCCGGACAGCCGGCGCGCCCCCTGATGAATCGGCGGACCGCTGATCGGCTCGGCCGCCTTGTCCGCCTCCTTCAGGTGCAGCACCGTGCCGTCATCATGCTGGGCGAAATCGGTGAGTCCGAGCTCGGCGATCAGGCCGGTGAGCAGCGGCTGGGTCTCGGGCCAGAACCAGGTCGGCCCGAGATCCAGCGCGAGCCCGCTTCTGCTTTTTGCTGTCATGATCCGCCCGCCCAAGCGATGTCGGGCTTCGAACAACGCAAACGTCCCGCCGCGCTGCTGAAGGCTGCGCGCGAGTGTTATTCCGCACAATCCACCCCCGACAATGGCCGTTTCGAGCATGACAGGACCTCGGCTGCTGCGTTGCAATGGCGTGCCGATGGGGGCTTGCAAGAAGCTTGCAAGTTTGCGCCGAGGCAGGTGATGTGCGGTTTCGGACATCGGGTGATGTTCGGCAAAGGACTGACGCAGGACTGCGGCATGAGTGACGAAAGCGCGATCATTGCCGCCAATGCGGCCTTCTACGCGGCCTTTGCGGCCGGCGACTTCGCCGCGCTGGCGGCGCTGTGGGCCGATGGCGACGGCATCTCCTGCATCCATCCGGGCTGGCCGGCGATCGTCGGCCGCGCCGCCGTGATCGGCAGCTGGCGCGACATCCTGAGCAATCCGGCGCGCCCCCAAATCGTGTGTGCGGAACCGCACGCCATCGTCGATGGTGATCATGGCCACGTGGTCTGCATCGAGCTCGTCGATGGTGCCGCGCTTGCCGCCTCAAATCACTTCAAGCGGATCGGCGGCGGCTGGCGGATGGTCCACCATCAATCCAGCGCGATCGCGCAGCTCGTGTCGTCACAGGACGACAGTGACGGCCACAGTCTCCACTGATCGCGGCGCGTCTGGCACGAAATTTGATCTGTCATCTCGCACCGGCGGAAATGTCGGTGATTGTTGATTTTCGTCGCGTTGGATTCGGACCCGATTTCCGTATCCACGCGGGGCGATCGGTACGCTGCGACCAGCATCGTACTGATGCCGACGGGAGACACGGGATGGCACGCGTTCTGACCGCCTATCTGAAGCGCATCGATGTGCCGACGCGCCCAGCGTTGCAGCAGGCGATCGCGCGCCTTCCGTTCGCGCTGACGCTCGACGACGGCTATGTGCCGTTCGAGACATCGGGCTATCTGCCCTGCACGCTCGATGGCGAGGATGCCGGCTTCGACCTGCGCTTCGCCGGCGTGACGGAGCGGCGGGCGGACGCGGGCGAAGTCGCCATGACGATGAAATGGAGCGGCGACCCGCGAGAGGAGGCCGCAGCACTCGCGGTGGGCGCCGCACTCGCCAGGGATTTTCGCGCGACCGTCGAACGCGACGGCGCACAGCTTTCATCCGACCACATGCTCGAACAGGCGAAGGGAGCACTGGTATGAACATGACGGCTCCACTTCAACCAAGCGCGATCCACGCCGTGCCGGCCGAGCTCTGCGACTGCGGCTTCCGCCTCCTGATGATCCGCCAGTTCAATGTCGGCGCGGTGCCGCCGGCTTTCGCGATCATCGATCAGCGCATCATGCGGATGCCGCAGCGGCTCGGACGTCACGGCGTCTCGTTCGCCGCGACGTTTCTGCCCGACGTGATGGCGTGGCTGATCGATCATCTCGGCCGCCCGTCGTTGCATGACGAGAGCGGCCGCTCCTATCGCAATCCGCGCTGGCCGGTGGTGTGCTGGCACGACCAGGAGCGCTACTGGCCGAGCGGCGCCGTCACGGTCGAGTGGTTCGCCGAGGTCGCCTTCCAGGATCACGCTTCGTGGATGGCCTTCCGCACCCATTGGCAGGACGGCCTGATGGGCCGCAGCGCCGACGAGGACGCGCCGGCTGGAGAAGCGGATCAACGCAGCATGCACTCATCGGAAAAGGAATTTACCGAAGATGCGCTTCAGCAGGCATGATCTGCTAAATTGACGCGGAGCCGAGCCCTGCTCTGTTCGGCGCCGATCGAGGCATGATATCAAAGCGGTTGTGCAACGACGCGGAGGCTATCATGCGCTACGTCTCGTGGGTGGGAGGCTGGCTCGGTCACCTGATGCCGCAGCGGCGAGTTGACGCCCGCACGGAGCGCGGCGAACTGGTCGTGCGACGTCGCACCGGTGAGCTGTCGAACGAGGATCTCTTCTACCTCGCCATGCTCGGACCTCACGTGTAGAACGCACCCAGGATCCCGCCCGGCGCGCGACGCGTTCGGCAAAACCGACATCAACAAGATCGACTTCGATAAGTCGACTTCGCAGAGCCCGACTTCAGATGACTGACATTGCCCGTTTGCGCGACTTCGTCGCCGAGACAGCGCGCCTCGTGACCGATACGACTGACGAAGCGACATTGCTCGCGGCCCTCGCACCGAAGCTGAAAGACCTGATCGCGCATGACGATTGGCTGCCGGACGCCTATGCCGTCGCCGACGGTGCCCGCTACCGGCAGTATCTGCTCTATGCCGATCCGCTCGACCGGTTCTCGATCGTCAGCTTCGTCTGGGGTCCGGGCCAGGGCACGCCCGTTCACGACCACCGCGTGTGGGGCCTGGTCGGCGTGCTGCGCGGCGAGGAGCGGTCCGTGAGCTATGCGCGGCAGGCGGATGGCAGCCTGCGCGGAGGCATGCCGGAACGGCTACAGGCTGGACAAACTGCCGCAGTCTCGCCAGAGATTGGCGACATCCACGCCATCTCCAACGGTCTGGCGGACCGCTCCTCGATCAGCATCCACGTCTATGGCGGCAATATCGGCCGCATCCGGCGCGCGGTCTATGACGCGGAGAGCGGCACGAGCAGCGAGTTCATCTCCGGATATTCGAATGACAGCGTCCCCAACCTCTGGCCCGACCGCACCGCCGCCTGACATCGAAGGCTTCACTACACCAAAGGAGCTACGGCGGCGCTGGCGCGCCAATGAAGAGGTGGCGCTGCTCGACGTCCGCGAGGAAGGGCCCTATTCGCTGTCGCATCCGTTCTTCGCGGTGTCGCTGCCGCTGTCGCAGATCGAGCTGCGCATCCTCGATCTGATCCCGCGGCTCTCCGTGCCGGTCGTGGTCTATGATGACGGCGAAGGCGCTGCCGAGCGTGCGGTGCCGCGCATCCGCGCGCTGGGCTACAGCGACGTGTCGATCCTGGCCGGCGGGCTCGCCGGCTATGCCCGGGTCGGCGAAGTGTTCCGCGACGTCAACGTGCCGAGCAAGGCGTTCGGCGAACTGGTCGAGGCGATCCGCCACACGCCGTCGCTGCCGGCGGACGAAGCCAAGGCGCTGATCGAGCGCGAGTCGAACCTCGTCGTCCTCGATGCACGGCGCTTCGAAGAATACCGTACCATGAGCATTCCACGCGGGGTCAGCGTCCCCGGCGGCGAGCTCGCTTTTCGCGCGCGCGAAATTGCGCCGTCGCCCGACACCACGATCATCGTCAACTGCGCCGGGCGCACCCGCTCGATCATCGGCACGCAGTCGCTGATCAATGCCGGTCTGCCGAACAGGATCTATGCCCTGCGCAACGGCACGATCGGCTGGACGCTGGCCGGCCATCACGTCGAGCGCGGCAAGACCGCGCGCATGCTGGAACGGCCGCAGGCGAGCTACGCCAAAGCTCTCGCCGACGCCAAATCTTGGGCCGAGCGTGTCGGCGTCGGCATGCTCGATGCAGCGACGTTCGCGCGCTATCAGGCGGAGGCCGCAACACGGACGCTGTACTGCCTCGATGTCCGCACGCCCGAGGAATATGCCGCCGGTCATCCGGCCGGATTCGCCTCCGCGCCTGGCGGCCAGTTGGTGCAGGCGACCGACGAATGGGTCGGCGTGCGCGGCGCGCGGCTGGTGCTGTTCGATGACGACGGCGTGCGCGCGCGCATGACCGCGTCGTGGCTGACACAGATGGGCTGGGACGCCTCGATCATCGGACCTGACGTCGTGGCGCCGACCGCAACGGAGATCCCTGCCCCCTGCCGGCCGGCCTTGCCGGAGATCGGGGATGCGGCGATCGATGTGGCACGGCTCGCCGCTGACCGCGCGGCCTGGACCATCGTCGAGCTCACGCGCAGCCCGAACTACAAGGCCGGACACATTCCCGGCGCGCATTTCGTGCTGGCGTCGCGCTTTGCAACGGATCTCCGCAAGCTGCCGGGCGACGGCCCGATCGTGCTCGCAAGCGCCGACGGCGCGGAAGCGGCGTTTGCGTTGGCCGAGGCGCGATCGGCGACTAGCCGGCAGGTTCGCGTCCTCGACGGCGGCACGCGGGCTTGGACAATAGCGGGACATGCGCTGGAGACGGATCGACAGTCCTGGATCTCGACGCCGGACGACGTCTACAAGCGCCCCTACGAAGGCACCGACAACGCCACCGAGGCGATGCAGGCCTATATCGATTGGGAGCTGCAGCTGGTCGCGCAGCTCGCCAATGATTCCGTGTCCAACTTTCACGTGGTGTAGTCCGGGCCGCATCCGATCGCCGGGTGGACGACGAGGCAATCGCGGCGCGGATGCCTCCGTGCGCTTCGGCTGCTCGGGAATGCCGCGAACGACGGCGGATCAGGACGGGTCGCAGGCCCGGGATGTCGCCGCCTGCGGCAAGGTCGTCTCCAAGGACTCGCACGCGCCCGGCTGCAGCGGCGGTGCGCCGGGAAGTTGCGGCAACGCCCAGCGGCGGATGGCCTCGAACAGCAAGGGCGGCTGGATCGGCTTGGTGACGTAGTCGTTCATGCCGGCGGCGAGATAGGTCTCGCGCTGGCCGACCAGCGCGTTGGCGGTCAGCGCGATGATCGGCGTGTGGCACGCGGGCGGCGGCAGTTCGCGGATCGCGCGCGTCGCCGACATGCCGTCCATCTCCGGCATCTGGACGTCCATGAGCACCAGGTCGAAGCGCCGCTTGAACACGGCGGCGATGGCCTGGACACCGTTGACGACAATGGTCGGCCTGAAGCCCTGCTTGACCAGCAGGCTGGAGATCAGCGTCGCGATGATCGGACTGTCCTCGGCGACGAGAATGTCGAGCGGCCGATCGGGCGACGCCTCGATCGGCTCGATCGTCAGCACCGGCGCTTCGCCCTGCCGGCATCTCACCTCGAACCAGAAGCGGCTGCCGCGGCCGAGCTGGCTGTCGACGCCAATGTTGCCGCCCATGATGGTGCAGAGCTGCTTGCAGATCGCCAGACCCAGCCCGCTGCCGCCATACTTCCGCGTGATGGAGGTGTCGGCCTGAACGAAGGGGTCGAAGATCTGAGCCTGGATCTCCGGCGACATGCCGATGCCGGTGTCGATCACCTCGATCCTGAGATCGATTGCGCCATCCTCATGCGCGCGATGGCTCGCGCGCACGTCGATTCCACCCCGCTCGGTAAACTTGATGGCGTTGGCGACGAGGTTCAGCACCACCTGGCGGATCCGCGTCGGATCGCCCTTGAGGAATTGCGGCAGCTCGGGTGCGAGGCTCACCTTGAGATCGAGACTGCGTTTCCTCGCCCTCTCGCCCATGAAGGAGACCGCGCTCTCGACCAGATTGCGCACGTCGAAATCGATGCTCTCGGATTGCAGGCGGCCCGCCTCGAGCTTGGAGAAGTCGAGGATGTCGTTGATCACGTCGAGCAGCAGATCGGCGGATTCCTTGGCCAGCGCGGTGTAGCGCTTCTGCTCATCGGTGAGCGTCGTTCCGCGCAGCAGGTCGACCATGCCCACCATGCCGCTGAGCGGCGTGCGGATCTCGTGGCTCATGATCGCGAGAAAATCCGACTTGGCGCGGTTGGCGGCCTCGGCGGCATCGCGCGCGGCGCGCAGCTCCGCGCCGGTCGCTTCCAGCTCCCGTTTCTGCTCCTCGAGATCGGCGCGGATCGCCTGGACGTAAGCGAGCTTCTGCTCGAGTTCAGCCTGGACCGTCTTGAAGGCGGTGATGTCGGTGACGAGGCAGACGGTGCCGCCATCGGAGATGCGATGATCGACGCTCTGGATCCAGCGGCCATTGATCTCGCGATGCTCGATCAGGCGGCTGCCGCCGAGGTGCCAGGCGCGCTTGCGCTCCAGCCATTGCTCGAAGCCGGCACCCTTCGGGCGGATCAGCCCATCGTCGTGGGCCCGCCGCATCAGGTCGGTGAACGAAATGCCGGGCCGCATCAGCCTGGCCCAGCCTGGAAACATCTCGCGGAAACGCGTGTTCGACAGCACGAAGCGATCGTCATTGTCGAACAGGACAAAGCCCTTGGTGAGCGCCTCGATGGCGTCGAGCAACAATTGCTGCGCCTGCTCGGCCGCGATCTCGGCGGCCTTCCGTTCCGTGATGTCCTGGACGATGCCGAAGCGCTCGCGGAACTTGCCGTCGACATCATCGATCGGCTCGGCCACCATCCGGATCCAGCGGATTTCGCCGTCGGGGCGGACGATACGAACATCCTGCTGCAAGGCGCAGCCCGTGGCGATCGTGCGCTCGCGCGCGCGGATGAAGGTGCTGACGTCGTCGGGATGGATGATCTCGATCATCTTGGAGACGGCAACGCTGGGCTGCGGCTCAAGACCGGTGATGTCGAACAGCTGCTCCGACCAGACGGACGATTCGCCCCCCTGCTCTGCCGTCCAATGGGCGATACGGCCGATCCGCTGCGCCTCGTTCAACAGGCGGGTCGTGTGCGCCAGTTGTTCGTTCTGCCGCGCCAGGGCCTCCGCCATCGCAACCGCATGCCGGCTGTTGCGGATCAGCATCGATGTCAGCACGGCCATGACGATGATCGCGGCGACAGCGAGCATCAGCAGCGAGACGATCAGGTCCGGCTGCAGGTCCGCGATCAACTCCACGGCCAAGATCACGAAGGAGGCGGTCGCGACCGAGATCGCCATCGTCCAGCATCGCGCGCGCGGCTCGGCGACAGCGGAAACGCGGCCGTCCATGCCGGTGCCGGACCTCGTGAGGGTCTCGTCGGAGACGACCTGGCTCATGCGCATTCCGCCGCACGTTTCAACGCGTCGGTCGTGGCACCGATCGTGTCGCTCATCAGCGGCAGCTGCGCCGCGATCTCCTCGGCCGTCGACAGATCGAGTTCGATCACGCGCGCGATCTCGGCCAACCGTGCGGCGCCCAGGCTCGAGGAGGACCCTTTCAGAACATGGGCCGCCTTGCGCACCTGGTCCAGATCGCCCTTCGCGAGCGCCGTCCGGATGCCGGCGAATGTCTCGGCCGCGACCACAGGAAGCTGGGACAGCATGGCCCGCAACTCATCGGGATCGAGCGCTGCCTGCAGCAGGTCCAGTTGGTCCTGATCGATCAGCGGAACGTCGGAAGCCCCCGTCACGTCAGCGGCCTCCGCGAGATGAAGTCGTTGCCCGCGGCTTTGCCGCGCGGTCGGGCGCTCTCTCGGCGTTGTGACGCAGCCCTGCGCGCCGGTCGAGGCAGACGATCGTGGTGTCGTCGGGCAGCGGGCTGGCTTCGCCAATCCCGGCCGCGCTGCACAGCCGGTCGATCACCTCCTGCGGCGCGAGCGCGGGCCCGCATGCATTGAGCGCCTTCACAAGCCCATCATCACCGATCCGCTCGCCCTTCGCATTGGGAAACTCGGACAGTCCGTCGCTGAACAGCAGCAGCAGCGAGCCGGGCGAGAACTTGCGGCGCGAGGTGCGATACTGCACGCCGCGTTCGACTCCGAGCGGAAAGCCGCTGGTGTCGCATAGCCGCGCCCGACCATCGATGCCCTGGACGAGAATGGCGGGCGGTGCCCCGGCGGAGGCACATTTGAGCACGTTGGCCCGATGGTTGACGACGACGTACATGAAGGTCGCGAACTGGCCGGTGCGCAACAGCCGGACGAGGCGCTCGTTCAGCATCGACAGCAGGGCGCCGGGATCGTCGTGCAAGGCCTTGTATTCGTGGATCAGCGCGTGCAGCCGGAACGTATTCAGGGCCGCGTTGACGCCATGCCCCGTGAAATCGGCGAGAAAGATTCCGAACGCGCCATTGCTGATCGGCAGAATGCCCCAGAGATCGCCGCCGAGTTCCGAGGACGACCTGTTGTAGGTGGCCATGCGCAGATCCGCGGTGCGTGCCGCCCACTGCAGCGTCACCGGATCCGGCAGCAGCTCGACCTGCATGCGATGGGCGGCTTCGAGCTCCCGCGAGATGCGCTCGCGATAGTCGCGCAACTCGCGCAGCGAATTCCAGCGTTCGAGATGCACGACGACGCGGGCGATCAGCTCCGACGGATTGAGCGGCTTGGACAGAAAATCCGAGGCGCCCGCGGAGAACAGCTCCCCCATCTTCTTGCGGTCGACCGTCGCGGTCTGGACCAGGATCGGCACGTCGGCGAATTCAGGCTTGGCGCGGAGCCGGCGGCAGACGTCGAGGCCGCTGATGTCCGGCATCTGCATGTCCAGCAGCATCAGGTCGGGCCGAAAGCTGTGCACCTGCTCCATCGCCGACAAGCCGCCTTCGGCAAACTCGATGTTGGTGAATTTCTGCGCGCGCAGCACGCCGGCGACCAGGCGCCGACACAGCGGATCGTCGTCGGCAATCAGGATCCGCGCATTGGCAAGTCCCTCCGGCACGGCTCTCTCGTCGGCCGCGGGTTCGACCATCGTCATGACCGGACTCATCGCAGGAACTCCAGCCGCACCGCCGTTCCGCGATCGAGCACCGTCACGGCATCGGAGAACACCTGGAGAATCTCGAGACCGCGACCCGACGCGCCATCCTCCGCGGCCGGCCGGACGCTGCTGTAGTCGTAGCCACGGCCGCTGTCACGGACCGTGACCTGCAGGGCGGCATCGGTCCAGGACGCGGTCAGCCGAATCGGCGCGCATCCGACATCGCGGGAGTTCAGCCTGTCCTCAATCACGGTCTGCGCGGCAACAAGGCCGTCGAGACTGCCGCGCATCCGGCCGTCGATCTGCAGGTTGCCGTGAAGCACCGCATTCATCAGCGCTTCCTGCACGGCGCTGCACACCCTGATCCGCAGATCCTCCGACAGCTCGATCCGGGATCGAATGGCCTGGACGAAGATCCTCACGACCGAATGGCGATAGGCCGCCCGCGTCGTGATGAGCAGATCGAGCCGGTCTGCAGCGGCGCCGTCGAGCACCACGTCCGCGTCTCCGGGCACAGGCAGGCCGGCCTGGACGCAAGTTGTCGCAGGCCGCGCCAAGGCGGCCGCCAGCGTCTCCTCCGAGATGCCGTCCCAACTCGCGCTTCCGGCGATCTCCACATCGGCCGAGACGGACATCGCGGATCACTCCTCGACGGTGAACAGCGCGTTGAACTTGGTGACGGAGAACATGCGCTTCACCTGCCCGATCGGCTTGCGCAGGATCAGCTCGCGATGATTCTTCTTCGCTTCGTCGCGCGCCAGGAGCAGCATTCCAAGTCCCGCGGAATCGATGAAGTCCAGCTTCGAAAGGTCGATGACCACCGATTTGCCGGGCACGGCGAAGAGCTCCGTGACCATCTCCTTGAAGGGAACGTGGTCGGTGAAGGTGAACTCGCCGCTCATCGCAATCTGGCCGCCCGCGCGGTCGATCTGTATCTGCATGATGTCCTCCTAGAACAATTCGACGGTGCCGGTGTCCAACGGCGCGACCGCGGTTTCACCGGGATCAGCGGGCTGCCTGCCCTCCAGGATCTGCGCAACGAAGCGCGAGCGCATTTCCCCGAGCGTGAAGCGGTCCAGCATGGCCTTGACCCATTCATTGTCGGTCGACAGCTCGGCCACCGGCACGTCGAGCGTCTGCTCCGTCGTCGTCTTCAACTCGTCGAGGGCCTCATCGACCACGCGCAGCGTATCCACCACATGCTCGAGCCGCTGCCGCGTCCGGTCCTGGAACTGAATCCCGGTCACCATGCCCGCGACATCGGCGGAAATGGTCTCGGCCTCCTTCATCGCTTCGGCGACGACCTCGTTCAGGTTGCTGCTGCGCTGGATCAGCGCGTTCATCAGCAATTCGAGACGGTCCTTGGCCATCAGGTTCTGCGACATGTCGATGGTCGCGACGCGCTGCAGCGTCGCATGGCCGTTGGCAATGCCTTCGGTGACGGCCTTGAGCTCGGTATCCATGTCGACCGACAGCCGCTGCGTCGCGCCCGACAATTCGCGCACCTCGCCGGCGACCACACGGAAGGCCGCACCGGCCGCCCCTGCCCGTTCCGCCTCGATCCGGGCGTTGAGCGCGAGCATGTTGGTTACGCGGTTGATCTTGTTGAGCTCCTCCATGCAGCTGTCGACGCGGTTGACGTTCGCGTTGAGCTCGCTCAGCGCATAGACCATCGACATCGCGTCCTTGGACAACAGCAGGATCTTCTCGACGACGTCGCTCAACGTCTCCTCGAGCAGGCCGGCGATCCGGTCGATCGCGACCGCCTCGCCATCGACCTCGATGCCAATCGCAAGCCGGCTCAGGCTTTCGACGCGCTCGGTCTGCTGCCCGGCACACACGGCGAGACGCTGGAAACGGCCGCTGAGGCTGTCCGCCTCGGTCTCGACGATCGCCGACGTCTGCTGGATTTCGCCGACCAATGTCCTGATCACGCGCTGCTGCATGCCGCCAAACGCGATCCAGCGGCGCAGCAGATCGTCCTGCTTGGATTGCTCATCCGGCGCGGGCGGCTGCGACGGCTCCGGATCCGGCGGCCTCGTCGCGGCTGCGCTGCTCTGCTTCCAACCAAACATGCGCTACACCCTGACGCCACGCGCCGCGAGGGTTTCGCACCGCTTGAGAACGTGTTCTGCAATCTTGTTGAGCGGCATTTCGGCTTCGACCGCGCCGCATTCCTTGGCGGCCTTGGGCATGCCGTAGACCACGCAGCTCGCCTCGTCCTGGCCAATGGTCGGCGCTCCCGCCGAGCGCATCTCCAGCAGGCCCATCGCGCCGTCGCGGCCCATGCCGGTCAGGATCACGCCGATCGCATTGGGGCCGGCCGCATGCGCGACGGAGCGGAACAGAACGTCCACCGAAGGGCGATGGCCCGAGACGGCCGGCTCGTCGTGAACGCGGCAGACGTAGTTCGCGCCGTTGCGCGCCAGCTCCATGTGGAAACCGCCGGGTGCGATGTAGACATGGCCCGGCAGCACGCGCTCACCGCTGACCGCCTGCTTCACCGTGACCGCGCACAGCTGATTGAGACGGCTCGCGAACGACGCCGTGAACATCGCCGGCATATGCTGCGTGACGACCGCGGCCGGCGCGTCCGACGGAAACGCCATCACGAGTTCCTGCAGCGCCTCCACCCCGCCGGTCGACGCGCCGATCGCGATGATCTTCTCGGACGAATTATACGAGACCCCCGGCCGCTGGATCGGCCGCACCTGCTCGCCGGCCCGCGCGCGAATCTTTGCCGTCGAAGCCGCCTTCACCTTGCTGACGATCTCGTCGCGCATCGCCGGCAGGCCTTCGACCAGTCCGATCACCGGCTTTGCCACGCAATCGAACGCGCCCATCTCCAGCGCCCGGACCGCTGTATCCGCACCCTTCTGGGTCAGCGACGAGATCATCAGCACGGGCATCGGCCGCAGCGCCATGATCTTGTCGAGAAACGCCAGGCCGTCCATGCGCGGCATCTCGATGTCGAGCGTGAGGACGTCGGGATTGAGGCTCTTGATCATGTCGCGCGCGACGATCGGGTTCGGAGCGGCGCCCACGACCTCGATTCCGGGATCGCTCGACAGGATCTCGGTCAGAACCTGGCGCACGAAGGCTGAGTCGTCGACGATCAGAACGCGAATGGCACTCATGTCTACTGCCTCAAAAGAGCTCGACGGATCCGGCGACAGGCTCGACCTGGATCTTGGATTTGTAGGACGTCTCGTGACGGACCAGCGCCTCCTGCTCGATGCGCGGCAGTTCGAGCAGCATCACGCGGCCGGTCGCGGGGAAGTAGTGGACGCGGCGCGGCGATGAGCCACGCAGATGGCTTGCCGCGATCGGCAGATTTTCCGCCGCGAGATACTCCTCGACGAAATCCGCGTTGCGGTGGCCGACCTTGGCCACACCGTTGAGGACGTTGGCGCCGCCAAACACCTTGATCTCGAGCCGGCGGCGCGCGCCGCCGCGCGCGAGCACGTCGTTGATCAGCCGCTCCATCGCGACGTTGCCGTAGCGCATGCTGTCGGACGCATTGCCCCAGGCGCCGAAATTCTCCGGCAGCATGAAGTGATTCATGCCGCCGACCTTGGTCTTGGGATCGCGGATGCAGGCCGCCACGCAGGAGCCGAGCACGGTGACCAGCATCTCGTCATCGGCATCGGTGACATAGTGCTCGCCAGGAAACACCTTGATGGCGACCGCGTCGAAGCGGCTGTCGCGATAGCGCCGGCTGCCGGTGGAGACCTCATCGGTCGCCGCCCCCGCCGCCATTGTCCGCCGTCTTGTCCTGGTCTCGGTCATCGGATCCTCCGGTAGATCGTTCGGCCGACCAGTTCGAAACGGTCGGTGACGCCGAGCAGGTTCTCCGAATGGCCAATGATCAGCCAGCCGTCCGGCTTGAGGATATCCGCGTAGCGGTCGAACAGCCGCATCTGGGTCGGCTTGTCGAAGTAGATGACCACGTTGCGGCAGAAGATGACGTCGAACGGCCCCGACATCGGCCAGGGGCCGAGCAGATTGAGGTGCGCGAAGGTGATGAGATCGCAAAGCTCGTCGTTCATCACGACGTTGCCGTCCCGCATCCGCGTGAAGCGCTTGCGGTGGGTCTCGGGAATGCTCGTTGTCCGGTCCAGCTCATAGACACCCTCTGCGGCATGGGCCGTCACGTTGGTGTCGAGATCGGTGGCGAGGATCTTCAGGTCCCAGTCCATCAGGACCCGCGGGCCGGCCGCGACCGTCATCGCGATGCTGTAGGGCTCCTCACCCGTCGAGCAGCCGGCCGACCAGATACGCACGCGCTCGGTCTGCGCATTGCGGGTGACCAGGGCGGGAAGGATCACCTGCGACAGATAGTCGAAATGGTGGGCCTCGCGAAAGAAGTTGGTGTGGTTGGTGGTGACCGCGTTGATGAAATTGCGCAGCTCGTCGTCGCCCTTGGTGCTCTCGAGCAGACGGCAATACTGCGAGAAATTGGACATGCCGAGCGCGCGCAGCCGCCGCCCGAGCCGACCATGGATGAAGGCACGCTTGCGCTCGCTCAGCACGATGCCGGCCGTGTCCATCACAAGCTTCGACAGCTTGCGAAAGTCCTTGTCCTCGAGCGCGTACTGTTCCTGCACCATGATCTCCCTGGCCTTCGGGGAGACGCCCCCGCGCAAGCGGGGGCGTCTCTACGGCTCAGAATTCCTTCCAGTCCACATCGCCCGCCCCGACCACACGCCGGCGCGCGGTCTCGCCGTCAGAACTGCGAGGCGGGGGGGACGGCGCTCGCACGGGCGCCGGCTTGGCGGTCGCGCTGCGCATCGTTGCGAGCTTGTCCTTCCCGGCGCCGAGCGAGCGGTCGACCACCGGATTGCCGGTCTTGGCCGCGTAGGGCCGCCCGCGATCGAATTCGGGCAGCATCACGAAGCGATTGACCATCTCGGCCATCGTCTCGGTCTGCTCTTCCATCGACTTGGCGGCGGCGGCGGCTTCCTCGACCAGCGCGGCGTTCTGCTGCGTGACCTTGTCCATCTGGGTCACGGCGTTGTTGACCTGCTCGATGCCGCCGCGCTGCTCCTGCGACGCCGCCGAGATCTCGGCCATGATGTCGGTGACGCGCTTCACCGACTGCACGATGTCCTCCATCGTCTTGCCGGCGGTGTCGACCAGGCGCGAACCGGACTCCACCTTGGAGACCGAGTCGGAGATCAGTCCCTTGATCTCCTTGGCCGCATTGGCGCTGCGCTGCGCGAGGTTGCGCACCTCGGCGGCGACCACTGCGAAGCCGCGGCCCTGGTCGCCGGCACGCGCGGCCTCGACCGCCGCATTGAGGGCAAGGATGTTGGTCTGGAATGCGATCTCGTCGATCACGCCGATGATGTCGGCGATCTTGCGGCTGGCATGCGTGATGCCTTCCATGGTCTGTACGACCTCGGCGACCACGGTGCCCCCCTTGATCGCGACGTCCGACGCCGAGGACGCCAGCTTGTTCGCCTGCTGGGCATTCTCGGCGTTCTGCCGAACGGTCGAGGTGAGCTGCTCCATGCTGGCCGCGGTCTCTTCGAGGCTGGCCGCCTGCTCTTCGGTCCGCTGTGACAGATCGGTGTTGCCGTTGGCGATCTCGCGTGCAGCACTCGACAGCGTGTGGGAGCTCTCGGACACTTCGGCGAGCACGGCGGACATCGCGTCGAGCAGCCCGTTCACGCCTTCGCAGAGCTGGGCGATCTCGCCGCTCTTGCCCTCCATCGGGATGCGCTCACGCAGATCGTTGTTCTTGGCCGCATCGACGACGGCCTGCGTCTGCCGCACCGCGGCCTGCAGCGATTCCGACGCCCTCACCTGATCGGTGATGTCGGCGGCGTATTTGACCACCTTGAACGGCTTGCCGGATTGGTCGAGAATCGGGTTGTAGCTCGCCTGGATCCAGATCTCGCGTCCGCCCTTGCCGAGCCGCTTGAACTGGCCGGCCTCATATTCACCGCGGCCAAGCTTGTCCCAGAACAGGCGGTATTCCGCGCTCTGACGGTGGGCCGGCTCGACGAACATCGAGTGATGATGGCCCTTGATCTCGGCCAGCGAGTACCCCATCGACGTGAGGAAGTTGTCGTTGGCGTCCAGGATCGTTCCGTCCAGCGCGAACATGATCATCGCCTGCGAGCGATCGATCGCGGCAAGCTGCGAGGCCTGGCTGCGGATGTCGGTCACATCGGCCCATTCGAGCATGAAGCCGTGGCTGCCCTGGGCGCCCCGCATCGCATTGACGCTCAGCGAGATCTTGAGCGGGCCGACCGAGATGTCGGTCTTGAATGGCAGATTGGCTGGGTTGGCCAGCATCGTCCGCTGGTGCGCCGGGTTGCGATGGAAGATGTCGATGCAGGTTCCGAGCATCCCGTTCGGATCGAAGCTTGGCCAGACCTTGCGGAACTCCGCGAGATGCTGGTTGAACAGCTGCTTCGAGGCGTGGTTGAGGTAGGTGATCTTGAGGTCGTTGTCGACCAGCATCACGGCGCTGGTGACGCGTTCGGCGACCATGGTCATCAGGTCGTCACGCGGGGCAGCGGGTTGCCTGGGAGCGGACGGCTTAGCGGCGGGCTGCGGCCGGCTGCTGCGCGAGCGCGAGCGCGCCTTCGGCTTTGCGCTGTCTTCGCCCGGAGCGCCGTCGGCTGTGAAGTCCTGCATGATGTTGTCCTCGTAAGTGTCGCTCATGACGATCTCGCAAAAATGTCCTGTGATGGGTTCAGGCGGCGGCCGCCGCATCGGCCGGAGCGGCCTTACGCTTGACTGACTCTGCCGACATTCCGAACAGGCCGGACAGCGACACCAACGTCACCATCCGCTCCTGAATCGCGACCAACCCCTCCAGGAACTGATCCTCGACCGGCATGCCCATCTCGGGCACGTCGCGGATCTCCTTGGGATCGACCGAGATGATGTCGGAGACGGTATCGACCAGGAGGCCGACGGTGCGCGTTCCCGCCGCAACGATGATGACCACGTGCATGCTGGTCGGCACGGTCACGCCGGTGCCGAACCGCGCGCGCAGATCAAAGATCGGCACGATGATGCCGCGCAGATTGATCACGCCGCGCACATGTGACGGCGCGTTGGGGATCATGGTCGTTTCGGTCCAGCCCTTGATCTCGCGGACCACCATGATGTCGATGCCGTACTCCTCCGCGCCAAGCGTGAAGGTGATGAATTGCTGCACGTTCTCGCCGACGGCCGCGTCCAGGCCGAAACCGACGGCCGGCTTGTTGTCAGGCTGCATGGGTGAGGTCCTTTGCGAGTTCAGCTGTCAATGGCTCCGGCGCGGGCAGCCGTCCGGGCGTGCCGCGGACGTCGATCTCGTGCAGCCGGGCGACGTCGAGGATCAGCGCAACGCGGCCGTTGCCGAGAATGGTGGCGCCGCTGATGCCCTCGACCGGCTCGTAGTTGGCCTCCAGGCTCTTGACGACGACCTGCTGCTGTCCGAGCAGCTCGTCGACGACGATGCCGACGCGGCCGGCGCTTTCGCTCTGCACGATGATCACGATGCCGCGGCAGGGATCGCCGATGGCATCGCCGATCGAGAACACGCGATGCAGATAGACCAGCGGCAGATATTCCCCTCGCAAGGCGAGGACGTGCCCGCGGCCGACCACGGGATGGATGTCGGCGGCCAGCGGCCGCAGGTTCTCGACGATCGCCACCAGCGGAATGATGAACGTCTCGCGCCCGACCGAAACCACCATGCCGTCGACCACCGCGAGCGTGAGCGGGAGCGACAAGATGAATGAGGAGCCCTGCCCGAAGCGCGAGCGCACCGAGATGCGGCCGCCGAGCGCCTGCACGTTGCGCTTGACCACGTCCATGCCGACGCCGCGGCCAGAGATGTTCGAGATCACGTCGGCGGTCGAGAATGCCGGCAGGAAGATCAGATTGTCGATCTCGTCGTCGCTCAGATTGGCGCCGGCCGGCACGAGATCGCGCGCCCTGGCCTTGGCCAGGATCTTCTCGCGGTTGATGCCGCGGCCGTCATCCGACACCTCGATGACAATGCGGCCGCTGCGCTGCGCGGCGGACAAATGGATCGTTCCCTGCCGCGACTTGCCTGCGGCGAGCCGCTCGGCCGGCGGCTCGATGCCGTGATCGAGCGCGTTGCGGATCATATGGGTCAGCGGATCGTTGAGCTGCTCGATGACCGTCTTGTCGATCTCGGTCATCTCGCCGGAGGTGATGATGCGCACCTCCTTGCCGAGCGTGGCGGCGAGCTCGCGCACGATCCGCGGCATGCGCGCGAACACCGACTTCACCGGCTGCGCGCGGATCGCCATCACGCTTTCCTGCAACTCGCGCGCGCTCTGGGCGAGTGCTTCGATACCCTGGATGAGCTGCGGATACTTGTCGGCCGGCAGCGAAAGGCCCTGCTCCGTCAGCATCGCCTGACTGATCACGAGCTCGCCGACGAGATTGACCAGGCGGTCGACCTTGTCGACGTCGACGCGGATCGATTGCGCGACGCTGACGGCCGAAACGGCGGGAGCCGGTGCTCCGCCGGGCTCACCGGCCACTGTCTCGACCGCGCTTGCGGCCGATTCGAGCTGCTCGATCTCGAGATCGCAATCATCCTCGACGAATTCGAAGACATCCTGGATGGCGCCGCGCGGGACGGCCGTCTCCAAGGTGAACGTCCAATTGAAGTAGGCCGCCTCGGGATCGAGCTGACCCAGCGCCGGAAGGCTGGAGCTGTCAACCACGGTCGTCAGCGTACCGAGCTTGCGCAGCTGACGGATCAGCAGCAGCGGCTCGTTGGCCTTCTTCAGCATCTCCGTGTGCGGCCGGAACTTGATGCGATATTTCTGTTCGCCGAGCGACTTCGTCTCGACGGCGACATGGGCCGGAGCCGCACCAGAGGCCTGCCCGGCGCCCTGGAGCGCGTCCTGCATGGCCACGCTGATGTCGCTGGCGAAGTTCGGCGGCAGCTGCTGCTCCAGCCGCGCTGCCGTCACGATGTCCGCCAGCGCATCGCTGGCGCGCAGCAACAGCTGCCGGATCTCCTGGGACGCAGCGATCTTGTGGTCGCGCAAGGCGTCGAGCAGGCTCTCGAACGTGTGTGAGAACGCGACCAGGTCGGTACAGCCGAATGCGCCCGCGCCGCCCTTGATCGAGTGCACCGAGCGGAAGATCGCATGCAGCGTCTCGTCGTCCTCCTGCCCGGAGGACAGCAGTTCGAGATTGGACTGCAACGCGTCCAGCAGCTCCGCACATTCCTCGAAATAGGTCTTGCGGAACTGCGCGACGGGATACGCTTCTTGGTCTGACGTTACGGACATACGCGGTTGACCGTCGCGATCAGTTGCTCGGGATTGAACGGCTTCACCAGCCATCCCGTCGCGCCCGCCGCCTTGCCGTCGGCCTTCTTGGCGCCATCGCTCTCGGTCGTCAGGATCAGGATCGGCACCGCACGATGTTGGCTGCCGGCCCTCACATTCTTGATCAGCGTAATGCCGTCCATGTTCGGCATGTTCAGGTCGGTGATGATCAGATCGAACTTGCCACCGCCCAGAACGTTGAGCGCCGCCTTGCCGTCCTCGGCTTCCGCCACGTCGAAGCCAGCCTTCTTCAACGTGAAGGAGACCATGTCGCGCATGGTCTTCGAGTCGTCGACTGCGAGAATTCGCTTGGTCATGTCACTCCATCCAATGATCTAATTCGTCGCCAAGTCCCAGCTCGGTCACCGCCGTTCGGAACAGCTCGGATGCCTGCGTGATCTTGAAAGATTTGTGGGCCGCGCCCGCGCCGCGTGCGGCGGCGAGCAGGATCTGCACGCAGGGCGTGGACATCCGCTCGACGCCGCTCGCGTCGAGCACGATATCGCCAGCGCTCGCGAGCCGGACCATCTCGTCGCGCAACTGGGAGGCTTGCGTGAGATCCAGCATCTGCGGCAGCACGTAGGCGCCGTCGGCTACGTGGTTGGTCAAGCCAGGGGCTGTCGAGTTCGCGTCCGTCATGCTCGAAATTCCATGGAGCTTTTGAGCTCCGGCCGCGGCGCCAACGCGCCACGGACTAAAAAACGATCTTTGAGTTCACCCGACAGACACAGCCCTTGCGCGTCAACTCGTTCAAACTTCGCGGAAAGCGATTGTTGGATTGTTAAATATGAGAGCCGTATTAGTACGGCTCATCTACCCTGGCGTGTTTCGATTTCCAGAAGTGAGGTGGAACACGCGCCGCCCTCGCGACGGCGCAAATGCTTTCGAACGTGCGCAGCAGCCGTCGGCGCTGCGTTGAAATGGGTGAAGAGTGAGACATGCGTGATCGCCCCGGCCGTTTCGCCAAGCGTTAGCAACGCGGGTGTTAATGGAATCCGTGTCGATTGCTGAACGGATGGTCCGGACGACTACGGGTCCGGCGCAGCAATGACCGGGATCTTACGGGCCGGCGACGGATGCACGCTGATGTGCAAAAGGCCAGCGTCGGTGACGCTGGCCTTTTTACGTCTCTGGTGATCGCCGAAACCGAAGCGTCGGCGCGGTGCGTGGGTCGTTATCGGCGCTGGTTGTAGACGTCGATGCAGACGGCGCCGAGCAGCACCAGGCCCTTGATGACCTGCTGATAGTCGATGCCGATGCCGAGGATGGACATGCCGTTGTTCATCACACCCATGATCATGGCGCCGATGACCGCGCCGCCGACCCGGCCGACGCCGCCATAGGCCGAGGCGCCGCCGATGAAGCAGGCCGCGATGACGTCGAGCTCGAAGCCGAGACCGGCCTTCGGGGTTGCGGTGTTGAGACGGGCGGCGAAGATCAGGCCGGCCAGCGCCGCCAGCACGCCCATGTTGACGAAGGTCAGGAACACCAGCCGCTCGGTCTTGATGCCCGACAGCTTGGCCGCCTTGGCATTGCCGCCGACGGCGTAGATCTGCCGGCCGACCACGGTGCGGCGCGTCATGAAGCCGTAGAGCGCGATCAGCGCTACCATGATCACCAGCACGTTGGGCAGGCCGCGATGCGAGGCGATCAAGTAGGTGAAGTACATCAGTACGCCGGCGAGCACGACGTTCTTGGCGGCGAACACGCCGAACGGCTCGACGTCGATGCCGTGCTCGACCTCACGCGCCCGGCCCTTGACGCTGGCATAGACCAGGATGAGCGTGAGCACCGCGCCGATCGCGAGCGACGTCGGATTGAGATTGCCGGCGCCGGAGATCAGCTCTGGAATGAAACCGGACGACAGCTTCTGAAAGGTCGCGGGGAACGGACCGACCGACTGGCCCTGCAACAGCGCCAGCGCCAGGCCCTTGAACACCAGCATGCCGGCGAGTGTCACGATGAAGGACGGAATGCCGAAATACGCCACCCAATAGCCCTGCGCCGCACCGATCGCCGCGCCGACGATCAGGCAGGCGATGATGGCGAGCGGGAAATCGATGTGGTAGCGCACCATCAGCACGGCCGCGACGGCGCCGACGAAGCCCGCGACCGAGCCGACCGAGAGGTCGATATGCCCGGTGACGATCACCAGCAGCATGCCCAGCGCCATGATGACGATGTAGCTGTTCTGCAGCACCAGATTGGTGAGGTTGAGCGGCTGCAGCAGGGTGCCGTCGGTCATGATCTGGAAGAACAGCATGATGACGAACAGCGACATCAGCATGCCGTAGCTGCGCAGATTGTTCTTCAGAAAGCCGGCGTGGGGCTTCTCTTCCGGGAGTGAAACCGTCTTGTCGGTCATGGCTGGTGTCCTCCCGGCCGCTTAGGCGGCCGTCTCCTGGTTCTTAAGGGCTTCGTTGCGCATGATGGCGCGCATGATCTTTTCCTGCGTCGCGTCCGGGCCCGCGAACTCGCCGACGAAGGCGCCGTCGTTCATCACGCAGATCCGGTCACAGATACCCAGCAGCTCGGGCATCTCCGACGAGATCACCACCACACCCCGGCCGGCGTCCGCAAGCTCCTGGATGATACAGTAGATCTCATATTTGGCGCCGACGTCGATGCCGCGGGTCGGTTCGTCCAGGATCAACACCTTGGGATCGGTCATCAGCCATTTCGACAGCACGACCTTCTGCTGGTTGCCGCCGGAGAGCTGGCCCGCCTCCTGATAGACGTCCGAGCAGCGGATGCGCATGCGGCCGCGGTAGCCGGAGGCCGCCTTGAGCTCGGCGATGTCGTCGATCACGCCCTTCGGCGCGACCTGGGAAAGGCTTGCGAGCGTGATATTCTTGCGGACGTCGTCGGCCAGGATCAGGCCGAGCTGCTTGCGGTCCTCGGTGACATAGGCGAGGCCGGCATCGATCGCGGCGGGCACGCTGGTGAGATTGACATCCTTGCCCTCGAGCCGGGCGCGGCCCGAGATGTTCACGCCCCAGGAGCGGCCGAACAGGCTCATCGCGAACTCGGTGCGTCCGGCGCCCATCAGCCCGGCGATGCCGACGATCTCGCCGCGGCGCACCTGGAAGTCGACATTCTTGATGACGCGGCGGTCCGAGTGCTGCGGATGGAACACGGTCCAGTTCTCGACCGTGAACACCGGCTCGCCGATCTTCGGCTGGCGCTCCGGGAAGCGGTGCGCCATGTCGCGGTTGACCATGCTCTTGATGATGCGGTCCTCGAGCACCGGCTCGGCGCGGCAGTCGATGCCGTCGACGCTGCGGCCGTCGCGCAGCACGGTGATGCGGTCGGCGACCCGGGAGACCTCGTTGAGCTTGTGGGTGATCAGGATCGAGGAGATGCCCTGCTCGCGGAAGGCGACGAGACGATCGAGCAGCGCGGCGCTGTCGGCCTCGTTGAGGCTGGCGGTCGGCTCGTCCAGGATGAGAAGCTTGACTCGCTTGGACAGCGCCTTGGCGATCTCGACCAGCTGCTGCTTGCCGACGCCGAGATCGGTGATCAGGGTGTCCGGGGATTCCTTCAGGCCGACCTGCGCGAGCAATTGCTGCGTCCGGCGATAGACCTCGTCGCGGTCGATGACGCCGAAGCGCGACGGCGCGTGCGACAGGAAGATGTTCTCCGCGATCGACATCAGCGGGATCAGCGCAAGCTCCTGGTGGATGATGATGATGCCGAGCGCCTCGGAATCATTGATGTCGCGGAACTTGCGTTCCTCGCCCTCGAAGATGATCTGGCCCTCGTAGCGGCCGTGCGGATAGACGCCGCTCAGCACCTTCATCAGGGTCGACTTGCCGGCGCCATTCTCGCCGACCAGCGCGTGGATTTCGCCGGGCTCGACGGCAAAGCTGACGTCGCGCAGAGCCTGCACGTTGCCGAAGCTCTTGCTGACGTTGCGCATTTCCAGGATTGCGGTCATCGTGTCATGTCTCTGTTCTGACGCCACTCAGTTCTAGCGCCACTCGCCCCCGCCGCGCGAGCTCCAATAAGATGTCCCTCCCCCCGGAAGACCGGGGAGAGGGCTGCTTGTCTGTTAGACCGAGATCACTCGAACTGCGACTTCTTGTAGTAGCCGCTCTCGACCAGGACCTTCTCCCAGTTGCTCTTGTCGACCACGACCGGCTTGAGCAGGTAGGACGGCACGACCTTGACGCCGTTGTTGTAGGTCTTGGTGTCGTTGACCGGAACTTCCTTGCCGGCCAGTGAGGCATCGACCATGTCGGCGGTCACCTTGGCGAGATCGCGAGTGTCCTTGAAGATGGTCGAGTACTGGTCGCCGCGCAGCATCGCCTTGATCGACGGCACCTCGGCATCCTGGCCGGAGATCACCGGCATCGGCTGATCGGCGCTGCCATAGCCCACGCCCTTCAGCGACGAGATGATGCCGATCGACAGGCCGTCATAGGGCGACAGCACCGCGTCGACGCGCTTCTTGCCGTAGAAGGCGCTCAGCAGGTTGTCCATGCGGGCCTGGGCGGTGGCGCCGTCCCAGCGCAGGGTCGCGACCTTGTCCATGCCCTTCTGGCCGGAGCCGATCACCAGCTTGCCGGAGTCGAGATAGGGCTGCAGCACCGACATCGCGCCGTTGTAGAAGAAGTAGGCGTTGTTGTCGTCCGGCGAACCGCCGAACAGCTCGATGTTGAACGGACCCTTGCCGTCCTTCAGGCCAAGCTTGTCGACGATCGACTGCGCCTGCAGCACGCCGACCTGGAAGTTGTCGAAGGTCGCGTAATAGTCGAGGTTCGGCGTGTCGCGGATCAGGCGGTCATAGGCGATCACGGTGATGCCCTTGGCCTTGGCCTGCTTCAGCACGTCCGACAGCGTGGTGCCGTCGATCGCCGCAATGACCAGCACCTTGGCACCCTTGGTCACCATGTTCTCGATCTGCGAGAGCTGGTTCGGGATGTCGTCCTCGGCATATTGCAGGTCGGTGGCGTAGCCGCGATCCTTCAGCACCTTGACGATGTTGTTGCCGTCATCGATCCAGCGCGCCGAGGACTTGGTCGGCATCGCGATGCCCACGGTGCCCTTGCTCTGCGCCATGGCGGCGCTGGACAGCGCCAGGGCGCCGAGGCCGGCCAACGCGGCGGCCATGATGGTCTTGAAATTCAGCATGCTTCACTCCCTCTTGGATTTTCGAACTCTTGAACTTTTCGAACTCTTGGATTTTCGATTTTCAACGAGACTACGCGATTGCGTATCTTGATACCAGTTAGCTGTTAGGCTGAACGACGCTCGACTTGATTGTTCCTCCTCTCAGATCGACAGCACGACGTCGGGCTCGGCGCGTCCCCTTGCGCCGACATCGAGAAGAAAGGTCTGGCCGTGGCCGGGGTCGGCCGCCTTGGCCGCCGCGTCCATGTCCTGCCAGGCCGATGTGACCAGCAGGCGCGACAGATCGGGGCCAACGAAGGCGGGACAACTGGCCTGGCTGGCGGGAACCGCGACGCTGCGCAGATGCTCGCCCTGCGGGCTGTAGACGTCGACACAACCGCCGCCCCAGCGCGCGTTCCAGATCCGCCCCTCGGCATCGACCACCGCGCCGTCGAGCCCACCGATCCCGGTATGGCGCAGCAGCACCTCCGGCTCGCCACGTGGCAGCCCGGTCTGCGGATCGAGCGCGACGCGGTAGAGCACGTTCTCGTCGGTGTCGGCGAAATAGCCGGTCGCGCCATCAGCGGTGAAGCAGATTGCGTTCGGGATGGTGACGTTCGGAAAGAGACGGACGATCTCGCCGCGATGCAGCGCATAGATCGCGCCCAGCCCGCGCTCGGCCTTACGGCCCATGGTGCCGATCCAGAACGTGCCCGAGGGATGCACGCGCGAGTCGTTCGACCGCGTCGCCGGATTGTCGGCCTCGAGCGGGAGATACAGCGACAGCGCGCCGTCGGCGATGGTTCGGATATAGAGCCCGTCCTCGGCCACGATCAGTTGCCGCTTCGCATCGATCCGGCCGAGCGCGCTCGCCATCTTGCCCAGGACATGACGGCGAACCTCGCCGCCGCCGATCTTGGCTTCGAACAGCAGGCCTTCGCGGATGTCGAACCACCAGGCCGTGTCCGTCGCGGGATCGTAGGTCGGTCCCTCGCCGAGATGGCAGTGCTCAGCGCAAAGGATGGTGGTCGGCACCTGCTCCATCATCATGCGGACGCTCCCGTGGTCGAGAAGCGATAGATGGTCTGATGCTTGTAGACGTCATCAGGCGAGAGCTTGGCGCTCGGGAAATCCGGGCGGTTCGGCGTGTCCGGCCAGACCTGCGGCTCCAGGCAGAGCGCATCGGACTGCCGGAACACCCTGCCCTTGCCGCTCACGGTCGCGTCGATGTAGTTGCCGGAATAGACCTGGAGGCCGGGCTGATCGGTCAGCAGCTCCATGACGCGGCCCGAGCGCGGCGATTCCAGCCGGGCCGCGAAGCGCACGCCGTCGCCCGCGCGCAGGCAGAAATTGTGGTCGTAGCCGCGGCCGCATTTGATCTGCGCATCGTCGGCGCGGATGCGCGCACCGATCGCCTGCGCCTCGCGGAAATCGAACGGCGTGCCGACGACGTCAGCCGGCGGCCCAGGCAGCGGGATCGCCGTCTCGTCGATCGCGAGATAGTGGTCGGCGGCCAAGGTCAGCCGATGATCGAGGATGCCCGTGCCGGCCGCGAGGCCGTCGAGATTGAAGAAGCTGTGATTGGTCAGATTGACGATCGTGGTGCGGGTGGTCCGCGCCGCGAAGGTCACCGACAGTTCCGTCGGCCCGGTCAGCTGATAGGTGACGCGGACGTCGAGCCGTCCCGGATAGTTCGCCTCGCCGTCCGGGCTGACATAGAGCAGCGTCACCGAGGGCTGCTCGCCGTCCTCGATGGCGACGATCTGCCAGAGCTTGCGGTCGAAACCGTCGGGCCCGCCATGCAACGCATGCGCGCCGTCATTGGCCTCCAGGCGCACGTCGTCGCCATCCAGCGTGAAGCGCGCGCCGGCGATGCGGTTGGCATAGCGTCCGACCGTGGCGCCGAAGAACTTGCGGAGCTTGACGTAGCTCAAGAGGTCGTCATGGCCGAGCACGACATCGTCGACGGCGCCATGCGCATCCGGTACCAGCAGCGCCTGCAGCGCGGCGCCGAAGGTGATGATCCGGGCCTCGAAGCCACCGGCGCCACGCAAGGTGACGCGCTCGACCTCGCGGCCATCAGGCAGGCTGCCAAACACATCCCTGGTGATCCGGGTCTCGGCCATGGCTTAGTCCTCGAACGGCTCGACGATGTTGCGGCGGCCGAGCAGGAAGGAATCGGCCACCAGTCGGAGCGGCGCCAGATCGACGTCGCTGGCGCCAGTCTTGGTCAGCTCGACGAAGCGGCGATAGAGCCCGGGATATTCCCGCTCCTTCTCGTCGATCATCACCTGATCATCCGCTGTCATGCGCGCGCCGCCGAGCGACAGCTTCAGCTGCCCGGCATCGGTCTCGATGCGGATGTCCCAGCTCTGCGGCCCGGTCTGACGGAAGTCGAACTCGGCCGCGATCGGCAGTTCGCTCGCCGTGGACATCGAGAGATTGGCCGCGATCGGCGCCTGGCAGTTCGACGGGAACGACAACTCGGCCTCGGTGACGAACACCGGCTCCGGCAGGATGCGCGTCAGGATCGACAGCGCGTTGATCCCTGGATCGAACACGCCGAGCCCGCCCGGCTCCCAGATCCAGGCCTGACCCGGATGCCAGACGCGGACGTCCTCCTTCCAGTCGATGCGCACACTGCGGATCTCGCGCTGCGCCAGCCACGCGCGCGCAGGCTCGACGGCCGGCGCGTAGCGAGAATGCCAGGTGGCGAACAGCGTGCGCTGCTTCTTCGCCGCGAGCGTGACCAGCGGATCGAGCTCGCTCACGGCGGCGCCCGGCGGCTTTTCCAGCATGACGTGCTTGCCGGCCTCGAGCGCGACCAGGGCCTGGGCGCGGCGGACCTGCGGCGGCGTGCACAGCGACACCGCGTCGATCTCCGGCCCGTCGCGCAGCAGTTCCTCGATCGAGCCGAAATGCGGCAGGCCCGGCAGCGAGGCGTTGCGGCTCGCCACGGCGGTCAGGGTCACGCCCTCGGTGGCGGCGATCGCCGGCACGTGCTGGTCTTTGGCGATCTTGCCGAAGCCGACGATGGCGACACGAAGCTCGCTCATGGCTCAGCGTCCCCAGCGCAGCACGAGCGGATCGAGCCGGCGCGCGATCTCGATCAGGCCCTTCTGCGTCGCCGGATGGATCGGCGGCTGGGGCGCGCGCAGCGTATCGTGCTTGATCACGCCGCCCTCCTTCATCAGGATCTTGCAGGTCGCAAGGCCGCACTGGCGGTTCTCGTAGTTGATCAGCGGCAGCCAGCGCTCATAGGCCGCGGCCGCCGCGTCACGATCGCCTGCAAAATAGGGATCGATGATCTTTCTGATACCGTCGGGATAGCCGCCGCCGGTCATCGCGCCGGTGGCGCCGGCGTCGAGATCGGCCATCAGGGTGATCGCCTCCTCGCCGTCCCACGGGCCCTGGATGTCAGCGCCGCCCGCCTCGATCAGCGCGCGCAGCTTGTCGGCGGCGCGCGGCACCTCGATCTTGAAATAGGCGAGGTTCTCGATCTCCTTGGCCATGCGCGCGAGCAACGGCACCGACAGCGGCGTCCCCGCGACCGGCGCGTCCTGCACCATGATCGGAATCGAGATCGCATCCGACACGCCGCGATAGAACTCGTAGATCGAGCTGTCGGGCACGCGGAAGGTGGCACCGTGATAGGGCGGCATCACCATGACCATCGCGGCGCCCTTGTCCTGCGCGCGGCGCGAGCGCTCGGCGCAGACGAAGGTCGAGAAATGCGTGGTCGTGACGATGATCGGCACGCGGCCTGCGACATGCTCCAGCACCGTGGTCATGACGAGGTCGCGCTCGTCGTCGGTGAGTACGAACTGCTCGGAGAAGTTGGCGAGGATGCAGATGCCGTGCGAGCCGGCGTCGATCATGAAGTCGATCGCGCGCTTCTGGCCCTCGAGGTCGAGGCGGCCGTCGGCGTCGAAGATGGTCGGCGCGACCGGGAAGACGCCCTTGTAGAGCTTTTTGGCGGAAGCGGTCATGGGCCCCTCTTTAGTGATTGTCGCGCGGCACCGGCGAGCCGGTGCGGCCGACCAGGAAGTCGAAATCCACGCCGCGATCGGCCTGCAGCACGTGATCGATGTAGAGCTTCTGATAGCCGCGATCGGCATGCGGCTTCGGCGGCGTCCAGGCGGCGCGGCGCGCGGCCAGCTCCTCGTCGCTGACATGCAGATGCAGCCGGCGGCCGGGCACGTCGAGCGTGATCATGTCGCCGTTCTTCACCAGCGCCAGCGGTCCGCCGACGGTGGCTTCGGGCGCGACATGCAGCACCACGGTGCCGTAGGCCGTGCCGGACATACGCGCATCGGAGATGCGGATCATGTCGCGCACGCCCTGGCGCAGCACCTTCGCCGGCAACGGCATGTTGCCGACCTCGGCCATGCCCGGATAGCCCTTCGGGCCGCAGTTCTTCAGCACCATGATGCAGGAGGCGTCGATGTCGAGATTGTCGTCATCGACCGCGTCGTGCATCTCCTCGACGCTCTCGAACACGACGGCGCGGCCGGTGTGGTTCATCAGCTCGGGCGAGGCCGCCGACGGCTTGATGACCGCGCCGTTCGGCGCCAGGTTGCCATTGAGAATCGCGATGCCGGCTTCCGTCTTGAACGGCGTCTCGAACGGCGTGATCACCTCGGCATTGTAGTTCGGCGCTTCCGCCACGTTGTCCCACAGCGTCTTGCCGTTGACGGTGCGCGCGTCCTTGTGCAGCAGGCCACGCTCGCCGAGCGCGCGCAGCACCGCCGGCAGGCCGCCGGCGTAGTAGAAGTCCTCCATCAGGAAGCGTCCCGACGGCATCAGGTCGACGAGGCAATGCACGTCGCGGCACAGCCGGTCGAAATCGTCCAGCGTCAGCTCGACGCCGACGCGGCCGGCGATCGCGAGCAGATGCACCACGGCGTTGGTCGAGCCACCGATCGCCGCCAGCGTGCGGATCGCGTTCTCGAACGCCTGGCGCGTCAGAATGTCCGACGGCTTGAGGTCCTCGTTGACCATCTCGACGATGCGCCGGCCAGCCATGCGGGCCAGCAGATTGCGGCGAGCGTCAGCGGCTGGGATCGCGGCGTTCTCAGGAAGGCCGATGCCGAGCGCCTCGACCATCGAGGCCATGGTCGAGGCCGTGCCCATGGTCATGCAGCTGCCGGCGGAGCGGTTCATGCCGGCCTCGGCCTCGTGGAATTCCTTCAGGGTGATCTCGCCGGCGCGCAACTGCTCGCTCATCGAGATGATGTTGGTGCCGGAGCCGATGATCTGGCCGCGATAGACGCCGCGCAGCTGCGGCCCGCCGGAGACGCCGATCGCCGGCAGGTCGGCCGAGGCCGCGCCCATCAGGAGCGCCGGCGTGGTCTTGTCGCAGCCCATCAGCAGCACCACGCCGTCGAGCGGATGCGCGCGGATCGCTTCCTCGACGTCCATCGAGGCGAGGTTGCGGAACAGCATCGCTGTGGGGCGCATCGTCACCTCGCCGAGCGAGGAGACCGGGAATTCGAGCGGATAGCCGCCGGCATCGAGCACGCCCTGGCGGACGTGCTCGGCAATGACGCGGAAATGCGCGTTGCAGGGCGTCAGGTCCGACCAGGTGTTGCAGATGCCGATGACAGGCCGGCCTTCGAAACGGTCCTGCGGCGTGCCGCTGTTTTTCAGGAATGAGCGATAATAGAAGCCCATCTTGTCCTGGCGGCCGAACCACGCCTGGCTGCGCAGCTGCTTGTCTGATTTGTCGTTGCTCATTCCTGGTCCGTTCGTGCAGCCGATTGCGCATGACGCCGCCGGCCGTTGTAGATGACTTCGATCATGGCTTCCGAGGCACCCTCGGGGTCTCCATTGGCGATCGCATCGATGATGCGCTGGTGCCAGACCAGCACGGTGTCGCGATCGGCGGTCTCGACCGGTGCGCTCAACACGAAGGAGGCACGCAGTGCCGCCTCGATGACCGCGCCGATCGAGCGCATGAAGGGATTGCCGGACGCGTTGGCGATCGCGATGTGCAGGGCGAGGTCGGCGTCGGCGAAGGCGACCGAGGTCGACGGCTCGCGCTCCATCTTTGCCATCGCCGTGCGCATGGCTGCGACGTCGTCCTCGCTGCGGCGTTCGGCCGCGAGCGCCGCCGCGCGCGGCTCGATCGCCAGCCGGATCTCGGCGAGGTCGGCGAGGAAGCGTTTGTCGATCCCTGCGTCGAGGTGCCACGCCAGCACGTCCGGATCGAACATGTTCCAGGCGGAGCGCTCGCGCACCACGGTGCCGACGCGGGCCTTGGTCGAGAGCAGGCCCTTGGCCACCAGCGTCTTGACGCTCTCGCGCAGCACCGGCCTGGACACGCCGAACGTCGCGGTCAGCTCGGCATCGCCGGGCAGCCGCGCACCTTCGCCAAGACGGCCCGAGATGATGTCGATACCGATGCTGCGGGCGACTTCGGCGTGATTGGAATGTGCCCGCCGCGTCGGAATCGAGACGATGTGCGACGACGTCATGTCGGCGCCCCTGCAGGCTTGACCTCAGCGGGCTTGACGCCCGCCAGCTTGGCCCCTGCGGGCTTGACGGATGAGCGGCGCGCGAGCGCCATCAGACCTTGCTGCAGCGCAATGAAGACGAACAACAGAACCCCCGTGGCGATCTTGGTCCACCAGCTCGACAGCGTGCCGTCGAAATTGATGTAGGTCTGGATCATGCCCTGGATCAGGACGCCAAGGAAGGTGCCGATGACCGAGCCCTGCCCGCCGGTCAACAAAGTTCCGCCGATCACGACGGCCGCGATGGTATCGAGCTCGACGCCGACCGCCGACAGCGAATAGCCGGCCGCGGTATAGAAGGAGAAGACGATGCCGGCGAGGCCCGCAAGCACGCTGGACAGCATATAGATGCGGATCGTCATCGGCCCGACCGGGATGCCCATCAGCGCGGTCGCGGCACGGCTGCCGCCGAGCGCATAGACGTTGGCGCCGAACCGCGTCAGGTGCAGCAGCAGCGCGCAGACGACGAGGATCACCAGCATCGCAATCGCGATCGCAGTAAGCCGCCCGCCGCCGGGCAATTTGATCGCAAAATCCGAAACGGCGCTGTAGATCGGCGCGGTGATCGGGATCGACTCGGTGGACAGAAGGAAGCTGATGCCGCGCGCCAGAAACATGCCGGCGAGCGTCACGATGAAGGGCGGCAGCTCGAAGACGTGGATGATCGTGCCCATTGCGGCGCCGAACAGCGCGCACAGCACCAGCACCAGCGCGAAGGCCGCGAGCGGCGGAATGCCCCAGCGCTCGATCGCGAGCGCGGTGAATACCGTGGTGAAGCCGATCACCGAGCCGACGGAGAGATCGATGCCGCCGGAGATGATGACGAAGGTCATGCCGGCCGCGACGATGCCGAGAAAGGCATTGTCGGTGAGCAGATTGGCGACGACGCGGGTCGAGGCGATGTTCGGAAATTGCAGCGCGCACAGCGCAAAGCCTGCGACCAGCACGAAAGCGGTGATCGCAACCGAGGTCGAGGCCTTCATGGCTTGGTCCTCCGCCAGCGCGCGGTAAAGCGCGAGAGATCGCCGAGCCGGGGCGACTGCGCCAGCAGCACCGCCAGCACGACGACGGCCTTGACCAGCAGATTGAGCTCCGGGGGATAGCCCGAGAGCAGAATGCCGGTGTTCATGGCCTGGATGATCAGCGCGCCGGCCACCGCCAGCACGAGGCTGAAGCGGCCGCCGAACAGCGAGGTGCCGCCGATCACGACCGCGAGGATGGCGTCGAGCTCCAGCCACAGCCCCGCATTATTGGCGTCGGCGCCCATGATGTCAGCCGCGGCGATCACGCCCGCGAGCGACGCGCACAGCCCGCACCAGACATAGACCGACAGAATCATCGCGCGCGTGCCGACGCCCGACAGCTCGCTGGCGCGCGCATTGCCGCCCGTCGCCTCGATCAGCAGCCCGAGCGCGCTGCCGCGCACGACCGCCGCCGTCACCAGCAGCATGCCCAGGGCGATCACCACGGGGGTCGGCAGGCCGAGCACGGCGCCGTTGCCCATCCACACGAGATCCGGCGAGGTGAAGGTGACGATGCGGCCTTCGGTGATCAGCTGCGCGATGCCGCGCCCGGCGACCATCAGGATCAGGGTCGCGACGATCGGCTGGATCCGCAGCACAGCGACGAGGATGCCGTTCCACAGCCCGCAGGCGAGGCCGACGGCGAGCGCCGAGACCAGCACGACCGGGAGCGAATGGGTGTCGGCGAGGCTCGCCGCGGTGGCGCCCGCGATCGCCATGACGGCGCCGACCGACAGGTCGATGCCGCCGGTCGCGATCACCAGCACCATGCCGAGCGACAGCAGCGCCACCGGCGTGCCGCGGTTGAGCACGTCGATCACGCTGCCGAAGAGACGGCCATCCTGCAGATGCAGGTTGAAGAACTGCGGCGACACCAGGCGATCAATCATCAGGATGATGATCAGCGCCAAGGCCTGGGCCATGCCGCGGCGGGGGATGCGGAGCGTCATGATGCGGCCTCGTGCGCCGGCGCGGTGTCGGCGGCGATCGCCGCGAGAATGCTGGAAACCTCGATGGCGTCGCCCTTCAGCTCCTCGACATGTTCGCGATCACGCAACACCACGACGCGGTTCGAATAGGTCACGATCTCGTCGAGCTCGGAGGAGATGACGAGCAGCGCCAAGCCCTGGTCGCACAACTCGCGGACCAGGCGGATGATCTCGGCATGGGCGCCGACGTCGATGCCGCGGGTCGGCTCATCGAGCACCAGCAGCTTCGGCGATGTCGCGAGCCAGCGCGCCAGCAGCGCCTTCTGCTGATTGCCGCCGGACAACAGCCCGATCGGCCGCTCCGGATCCGGCGGCCGGATGTCGAGCATGCGGATATAGCGCATCGCGATCTCGTCCTGCTCGCGCCGCGACAGCGGACGATGCAGGCCGCGCCGCGCCTGCAGCGCCAGCACGATGTTCTCGCGCACCGTGAGATCGGCGACGATGCCCTCGGTCTTGCGCTCCTCCGGGCAATAGCCGAAGCCGAAGCCTGCGCCATCGCGCGGCGAATTCAGCTTGATGACCTTGCCGTCGATCGTGGCTTCGCCGCTGTCGGCGCGCTCGGCGCCGAACACCAGCCGCGCCGTCTCGGTCCGGCCCGAGCCAAGCAGGCCCGCGAGTCCGACGACCTCGCCGCGGCGCAGCTCCAGATCGAACGGCGCGACATAGCCCTGCTTGCCAAAGCCCTTGAAGCTGACGCAGACCTCGCGCGCCGTGTCGGGCTGGCTCGCAGCGCGCTCATGCGTCGTTTCGGCAAGCTCGCGGCCGAGCATCATGCGGATGAGATCGAGCCGCGGCAGGTCGGCGATGTCGCGCGACCCGATCAACCGGCCATTGCGCAGCACGGTGACGCGATCGCAGATCTCATAGACCTGATCGAGGAAATGGCTGACGAAGACGATGCCGATGCCGCGATCGGCCAGCTTGCGCATCACGCTGAACAGGATCTCGACCTCGTGACGATCGAGGCTCGCGGTCGGCTCGTCGAGGATGAGCACGCGCGCCGACAGATCGACGGCACGCGCGATGGCCGTGATGTGCTGGACCGCAACCGAAAAGCTCGCAAGCGGCGCGCCGACGTCGATGTCGAGACCGTAATCGAGCAGAAGCGCACGCGCGCGCCGCTTCATCTCGCCCTCGCGCACGACGCCGAAACGCGTCGGCTGGCGGCCGAGAAACAGATTCTGCGCCACCGACAGGTTCGGCAGCAGGTTCACTTCCTGATAGACGGTGGCGATGCCGGCATCGACGGCATCTTTTGCCGAGCGAGGCGCGATCTCGCGGCCGGCGAGCCGCACTGTGCCCGCGTCGCGCGCGAACACGCCGGTGACGACCTTGATCAGGGTCGACTTGCCGGCGCCGTTCTCGCCCAGCAGCGCATGGATCTCGCCCTCACCCAGCGTGAAGTCGACGCCATCGAGCGCTTTCAGCGTACCGAAGCTCTTCGACAGGCCACGGATGTCCAGGAGGGAGGGACGCGTCGCCGGCGGAGCTGAAGGATCAGACATCATGGACTACTTGGCGAGACGATTGGAGATCAGCCAGAAAGCTGACGTCCGCTTAGAATGCGGACGCCAGCACCTATTTTCGTCGTCCCGGCGAACGCCGGGACCCATACCGCGGATGGGTTGATTGAGGCACTTGGCCAATACCGTGCGCCTCATCAGCTTCGGTGGCTATGGGTCCTGGCTCCAGGTACGCATTTGCGCACAAGGCCAGGACGACGGAGAGTTCATAGGCTCAGTAGCCCAGGCCCTTCTTGCTGTCGTAGACCTTCATCGGCTCGTCAGCCGAGGTGTAGAGCTTCGACTCGGTCTGGATCCACTTCGGCGGCACCGTGCCCTTCTCCTTGAAGGCGACGATCGCATCGAAGGCCGGGCCGGCCATGTTCGGCGTCAGCTCGACGGTCGCATTGGCCTCGCCGGCGGCGATCGCCTTGAAGATATCCGGCACCGCGTCGATCGAGACGGTCAGGATGTCCTTGCCCGGCTTGAGGCCCGCTTCCTTCATCGCCTGGATCGCGCCGACCATCATGTCGTCGTTGTGGGCGTAGACGGCGCAGATCGACTTGCCGCCGCTCTCGGCCTTGATGAAGCTCTCCATCACTTCCTTGCCCTTGGCGCGGGTGAACTCGCCGGTCTGGCTGCGCACGACCTTCAGGTTGGCGTTCTTGGCGACGACGGAGTCGAAGCCCTTCTTGCGGTTGGTGGCGACGCTGGCGCCGACGGTGCCCTGCAGCTCGACGACGTTGCAGTCCTTGCCGGCCACGGTCTTGGCGAGCCACTCGCCGGCGACCGCGCCTTCATGCACGCTGTCGGAGGTCACGGCGGTCAGATAGAGGTCCTTGCCGGCGGGATCGATGTCGCGGTCGAGCAGCACGACCGGGATCTTGGCTTCCTTGGCTTCCTTGAGCACGGCGTCCCAGCCGGAGGCCACGACCGGCGCCAGGAAGATGGCGTCGACGCCCTGCGCGATGAAGGAGCGGATCGCCTTGATCTGGTTTTCCTGCTTCTGCTGGGCGTCGGCGATCTTCAAATTGATCTTGCGCTTGGCGGCTTCCGACTTCGAGACCGAAGTCTCGGCGGCACGCCAGCCGGACTCCGATCCGATCTGCGAAAAGCCGACGGTCAGCTCCGCGGCGCTAGCGGACGTGGCAAGCAGCAGGGCGGCCGTTGCCGAGGCCGCAAACAGGGCTTTCAGGGTCATCAGACGTTCTCTCCCACACAATAAAATCTGTTTTCGATGCGTCACCGCGATCTGCGGTGTCTTCGCACCGTTTCACCGGCCTCGACGGCCGACGGGGTCCGTTATTCCACGGAACCTCGGGGCTGACTAGTAATATTATTTGACTGTAATACTTTTTGTGGGAGCAAATTGGCGCGCCGCAGCACCGCCTGGGAGCGGCGGCAACGCGGTTGATATTTGAAGTTGTAGCTACGGACGTTCAGCGCAGGGTCGCCGCCTCGCGGGCGCGCTGCTCGATCGCGGCCCAAGCCCCCGCCTTGATGTCGGACGCGGGCGCCACCCAGGAGCCGCCGATCGCGACGACCTTCTTGTGCGCGAGCCATTGCGCGGCATTGCCGGCGTTGATGCCGCCGGTGGGGCAGAAGCGCACGTTGGGAAACGGACCGGCCAGCGCATCGAGCGCGGCAAGTCCACCGGCGGGGACGGCGGGAAAGAACTTCACCAGGTCATAGCCGCGCGTCACGCAGGCGATCAGATCCGACGGCGTCTGGATGCCCGGCGCGAATGGCAGCTCGCCAGCGTTGGCCGCGTCCAGCAGTTCGATCGACATGCCTGGACTGATCGCAAATGCCGCGCCGAGCCTGGCGGCGCGCTCGTAGTCTGCCGGTGTCAGCACCGTGCCGATGCCGACCTTCGCCTCGGGCACCTCGCTAATGATCGCACGCGCGGCATCAAAGCCGGCCTGCGTGCGCAACGTGATCTCGATGACGCGGAGGCCGCCCGAGACCAGCGCGCGCGCCAGCGGCACGGCGCGGCCAGCGTCCTCGATCGTGATCACCGGGATCACCGGCGCCAGCGCGAACACCGCCTCGAGCTTCGCACGCTTGTCCTGATTGCTCATCACGCCTCGCTGAGTGCCAAAATGTCCGTGGGCATCGCCGCAGCCGGGATCACCGCACCAGGCGACATGATCACAGCGCCTGCGAGCCGGTGGCCGGCCAACGCCGCCTTGCGCGGCGGCGCGCCGTTGATGCGCGCGGCGAGATAGCCGGCATTGAAGGAATCGCCGGCCGCCGTCGTGTCGACCGGCTGCAGCACGGCGGGCGGCGCGATATCGACCAGCACGCCATCGGCATGGATCAGGCAGCCGCGCGGGCCGCGTTTGATCACGACCTCGCTCACCCCGGCATCCCTGAAGCGGCGCAGGCAGACCGAGGCATCGGCGTCGTCGAACAGCATCTGCTCGTCCTCGAGCGTCGGCAGCGCGATGTCGACCAGCGGCAGGATGGCGCGGAAGGCGCGCTGCGCGACCTCCCGGCTGGCCCAGCCGCGCGGCCGGTAGTTGCCGTCGAACACCACGCGCGCGCCGCGCTTGCGCGCCACCGTCAGGAGCTCGCGCAGCTTGGCCTTGCCGGTCTCGCCATACAGCGAGAGACTGATGCCGGAGAGATAGATCACGTCGAAGCGCGACAGACGGTCGAGCATCGCCGGGTCGGCGCGATCGAACAGCTCGCGCGCCGGAGCCCGGTCGCGCCAGTACAGGAAACTACGCTCGCCCTTGGCGTCGCGCTCGATCATGTAGAGGCCTGGCACCCGGCCCTCGACCCGCAGCACTTGCGAAATATCGATGCCCTCGGCCTGCCAGGCCGCCAGCATCATCGCGCTGAGGGGGTCGTCGCCGAGCGCCGTGACGTAGGACGTGGGCACGCCGAGCCGGGACAGATAGAGCGCCGTGTTGAGCGTATCGCCGCCGAAGCCGCGCCTGAACAGGCTGCCGTCCTCCTGCGCGAACTCCACCATGCACTCTCCGATGCAGGCGACTCTCATCGGCTCAATCCATTGTTCAAAACGTCAAATGAACCTTCATCGCGCGGCTTCGATCGCTGGCGAGCTCGAAGGCGGAAATTGCCTCCTGGAACGGCAGCGTGGCTGTTATCAGCGGCTTCACGTCGAGCAGACCCTCGCCCATCAGCCGCACCGCCAGATCGAATTCACGGTCGAACCGGAACGTGCCGCGCAATTGCAGCTCCTTCGTGACCAGCGTGTTGAGCGGCAGCGTCATCTCGCCGCCGAGCCCGAGCTGCACGATGACGCCGCCCGGCCTCATGACATCGAGCGCCGCGCGCAGCGCGGCCTGGTTGCCGGAGGCCTCGAACAACACGTCGAACGTGCCCTTCCCCGCCCGCCAGGGATCGAGCGCCGCTGGATCGGCAGCGACGTTGAAGGCGTGGCTGGCGCCGAGCTTGCGGGCCACCGCGAGCGGGGCCTCGGCGACATCGGTCGCGACGATCTCGGCCGCCCCGCCGTAACGCGCGACCAGGATCGCCAGCGCGCCGATCGGTCCACAGCCGGTGACCAGCACGCGCTTGCCGAGCAGCGATCCCGCCTGATGCGCGGCGTGCAGGCAGACCGACAGCGGCTCGGCCATCGCCGCCTCTCCGAGCGACAGCGACGGCGCGATCGGCACCGCCTGCGAGGCATGAACGGTGATGAATTCGCGAAAGCCGCCCTGCACGTGCGGATCGCGCATCGCACTGCCCATGAAGCGCATGTCCAGGCACTGGTTACGCAGCCCCTCGCGGCAATAGGCGCAGTGGCCGCAGGGCAGGCTCGGATTGACGGCAACGCGGGTGCCCTCGGCGATCCCTGTCACCCCGGCCCCCACCGCAGCGACCACGCCGGCGATCTCGTGCCCAAGCGCCATCGGCTGCTTGATCCGCACCGTACCGAAGCCGCCATGATGGTAGTAATGCAGATCCGAGCCGCAGATGCCGCCGGCCGCGATCTTGACGCGGACCTGCCCTGCGTCCGGCGCCGGGTCGGGGAAGCTGTCGATGCGCAGGTCCTTGGGCGCATGTATCACGACGGCACGCATCAGCCGGGTCTCCCTGTCTTTCTCTTATCCGCCGATCCTAGACCACGAGGAGCCGGGGCCGGCAAGCGCTTCGTTGCGAGGACTGCCCGCCTCAACCGCCCGGCCGGCGCGCCAGCCTGAACAGCCGCGACAACATTGGACCAGAAAGTTAAGGTTGTTTGCCAATCACGGGGTCTCGTCTCAATGCGCCACTTCAGTCTGTTTCTTCTCGTTCTGCTGTCGATATCCGGCACGGCGTTCGCGGACGAGATGGCGTTCAAGCGGCAGCTTCAACAGCACCTCTCGGAAAACAGCTGGGTCATTCCGAGACGGTTGCAGACCAAGGCCGTTGATGTCGGCGTTGTGTTCTCGATCGGCCGGGACGGGAAGCTCTTGGATGCAATCGTCGATCAAAGCTCCGGCTCGCCCGCCGACGATGCAGACCTTCTCGCCAGCATCAGGCGCATCCACGCGTTTCCGCGGGTTCCTGACGAGCTGAACGCCCCTTATGAAATCAAGACAACGTTCAATCTGGGGATGCAGCGGCGGATCGGCCACGTCGACCTGCAATGGCCTCCGACCGGTCAGACACCGGCTCGGGAGCTCGCCTATCGCAGCGATGTCCAACACCATTTGCGGCTCCATCTACGCACCTTGCCAGACGGCGCCAATATCCCCGGGGAATCGCATTCGACCATCGCCTTCTCACTCGATCGCGACGGCCACCTCGTCGAGGCCAAGGTCACCAAGAGCTTCGGACGGAAAGCGTTCGATGATCAGACCCTCGCCTGGCTCAGGTCGATTGAACCCTTCCCCCACATGCCCTCGGAGCTGATTTCACCGATCAAACTGACAGCCGAATTGGTATTCGCTCCCAGGGGTGTCTGGAACGACGAAGACGCCCGACGAAAGGTCAACGGCGTCTGCCGGGGCTGCTGATCCGCGCGACGGTCCGTCTTATGCCTCTGGCAGCAGCTTGCCCGGGTTCATCAGCCCATGCGGATCGAGCGTGCGCTTGAGCTGCAGCATCAACTCGAGCTCGAGCGGGGGCTTGCACAGCGGCATCTCGGAGGTGCGGAGCTGGCCGATGCCGTGCTCCGCGCTGATCGAGCCGCGGCGGCGGGTGATCTCGTCGTGGACGAGGCGAGTGATGCGCGGGCCGCGCTGGTAGAACTCGGCCTCGCTCATGTCGAGCGGCCGCATCAGGTTGTAGTGCAGATTGCCGTCGCCGAGATGGCCGAACACCATGGGGCGGATGCCAGGCAGCGCGGCGCCGACGGCGGCATCCATCACATCGACGAAGTCGGCGATCTCGGCGACGGGCACGGCGACGTCGTGCTTCAGCGCCTTGCCCTCGCGTACCAGGGCTTCCGATACGCTCTCGCGCACGCGCCAGAACGCCTTGGCCTGGGTGCCATCCTGTGCAATGACGGCGTCGGCGACGAGTCCTTCTGCCATGGCGTCGGTCAACGTCGTTTCGAGCCGCGCCGTCAGCGCGGCCTCCTCGCCGATGTCGCTGAGCTCGATCAGCACGGCGGCCTCAGGCAATGCCGGAAACGGCAACCGCGCATCCGGCATCTGCCGCGTGATCATTTCGAGCGTTGCCGCGGTCAGGAATTCGAACGCCGTCAGGCGATCGCCGCAACGGGCGCGCGAGCGCTGCAGCAGCTTGAGTGCAGCGGCGGCATCGGCGACGGCGACGAAGGCGGTGGCGCGCGCGGTCGGCTGCGGGAACAGCTTCAGCACCGCGCCCGTGATGATGCCGAGCGTGCCTTCCGAACTGATGAAGAGATCGCGCAGCGCATAGCCGGTGTTGTCCTTGCGCAGCGACCGCAGACCGTCCCAGATGCGCCCGTCCGGCAGCACGACTTCGAGCCCGAGCGTCAGCTCGCGCATCACGCCATAGCGCAGCACGGCGACGCCGCCGGCATTGGCCGCCAGATTACCGCCGACGGTGCAGCTGCCCTCGGACCCCAGGCTGAGCGGGAAGAACAGGCCCGCTTCGCGCGCGGCATCCTGCACCTTGGCGAGCACGACACCGGCGTCGACCACGATGGTCTGTCCGATCGCATCGACCGCGCGGATGCGGTTCATCCGCGACAGCGACAGCACGATCGCGCTCCCGCTCGCATCCGGCGTGGCGCCGCCCGACAGGCTGGTGTGACCGCCCTGCGGCACCACGGCGACGCGCGCCTCGGCGCAGGCCGCCATCACGGCCGCAACCTCGGCCGTCGATCCGGGCCGCACCACGGCGATCGCCGCGCCGTGATATTTGCCGAGCCAGTCGCGCAGATAGGTCGCCTGATCCTGCGGCGCGGTCAGGACATGAGAGGCACCGACAAGACCCTGCAACGTGGTGATCAGCTTCGTCATGACGCGCGCGGAGACCTTTGTCGGTGATCGTTTTGCGATTTTCGCAAACTAACAGGATGGGCAGCGCAGCCCCCAATACCAAGTTGTCCGCCGTCCATAATCGATTGTTATGGGTCCGGGCTCAGGCCGTCGCCAGCGCCATCGGCGGGGCGATGTGGGGGACCGCGTCGACCAGCTCGCGGGTGTAGTCGGTCTGCGGATTGGCGAACAGCGCCCGGCTCTCGCCCTGCTCGACGATAGCCCCGGTGCGCAGCACGATGGTGCGGTCGCACATCATGCGGACGACGTTGAGATCGTGGCTGACGAACAGGAAGGCGAGATTGTCCTCGCGCCGGAGCTTGTTGAGAAGCTGCAGCACTACCGCCTGCACGGAGACGTCGAGCGCCGCGGTCGGCTCGTCGAGCACCAGCAGCCGCGGCTTGCAGGCGATCGCGCGGGCGATGCCGACGCGCGCCTTCTGCCCGCCGGAGAGCTGGTGCGGAAAGCGCTGCAGCAGCTCGCGCGGCAGGCCGACGCGCTCGGCGCATTCCTCGACGCGCTGGCGCATCGTTTCGCCCGAGCGCATGTTCATCAGCCGGAACAGCGGATGCGCGATGCAGTCGAACGCGGTGTAGCGCGGATTGAGGCTGTCGTTCGGATCCTGGAAGACGATCTGGATGTCCTTGCGCAGCTCGGAGCGGTGGAAGTCGCGCGCCGGAATGCCGCCGATCGACTGGCCGTCGAACAGGATCTCGCCTTCGCTCGGGTCGAGCAGCCGGCAGATCATCCGCGAGGTCGTGCTCTTGCCGGAGCCGCTCTCGCCGACCAGGCCGACGCTCTCGCCGCCCCGCATGGTCATCGAGAAATCGGCGACGCCGATGGTGCCGTCGTCGAAGCGCTTGACGATGTTCTTGACGTCGAGCAGCAGCGGCGTGCCGTGCGGCGCGGGCGGCAGCTCGGTGACCTCGACCAGCGGAATCGTCTCGCCTCCGGGCACGAGATCCTCGATGCGCGAGGTCGCGGTCGGCGACGCCGCGACCAGCCGCTTGCTGTAGGGATGCTGCGGCCGGTGGAACAAGGTCAGCGGCTCGGCCTCCTCGACCAGCCTGCCCTGCTCCATCACCACCACGCGCGCGCAATAGCGCGCGGCGAGGCCGAGATCATGCGTGATCAGGATCGTCGCCATGCCGCGGTCGGCCGCGATCTTGGCGAGCAGGTCCATCACCACCTTCTGCGTGGTGACGTCGAGGCCGGTGGTCGGCTCGTCGGCGATGAGCAGCGACGGATTGCAGGAGATCGCGACCGCGATCATCACGCGCTGGCACATGCCGCCGGAGAGTTCGTGCGGATACGCGCTCATGCGCCGCTCGGGATCGCGGATCTGCACGGCCTTGAGCAGGTTCAGCGCCTCGGCCAGCGCCTCCTGCCGCGACAGCCGTCGATGCGCGAGGATCGCATCCGCGACCTGCTGGCCGATGGTGCGGATCGGGTTCAACGCCGCGCGCGGGTTCTGAAAAATCATCGACATCGCAGCCCCATGCAGGCTGCGCAGATCGGCGCCGCCAGCACGGGTGATGTCCTGGCCCTTGAAGCGGATGCGGCCGTCGGTAATGCGGCCAGCCTTGTCGAGCAGATGGGTGACGGCAAAACCCGTCACCGACTTGCCGGAGCCGCTCTCGCCGACGAGGCCAAGCATCTCTCCCGGCTGCAGCGACAGCGACACGCCGCGCACGGCCTCGACGAGGCCGCGACGCGTTGAGAAGGAAACCTTCAGGTTCTCGACCTCGAGCAGCGGCGACTGGCTTGCAGATGCGGTCACGTGCGCATCCTCGGGTCGAGAATATCACGCAGCCCGTCACCCAGCAGGTTGAAGCACAGCACGGCGCTCATCAGCGCCAAGCCCGGGAACGCCACCAGCCACCAGCGTCCCGTCGAGATGAAGCGCGCGCCCTCGGCGACCATGATACCCCATTCCGGGGTCGGCGGCTTGACGCCGAGACCGATGAAGGAGAGACCCGCGGCATTGAGGATTGCCCAGCCGAGATTGAGCGACATCTGCACCGCCATCGCCGGCAGCACGTTGGGCAGCAGGAAGCGCAGCACCACCGCGACATGGCTCTCGCCGCAGGCGCGCGCGGCCTCGACCCAGCCGAGGTTGCGGCGGATGTTCACCTCGGCGCGCGCAAAGCGGATGTAGAACGGCAGGTTGATGATCGCCGTCGCGATCACGATGTTCTCGACGCGGTTGCCGAGCGCCGCGACCATTGCCATCGCCAGCACGAACAGCGGAAACGCCATCAGCACGTCGACGAAGCGCCCGACCGCCTTGTCGAGCCTGCCGCCGGCATAACCACAGAGCGCGCCAATCACCGAGCCGATCGCGAAGGACACCGCGACCGCGGTCACGGCTATGGTGAGATCGAGCCGGCTCGCCACGATCAAGCGGCTGAGCACGTCGCGGCCGAGCTGGTCGGTGCCGAACCAGTGCGCCGCGCTCGGCGGCTGCAAGGCGGCCGGCACGTCGGAGGCAATGGGGTCGTAGGGCGCGAGCCAAGGCGCGAAGATCGCCATCAGCGCCAGCAGAACGGCACCGCCGGCGGCGATCGCGGTGACGGGGTTGCCGCGCAGCACGAAGGCGGTGTGACGCAGCGTGGATGAGGTCTCGATCGTGGTCATGCTCATGCCACCGTCGCGCGGGGATCGGCCATGCCGTAGAGAAGATCGACGAGCAGATTGACGATCACGAAGATCGTCGCCATCAGCAGCACGAAGCCCTGCACCGGCGCGTAGTCCGAGACCAGCAGCGCGTCGAGCGCGTAGGACGCGACGCCGGGCCAGGAGAACACCTTCTCGACCAGCACGTTCGCGCCCAGCATGGTGGAGAACACGATGCCGGCGATGGTAATGACGGGGAGGATCGCGTTCCGCAAGGCGTAGGTCACGACGATGCGCCACCACGATAGCCCGACCGAGCGCGCGGTGCGGACGAAATCGCTGCCGAGCGAGACCAGCATCGACGCGCGGGTGATGCGCGCCAGCGGCGCGATCACGAACAGCGCCATCGTAACGGCCGGCAGCATCAGCTGCCGCGCCGCCGCCCACCAGCCCTCGATATCGCCGGCGAGCAGGAAGTCGATGATCAGGAAACCGGTCCGCTGCGGCGGCAGGCTCGCGAAGATGTCGATGCGGCCCGTGGGATCGGGCGCAATGCCGAACAGATAGTAAAACACGTAGATCAACAACAGACCAGAGACGAAGGTGGGCACGCAGACGCCGAGCGAGCAGAACAGCCGCACGCCGTGATCGATCAGCGATCCCGGCCTGAGCGCTGCGATGACGCCCAGCGGCACGGCCGAGACCAGCGCGATCAGCAGCGCCGTCAAGGTCAGCTCGAGCGAGGCCGGCAGGCGCTCCTTGAGGTCCTTGGCAACCGCCTGCCCGGTCATCATCGAGCGGCCGAGATTGCCGCGGGCAACGTCGGTCAGGTAGATCACGAGCTGGTTCGGCAGCGGCTTGTCGAGCCCCAGCTGCTTGCGGATGACCTCGATCTCCTCCTTGCCGGCGTTGGGGCCGGAGGCGAAGAACACGGCCGGATCCCCCGGCAGCACGCGCATCAGCAGGAAGGTGAAGACCAGGACGCCGAACAGCGCCGGCAGCGACGAGACGAAGCGTCGTCCCGCCCGCAGCAGAGTTGCGCCGATCGTGTTCATGGGTCTTCCGTCTCCTAAAACAATCCATCGTGAGCGAGGCGCACCGGTCCGCCGGGGCTCGGGATCACCTCTCCCCGCTTGCGGGGAGAGGTCGGATTGCATCGACAGATGCAATCCGGGTGAGGGGGTACAGGTCTCACCACGTGCACTGCCCGTGCGTCTGCCCCTCACCCCAACCCTCTCCCCGTAAGAACGGGGAGAGGGAGCGCAGTTGCAGCGCGGCACGAGCTTTAGTCCAACTTCAGAAGAGCGAAGCTTTCTCTCCCGATGGAAACATCCTGAGCCGCCTGATCGCCCTACTTCCGGCTCAGGTTACGATAATCGACCTGACGCGTGAACTGGTAGACGTAGCCGTCCACCGTCGGCTGCATCACCGCGTCCTGGGCCGCCTGCCAGATCGGGATCTGGAACATCTGGTCGAAGTGGATCGCGTTGAGCGCCTTGCCCTCGGCCTCGTATTTCGCCTTGTCGGCCTCGAAGCGCGCCTCCTGGGCGATCTTCTCCAGCTCGGCATTGTCGGTCGAGGAGTAGTTCCAGCGCTGCTTGCCGGTGTAGAAGTTGCGGTAGAAATAGTCGGTCGACGGCAGCCAGGCGACGATGCCCTCGATGAAGAACGGCAGCTTCTTCTCGTTGATCGCGGTCGACATCTGCGCATCCGGCAGCTTCTGGATATCGACCTTGATGCCGATCTTTCCGAGCGATTCCTTGACGAGCGCGGCCATCGGCTCGGCGGTCGCAGCCTGGCCGACGTTGAAGCTGAACGTCGTGGAGAACCCGTCCGGCATGCCGGCGTCCTTCAGATAGGCCTTCGCCTTCTCCAGGTCGAGCTTGATCGGCTGCGGGATCGGATAGCCGCCGCTCGGCGGCTTGCCGTCGGCCCAGGTCGCGCCGTACAGCGGCGCGCCGCGGCCGAACAAGGCGGCCTTGAACATGTCGTCATAGGGCAGCGCGTAAGCAATGGCGCGGCGCACATTGACATTGTCGAACGGCGGAATGGTGTTGTTCATCGAGATGAAGGTCACCGCATTGTATTGCGGGGTCGAGATCACCTTCAGCTTGCCCTTGCCTTCGAGCGACTGCACGTCGCTGGCCTGCAGATCGATCACCAGATCCGCGTCGCCGCGCTCGACGAGGTTGGCGCGCGTCGCCGGCTCCGGCACCGACTGGATGATCAGGCGCTTGAACGCCGCCGGCTTGTCCGGCGTGCCGCGGTTCCAGGCGTCGTTGCGCTTGGCGATCACCTGCTCGCCGGGCTTGAATGTCTCGACGATGTAGGCGCCGCTGCCCGCCGCGTTCTCCTTGGTCCAGTTCAGCGCCCACGGATCGTCAGCCGTCGCATGCGCCTTGGCGAGCTTGGAGTTGATGATGATCGGATAGACGGTGGCGAGGTTCGGCAGCGCCAGCTTGTCCGGCTTCGGCAAGGTGACTTCGATGGTCAGGGGATCGATCACCTTGAACTGATCGGCCGAGGTCAGCGAGCCCGTCAGCAGCTGCGCCTTGCCGAGGATCGGCGCGGTGACGCAACGGTCGAGCGACCATTTGACGTCCTCGGCCGTGACCGGCGAGCCGTCCTGGAACTTGGCATCGGGACGCAGCTTGAAGGTGATCTTCAGGCCATCCGCGCTGACCGAATAGGATTCGGCGAGCTCGCCGGTGATGGTGTCGAGATCGAACACCCACTTACCATTGAGCTGCTTGCGGCCGAACGAAACCAGCCGGTCGTAGCTCGACATCGACAGCGCGAAGGCTTCGCGCGTCGAGCCCGGAATGTTCGGATCGAGCGTATTGACGGTCGCACCGGTGACATAGCGCAACGTCTCCGCACGGCTCTGCGCATGCGCCGACGGCGCCGCGAGTGTCACCGCAAGCAACGCGGTCGCCGCGAACAACGAACGTTTGGACATTTCGAAACTCATCGCCCTTGTTCCCTCATCAGTCTCAAAATCCGGGACTAAAAACATTGGTTAACAGTCACCAGCGATATCCGCGCACTAGCAGCTCACTTGGTTTGCAGCTCACGTCGTCAGCAAATCACGTGCCACGGCGCACTTCGGCCTGCCTCACATCATAGGCCTGGAAGTTGGCCCAATGCTTGTCGATATCGGCCGTAAACAATCCGCGCGTCAGACCATGCACGAGCTTCGGCACCGCCGTCGTCATCGCATTGATGGAGGATCCCGATGCGCCGAAGCTCATCGTCGAGGCGATAGCGAACACATGGATATCGCGGATCCACGGCGTCTCGCCTGCCTTGCGCTCTGATAGCGCGTAGTCGTCGGCGAGATAGGGGAAGGCGCCGAGCCGGTCGTTGCGCTCGCTCTCATCGGGCGTGTAGCGGTCCGACCAGCGTGCGATGTTCGCAGCGAAGCGCTGCAGCTCCGGCCGCTTGGTGAAGTCCATCGAGATGCCGGTCGCGCTGATCACGAAATCCGTCGTGATCTCCCCTTTCGCCGTCTGCAGCACGACGCCATCGGCGGTCTGGCGCGCCGCGATCAAAGGCGCCCCTTCATGCAGATGGAACGCGTCATGGCGGGCGCAGCGATCATAGGTGTGCTGCGGAAAGCCTTCGCGCAGACCCAGGACTGCATTCATGAAGCGCCAGCGCCAGACATCATCGAGCTCGGAGAAGTGCCGCAGGAAGCCGCGGAAGGTCAGCCAGCGATACGGCTGAATGAGCTGGATTTCCGCGCGGCGGCACAACAGATCGACGCTGCCAGCACCGGCCTCGAGAGCAACGGCCGCGTTGTCGAACGCGGACGCGCCGGCGCCGATCACCGCGACGCGGCGGCCGCGCAGAGCATCGAAGTCGATCTCGGCACCGGAATGCGCGCAGCGCGTCGCGGGGAGATGGCGCAGCGGTTCCGGGATGCTCCAATCGCCCATGCCTTCCTGGCCGGTCGCGAGCACGATCTTGCGCGCGTAAAGCGCGGTCTCGCCGTCCTTGCTGCGCACCGTCGCCTTGAGCAGTCCATCGGCAGCCGGCGCGATGTCGACGACCTCGCAAGCATTGCGCACGGGAAGGTCGAGCACTTCGCGATACCAGGCGAGATAGTCTGCCCAATATTCGCGCGGGATCAGGTTAAGATCGCGCCAACTGTCGCTGCCGAACTTCGCCTCGTGCCATGCCTGATAGGTCAGGCAGGGAATGTCGAGGTCGGGTCCGGTGAAATCCTTGGGGCTGCGCAGGGTTGGCATGCGCGCATAAGTGAGCCACGGCCCTTCGCGGCCCTCCTCGGCCTTGTCGAGCACGAGGATGTTGCTGACGCGCGAGCGCAGCAGCGCGAACGCAGTCGCAAGACCCGACTGGCCGCCGCCGACGATCAGCACGTCGAGCGCAGCCCGGCCGTCGGGACCGGTGACGGGCGTCAACCATGGCATGGTGGGATGGGCGATCTTGGCAAGATCGCTGCGAACCTGGGCTGTCAGCCTAGCGAGACCGTCGCTCATGCTGACCACCGGCTGAAACACGCGCAATCGCGGTCGACACGCTTGCTGTCGCTCACGCTCTCTCCATCAGTCATGTCACCCGGCACATGAAGCTTAGCAAAGCGGACCTGAAGCCTTCCATACCGATTTGTCCGCTGCCCATAACAGCTTGTTATGGGAGGGCCGGCGCGGCTACAGTTGATCCGCACCCGCAGCGAGACAAGAGGTCGCATGCCGCTCAATCTGCGCCAGATCGAGGTCTTCCGCGCCATCATGATCACCGGCTCGATCAGCGGCGCCGCGCGGCTGTTGTCGGTGTCACAGCCCGCCATCAGCCGGCTCTTGGCCTACACCGAGGACGGCCTGAAGCTGAAGCTGTTCGAGCGCATCAGCGGCCGGGTGCAGCCGACGCCGGAAGCGAAGCGGCTGTTCGCCGAGGTCGAGCACATCCATCGCGGCGTCGCGCGCATCAACGATCTCGCCGACGAATTGCGTGCCGGCGGCACCGGCACCATTCGCGTCGTGGCCAGCCCGAGCGCGGGATACGGCATGGTGCCGGACGCCCTGGCGCGGCTGCGCAGCCGCTTTCCCGACCTGCGCGTCGAGTTCGAATCGCTGACGCTGCTGGAGATCGTCAACCGTGTCGGCACCGCGCGCGCCGATGTCGGCGTCACCGTGCTGCCGGTCGACGAGCCCACGGTGGCGGTGGAGGCCATCGCGGAAGGCGCGCTCCACGTGATCATGCCGGCGGATCATGCGCTGGCAAAACTGCGCAGCATCCGGCCGAAGGATATGCTGCCCTATCCATTGGTCGGCTTCGGCCCGCAGACGCCCTACGGCCACATCGTCACGTCGGCCTTGGCCGGCGGCCCGGACCCCACGACGATCGTGCGCTACACCCCCGACGCCTGCGCCATGGTCCGCGCCGGCGCCGGCCTCGCGGTGGTCGACGAATTCGTCCTGCGCGGCCGCGCTTGGCCCGACCTCATCGCGCGTCCGCTGCTGCCGAGGACCCCGATGCGCGCCTATCTGCTGACGCCGCGCTTCGAGCCGCTGTCGCGGAATGCCGCAGCGCTGGCGGACATCTTGCGCGGACGCGATCGGAAGGGGGCGACGGGGAAGCGATAATTGCTTGTCTGTTGGGATCCGACCTCTCTCCGCGCAACCGGTGAGCTCCCCTCCCCCTTGCGGGGAGGGGTCGGGGGTGGGGGTCCCCGAGAGTCCGGCTCGATGTGAGGCGCTCGAATAATTGCTGAAGATCGAACAGCGCGGAAAGGAGCCTTGCTCTCAGGCCCCAGATCCGGAAGGGCCGGGGGATTTCACGAAGTTCAGCGCCCGGGGACCCCCACCCCCAACCCCTCCCCGCAAGGGGGAGGGGAGCCGACCGCCGCCGCGGCGCGAGCTTCGCTTCAAATCAAAGTCAGGCGTCGCCTACCAGCTCACCTCGAAACTTGCGGCCCTACGCCGCCAGCCACCCGCCATCCACCGGCAGCACGATGCCCGTCGTGAATGACGCCTCGTCGCTCGCCAGAAACAGCGCCGCCGCCGCCACCTCATCGGCCTCTCCGAACCGCTTCATCGCATGGCGCTGGCGCGAGGCGTCGCGGACCGGCTCGGGATCGGCATGGCGCGCAAAGCTCCGGCGCAGCAGCGGCGTATCGATCGCGCCCGGGGCCAGCGCGTTGACGCGGATGCCGTCGGTGGCGAAATCGACCGCCATGGTGCGGGTCAGGCTGATGATCGCGCCCTTGGCGGCGATATAGGCACTGTTGCCCTTGCCGCCGGCGACGGCGAGTTGCGAAGCGACAGTGATGATCGATCCCGCCTTCTGCGCCTGCATGATCGGCACCGCGACCTTCGCCCACAGCCAGGTGCCGCCGACATTGGCGCGAAACACCGCGTCCCAATCGGAAGGATCGGTCGTGACCACCGTGCCGCCACAGGAGAAGCCCGCCGCGGTCATCAGCACGTCGAGCCGGCCACGCGCCGCGGCCACGCCTTCAATGGTCGCCTTGGCGAACGCGGCATCGCCGACATCGCCGACATGGACGCTGCCGTTCCCGCCGGCATCACGGACCAGCGCCAGCGTCTCGTCCGCACCGGCAGCATCGCGATCGACCAGGGCGAGGAACGCGCCTTTACGCGCGAACATCACGGCGCTGGCGCGGCCGATGCCGGAGCCGCCGCCGGTGATGATTGCGACCTTGTCCTTCAGCCTCATCTCAATCCCTCACGTACTGATCGAACCAGCGACCGAAATGCTCGGCCGAACCAGCGCAATCGAACCGCGCGCGCCAGCCGAATTCGTCCGCCAGCCGCGTCGTCGACAGCCGGCCGCGCACCGGCGCGAACACCGGCACCGTCGGCGTCTCGCCGTGCTCTGCGAGCCGGCACGTGAATCCGGCCCGGCCGGCCGCGAACGCGCGGCCCCACTCCTCGGCCGTGAACGTCGCCTCGTTCGAAATGTTGTAGAGCGTCTGCTGGGGCTTCTCGGCTTCGAGAAGCACACACACGGCATCGGCGACGTCGACGGCGTAGACCCAGTCCTTGTCGCCCGGTTCGTTCAGCAGCGCCGGCTCGTTGCGCACGCAGCAGGCCGCGATCAGCGCCTGCGGCGACGGCGTGTCACGCACGCCGCCGCCGCGCTCGAACGGGCCGAACACCGCGGACAGCCGCACGCTGATCACGTCGGTCTTCCAAAGATCCGACAGCCGCGCGGCGACGCGCTCGGAGGTGAATTTCGTGATCGCATACAGCGACACCGGTTCGCACGGCGTCGTCTCCTCCAGCACGGCAAAGCGCTGGCCGCTGGCGCCGTAGGATGCAGCGGACGACAGATTGATCACGCGCCGGACACCGCTGAGCCGCGCCGCCTGCAGGATCGGCACTTGCGCCAGCAGATTGACCGCCAGGATGCGCTCGGGATCGGACGCATCGCGCTCGGGACCGGCGGTGATCGCAGCGCCCATGACGACGGCATCGCAGCCGGAGCCGACCGCCGTCGCGACGGCAGCCGCATCGGTCACATCGCCTTTGATAACTTGCAGCCGCTCACCATGAGAAGCGAAGGCGCGTTGCGCGGCACTCGGCAGCGGCGCCGCATCGAACACGGTCACGCGGTGTCCGCGCTCCAACAAGCCTTGCGCGATGTTGAGCCCGACAAAGCCGGCGCCGCCGAAGATCAGGACATGCATGCGAGAAGCCTCTCCATCGGGGCCTCATGATTCGAGACGGCTGCTGGCGCAGCCTCCTCACCATGAGGTTCTGGCACCCAAGCGGGTCCTGCACACCGACCATGAACACGCCAAGAGGCGTGTTCATGGAGAGGAAACGCAGCGTGCGCGCCGCCTGCCCTGCTCTCTCCCCTCATCCTGAGGAGGTCGCGAAGCGACCGTCTCGAAGGACGAGGCCCGTGATCTCTCGCCGACATGCTCACAGCAGCGTCGCCCCAAAGTTCTGCTCGGGATCCATGTCCGCCACCAGCCGTCCCGTCGGCTTCGCCGCCTCGCCGCCGCTGCGGGCGAGGAACTGGCCGGAGCCGGGCTGCACCGAGACCTTGCCGTCATCAACAATCACCCGACCGCGCGACAGCACGGTCACCGGCCAGCCCTGTACGCTGCGGCCGGCGAACGGCGTGTAGCCCGCGAGGTCGTGCATGGCGGCATCGCTGATCGTGACGCGTTTGTCCGGATCCCACAGCGCGATGTCGGCGTCGGCGCCGATCGCGATCGCGCCCTTGCGCGGATGCAGATTGTAGATCTTGGCCGGCGCCGTCGACGTCAGCTCGACGAACTTGTTGAGGCCGAGCCGGCCCTTCGACACCATCGCGTCGAACAGCAGCGGCAGCCGCAGTTCCAGGCCCGGCAGGCCGTTGGCGATCTGCTTGAAGTTCGGGTTCGGACCGGCGCGCAGCTTGCCGGTCTCGTCGAAGCGGTACGGTGCGTGATCCGACGAGATCGTCTGCAGGTCGCCGAGCGATAGCGCCTGCCACAGCGCCTCCTGGTCCGGCGCGCGACGCGGCGGCGGGCTGCACATCCACTTCGCGCCTTCGATGCCCGGCTTGTCCAGATCGTCGGCCGTCATGAACAGATATTGCGGACAGGTCTCCGCGAACACTTTCAGCCCCTGCCCGCGCGCGTCGCGGATGACCTTGGCGCCTTCGGCGGTCGAGACGTGGAAGATCATGATCGGCTGATCGACCAGCGCCGCCATGCCGATCAGCCGGTTGAACGCCTCGGCCTCGGAGAAGCGCGCATGGCTGATGGCGTGGTATTTCGGCGCAGTGTAGCCGCGCGCCAAGAGCCGCTTCACCATCCAGGAGATGATGCCGTGGTTCTCGGCATGCGCGCACAGCATCGCGCCGCCCTCGCGCGCGGCGACGAGGATGTCGAGCAGCGGCTCATCGTCGATCTTGAGCCGGTCGTAGGTCATGAAGATCTTGATCGAGCCATGGCCCTGCCGGATCAGCGCCGGCAGATCGCGCTCCAAGGTCTCCTTGGTCGGATCGGCGATGATCATGTGGAACGCGTAGTCGATCACCGCGCCCTTGCGCGCCAGCGCGTGATAGTCCTCCAGCACCTGCGGCAGCTGCATACCGACATGCTGCGCGGCGAAGGAGATCACCGATGTGGTGCCGCCATACGCGGCCGAGGTCGTCGCGCTCTCGAAGGTATCGGCATTGACGATGCCGGCGGCCGAGAGCTGCTCGATATGGCAATGGCTGTCGACGCCGCCGGGCAGCACGTATTTGCCGCGCGCATCGATCTCGCGCTTAGCGGGCCCGAGCCCGCGGCCGATCGCCGCGATCGTCTCGCCGGAGATCGCGACGTCGGCCTCGAACGTGTCGGTGGTGGTGGCGACGCGCCCTCCCCGGATGATCAGGTCATAGGCCGGCTCGGTCATCGCGATCTCCTAGTTCTGCCAGATGGAACGGCGTGGACGTGATGAGGCCGCGACGGCCTGCTTGCGTCCGCGGTGGCATAGTGGTTGCCTGTCGGGCGACGTCAACTCCGAAGAAGCAGGTAACACCCATGTCCCGCCCGCGCATCACCGTGATCAACCCGAACTCCAACCAGGTGGTGACCGACGGCCTCGCGGCGGCGCTCAAGCCACTGATGTTCGCGGAAGGACCGGAGATCGTCTGCGAGACCTTGAAGGAAGGACCCTACGGCGTCGAGAGCCAGAAGGATGCCGACAGCGTCGCGCTGCCGCTGCGCCGCTTCGTCGAGGGCGACAACGCCTCCAGCGCATTCGTCATCGCCTGCTACAGCGACCCCGGCCTGCACGTCTGCCGCGAGGCGACGACGCGGCCGGTGCTCGGCATCGCCGAATGCGGCGTGCTGACCGCGCTGACCCGCGCCGACACCTTCGGCGTGCTCGCTATCGCGCAACGCTCGATCCGCCGCCACATCCGCTATCTCCGCCAGATGGGCCTGATGGACCGGTTGGCCGCCGAGCGGCCGCTCGACATGACGGTGGCGGAGACGGCCTCGGGTGAAGGCACGCTGGCGAAGATGATCACGGTCGGCCGCGCGCTCCGCGACGAGGACGGCGCCGGCGCCATCGTCATGGGTTGCGCCGGCATGGCGCGGCATCGCAAGAATCTGGAAGACGCGCTGGGCATTCCGGTGATCGACCCGACGCAGGCCGCGGTGACCATGGCGCTCGGCGCGGTGGCGTTTAGCAGCTGATTGCTTCGCAAATCTCGCGGCGCCGCCTGCGCTGCTCTGCCCGACCTACCCTCCGCTGTCGTCCCGGCCTCCGAGCCGGGACCCATAGCCACCGGCCGGGATGAGACAGGCAACTACCAGTGACGTCCCTCGATAGCTTCCGCGGTATGGTAGCATCGCAAGATGCAATCCGACTGAACGGGACCCTCCGCACGGTCGGTGGGCGTGGCTGCCCCTCACCCCAACCCTCTCCCCGTGAAGAACGGGGAGAGGGAGCGCACTGGGGTCTGCGACGCAGCGCCACCTGCAACTCACAAGGCAGCATACCTCACTCCGGCGGCACCGCGCCGGTGCGGCTGGTGATCAGGCCGTAATGCTCCACGCGGCGATGCCGCGCGAAGTCGAAGATCGTCTGCTTTCCGAACCGCGTCGCATCCATATCGCACGCTGCGACCAGCACCTCGTCGCCCTCCGTCACAGCTTCCGCAACGATCTCGCCGTCGGGATTGACGATCAGGCTGCCGCCGATCAGATGATGGCCATCTTCCAACCCGGCCTTGGCCACCGAGACCACCCAGCACGAATTCTGATACGCGCCGGCCTGCGCGGAGAGACGATTGTGGAACAGCCGCTGCTGCAGTCCTTCGGCTGATTTCAGCGAGTTCACCGACGGCGTGTTGTAGCCGATGAGCACCAGCTCGACGTCCTGCAGCCCCATCACGCGATAGGTCTCCGGCCAGCGGCGGTCGTTGCAGATCGCCATGCCCATGATCCCGCCGAGATTGCGCCAGACCGGAAAGCCGAGATCGCCCGGCTCGAAATAGCGCTTCTCCAGATGCTGATGGCTGCGCTCCGGCTCGAATTCTTCGTGGCCGGGCAGATGCACCTTGCGGTACTTGCCGACGATGTTGCTGGCGCGGTCGGTGAGAGCAGCTGTGTTGTAGTGGTGCCCATCCGGCGTCAGCTCCGCGTAGCCGAGATACATCGCGATGCCGTGCTGCGCGGCGCGATCGAACAGCGGCTGCACCGCGGCGTTCGGCATGTCGCGCTCGAACCATGTATCGACCTCGGCCTGATCCTCCATGTACCAGCGCGGAAAGAACGTGGTCAGCGCCAGCTCCGGATAGACGATGAGATCGGCGCCCTTGCGCTTGGCCTCGTCGAGCAGCGCGATCATGCGCGCGACGACGGCCTCGCGGCTCTCGGCCCGCTGGATCGGCCCCATCTGGGCGGCGGCAACGTTGATGATGCGCATGAAGGAACTCCTGTAGTAACTCCGCCGTCATTGCGAGCGAAGCGAAGCAATCCAGGGCCGCGCAAGGACTCTGGATTGCTTCGCTTCGCTCGCAATGACGCGTTGATAGACCATCACATTGTAACAACTAGATCATCCTGGCCGATGCAGCACAGGCCGCGTGCGCGAGAACGAGGGCCGGCCGCGCTTCAGGCCCCACAGCGGCTGCGCCAAGGTCGCCACCGCTTCGGTCGGATCGCGCGCATCGATGCAGACGAGGTCGGCCGGCGCGCCGACCGTCACGCCGTAATCCTCCAGCCGCATCAGCTTCGCCGCATCATGCGTCACCATGTCGAGACAGCCGGCGAGATGGTCGGGGCGCGAGACGTGGCAGACATTGGCGTAGAGATTGGCCATGCGGATTAGCGAGCCATCGCCATAGGGCGTGAAGGGATTGAGCACGTTGTTGGTCGACAGCGAGCACGTCACGCCGTGCTCGCGCAGCGGCTCAAGCGGCACCACGCCGCGCGGGATGGCGTGATCCTGCCGGCGGCCCATCAGATGCAGATCGGTCGAGGGCAACACGGTAACGGCAACGCCGGCATTGGCGAGCTTGACAGCAATCGCGTTGAAGCGCTCCGGTGGCAGCAGCGACAGCTGCGTGACATGGCCGACCGCGACGCGGCCGCCCCAGCCGTACTCCTCGGTCTTGCGGCAGACATATTCGATCTGCATGTGATCGAGCGTCTCGGCGAGGTCGAGATGCATGTCGATGTCAACGTCGTGCTCCCTAGCGATCGCGAAGATGCGGTCGATCTGCGCCGGCGGATCCGTGTCGAAATACGGTGCCGCGCCGATGGTGCGCGCGCCGCGGCGCAGGCCCTCGATCAGCAGCTCCTCGGTGCCCGGATAGTTCGTCAGGCCTTCCTGCGGAAACACGCAGATTTCGAGATCGAGCGCCCAGGCGTAGTCACGCGCAAGCTGCTGAATGGCTTCGAACGCGATGAAGCCGATGCCGGGATCGAGCTCGACATGGGTGCGCATCCGCATCGTGCCGTGACTGACGCAGCGCTCCACGGTCTGCTTCGCCCTGGCGTAGACATCCTCCGCCGTGAAATTGCGCTTGGCCGCCGCGGTCTCGCGCACCGCCTCCGCCACCGTCCCTTCCCGGATGGTGCAGCGATCGAGGATGCAGGTCTTGTCGAGATGAATGTGCGTCTCGATGAAGCCGGGCACGACGAGGCAGCTCTCGGCATCGCGCTCCTCGCCGTCCGCCTGCAGCGCGGCCTCGATCGCCACGATCACGCCTTTGGAAATTCCGATATCGGCGCGGCGCAGCTCGCCTTGCTGCGCCAGTACCGCGTTGCGAATGATCAGGTCCATGCCGCCTTTGCCGCCGACGAATCCGTGCGCGGCCCAAGCTGGCGGCGCGGCGCTCAAAAGGCAAGCGCCATGCCAGCGGACCAGACCGCGCTGCATCGCAGGCGGGGCTTCGTCACCATTCGTTTACAAATAGAGGGCGCCGGCGACGCCCTTGTTTGCTGCGGAAAAGCTGCTATATTCCCGTATGGAAAACGTGAACTCGTTCTGCTCAGGCCCGTCGTCAAGGCGGGCCGTTGCCGTTTTGGGGGTGGCTGTCCGATGACTCGCTCCAACCGTACGGATCACATCCGCCTGACCTCGCACCCGGTGCCAGGCGCCAAGCATAATTTCCCGCTCCATTGGGGCGCCGAGAGCGCGCGCGAGCGCGGGCCGATCATCGGCACGGTATCGCGCCCGCAGGACCGCAACGTGATCGGCAGCCATGGCGGCTCCTACACGGTGTACCGCGCGCTTGCGGTGTCCTCCGGCGCGCTCGATCCGATCCGCCGCCCCGATCTCACCAACACCCATCCCGCCGCCACCATCGGCCCGTTCGGCCAGTGGCGCGATCCCGCCAAGATCGTCGCGCTCGATCCCTGGGGCCATCTGGTCGCCGAGAACTTTGGCGGCGAGATCGCCGAGGGCATCGACATCCGCCCCTCGATCGCGGTGACCAAGGCGCGCATCGAGCTGCCGGAACTGCACGCCGCGCTCGCCGCCAAGCGCCTCGTCCATGACGGCGAGGTGGTGCATGCCAATGGCAGCGTGTCGGTGGTGAAGATCGCGATCGACCCGGTGTGGTACCTGCCCGGCGTCGCCGCGCGCTTCGGCACCAGCGAGACCAATCTGCGCCGCGGCCTGTTCGAGCAGACCGGCGGCATGTATCCGGAGCTGGTGACGCGGCCGGACCTGCAGGTGTTCCTGCCGCCGATCGGGGGCACCACGGTGTATCTGTTCGGCGACGTCACCAAGCTGAACGACTCCAGGACGAAGATCACGTGTCGCGTGCATGACGAGTGCAACGGCTCCGACGTGTTCGGCTCGGACATCTGCACCTGCCGCCCCTATCTGATCCACGGCATCGAGGAATGCGTCGCCGCCGGCCAGAACGGCGGGCTCGGCATCATCGTCTACAACCGCAAGGAAGGCCGCGCGCTCGGCGAAGTCACGAAATTCCTGGTCTACAATGCGCGCAAGCGCCAGGAGGACGGCGACGCCGCCGCGGCCTATTTCGAGCGCACCGAATGCGTCGCCGGCGTGCAGGATGCGCGCTTCCAGCAGTTGATGCCGGACGTCATCCACTGGCTCGGCATCACGCGCATCGACCGCTTCATCTCGATGAGCGACATGAAGCATGATGCTTTGGTCGGCCAAGGCGTCGACATCGTCGAGCGCGTGCCGATCCCGGACGAGCTGATCCCGGCCGACGCGCATGTGGAGATCGCGGCCAAGAAGGCGGCCGGCTATTTCTCGCTGGAGCCGCAGAAGCCCGAAGCGCTCGGCGACACCGTCGGCCGCCCGCTCGAAAAGTACTGAGCGCAGCGGCTGATCATGGACGACGTCTCATCCCTTCTGTCCGCCCGCGCCGTGCGCGAGCGGGCGCATCAGCTGCTTGCCCTCGGGCTCGACGACAAGCTGCCGCATTTTCGAGTCGATCTCGGCAAGCTCGAGGGAATCGCCGATCTCGTGCTAGACGTTACGAACAAGGCGTATCCGAGCGGCGAGGTGCCGTTTCATTCGCGTTGGCGGCACTTCGTATTCGGTGGCGTCGATCGCTGGGCTGCAATCGCTGAAAAGGTGGAATGGCCGGATGCCGCTGCGCGCGCGCGCGCCGAATTCGATCTCGCCATCACCAGCGTGCTGCTCGACGCCGGCGCCGGCGCCGCCTGGCGCTATCAGGATGCCGTCACCGGCGCGAAGATCGGCCGCTCCGAGGGACTTGCGCTGGCGAGCCTCGACATGTTCGAGCACGGCGCTTTCTCGGCCGATGTGCGCGATCCCCTGCGCGCTGATGCGGCGAAGCTGCAAGCGCTCTCCGTTGCCGATCTCGAACGCGGGTTTCAGGTGAGCCCCGACAATCCGCTGGTCGGATTGGACGGCCGCGTCGCCCTGCTGCGGCGGCTGGGCGAGGCAACGGCGGCAAAGCCGGAGATCTTCGGAACACAGGATGCTCCGCGTCCCGGCGGTCTGTTTGATCAGCTCGCCGCCGGCGCGTCCGGCGGTCATCTGCAGGCCGCCGACATCCTGCAGCAGGTGCTGCTGCAGCTCGGCCCGATCTGGCCGTCACGCCTGACGCTGCAAGGCATCGCGCTCGGCGACTGCTGGCGGCATGAATCGCTTGTTACGGCCGATGCGACCACCGGTCTCGTCCCGCTGCACAAGCTGTCGCAATGGCTGAGCTATTCGCTGATCGAACCGCTGCAGCGGGCCGGCCTGGTGGTCGATGCCATCGACGGCCTCACCGGCCTCGCCGAATACCGCAACGGCGGCCTGTTCGTCGACGGCGGCGTGCTGGTCCTGCGCGATCCCGCCGATGCCTCTCGCGCCCATGAAGTCGACTCGCCGCTGGTCGTGGAATGGCGCGCGCTGACGGTCGCCCTGCTCGACCGGCTGGCCGGACTGATCCGCGAGCGTACAAGCCAGACCGCAGAACAACTGCCCTTGGCCCGCATCCTCGAAGGCGGCACCTGGGCCGCCGGCCGCAAGCTCGCTTTCGCCCGCCGCCCGGACGGCTCGCCGCCGCTCACCATCATCAGCGACGGTACGGTGTTTTAAGGGGTTTGGACCACACTTACCGACCTTGCGGCTCCGTCATTGCGAGCGAAGCGAAGCAATCCAGGGCCCCGAAGAAAGTCTGGATTGCTTCGTCGCTTCGCGCCTCGCAATGACGAACCCATGAGGTATCCGTAGGGTGGGCAAAGCGCAGCGTGCCCACCACTCCAGTCTGAGCTAGCATCACGGTGGGCACGGCGCGTCGCGCCTTTGCCCACCCTACGTGTCGGAGATGAAAGCCATGGAAGGCGTCACGGTCGTCGATCATCCGCTGGTGCAGCACAAGCTGACCCTGATCCGCGACAAGTCGATCTCGACCAAGTCGTTCCGCGAGCTCCTGAAGGAGATCGGCATGCTCCTCTGCTACGAGGTCACGCGCGATCTGCCGCTCACGGAAGTCGAGGTCGAGACGCCGCTGGCGCGGATGCAATCGGCCAAGATCGCCGGCAAGAAGCTGGTGTTCGTGCCTGTGCTGCGCGCCGGCGTCACCTTCGTCGACGGCATGCTCGACCTCGTGCCGACCGCCCGCGTCGCCCATATCGGCCTCTATCGCGAACCGCAGACCTTCACCGCCGTCGAGTATTTCTTCAAGGCGCCGTCCGACCTGCAGGAGCGTCTCGCCGTCGTCGTCACGCCGGTGCTGGCGACCGGCAACAGCGCCGTCGCCGCGGTCGACCGCCTGAAGGAGCGCGGCGCCAAGGACATCCGCATGGTCTGCATGATCGCCGCCCCCGAAGGCGTCGAGCGCGTCCGCGGCCTGCATCCCGACGTCACCCTGTGGACCGCCGCCATCGACGACGGCCTCGACGACGACGCCTTCATCGTCCCCGGCCTCGGCGACGCCGGCGACCGCGCGTATGGGACGCGGTAAGGCTCGCATCAACTCGACAAATAGGACGCAGTAATCCGGGCCTCGCCCTTCGAGACGCGCGCCTTTCGGCCCGCTCCTCAGGGTGAGGAGTGGCAGGATTCGGCGTCGCCAAATTCTCTGCGCCGAAGCCTCGTGAGAGGCAGGTCTTCAGGAACACGACTTTCGGCGTGTTCCTGGCACGGGATCCAGCACCGACGTCGGTGCCGGACCCTCATGGTGAGGAGGCGCACGCCGATCTGCGCGTGAGAGCAATCGACGAACAAGCGCGCGCCGTCTCGAACCATGAGGCCAAGGTCGAGAGATCGCGATCGCTGATGCGTTCGCGCTGGGGCGCGCGGATGGCAACAAACTCCGCTGTCATCCGGGCAAGTCACGGCAACGCGACAGGGTTGTCGGGACGCAGACCCGGGATCCATAACCACGGCTTGCCGTTGTTGAAGCACGATGGAGCGTCGTTCGTCGCCTCAACGAGGCCTGTGGTCATGGGTCCCGGGTCGGCGCCATGACGTCGCGTTGCGACGCCATGGCTTGCCCGGGACGACAGTCGAATTTGGGGCTGCGGCCTGATGTTTTCGTCGGCGACGCCGTGACGTCGGCGGGCTCAGGAGCGACACTGCTCCAAAAGTCGTCAATCGCACCATCGCACGAGCCGCAGCTACCAGATACCCTGATTTGCCCGACGGGCGCAGTCTGTCGCTTGATCGCGCCGAATTCGTGTGTCGGGGTGATCGATCTGCGCCGCGCGAAAACGCGATTATCAGCAGCAATTCCAACAACAAGCTCGAGTTCAAGAGCCTGCGCGAAAATAAAACTCTTCCAAAAATCAGAATATTCGGTTTATCCTCCACCTCGTTCCGGTCCGGATGAGGGGCGTACGCGTCGTCACGAGACGTTGGATCGGCAATGCGGTGGACGTCGGAGCATCGGATGCGCTTGCGCGGACGAGCGGTGCTTCGCGGACGGCGAAGTCGCGTGGTCCTGATACCCCGAAGCTGGTATCAAGTCGGCCGGTGTGACGCATCGGATCGATGACGGCGGCCAACGAGCCGGGCGCCGGGGAGATCGCGTATAAGCCGTAAACCATCGCGCAGGGAAGGCCGGATGCTCCGGTCCGTACCTGTGGTTCTGCCGCGTGCTTATCTTGCTGCACGCGGACCGCGGGTGCGACCGGCACCCGGCCTTCCCTGCGCCCTCATCACGTCGCGAGGGCAACGACGATAGCATTACCCGGGCGCGATCCGCGCCGCGGCAGCGATGCGGCTCGCCCCCGGCTGTTTGACAAGGTTCAGATGAAACCCTCGCGCGACGTCAGCCCGCGAACGCGGCCTGCGCCTCCGGCAGCGCCCAGATCTTCTCGATCGCCGCAGCACCTGCTGCCGTGATCGCCGTCTCGTCGCCATGCAGATAGCGGCCGTCGTGAATCAGCAGCCGGCCGTCGACCATCACCTGGTCGATGTTGGCGCGGTTGGCGAGCGCGATCAGGCCGCGGCGCGGGTCATGCAGCGGCTGGAGATGCGGATGCGCCATGTCGACGACGGTGAGATCCGCGGTCGCGCCCGGCGCGATCACGCCGAGATCGTCCCGCTTGATCATCGCAGCCGCGGTCGCGGTGACCGCATCGATCAGCTCCGGCGCGCTCGCGGTCTCGGCATTGCCCAGCGCGACCTTCGAGATCAGCGACGCGGCGTTGAGCTCGCCGAGCAGATCCATGTTGTAGCCATCGGTGCCGACGGCGGTGCGCACGCCATGCGCGGCGAAGCGGCCGAACGCTGCCGTGACGCCGGCGCGCGCGAACACGCGCGGGCAGTTCAGCACGCCGGCGCCGCGCGCCGCCATCAGTTGAAGGTCCGAGTCGGTCGAGGCGTGGCAATGCGCGGCGAGCAGATCGGGGCCGAGCAAGCCGAGCCAGTCGAGATATTCGGCCGGCGTGCGGCCGCCGTAGCGCTGCCCGATCGTGGCCACCTCGCCGGCGCTCTGCGCCATATGCGTGGTGATGGGAACGTCGAGCTCGCGCGCCCGGCTTGCGGCAGCCCGCAACAGATCAGGTCCGCAGGTGTCGGTCGCATGCGGGCTCATTGCGAGACGGATGCGCCCGTCGCCCTGCCCGTGCCAGCGCTGATATAGCGCGTTCCAGGTCGCCATGTCGGCCTCGCCGTCGTCGCCGGCGTAGTGAACGACGCCGGAGGCATCCGCCTTGGCGTCCGACGTCGAGAACAGATAGGGCGCGCCGTAGAACCGCAGCCCCATCTCGAGCGCCGCGTCGAACAGCTCGGGAATCGTATTGCGGAACGGCTCCATCACGGTCGTCGCGCCGCCCTTCAGGAGCTGCAGCACGCCCATGCGGCCGATCGCCAGCCGCTCCTCGACACTCAGGATCTCAGCACCGCGCTTCGACAGCGGCAGCAGCACCGTGTAGACGATGCTCTTATTGTTGCGGCGGCCGTTGCCATCCTCGGTGAGCGTACGCGCGATCGCCTCGCTGAAGATGTGGTTGTGCAGATTCAACAGGCCTGGCAGCACGAAGCGGCCGGGCCGGTCGAGGACCTCGTCGGCCGACGGACGGGTCGGCGTGACCGCCGCGATCTTCTTGCCCTCGACCAGCACCCAGTGATCACGCAGCACGTGTTGCGCGCCATCCTTGCGGGTCAGTACGTAGCTGCCGAAGATCGCGGTCGTGTTCATGCGCCCTTCGCTTCCGCAGCCTCATGCCGCTGGTAGTTGGCCGCAATCTCCGCACCTGTCGTGATCCAGACGTCCTGGCAGGATTTGGCGTAGTTGAGGAACTCGCGCAGCAGCCGGAACCGCATCGGCCGCCCCGACACCTGCGGATGCAGCACGGTGGTGACCATCGCGCCCCAGTCGCGGACCTCGTCGAGCTCGTCCTTCCACATCGACAGCACATGCTCCTTCGGGAAGATCGAGCGCGGCGAGAACCGCGCCGACAGGCCGTGCATCCAGTCGTCATAGCTCGACGTCACCGGGATCTCGATCGTGCCGGGCGAGCCGGAGGCCAAGCGATGACGATACGGCCTGACGTCGTCGCGGAACGACGAGGTGTAGACGATGCCCTGCCGCACCAGCGCGACGCGCAGCTCCTCGCAGAACTCGCCGAACGGCGCGCGGTAGCCGATCGGGCGGACGCCGAGCCGGCGCTGCAGCGTCTCGAAGCCGCGCTCGATCTCCTCGATGATGAAGGGATCGCCGGGGTCGGGCAGCAGATGATGATAGCCGTGATGACCGATCTCATGGCCGGCCTTCAGCACCGCCTCAGCCATCGCCGGATGCGCATCGACCGCCCACCCCGTGATGAAGAACGTCGCCTTCAGATCGAGCTCGGCCAGCAGCTCGAGCAGTTTTGGCGTGCCGACGCGGGCCTCGAAGCCGCCGAAGCTCATCGTGACCAGGCGCGCGGCGTGCGCGGGGTCCTTCGATGTCCAGGCGCTCTCGGCGTCGATGTCGAACGACAGGAACATCGCCGCCTTGTACGGCGCGGGCCAGGGATATTCCGGCGCCGGCGGCGCCGTGTTGGAGGGAATGAGCGGAATGCCCGCGAGCGCCTTACTGTCCGGCATTGATCGTCACCTTCTCGATCGCGTTATCGCCAAGCTTCCACTTCGAAAGCAGCGCCTTGTAGCTGCCGTCGGCGATCAGCGCCTCCAGTGCGGCGCGCAGGGACTCGCGCAACTCCTCCGCCTTCACCGGCGTCGCGAGCCCGGTATACTGGAAGGCGATCGGCGTGCCGACCGGCACATAGGTGTTGGGCTCAAGGTCCATGATGTAGGGCAAGGTCTCGTTGCCCTGCACCGCGGCGTCGATGCGGCCCTGCTTGAGCTGCGTCCGCGCATCGGCCGAGCCCTCGGTGCCGACGAATTCGATCGGTGTCGCGCCGCAGTTCTTGTCGCTCCAGGCCGCGATGTCCTTCGGGAACATCGTGCGCCTGCTGGCGCCGACCTTCTTGCCGCACAGCGCCGCCGGCTCCTTGAACTCGGCGGCGCGCGAGGCCTGCACGAAGAAGCGCGGGCCGCTGCGCAGATAATCGATGAAGCTCGCGGTCTCCTGCCGGCTCTTGAGGTCGGTCATGCCGGTCAGGATGATATCGAAGCGCTGCGTGGCGAGCCCCGGCATCAGCTGGTCGAAGCTGGTCTCCTGCCACACCGCCTTGACGCCGAGCTTCCTGGCCAGCGCCTCGCCGAGCTCGACATCGAAGCCGGTCAGGGTCGCGGTGGCCGGATCCTTGAACTCCATCGGCGGATAGTTCGGCACCACCGCGATGCGCAGGCCGTTCTGCTTGATGTCGGCCGGCAGCTCGGCCGCAGCACTTGCCACCACCATCGCCGCGCTCGCGACGGCGGCCCACATGATCGACTTGACCTTCATGATCTCACCCCACTTCAGCTGCCAGAAATGCCTTGGTTCTCGCCTCGCGCGGCGCGCGCAGCACCTCGCCGGCCGGACCGCTCTCCACGATCACGCCCTGGTCCATGTAGACCACGCGGTCGGCGACCTCGCGGGCGAAGCCGAGCTCATGCGTGACGACCAGCATGGTCATGCCGGAGGTCGCGAGCTGCTTCATCACGCCGAGCACCTCGCCGACCAGCTCCGGATCGAGCGCCGAGGTCGGCTCGTCGAACAGCACCAGCCGCGGCGCCATCGCCAGCGCGCGTGCGATCGCGACGCGCTGCTGCTGGCCACCGGACAATTGCGAGGGATAGGAGCCGGCCTTGTCCGCCAGACCGACGCGGCGCAGCAGCGCCATCGCCGCATCCTTGGCTTCGGCTGGCTTGCGCTTCTGCACCTGCACGGGGCCCTCGATGATGTTCTCCAGCGCCGTCATGTGCGGAAACAGGTTGAAGCGCTGGAACACCATGCCGCAGGCGAGCCGCTGCCGCGCGATCTCGCGCTCCGAGAGCCGATGCAGCCGGCCATCCTGCTCGCGGAAACCGAGCAGCTCGCCATCGAGCCAGATGCCGCCGCTGTCGGCCGTGGTGAGCTGGTTGACGCAGCGGAGCAAGGTGGTCTTGCCGGAGCCGGACTGCCCGATCAGGCAGACCACCTCGCCTTCGTAAACATCGAGCGAGACCTGCTTCAGCGCCTGGAACTCGCCAAAGCGCTTGCTGACCTGACGGATCGCGACCAGCGGCCTCATCAGCGGCCCCGCGCAATGCCGCGCGCGAAGCGGCGTTCGAGCAGCATCTGCAGCGGCGTCAGGATCGAGACCACGAGCAGATACCAGAGGCCGGCGACGATCAGCAATTCGATGACACGGGAGTTGGCGTAGTAGATGTTCTCGGCCGAATGCAGCACTTCCGGGTACTGGATCACGCTCGCGAGCGAGGTCGCCTTGACCAGGCCGATGAACTCGTTGCCGAGCGGCGGGATCACCACGCGCATGGCCTGCGGCAGGATGATCCGGCGCAGCGCCTGCAGCCGGCCCATGCCGATCGCCTGCGCCGCCTCGTACTGGCCGATGTCGACCGACAGCAGCCCGGCGCGCATCACTTCCGAGGTGTATGCGCCCTGGTTGATGCCGAGCCCCAGCAGCGCCGCGAGGAACGGCGTCATCACATCGACGGCGCGCGCGCTCCACAGGCCGGGAATGCCGATGGTCGGAAACACCAGCGCGAGGTTGAACCACAGCAGCAGTTGCAGGATCAGCGGCGTGCCGCGGAACAGCCACGTATATCCGGCGGCAACCGAGCGCAGCACCGGATTCGGCGACAGCCGCATGATCGCGACGACCACGCCGAGCGCGATGCCGAGCGCCATCGCCGCCACCGCCATGATCATGGTGTTGACGATGCCGCGCAGGATGACGGGCGCGGTGATGAAGCGCTCGACGAACGACCACTCGATCTGGCCGCGCACGAAGGCGCGGCCGATCGCAAGGAGAATGACGATGATGATCGCCGCCGCGAGCCAGCGACCCCAATGCGCCTGCCGCGCGATTCTGTGCGCGGACAGATCCGGGAAACCTTCGGCCAGTGTCTCGCTGCGGCTCATCGCGGTGCCGTCAGTCGACGGCGACCGGCTCGACCACGCCGGCACGCTCGGTGATGAGCTTGTACTGATCGGGCCGGCGGTGCGCCGCGAAATTGAACATCTTGTCCTTGCCCTGCCGGCACAGATCGAGATCGATGTCGGCGACGAGCACCTCGTCACCGAGCGTCTTGGCCTGCGCGACGATGCAGCCATTGGGATCGACGATGCAGGAGCCGCCGATCAGGCCGCTGCCGTCCTCGTCGCCGGCCTTGGCGACCGCGATCGCCCAGGTCGCGTTCATATAGGCGTTGGCCTGCGCCACCAGCGTGGAGTGGAAGGTGCGCAAGGTTGCATCCTCGGTGTTGCCGCCGTTCGGATCATAGGCCGCGGAATTGTAGCCGACACAGACCAGCTCGACGCCCTGCATGCCGAGCATGCGCCAGGATTCCGGCCAGCGCCGGTCGTTGCAGATCATCATGCCCATGATCGCCCCGCCCCACTCCGCGCCCGCACGCACCGCCGGAAAGCCGAGATCGCCGTAGCCGAAATAGCGCTTCTCGAGCTGCTGGTACTTGGCCCCTTCGCGCGGCTCGACCGAGCCCGGCAGATGCACCTTCCGGTACTTGCTGATGATCTCGCCGTCGGAATCGACCAGGATCGAGCTGTTGAAGCGGCGACCGTCAGGCGTCAGTTCGGCATAGCCGACGTAGAAGCCGACGCCGAGCGTCCGCGCGCGATCGAACAGTGCGGCGACGGAGGCGTTCGGCATGCTGCGCTCGAAATACTGGTCGAGCGCATCGCCCTCCAGGATCCAGCGCGGGAAGAAGGTCGTGAAGGCGAGTTCGGGAAACACCACCAGCTTGGCGCCCTGGGCGGCGGCCTGCTCCAGGAGTTCTATCAGGCGGGACAATGTGTGCGCCCGGCTGTCGGCGCGCTGGGTCGGCCCCATCTGGGCGGCGGCGGCGCGGAAAATACGGCTCAAGACTGCCTCCGATCTGTGCGCCATGCCGAACGATCAGGCGAAGATCGCCTGGAGATGCGCACCGAAAGAAGGGGCCATCTTGGCGAACCCGGCGTGGGATTTGCAATCCGCCTTCGCGGCCGCGCGCTATGATATTTTGGCCGAGACCATAACCGGGGCTTATAGGGCGTTCACATGAACCTGCGACAGCTGGAGATCCTGCGGGCCGTTATCCGCCATCACACCACAGTCGCCGCCGCGGAGGAGCTATCGCTGTCGCAGCCGGCGATCAGCAACGCGCTGAAGGCGATGGAGGCGCAGGCAGGCTTCACGCTGTTCGAGCGCGTCAACAACCGGCTGTTTCCGACGCCGGAGGCGATGACGCTGTATGAGGAGAGCGAGGCGATCTTCACACTGCATGCGCGGCTGGAAAACCGGGTGCGTGATCTGCGCGAGCAGAAGACGGGGCATCTGTCGATCGTCGCGACGCCGCCGCTCGCCTACAGCATCATCCCTCCGACGTTGTCGGGCTTCCTGCGGCGCCGGCCGCAGACGCGGATGTTCTTCGACGTCCGGCGCTACGAGGGCGTCATCGAAGGCGTGCTCGGCAATGTCGCCGAGCTCGGCTTCGCACTCGGCCTGTCGGACCATCCGGGCATCGCGCATGAGGTCGTGCACACCGGCCAGATGGTCTGCGTGATGCCGCCGCAGCATCCGCTGGCCGAGCGCGATGTGATTTCGGCGCGGGACCTCGTGGGCTTCCCGTTGATCGGCCTGGAGCGCGGCACACGCCTCGGCGAAGCGGTACGCGACAGCTTTCGCGAAGCTGATGCCGACTATCAGCCCACCGTCGAGGTCCGCTACTGCAACACGGCCTGCGTGCTCGCCGCGACCGGCGTCGGCATTGCCGTGGTCGATCCCTTCTCGCCGCGCCAGGGCGGGCATGATCTCGTCGTGAGGCCGTTCACGCCAAGCACGACGGTTTCAGCCTACGTGCTGTGGTCGGAGGCGAGGCCGCTGTCGAATTTAGCGAAGACGTTTCGGAATGAGGTGCGGAACGCGAGCCGGAGTCTCAGCGAAAAGGCAAACACAACTGGTCCAGCAACGGCGCCGCCAAATACAGCGCCCTCGCCCCTTGTGGGAGAGGGCATCGCCAGCGTCTCCACAGACTCGGTTGGGTGAGGGGTCTCTTTCCGCAAGCGCGACTTGTCGAAGCAGAGCCCTCACCCGACCGAGCTCGCTGCTCTGCCCAACATGCCCTCTCCCACCCTAGCGAAGCTTCGCTTCGCCGTGGGGGCGAGGGCACATTCACGAACACCGCGCTTGCGGTGATATAAGAGGAGTGGAAATTCTATCGTTGGCTCCAACGCCTCCGCAGCGATCTCACGCCCGCGCCAATTCGATCTCGTGCGTCTGCTTCGTCTCGGCGTCGTACACCTTGATCTGCAGCATCGGGAATCGACGCTTGAGATCGTGCGCGCCGTTATGCGCACCGTCCTTGGTCTTGAACTCGGTCTTGATCTGGCCGTCGACCACGACCGCGTAGCCGGTCAGCGGAAGGTCTTTGCCGAACTTGTCTTGAGCAGGCTTGTTGTGGACAGACTTCTCTTGGGCAGACTTGAGCATTGCGAGCCGACGTCGATTCGTGAGTTGCGGGGGTGCCGAGTGCGCGGGTCTCCGCGCCTCGAACGACACCGATGTAAGGTGAGTCTGTCGCAGCGAGCAAGCGAAGACGCGTTCTTCACAAGCGGTGCGATTACGGTTCAACCTGATGGCGTGACCGCGCACCACGAGCATTCGAGGATGCTTCGTTCCGGCCGCCGGAACGGTAAACGCCGAGGCTTCGCCTTGACCGTGCGTTTACCTCCCTGTCGGCCACGAGATCGTGACTTTGATGCAAGTCAACATTCCCGATCCGAACGCACCGCCTACTGCCGCAACGTCCAAGCGAATCACGTTGCGGTTCCCTGGTTCGGCGTGCCGCCAACGGTTCCTGTGCATGGCCATGGAGAATCAGATGAGCGAAATCGGCGTCACCGCGCTGGACCATACCGTCCAGGAAACCAACATCTGGCTGAAGGCGATCGAGCAGCGGCTGGCGCTGGCCAGCCGGCAGCAGGCCTACAACGCGCTTCGCGCGGTGCTACATGTGCTGCGCGACCGCTTGCCGCTGGCCACCGCCGTCAACTTCGGCGCTCAGCTGCCGATGCTGATCCGAGGCGTCTACTACGAGGGCTGGCATCACGCGGCGACGCCGACCAAGGACCGGCATCTCGAAGAGTTCGTCGACGACATCTTCCGCCAGCTGCCGCCGCAATTCCCGGTCGATCCGCTCAAGGCCGCGCGCGGCATCTTCGAAATTCTGTGGGAGAAGCTCGATCCCGGCGAGTTCGACAAGCTGATGGGCCATCTGCCGGTGCCGCTCAGGAACCTGCGCGAACCCGTGACCTGAGAACTGCCGCGCGCTCAATGCGCGAGCTGCCGGTAGAGCGCCGGCAACGCCGCAGGCAGACGACGAATGTTCCCGACGATCGCATAGCCGCCGCGACCGAACAGCGTTGGAAAACACGACTGCGCCGATGCGTCGATGGTGACGCCGAACACCGCCACGCCGGCGCGGCGCGCCTCCTGTACCGCCTTGCGCGTGTCCTCGATCGCGAACCGTCCCTCGTAATGATCGACGTCGTTCGGCTTGCCGTCGGTCAGCACCAGCAGCAGCCGCTTGCGCTCGGGACGCTCGGCAAGCTCGCCGGCGGCATGGCGCACGGCCGTGCCGATCCGCGTGTAGTAGCCGGGACGGAGCGCACCGATGCGGCGCTCGATTTGCCCGCTCATCTTCTCGCCGAACGCCTTCACGGTCTCCAGTCGGACCCAGGAATTCCGCCGCGAGGTGAAGGTGAGGATGCTGTGGCTGTCACCGCAGGCCGACAGGCCGTGAGCGAGCACCAGCAGCGCCTCCTTCTCGACGTCGAGCACGCGAACGCCGTCGATCCACGCATCCGTCGACAAGGAGACGTCGACCAGCAGGGTCGCCGCAAGATCATGCGCGAGCGGACGCATCGCGAGGTGGACGCGATCGAGACCGCCATGGCCGGCATTGAGATCGCTGCGCGCGCGGACCAGCGCGTCGATATCGAGGTCGTGCCCGTCAGCCTGGGCGCGCATCACCTCCTGGCGCGGCCGCAACGTCTCGAAGCGACGCCGCACGCTGCGAATACGACGGCGCATCGCCTCATCGGGCGCCCACGTCTCGCCTGTCTCGGCCGCGGCGCCGGTGACGACGCGACAATGATCCGGCAGGTAGTCGCCGCTTCGGTAATTCCATTCAGGGTACAGCCGCCCGCTGTCGAGCCGCGCGGTGTCGACCGCCTCGGGCGGCAGATCGAGATCGAACTTCAGCTTGCTCGCGGGACGTCCCTTGCGCCTGGAGATCGCGAGCTCATCGAGATCGTCGGCGGCCTTGCGGGCGTCGTCATCGTCGGTATCGTCAGAGGGACGATCGACATTGACCATCTCCGCCATCGCGAGAATCTTCTCGAAGCGGTTGAGAATGAATGGATCGCGCCTGACGCCATCGTCGCGTTCGCGCCGCGCAAAGCGCTTGCGGGTGTCTTGCGTCTCCGCCTGCTCGGCCGGCGTCGGCGTCTCCTCGTCGTCGCGTTCGGCAGCAACAGCGTCGCGGCTCCAGCAATCGCCCCACAACGGGCACGGCAGCATCGGTCGGTAGCCCGGCGGTGCGCGATGCGGCAGTTCGCCGTCGGCGATGACGGCATTCCACAGCACGCCCTGCGGCGGCACGGCCGCTCCAAGCAGCGCCATGACGATGTGCTCGACCTGCTGCTCCAGACGCGGCAGCGGACGTCGCGGTCGGGTCACGGCCAGGGCACGCGCGAGCTGGACGTAGGATCGGTTCAATCCGGGGAAGCGCGTCAGCACCACCATCGTGGTCTCGCGCGCCCGGCGCAGCGCGAGGAGATCCCGCCGCAACGGATCGCTGTCCGCGATCGGCTCGACCTCCATGGTCGCGAACCACGCCGCGAGCCAGTGATAGAGTTGCGCGTTGAGGGCGCGATCCGGCAGCAGCGCGATGGTGTCCGGGAGAAACACGGTGGCGCCGTCGCGGCCCGCCTGATCGAGGCACTCGTCGCCGAGCCCGATGCGCTGGCGCCAGCCGAGACGATGGCCCGACTTGCGCGCCTTGGCGCCTGCGATCTGCACACCGCTCTCTCCGCCAAGCGCGCGGAACATCACGGCGATACGGCCGCTGACGTCATTCAACGCGACCGCGTGATCGGGATGAACCGAATAGCTCGACGTGGTGCCGACAAGGCGATGCCAGGCACGGCCGACGGTTTCTTCCAGTTCGAGAAAGTCGAGCATGCTTCACCCGATCACGGCCTGCGCGACCTCGCGCAAGGCTGCCTTGACGTCGGCATCGTCGGTCAGCGGCTCGATCATCGCGGCGAGCACGGCTTCGGCGACGGGCGTCCCGGCAGCGACGAGCGTGGCGCAATAGACCAGCAGCCGGGTCGAGACGCCCTCCTCCAGATCGTGGCCCTGCAGCGCCCGCAGCCGATGCGCCAATGCCACCAGCGGCCGCACACGGGCAGGCGTCAGCCCGCTCTCGGCGGCGACGACCGCGATCTCCTGCTCCGCGGGCAGGAAGCCGAACTCGATCGCAATGAAGCGCTGCCGCGTCGACGGCTTCAACGCCTTGTGCAGCGACTGATAGCCCGGATTGTAGGACACCACGAGCATGAAGCCGTCGGGCGCGACCAGCTCCTCGCCGGTGCGCTCCAAGGGCAGCATGCGACGATCGTCGGTGAGAGGATGCAGCACGACCGTGACGTCCTTGCGGGCCTCGACCACCTCGTCGAGATAGCAGATGCCGCCATCGCGCACGGCGCGGGTCAAAGGTCCGTCGGTCCAGACGGTGTCGCCGCCCTTGAGCAGATAGCGGCCGGTGAGATCGGCGGCGGTGAGGTCGTCATGACAGGCGACCGTATGCAGCGGCAGGCCGAGCCGCGCCGCCATATGAGCGACGAAGCGGGTCTTGCCGCAGCCCGTCGGGCCCTTCAGCAGCACCGGCAGCCGATGACGGAACGCATGCTCGAACAGCGCGCATTCATTGGCGGTCGGCGTGTAAAGCGGGAACACAGGAACGGTGTCGATCGCGTGCAGCGCGGCTTTCATGGTCTTTCTCCAATATTGGGGGACTGCAGGCGGCGACCGCGGGGCCGCCGCCTGCCCGCATTCACTCCGCGGGCTGCAGGGCCCCGGAAATTACGGCCTGCTTCGCGCGGCCGGGCACCAGCACGGCCCAGACGAACATCAGCGCCGAGATCGCGACGAACACGCCGGAGCCGAGCCGCACCCAGTAGAACATCGCGAGCTGGTCCTGCACGTCCATGTAGCTCTGGCCGAGCACGCGCTGCAGATGCACCTGAAGAATGCCGGCGAAGGTCAGGGCGAAGGTCATCACCATCATCGCCGTGCACATGATCCAGAAGCTCGCGATCGAGAGCCACTGGTTATAGGGCGCACGCTGGCGCAGCTGCGGCACGGCATAGGCCATCACGGCGAGGTTGAGCATCACATAGGCGCCGAAGAAGGCGAGATGGCCGTGCGCGGCGGTCACCTGGGTGCCATGGGTGTAGTAGTTCACGCTGGACAGCGTGTGCAGGAAGCCCCACACGCCAGCGCCGAGGAACGCCATCACCGAGCAGCCGACCGACCACAGCAGCGCAGCGCGGTTCGGGTGCTTGCGGCCGGCCTTGAGCGTCATCTGCACCGTGAAGATGACCATGGTGAAGAACGGCGCGACTTCCAGCGTCGAGAACAGCGAGCCGATCCACTGCCAATAGCCGGGAGCGCCGATCCAGTAGAAGTGGTGGCCGGTGCCGAGGATGCCGGAGAACAGCGCCAGGCCGATGATGACATACAGCCACTTCTCGACCACCTCGCGATCGATGCCGTTGAGCTTGATCATCAGGAAGGCCAGGATCGAGGCCATGATCAACTCCCAGACGCCCTCGACCCAGAGATGGACAATGTACCACCAATACATCTTGTCGACGGCGAGATTGGCCGGGTTGTAGAACGCGAACAGGAAGAAGATCGCGACGCCCCACAGCCCGAACAGCAGGATGTTGGTCACCGTGGTCTTGCGGCCTTTCAGCGCCGTCATCGTGACGTTGAACAGGAACATCAGGCAGACCACGACGATGCCGACCTTGATGATGAAGGGCTGCTCGAGGAACTCGCGGCCTTCATGGTAGTGGAAGAGATAGCCCACCACGGCGGCGCCTGCGGCTCCGAAGAACATCCAGAACTGGATCTTGGCGAGCAGCGGGCTGTAGAGCTCGGTCTCGGTCTCCTCGGGCAAGAGGAAGTAGGTCGCGCCCATGAAGCCGATCAGCGACCACACGATCAGCGCATTGGTGTGGATCATGCGGACGATGTTGAAGGGCAGCAGGACCGACAGCGTGTTCGGCAGCACGTAGATGGTGCCGGCGAGCAGGCCGAACAGGACCTGGGCGAGGAAGAGCGTCAGCGCGCCGTAGAAATACAGCATCGCGACCTTCTGGGTCTCATATCTCATCGCGGATCTCTCTCGTGGATGAAGGGCGGGATGCAGGGCTCAGCCGGCCTTGTTCGGCGGCCAGTCCTGGCGCTTGATCGTGTCGGTCCATTGCAGGAAATCGGCGAGATCGTTGAGCTCCTGGTCCGTGAGGTTGAACTGCGGCATTTGCCGCCGCCCGGGCGCGCCGGAGGGCAGCGACTGCATCCAGGATTTCAGCATCTCGCGCGCCGCGGCGGGGTCTTCCCGACCGCCCCAGCGGTCCCAGACGTTGCCGACCTCCGGCGCGAAATAGGCACCCTCGCCGAGCAGCGTATGGCAATTGATGCAGGAGTTCCTTTCCCAGACATGCTTGCCGCGCGCCACGCCATCGGAGAGCGTCGACGCCTTGGTCGAGGTCGTGACCATGTAGTAGTGGCTGTGCGCGGTCAGCCCGAGGAAGATCGCGAAGAAGAAGGCCGAACCGCCGTAGAAGACGTTCCGCGCGGCCGACTTGGTCAGGCGTTCCGCCATGACACGTCCTTTCCGGTTGGTGAGGATCAATGGTGTGGAAGCAATCTACTGGCGCTGCCGCGGGGCTCTTTGTCGGGGCGCAACGAGCGCGCAGATCGGCCGTCAGACGAGAGCCCGGATCGCAACCGCAAGCGCGGCAAAGGCGGCGAGACCGGCACCCCAGGTGGTGAGCAGGCCGCGCCACAGCGCAGGCGCACTGCGCAGGCCGAGATAGTCGAGTACGATCACCCTGCCCTTTGCAGCGGCGAGCGAGAGAACCAGCGCATCGACGAGCCATCTGCTCGGCACCAGCAGCGAGGCTGCGAGCGTGGCGAGCGCGAAACTCAGCAATTGCAGCCAAGCCATATCAAGTGGGCTCCGGAACATGCCTCACCCCACCAGATAGAGGATGGGGAACATCACGATCCAGACCAGGTCGACCATGTGCCAGAATGCTGCCCCGGTCTCGATGCCGCTCGACGTGGCGCGATGGCTGACGACGGCGAGGATGACGATGCCAAGCCCAACGTGCAGCAGGTGGAACCCTGTCAGGAGGAAGTAGAGCGTGAAGAAGACCGAGGATTCGAGGCTCGCGCCGGACGCGATCTCGTTGCTGTACTCGGTCAGTTTGATGACGGCGAATGCCGCACCGAGCATCGTGGCCAGTGCAATCCAGCGCCGTGCAATATGCGGCGATTCAGCCCGCGCGGCCGCAGCAGCACGCGCGGCGGCCCAGCCGCTCGTCACCAGCACAATCGTATTCAATGCTGCGAGCGGTCCGTCGAGGACGGCCTGCCCGGACGCGAACACCACTGGATGGATCGCGCGGGTAACGATGAAGGCGCCGAGCAGCAGGCCGAATGCGACGAGCTCGCTCAAGATCAGCACCCACATCATGGGATCGCCGGGCAACCCGCCGAACACACCCCAGCGCTCGTCCTGGTCCGTCTCGCATGTCAGTGCCGACATCTCGCCCTCCGGTTGGATGCCGCGAAGCTAGTCAGGCGAGCCGAGGTCCTCCTTGTCGGTGCACAAACAGCGCGGCACCGGACTGCGCTAGGGATCGGCGACACCGCCAGCAGCAGACCCCAGGAGCAGTTCTATGACCGAAGCACAGCTCGGCCTCGTCACCGCCACGCCGATCATCATCGTGTTCGCAGCCGCGCTGCGGCGGATGGGAGTGCTGTCGACCACCGGCACGGTCTCGGCCATTGCTGCTTCGGTCGCGATCGCAACGGTGCTCTTCGTCACCCAGTAGGCCCACTTGGAACCTTCGGCACACACGGACGTCACCTCGTCCGGAGGTGCCGCATGAACGACAAGCGATTCGCAGAACTGCTGGGCAACGCCGCGATCAGCGTATGGGGCGACATGCCGCGCGATATCCAGGAGGCGCTGTTCGAGACCGCGATGCGCGGCCAGGACGATCTGCGGCTGCAACTGGCGAAGCTCCTGCACGACCGGAATCCGCGCACCCAGCATCCGCCCCGGCCGGTGTGAGACGTCTCATTCAGGGCGATCATCAGACCGGAACTGCGATGCCTCGTCGTAATCCTTGCGGCTGCTGTAGAACACCAGCACCATCAGGCCGACCCCCACAATCAGCGAGAACACCACGCCCAGCGAGAGCGCGATCCAGCCCTCGGTCGGCATCGGATCGCCGGGCAGCGTCAGGCCCTGGTAGGCGAACACGGCGGCGCCGGCGAGAATCACCAGCAATGCGACAACGATCGTGATGGGCCCTGCACGCATGCGATCGCGCTCCTGCGAGCGAGAACAGGAGCCGCCCGTGATCGTTCCTGACGGTGCTTTAGTGACGACGGGCGGCAGTTCCGGAATGCGAGAACGCACGAGCGAGGCGGGTCGCATTGCGGCGCGGAAATCACCGCGCTGCATTCAAACGCAGCACCCTTTGCTCAAGCGCTGCCCCGCGGCTTGGCACCGCCCGCATGGCTGCTCCCGCCGGGGATCGCTAGGCGTCAGGGAACTTAGCTGATAACCATACCGGCCTCTTTATTGGCTACAGAGGACACGACCGGAGATGGATAACCGCAGCGAGATCTGGCGCGGCGTCGACGCGATCAAGACCCGTTTCATCGAGCTCAGCGACCGGGTGTGGAGCATGCCCGAGGTCTGCTACACCGAGGCCCGCTCGTCCGCCGAACACCTCGCCGAGCTGAAGCACCAGGGTTTTCGCATTACCGAAAAGGTGGCGGGCATTCCGACCGCGCTGATGGGCGAATGGGGCGAAGGCGGTCCGGTCATCGCCTTCATGGGCGAGTATGACGCCCTCCCTGGCCTCTCGCAGGAAGCCGGCGTTGCCGAGCACCGTCCGATCGAGACCGGCGGCCACGGCCATGGCTGCGGCCACAATCTGCTCGGCTCGGCGGCGCTGCTTGCCGCCACCGCCGTGAAGGACTGGCTCGCGGCCAACAAGGTGCCGGGCCGGGTGCGCTACTACGGCTGCCCCGCCGAGGAAGGCGGCGCCGCCAAAGCCTTCATGGTGCGCGCGGGCGCGTTCGAGGATGCCGACATCGCCATCACCTGGCATCCCTCGAGCTTCTGGGAGGTGGTGATGACTCCCTCGCTGGCCAACACCCGCGCCGACTTCATCTTCACCGGCCGCACCTCACACGCCGCCGCGTCGCCGCATCTCGGCCGCAGCGCGCTCGACGCCGTCGAGCTGATGAATGTCGGCGTCAACTACATGCGCGAGCACATGCCGAGCGACGCCCGCGTGCATTACGCGCTGCTCGACACCGGCGGCATTGCGCCCAACGTCGTGCAGGCGCATGCGCGCGTGCGCTACTCGATCCGGGCCCGCGACCTGCCGGGCATGAACGAGCTGGTCGGGCGCGTGCACAAGATCGCGCAGGGCGCGGCTTTGATGACCGAGACCAAGGTCGAGATGAAGATCATCTCGGCGGTGTCCAACATCCTGCCGAACACGCCGCTCGAAGAGGCGCTGTACGGCATCATGGAAGAGCTCGGGCCGCCGCATTTCGACGAGACCGACCGCGATTTCGCCGGCCAGATCCAGGCGACCTTGACCGACAAGGATATCGAGTCGGTCTACTACAGCATCGGCATGGAGCCGACCGCCAAGCCCCTCGCCGACTTCCTGGTGCCGCTCAACAGCAAGCGCAATCCACAGATCGGCTCGACCGATGTCGGCGACGTCAGCTGGGTGGTGCCGACGGTGCAGGTGCACGCGCCGACGGTGGCGATCGGCACGCCCTTCCACACCTGGCAGGTGGTCGCACAGGGCAAGACGCCGGCCGCACACAAGGCGATGGTGCAAGCCTCGAAGGCCATGGCCGCTCTCGGCATCAAGGCGCTCAATGAGCCCACGCTCATCGCGGCAGCTAAGGCGGACCTGAAGAAGCGGACGACGCGCACGCCCTATGTCAGCCCGCTGCCTGCCGACGTCGAGCCGCCGCTGACCATGTCGGTCGCCTAGAACGAAAACCGGGGGGAGATCACGATGGCAAAGACAGCGACAAAGCCGGCGGCGAAAGCCGTCCGGCCAGTTCCGAAGCGCGCCACCGCGCGCACTGTGGCCAAGGCCAAACCATCCGCCAAGGCGAAGGCCGCAACGAAGGCAGCGCCCAAGCCGCAGGTGAAGGCCGCCGCGCCCAAGCCGCGGCTGCCGAAGGGACCGCCCTGGCAATGGTCGGCGGTCGAGACGGCGGCGGCGATCCGTTCGGGGGCCGTCTCCTCGCTCGAGGTGACCCAGGCGCACATCGCGCGGATGCATGCCGTCAATCCGAAGCTCAATGCGGTCGTCGTCGATCTCAGCGACGAGGCGCTGAAGGCCGCGCGTGCCGCCGACAAGGCGCGTGATAAGAGCGGCCTGCTGCACGGTGTGCCCGTCACCATCAAGGAGAACGTCGACTACGAGGGCCGGCCGAATCCGAATGGCGTCCCGGCGCAGATGGGCATCATCGCGCCGTCGGACGCGCCGGTCGTGCGCAACCTCAAGAAGGCCGGCGCGATCGTGCTCGGTCTCACCAACACACCGGAATTTTCGTTCCGCGGCTTCACCGACAACCCGCTGCATGGACTGACACTCAATCCCTGGGATCCGGAGATCACCTGCGGCGGCTCGTCGGGCGGCGCTGGCAGCGCCGTCGCCGCCGGCATCGGCACGATCGCGCATGGCAATGACATCGGCGGCTCGCTGCGCTGGCCGGCGCATTGCAACGGCGTGGTCACGATCAAGCCGACGCAGGGGCGGATCCCCGCCTACAACGAGAGCGCCGCCGCGGAGCGGCCGATGCTGGCGCATCTGATGTCGTCGCAAGGGCCGCTGGCGCGCAGCGTCGCTGACGTGCGATTGGCGCTGGAGGTGATGAGCCGGCGCGATCCGCGCGATCCCTGGTGGGTGCCGGCGCCGCTCGAAGGCGACAAGCCGAAGCGCCCCATCAAGGTCGCGCTTGCGAAGCTTCCCGGCGACATGGATGTCGATCCCTCCGTGCCTGCCGCGCTCCGGCAGGCGGCCGATGCGCTGGAACGGTCCGGCTACCGCGTGAGCGAGGTCGAGGTGCCCGACATTTCGGGCGTCTGGCAGACCTGGTGCGACATCATTACCAACGAGGTCGTGGTGCTGCAGGAAGCCAAGATGCTCGCCGTGACCTCGGAGGACTTCCACAAGGCATGGGGCGGCATGAAGACCAAGGCCGCGGAGCTCGACCTCGCCGGCTGGATGAACGCGACGGCGCAGCGCTCGACGCATATCCGCGCCTGGCAGCTGTTTTTCGAGGAATACCCGGTCGTGCTGGCGCCGACGACGGTCAAGCCGACGCCGGGGCCGCGCGAGGACACCGTCAGCCCGGAGCGCGTGCGCGACATCTTCTGGAACGACATCCGCTTCATCTCGGCGATCAACGTCCTCGGCCTGCCCGGCGCCGTCGTGCCGGTCACGGTCCACAACGGCCAGCCGATCGGTGTGCAGCTGATCGCCGGCCGCTATCGCGAAGACCTCGCGCTGGACGCCGCCGCGGCAATCGAGAAGCGTGCGGGCATGCTGGTGCGCCAGCTCTGGGAACGGATGGCTTAGTCCCCGCGACGGCCGGTGACGATGGTCCCGGCCGTCATGTTTGCGACACAGCGCCGCATCGATTTGTTCAAAGACCAACACTGACGCTTACCGCGTCGACCCGAGGCAGCCCTCGGGTTGACGGGAACCGGCCGAGCTGTCTATTTTTCATGTATCCAAACGGATATAGCATAGCGTCAGCACCGGCCGGTGCGTCGGAACGGGACTTGCAAACCACCGAACCAAGCCCTTCGCGTGGGTGTGAACAAGGACAAAGTGATGAGATCGATGCGCTTCGTTACGGCCGCTGTCTGCGCGGCGGTTACCCTTCTGGCCGGCACGCATGCCTTCGCCGGCAGTGCCAACGTTGCGGTCGCCGCCAACTTTACCGAGCCGGCCAAGGAAATCGCGGGCCTGTTCAAGGCGAAGACCGGACATGAGCTGGTGCTCAGCTTCGGCGCGTCCGGGCAGTTCTACACCCAGATCAAGGAGAGCGCGCCGTTCGCCATCCTGCTCTCGGCTGACGACGAAAGGCCGAAGAAGCTGATCGATGAAGGGTTCGGCGTGCCCGAGAGCCGCTTCACCTATGCGATCGGCAAGCTCGTGCTGTGGAGCAAGGACGCGAACACGGTGAAGGGCGAGGAGACGCTCAAGGCGAACGCGTTCAACAAGCTGTCGATCGCCAATCCCGCAGCCGCGCCTTACGGCGCAGCCGCCGTCGAGACACTGAAGGCGCTGAAGCTCTACGAGACGATCCAGCCCAAGATCGTCCAGGGCAACACGATCTCGCAGGCGTTCCAGTTCGTCGACACCGGGAATGCAGAAGTCGGCTTCGTTGCGCTGTCGCAGTTGATGCCGAATGCCGGCGGGTCGCGCTGGCTGGTGCCGCAGAATCTCTATAGCGAAATCCGCCAGGATGCCGTGCTGCTGAAGGCCTCGGCCAGCAACGAGGCGGCCGTCGCATTCCTCGCCTTCCTCAAGACGCCGGAAGCGCGTGCGGTCATCGAGAAGTTCGGCTATGCTCTGGATCCGAAATCCGGCTCCTGAGCACGTCCAGCATCGATGAAAAGCCACGGATGAACCTCCACGTCTCGGCCGATATCTGGCAACCGATCCGGCTGACCCTCGAACTCGCGGCGCTCACGACCGTCATCCTGATGATTGTGGGCACGCCGATCGCGTGGTGGCTGGCGTGCTCGCGGGCGTGGTGGAAAGAGGCCGTGGCCGCGCTGGTGGCCATTCCGCTGGTGCTGCCGCCGACCGTTCTCGGCTTCTACCTGCTGGTCGCGCTGGGCCCGAGCGGTCCCGGCGGCGCGTTGGCCTCGCTGTGGGGCGCGCGTACGCTCGCTTTCACCTTCCCGGGTCTCGTCATCGGCTCGGTGCTGTTCTCGATGCCCTTCGTGGTGCAGCCGATCCGCAACGCCTTCGAGGCGATGGGTGAGAAGCCCATGGAAGCTGCGGCTACCTTGCGCGCCTCACCCTGGCGCGCGTTCTGGACCATCGCCGTACCGCTGGCGAGCCCCGGCTTCCTCACCGGCGCGATCCTCGGCTTCGCCCACACCGTGGGCGAGTTCGGCGTCGTGCTGATGATCGGCGGCAGCATCCCCGGCAAGACGAAAGTGCTGTCGGTCGCGATCTACGACTATGTCGAGACGTCGCAATGGGCCGAGGCCTCGGTGCTCGCGCTCGGCATGGTCGTGTTCTCGTTTGCCGTCATTCTCACGATGATGCTGATCGAGAAGAAGATGACGAAAAGCGCATCATGAGCACCGTCAAGGTCGACTTCAGCGGCCCGCTCGGACGCTTCGAGCTGAACGCGCGTTTCGAGGTGCCGGCCCGCGGCGTCACGGCAATCTTCGGCCCATCCGGCTGCGGCAAGACGGCGGTGATGCGCTGCATTGCCGGGCTCAATCGTCTGGACGGGCTGTGCTCCGTCGCCGGCGATGTCTGGCAGGACGAGAAGCACTTTCGTCCCGTGCATCGGCGGCCGATCGGCTATGTGTTCCAGGAAGCCAATCTGTTTCCGCACCTCTCGGTCCGGCGCAACCTGATGTACGGCCATCCCGGCGAGACAGGTACCACCGCGATCGGCTTTGACGAGGTCGTCGCGCTGCTCGGCATCGGCAGGCTGCTCGACCGCTCGCCGCGGCATCTCTCGGGCGGCGAGCGCCAGCGCGTAGCGATCGGCCGCGCGCTGCTCAGCCAGCCGAAGCTCTTGCTGATGGATGAGCCGCTGTCTGCGCTCGACCAGATGACCAAGGACGAGATCCTGCCCTATCTGGAGCGGCTGCATGCTGCGCTTGACTTGCCGATCCTCTATATCAGCCACGACATCGCCGAAGTCGAGCGGCTCGCCGATCAGTTGGTGCTGATGCGGAGCGGGACGGTCCTGGCTTCGGGGCCGCTGTCCAAGCTTCAGGCCGATCTGTCGCTGCCGCTCGCGTTGTCACGTGACGCAGCCGTGAGCCTCGATGCCACTGTCGTCAGCCAGGATGCCGCGGACGGGATGGCAACCCTCGCCGTCCCCGGCGGGCAGTTCCTGCTCCCCGCCGAGACGCTTCAGCCCGGGACCCGCCGCCGGCTTCGCGTCGTCGCGGATGACGTCAGCCTCGCGCTGGAGGCGCCGAGCCGCAGCACCATCGTCAATGTGCTGCGCGCGAAGATCCTCGAGATCCGCAGCCAGTCGGACCATCGCGTCACCGCCCTGCTCGGCCTCGGTGAGGACGGCGCCGGCGCGCGGCTGCTGTCCCGCGTGACCCAGCGTTCGTGGAACGAGCTCGGCCTGCAGGCCGGACTTGCGGTCTACGCACAGGTCAAAGGCGCCGCCCTGGTTCGCAGAGAAGATCCCCTGCCCTGACCTTGCGTGATCCGGCGTGTCGGCCACATCGCGCGTCGTGTTGTATACACGACAATATAGCATCTCATGTTATATCTTTTACAATACAGCTAAAGATGACCTCACGTTGGACGTTCTTGAGTTTCATCAATGTAACAAGGGACTTGGCCGCTCCTCGCCCATGTGGCCCGGCGCTTGCTAAATCGATCTCGCAACACGAGGTCATCAGCATGACAACCGCCGTCACCTGGCATCCGAACGCGCCCAAGCCGCTTGCGCTGGTCCTCGGCACCAACGAGATCGCCTCCGCCGTCGCGGCAAAGCTGAGCCGCGCGCACTTCGCGGTCGTGCTTTGTCACGATGCGTTCCCGCCGGTGATCCGGCGCGGCATGGCTTTTCATGACGTGCTGTTCGGCGAGGCGCGCGACGTCGACGGGATCACCGGCAACCGCGCCGACAGCATCGCAGACGTCGTCCGCATTCTTCGCGAAGCCGGCCATGTTGCGGTCACGGCCATGCATCTCACCGACATCATCGCCTTCCGTTATCCCTCGGTCATCGTCGATGCGCGCATGCAGAAGCACGTCATGACGCCGGATCTGCGCGGCGTCGCCGGCATTGCCGTCGGCGTCGGGCCGCGCTTCGCGGTCGGGCACAATTGCGACATCGCGATCGAGACGCACCCCTGCGAGACCGGTGCGATCGTGGCAGAGGGCTCCACGCGTCATGCCGACGGCAGGGCGCGGGACCTCGGCGGCGCCGGGCGTGAGCGCTTCGTCTATTCGAACCAGGACGCCATCTGGCACACCCCGTTCGATGTCGGCACACGCGTCTACAAGGGACTGCAGCTCGGCTCGCTCGGCGGCACCCCGGTGCTCTCTCCGCTCGACGGCGCGCTGCGCGGCATTGCGCGCGACGGCCTGCGCGTTCCTGCCAACGTCAAGCTGGTCGAGATCGATCCGCGCGGCCGCGGCGCAGCCTGGACCGGGACTGACGAGCGCGGTCAGGCGATCGCGGCCAGCGTCGTCTCGGCCATTCACCAGATCATGCAAACCGGTCGGAAGGCGGGCCGCGTCTCCGCCAATGTGTGAGGAGAACTGCGATGGGAAGAGCTGACGTCGAGAGCTGTCGGATCGTGGCGCTGCAGGGCGCAGCCTCCAGCGTCATCCAGGACCTGCTCGGCGAGCTTGCCGGGCGGCTGAGCACGATCGGCGTCCGTGTGGCCGGTGTGATCGAGAGCAGCGCCGACAAGTCCAAGCCGTGCAAGGCCATGATGCTGCGCAGCCTCGACGACGACAGCGTATTCTCGATCTCGCAGGATCTCGGCCCGGGATCGCAGGCCTGCAACCTCGATCCCGAAGGCCTGGCGCTCGCCTGCGCGGCCGTGCAGCGGTCGATCTCGCGCGGCACCGACGTCGTGATCCTCAGCAAGTTCGGCAAGCAGGAGGCGGCCGGCAGCGGCTTGGCCGATGCCTTCGGCTCGGCCATCGCCGCCGGGCTTCCGATCATCACCGCGGTTTCGCCTGCGATGATGGAGGCGTGGACGTCCTTTGCCGGCGTGTACGCGGAGTGCGTCTCCGTCGATATCGCGCGCAGTCCCGGCTGGGTCGAGACGTGGTCCGGCAGGATGGTGACATCGCGAGGCGCCCATGAGATGATCGACGCTTCACGCGAGCGGATCGGAATGGGATGAAGCGCGAAGCTCAGATCGCATTGACCATCAGTTTCAGCAATGGCGGCACGCTGTCGCCTGAGGATCTGCAGCTGATCGAGTTCATCCGCAAGGAACGCTCGATCCTCGGCGCGGCGCGCGCGAGCGGCATATCCTACCGCAAGTGCTGGCTGATGGTGGATGCGCTGAACCGCACCTTCGAAACGCCCGTCTTCGAGACCCATCCCGGACGCCGCGGCGGCGGCGCCGAGATCACGCCGTTCGGCGAGCGGCTGATCGCGCTGTATGGTTCGATGGAGCGGCGCACGCGCACGGCCACGGCCGCAGCGCTTGGCGAACTACAGAAGGCTACCGATCCTCGCTATCAGAAGCGGGCCAGCGGCGCGGCCGAGGCAGCTCCGAAGGCCGAACCGCGCCGGGCCCGATCGCGACGCTCTTGATCATCGCCCAGGCGGAGAGATCCGGCTCGAGCGCCAGCCGCTCGACCGACTCCAAGGTCACCAGCGCATGCAGCTTGGTGGTCCCGAGATCGAAGGTGACCCGCACATAGGGCGGATCGAGCGGCAGGATCTCCTCGATCCGGCCGGGCAGCCGGTTGGTGATCGAGACATCCATCGGCCGCGACAGCGCGATTGACACGTCGCGGGCCTCGATGGTCACCGAGACGCCGGCATCGATGGCTGCGTCGACCATCGGCACCCGCAATTCGCCGTCAGCAAAGAACAAGGTCGACATGCCGTATTGCGGATCATGCCGCAGCACCCGCGCCGGCACCGTCGTGGAGAGGACGATCGATACGGCTGACGAGGATGGGGACTGAGCGCTCATCGACGTCAGCCTTCCCCGCTCACGGCCGGTCGTGATCGTACAGCACGCGCACGCGGATCGTGCCTTCGACCGCGCGCAGCTCCGACAACAGCTCCTCGCCCTCGCCGCCGACGACGTCGGTTTCGAGCACGACATAACCGACTTCGGGATCGGTCTGCAGATATTGCGCGAGGATGTTGATGTTGTGCCGCGACACCGCCTCGTTGACCTGCCGCAGCACGCCAGGGACGTTGCGGTGGACGTGGATGAAGCGGGTGCCCGTCGGCCGCGCCGGCAACTGCACCTGCGGGAAGTTCACCGCACCAAAGGTCGAGCCAACGTCGGAATAGTCGATCAGCTTGCGCGCGACCTCGCCACCGATGCGATCCTGCGCCTCCTCGGTGGAGCCGCCGACATGCGGGGTCAGGATGACGTTGGGCAGGCCCTGCAGCGGCGAGACGAACGGATCGGCGTTCGAGGCCGGCTCGACCGGGAACACGTCGACGGCGGCGCCCGAGAGCTTGCCCTCGCGCAGCGCGCTCGCCAGCGCGTCGATGTCGACCACCGTGCCACGCGAATTGTTGATCAGATAGGCGCCGTCCTTCATGTGCCGGATCTGGCGCTCGCCGATCATGTTGGCGGTCGCCGGTGTCTCGGGCACGTGCAGCGAGACGACGTCGCTCGTTGCCAGCAGTTCGTCCAGGCTCTCGACCGGCTCGGTATTGCCATGGCGCAGCTTGTCGGTGAGATCGAAGAAGATCACCCGCATGCCCATCGCTTCGGCGAGGTTCGACAGCTGCGAGCCGATATTGCCGTAGCCGATGATGCCGAGCGTCTTGCCGCGCACCTCGCGGCTGCCATTGGCCGACTTGTCCCAGCCGCCGGCATGCGCCGACACCGAGCGCGGGAAGATCCGCCGCATCAGCATCACCACCTCGGCGATCGTCAGCTCGGCGACGCTGCGCGTATTCGAATAGGGCGCGTTGAACACGGGGATGCCGAGCCGCTTGGCGGCATCGAGATCGACCTGGTTGGTGCCGACCGAGAAGCAGCCCACCGCCATGAGGCGATCGGCCGCCTGCAAGACATCGGCGGTCAGATTGGTCCGCGAGCGAATGCCGAGCATGTGCACGCCCGACAGCATGCGCTTCAATTCCGCAGAGCCGAGCGCCTTGGGCAGCCGTTCGACCTCGGTATAGCCGCTGGCCTCGAACATGCGGACAGCCGAATCGTTCACGCCCTCAAGGAGCAGAACGCGGATCTTTTGCTTGGGCAGCGAGAGCGGCATGGGCCTGGCCTGAATCAGTCGTGGGTGTGGCGTAGTGTAGCGGTTGTTACAGTCGCGATGCGTTGAAACTTGGTGAATGCGACGCGGCACGAGCGCTTTCTGTCGCTTTCTCAGGGTCTTGTCCACTCCGCAACGGCGTTTTCAGCGGCGATGCAAAATCAGCGCCTGGCATAACGAATTCATGCGCTTCTTGCGGCGCAACAACCGCAGATCGTTGTTTTGTGTGCTGACAAACCCTGCGAGCAAGGCTAGCCTTTCGGGCAATCACAAAATCATCGGGAGGTCAGCATGTCAGACGGGTTGGTCGAGGCAGGCACGCACGAATCGACTCAGGGCGAAACCCAGACGGTCGACGTTGCCGTCGTCGGCGCCGGATTTGCGGGATTGTACCTGCTGCATCGGCTGCGCAAGGCGGGTTTCTCGGCCGTGGCGCTCGATACCGCCCACGATGTCGGCGGCACCTGGTATTGGAACCGCTATCCCGGCGCGCGCTGCGACATCCAGACCGTCGATTACGGCTACACTTTCGATCCCGAGCTCGAAACCGCCTGGCAATGGTCGGAGAGATACGCCACCCAGCCGGAGATCCTGCGCTATCTCGGCTTCGTCGCCGATCGCTACGACCTGCGCCGCGACATCCGCTTCGGCACCCGCGTGCTCGGAGCCGCCTGGGACGAAGGCCAAGAGCGCTGGCTGCTGACGACCGACAACGGCCCCGCCGTGTCCTGCCGCCACTACATCATGGCCACCGGCTGCCTGTCGCAGCCGAAGCCGCCGGAAATCGACGGCGTGCACGACTTCAAGGGTGAGATCTATTTCACCGGCCGCTGGCCGCATGACGGCGTCGACCTCCGGGGCAAGCGCGTCGCCGTGATCGGCACCGGTTCGTCCGCCATCCAGTCGATCCCGATCATCGCTGAGCAGGCGGCGCAGCTGACTGTATTTCAAAGGACGCCGAACTTCGCGCTACCCGCGCACAACGGCCCGCTGCCGGCCGATCGCGCCGCGCAGCTCGCACAGGATCGCGCCGGCCTGCGCGAGCAGGCGCGCTGGTCGATGACCGGCGTGCCTATCCCGCCGGCCACCGAGTTCAGCTGGGCGCTGAGCGAAGCCGAGCGCCGCGAGCGGTTCGAGAAGATGTGGGCATCCGGCGATCTCGTCGGCATGCTGACGCAGCTTTGGGCCGACCAGGGCGTCGACGCCGACGGCAACGCCCTGCTCGCCGATCTCATCCGCGAGAAGATCCGCGAGATCGTCAAGGACCCCGAAACCGCCGAAGCGCTTACGCCCCACGATCACCCCTTCGGTGCCAAGCGTCCGTGCCTCGACACCAACTACTACGCGACGTTCAATCGCCCGAACGTGACACTGGTGAACCTACGCAAGGAGCCGATCGCGTCGATCACCACTGGCGCCATCAAGACCGACAAGCGCAGCTTCGACGTCGACGTCATCGTGTTCGCGACCGGCTTCGATGCCATGACCGGCGCGATCCGCGCGATTCATCCGATCAAGGGCCGCGGCGGCAAGTCGCTCGACGCCAGCTGGGCGAATGGCCCGGAGACCTATCTCGGTCTCACGGTCGCCGGCTTCCCGAACCTGTTCCTCATCACAGGCCCCGGCAGCCCCTCGGTGCTGTCGAACATGGCGGTGTCGATCGAGCAGCATGTCGACTTCGTTGTCGATCGTCTGGCCGCAATGCGCGATGCCGGCTTTACGACCATCGAGCCCACAGAGACGGCGCAGAACGGCTGGATGCGCCACATGGCGGACTGCTCCACAGTGACGCTGCACCGGCTCGCAAACACCTGGTACACGGGCGCCAACGTGCCTGGCAAGCCGCAGACCCTGATGCCGTATACCGGCGGCGTCGGACCCTATCGCGGTATCTGCAACGAGATCGTGAAGCGCGGGATGCTCGGCTTCAAACTCACGGGTCCGGACGGCGCGACCCAGTGCAACGACGGCGAGATCGTGAAGCTGCAGCCGGATGTGCGGCTGGTGCTGAACATGCTCACCGAGATGAACCTGCCGCCGATCGAATCGATGGGCGCGCAAGGTGCACGCGACTTCATCGCCGAGTTCAACAAGGCCCGGCCGCCCGGACGCCCCGTGGGCGAGGTGAAGGACGGCACGCTGCCGGGCGCGGAGGGTCCCCTCGCCTACCGCCTGTATCGTCCGGCGACGCCTGGCCCGCATCCGATCGTCGTTTACTTCCACGGCGGCGGCTGGGTGCTCGGCGACGAGCAGTCGGACGATCCGTTCTGCCGCGACATGTGCCGCCGCTCCAACATGATCTTCGTCAGCGTCAACTATCGCCACGCGCCCGAGCATCGTTTCCCGGCGGCGGCCGAGGACGGCTACGCGGCGGCGAAGTGGGTCTCCGAGCACGCCGCAGAGCTTGGCGGCCGCGAGGGCCCGGTGCTGGTCGCAGGCTGGAGCGCCGGCGGCAACATCGCCGCCGTCACCTGCCAATTGGCGCGCGATCGCGGCGGGCCCGCCATCGGCGGCCAGCTGCTGGTGTGCCCGGTCACCGATTGCAGCTTCGATCGTCCATCCTACACCGAGAACGCGGCCGGCTACTTCCTGACACGCGGGCTGATGTTCTGGTTCTGGGACATCTACTGCTCGCCGGCGGACCGGACCGACCCGCGGGTGTCGCCGCTGCGCGGTCAGCTGAAGGGGCTGCCGCCGGCCTACATCGTCACCTGCGAATTCGATCCGCTGCGTGATGAGGGCATCGCCTATGCCGAGGCGCTGGCTGCCGCGGGCGTACCGGTCGGCCAGCTCAAGGCGCGCGGGCACTTCCACTCGTCCTTCACGATGGTCGACGTGGTCATCACCGGCGTCGGCGGCCGCATGCAGATGGCCGAGGCGTTGCAGGCGTTCACACAGTCGGGTGACGACAGCAGTTCGCTGGAGATCAACGCCGCCGCGAGCTAACGCGACCACCGGCCTTCGGACTTGCGGAAGGCTGCAGGTCTTTCCGCAAGCGCGGTCGCGGCACGACACAGAGCCGGTAAGCAGCCGGATGTTTCGGCCGGCAGCCGATGGGCCGCGTGCAGCAGGGCGCGCGCCGCGCGTGCTGGATCCGCACCGACTCGGTGCAAGCGCTCCAGCGTCGCCGCGATGCGCCGCTGGGCGCGCGGCGACGCCATGCGCGCGCCAAGCGCGCCGAGTTGCTCGATCGCCTGGCCGACATACAGAAGGGCCAGCGCATCCTCGGCCAAGCGCGCCGGCGAGTAGGATGCGCGCTCGCCCCAATAGGTCGCGAGCAGGATGCGATGGTGAAGCAGCGCGCGCCATGTTTTGCGCCGGTCCGGTCGCAGGGCGCTCGCAGCGAGATGTTCGAGATCGTCGATCATCGAATATCTGACCGCCTCGTACCGCCGACGGCTGTCGACGGGGTAGATCAGGCGAAAGGCGATCAGCGCGGCCACCGGTCCGACAACCACGGCAAGACTGGCCATCAGCGAATGCACGAGGCTCATGGTCTGCGGCCACACCGGTTGCAGCATCAGCAGCAGCACCATGTTGATGTCGAACGCCATGCGCTCGGTCCGGCGATGAGCGTAGAGCGGCGCGCCAAGCAGGATGAACGGGACCATCGCCACGACCAGCCCGAACGATCCAGCCGCAAATGGCCAGACCAGCCATCGGCAGATCAGGCCGAGCATTGCACCGATCACTTGCCCGACAAGCACATGGCGCAGGGTCGCGACCGGATTCTCGAATGTCGAGAAGATCGAGAGCATGATGGCGGTCCCGAGCATCATGAAGCCGCCCATCTCCCAGCCGGTCACGAGCCAGATCACGCCGGTCGCCGACATCGCGGCGAAGGCGCGGACCATCGCGCGGCGTGCCAGCAGCCACTCGCGATGGAGCAGTGGATCAGCGGCGGAAGAGCCGTCGAGATCGTCGAGACGTCTCGTCGCTGCATTCAGTTCGCCCAGGACCGCCGTCAGTGCACTGTTCGGATCCGTAGCGGCCTCAACATCATACAGCCGCTGGAGCGCCTCCGCGGGGTCAGCGGCCGGGGACGTCTCCATCGTCGTCGCCGCGGCCCCCGCGGTTGCTTCGATCGCGCGGCTTTCATCCGAGCGCAGCCACAACGCGGCGGACACCTGCGCCGACAGCAGGGCGCGCATCTGCCGGACCAGCCTTCGGCGCCTGCGCGAGCCGGCGCCGTGCAGGTCGAGCGTGCCCTCGAGCGTCGCAATATCCGACAGGATCGACTGCTGCCGATCTTCCGAGACCGGCGCCCCGCGCCGTCGCGCGATGAGGTCGGCAGCCAGCCGCCCGCTGAGCAGCCGCGCCTTTTCCAGCAGCGAGATGTCGTCACCCGGCGCGGCGAACAGCAGCCCGATCAGCAACGCCGCGAGGATGCCCACGGAAACCGTCAGCACGCGATCGGCACCCAGGGCCAGCACATGCTCGGGATGAGCCGAATCGAGCAGCGCCACCATCGCGGCCGAATATCCCGAAAGCATCGCCGCATAGGATGCGTAGCCGCGGACGAGGTTGCCGGCAAAGGCGCACACGCCGATCCACAGTGAGATCCCGATCACGAGCACGATGGGATCGCCCTGCGAGACGCGCATCAAGATCATGCCGAAGAGGGCGCCGATCACGGTGCCGCCGAACCGAGCCGCGCTCTTCTCCAGGAGGTGTCCGCGCAGCGGCTGCGACGCCGCCCACACGGTCATCGCCGACCATTGCGGATGTTCGAGCCCGGCCAGCCAGGCGGCGGCCAGCGCGAGACAGGCTGCGATCGCGGTCCTGAAACCGAACGCAAGCTTGGGACCGTCAAAGCCGAGCCGCGGCATGATCGACGTCATGATATGGTTTCGTCCGGATCGGCGAGGCGGCGCTCGATCCGCTCGAAGACGTCGAGGGTCGATTGCAATTGCCTGTCGTTGATGTCTCTCAGCATCGCGATCTCGGCATCCTGCAGGATGCGATAGACGGACGTCAGCACGCGCCGCCCCTTGGTGGTGAGAAAGACCAGCCGCGACCGGCGGTCCGTCGGGGAGACCCGACGCTCGATCAGCCCGCCCTCGCTGAGCTTGTCGAGCAGCCGCACGAGGCTCGATCCATCGATTCCGCAGCGGGCCGCGAGCTCGTTCTGGGTAATGCCGTCGCCGGACCGATCGAGGTGCACCAGCGGCGGCCAAGCCGCGTCCGACAATCCAAGCGCATCCATGCGCTCATCGAGCGCCCGCCGCCACCGGCGGGCCAGGCCGACGAGCGCAAAACCGAAGCGCAGGCGCGCGGTGGGGTCAGACGTTGCCATCGGCCAATTGATTGAACTCAAATCGTTTGAATTCAAGTCATTTTGGCGGGTCAAGGCTGAGGAACGGCTCTGCTTCCCGCGCATGCCGACGATATGTCAGCGGCTCGCCCAGCCGGAGACCGGCCGGATCGGCCTGAATCAGGCTTGCTGCATCAGGGCGTCGTCATAGGCCCGGATCGAGGCCAGCGCCGTGACCCCGACGTCGTCAGGCCGCATACCGGGCTTGTACAGGCTCGAACCAAGCCCGAATGCGCGCACGCCGACAGCAACGTAGCCGGCCAGATTCTTCTCGGACACGCCCCCGACGGCTCCGACTACGACGCCCTTCGGCAACACGGCGAGCTGGGCCGCGATGCCGGACGGGCCGAGCACGGACGCCGGGAAATACTTCAAGGCCGATGCGCCGCAGCGCAGCGCAAGAAACGCTTCGGTCGGCGTGAACACGCCCGGCATGGTCACCATGTCGTAGGCCTGCGCGGTCGCGAGCACCTCCGCATCGACATTCGGGCTGACCATCAACCGCCCGCCCGCCTCCGCGACGCGCACGCAATCCGGCGCACTCACGACCGTCCCCGCGCCGATCAGGCTGTCATTGCCGAACCGCCGGGCAAGGCGTCCGATCGAGACGAACGGATCCGGCGAGTTGAGCGGCACCTCGATCATCTCGAAGCCGGCCTCGATCAGGACCTCGACAATGCCCTCGCACTCCTCGGGCCTGATCCCGCGGAGGATCGCAACGAGAGACCGCTTCACCGGCGGCCAGGCAACGGATTGTGTCATCGGAAGCGCGCTCCCCAGATTTTCCCGGCGGCCTTGATCAGTCCGCGGCGTGACGCCTGCTCGGCATCATAGTCGTCGACATCGAAACCGGCCGCGCTCAACGCGCCGCGATAGAGAGCGCCAAGTCGGCCGGAGCCGATCAACCGGAGCGGACGATCCGCGCCGAATTGCGCGCGGGCGTCGGCGATCTCATGACCGATCAGCAGACCCGACAGCCGGGCAGCGCCATCGGGACGCTGCTCGAAACCGAGCAGTTGTGCCGCGCGAAGCCGAAACAGCGCGCCGGTCAGGGCGGTCGGTGCCGCCAAAGCCGTCGCGAGTCCAGCGCGAAATGGGGCGCCGTCCTCGGCCTGCGAGCCACCGGGCTCGACGGCGTGCATCAGGATGCTGTGCTGAGAGATCACAGCGAACAGCTCACCTGTCATGTAGGTCGCAAATTCGACCACGGCGCCGGCCTCGATCCGGATCCATTTGCTGTGGGTGCCGGGAATGCAGACGAGGCCGGAGAAAGCGGGCTCGGTGACGCCGAGCAGTTGCGTCTCCTCGCCGCGCATGACATCGGGCCGATCGGCGCGCGCCTGGGCGAGTCCGGGCAGGATTCGGACATCGCCGTCCGTGTTCACGCTGACAGCACCGTCGTGCAGAGCATCGAGCCGCGTCGGCGTGTGCAGATAGGGCGCCTCGACCCAGCCTTGCCGCGCGCCGGCCATGCCGCAGATCAGGACGGGCAGGTCGCCCGGTGCGCCGAGCTTGTGGAGATGATGGTGCAGCACCGGCGCAAAGCCTGACGTCGCACAATGCAACATGCCCTCGCTGCCGCGCGTCTCCGCAAGCTCTGTGCCGTCCGCGGCCATCAGCCAGGCACGGAAGCTGGAGGTTCCCCAGTCGACGGCGACGAAGGCCGCATGGGACGTATCTGCCGAGCTCATCGTTCCTCGTCGGCCGGGCTGCGACACCGCGAAACGTCGGTGTGGGTGACGCCAGCCCTATAGGCATGATATGGGCCGCCGACAAGCGTGACATCGCGGTCGCGCGACGCCGCCCGAGCTCTCGCGTTCCCCTGGGGCGTCGTGCTCATCCCCTCCCGCGTGCCCCGCGCCCGCACCGCCGGATCTCATCGATGACAGTCTCCGCCCCCCGCGCGGCGCAGCTCGCGACCCGCCTCGCCTTCTTCGTCGCCGGCTTCGGCATCGCCTGCTGGGCGCCGCTGGTGCCGTTCGCCAAGCAGCGTCTGGCGGTGGACGACGCCACGCTCGGGCTGCTGCTGCTGTCGCTTGGCGTCGGTTCGGTGGCATCGATGCTGGCTGCGGGCGTGCTGAGCGCGCGCTATGGCAGCAAGCCGGTGGTGATCGTCAGCGGCTTTGCCCTCGCTCTCCTGTTGCCTCCGCTCGCGATCGCCGCCACCCCGGTCTCGCTGGCGCTGGCGCTGTTCGCCTTCGGCGCGGCGCTCGGCTCGCTCGACGTCTCCGTGAACATCCAGGCCATCGAGGTGGAGCGGCTCAGCGAGCGGCCGCTGATGTCCGGCTTTCATGCGCAATTCAGTATCGGCGGCTTTGCCGGTTCCGGCGTGATGACGGCACTGCTGGCGCTCGAGGTCGCCCCGCTGCCGGGCACACTCGCCTGCGCCACGCTCGCGCTCGCCGCGATGGTGCTCGCAACGCCGCGTCTCCTCGCCGGCAAGCCGGCGCAGGCCGGCCCCCTGCTTGTCGTGCCGCATGGCGCGGTGCTGCTGCTGGCGGCGCTTGCCGCGATCATGTTCCTGGTCGAAGGCGCCATGCTCGACTGGAGCGCACTGCTGCTGAGCGGCTCCGGCCGCCTGCCGGCTGCGCAGGCCGGGCTCGGCTACATCATGTTCTCAATCGCCATGACCGCCGGGCGCCTTGCAGGTGATGCCGTGGTCGCGCGCATCGGCGACCGCGCGACATTGCTGTGGGGAAGCGTGCTGGCCATCGCCGGTTTCGTCGTGCTGCTCAGCGTTCCCTCCATCATCGCCGCGATGTTCGGCTTCGCCCTGATCGGCCTGGGCGCCTCCAATCTCGTCCCGGTACTGTTCCGCCGGGCCGGTGCACAGTCCGCGATGCCCGTCGGTCTTGCGGTCGCGGCGGTCACCACCGCCGGCTATTCCGGCGTGCTGCTCGGCCCTGCCGGCATCGGCTTCGTCGCGGCGGCCACCAGCCTGACGGCCGCGTTCTGGGGACTAGCCGCGCTGCTTGTCATCGTGCTCGCGAGCGCGCCGTTGGTCGCAAGGGCACCGCAATAGGAACGAGCCGCGAGGCGACGCTTTGGTCCGCATCAAATGCATTGGCCAAGGAGCAGAACCATGCGCGCACTCAACATCATCACACTCCTCCTCGTGATCGTCGGAGGATTGAACTGGGGCCTCGTCGGCCTGTTCGATTTCGATCTCGTCACCGCGATCTTCGGCAACGGCGCCGCCGAGACCGCGACCTCGTCTCCGATCGCACGGATCGTCTACATCCTCGTGGCACTCTCGGCGATCTATCAGATCGGCATGCTGGTGCGGCTGTCGTCGGCACGCAGCGACGTCGTCTATCGCTGAGCACAGGGGATGGTGCGCCGGCGACGGACGATCATGTCTCGGCCGGCGCCGATCCCCCCAACTCGCGCTCGCTCATCTCTCGGAAGCGATGAGCGGTCTGCGGCTTCACGAACAGCGTCGCGATGACCGGATGGCGAGCACGCAGCTCAGTCTCGATCGCGACGACGGCGCGCTCGATATCGTCGGCGCGCAGCTCATCGGCAAACTCGATGCTGAGCGCGACCACGACCTGTTGCGGCGACAGCTGTACCGTGAGCAGGCCGTTGGCCGCGCGCACGCCTGCCGACGTCCGTGCGATCTCCAGCACCGAGCTTGCCAGCTCCGGATCCGCCGGCTCGCCGATCAGGAGGCTCTTGCTCTCACGCGCGAGGACGATGGACGTCCCGGCCAGCACCAGCCCGATCAGGATCGAGCCGATGCCGTCCCAGGCCGGCTCGTCGAACGTCACCGCCGCAGCGGTCGCCGCAGCCGCGATGACGATGCCGATCAGTGCCGCACTGTCTTCGAACACCACCATGAAGGCCGGCGGATCCTTGCTGCGCCGGAACGCCTCGATGTAGGACAGCTCCGGGGCCGAGGCGCGAAAGCGCTTGACCGCCACCCCCCAGGAGCCTGCTTCGAAAATGAAGGACAGGCCGAGCACGACATAACTGACCGTGGGGCTCTCGATCGGCTCCGGCTGCATCAGATGCGCGACGCCTTCATACAGCGAGACCCCAGCGCCGAGCGCAAACAGCAGCAGCGCAACGATGAAGCTCCAGAAGTACAGCTCGCGCCCATGGCCGAGCGGATGCTTTCGATCGGGCGGGCGGGCGGCGCGATAGAAGCCATACAGCAGGACGAGCTCGTTCGAGGTGTCGACCACGGAGTGGATGGCCTCGCTCATCATGGCCGAGCTGCCCGTCCAGACCGCGGCTGCGATCTTGGTGCAGGCGACGAGCAAATTCCCGGCGAGTGCGGCGTACACCGAGACCTTCGAATCCGTGTTCGCCGCCATTGCCCGCCTGCTTGTCCCGTTGTCGACGCCGCGAGAACGCGGCCTTGCCGCATCGGGTTCCCTTGCGCGTTCCGGCGGAACGGCGCAGCATCGGACGGTAAAGCGGAGGGTCGATTGTGAGCGGCGAAAGTCTAACGGACGAGACCAGACCTGCTGATGCAGAAGAACGCGATGCGCATTTCCTCCGCCACAGCTTTGCCGTCGCGCGCCGCTCCCTGGCGCATGGCAACCACCCCTTCGCTGCCATTCTCGTCGACGCCGGCGGCCGTGTGCTGATCGAAGCCGAGAACGGCTACATGCCGTCCCGAGATGCCACCGCGCATGCCGAGCGGCTGGTCGCGACGCAGGCCTGCACCTCGCTCGAACCGGAGACTCGGGCTGCAGCCACGCTGTATTCCTCGGCCGAACCCTGTGCGATGTGCGCCGGCGCGATCTACTGGGCTGGCATCGGCCGTGTCGTCTATGGCCTGAGCGAGCGGCGGCTGCGCGACTTCACCGGCAACCATCCGGAAAATCCGACCCTCGACCTGCCATGCCGTGACGTGTTCGCCAGCGGGCAGCGCGCCACGGAGGTCGTCGGGCCGCTGCTGGAGAACGAGGCGGCCGCGCTCCACGTCGGCGTCTGGGACAAATGATCTCTCAGAAGGAGAACGCCGCGACGATTGCCGCGGCGCTCAGAAGATCGACAGTCGATCAGAACTTGACGGTCACACCCGAGTAAAGCGACGACTCGGTGCAAGCGCCCGTGCTGACACGATTGCCCCCAGCCCCGGCGACCGAGCAACCGACAGCATTGTTGTGGTCGAGGCCGAACTTGTTCTGCCAGTAGCGATAGGCGACCCAGACATCGACCATGTGGCTGTACTTGTCGCCCCACATCGCCTTGGACGCATCCAGCGTCAGGCGGATCGGCTCGGAGTTGAACTCGATCTTCGTCGGATAGACGCCGTTGGCGACACTGGCCGGCAGCGGCTCGGCGTCGGTGCCCTTCTTGCCATACCAGCCAGCGCGGCCCGAAATCGAGAAGAACTGCATGCTCTCCGGCAGGAAGCCAAGATCCATGTAGTAGTTGGTCTCGACCGCCCAGGTCGGCTTGAACTTGGTGTTGCCGTCGACGATGCAGGGATTCGACCAGCCCGCACCACACTGCGTGAAGGAATTGTGGTTAGCGAACTCCCAGTACATCAGTGGCGCGACGTTGAAATAGCCCTTGTAGGGCAGGTTGAACGCGAACTGCAGACCGGCGACGACGTCACGCTTGGCGGCGCCGAAATAGCGGTTCTCGGTGTTGGCATCCATGCCCACTTCGAACGAGATGTTCTGCAGCGGGCCAACCGTGAAGGCCTTGGTGTTGAAGATCTGGTTCCAGCCGAAGGTCGAGCGGAACAGGCCATAGATCTCGGTGGCGCCGGCGCAGGTCGCCGGCGTGAACGCGAAGCCGGCATTGGGCGAGACGATGCCGCCGGTCTGCGTGCATGGCCCGGCCGGGTCGTTGTGGTCAGACTTGAACAGCGAGATGGTGAAGAAGTTGGTGCCGTAGCCCCAGACGTCGAAATGGGTGAACGAGTAGACCTGCTTGGCCGTGTTCGGGTCGAAGCCGCCGTTGGGCTTCACGCTCCACGCGCCCGGCTGAACCGCGTTGAAGATGTAGGAGTAGCTGACGCGGTTGTCGACGACGAGAAAGAACGGCACGTCGGCCGGCGCCTTCTTGGCGATGGCCTTGGCCGGCAGATCGGCGGCGCCGGCGACACCGACCGAAGTCAGCGCGGCCGCGCCGAGCGCAATGGCAGCCACGATGGATTGACGAAACGACATTTCAACACCCCCAGTTAACAGCGCCGATTCCCGACTTGCCTTGCACAGTTGCGCCGTTCCTGAGGTCCGAGAAGCCTCAACTTTCTCCAGGCCTTGCTCGCGGTTTGACCAAAGTTCCGCCTTGTTGAACCACGTCGCGGCCGACCTGCCCGCGGGGCGTGAGACGATTCGCCGCGCGGCAATCGCGGCGGAATCCGATCTTCGCGCTTCACATTGCTGAGTTTTTCCGAAACGCGGCAGCGCCGGATTTGCGACCTTTGCGCCCGCCTTGCCTCGCGAGCTCAGGTCTCCCACGCTCATGACATGACGCTGCTCATCCAACGGGCAGGATGCTGCGGCCCGGTGTAATTTCAACGACTGTCGCAAAAGTGCCACATGTTAGTTCGGACCGCCCGCGTGGAAAGTTGCGGGCAATGGATGCTGCAACTTGGCTCTCGCCCCCCCCCCCCCAAGTCGTGGCTGTGCTGGGCAAGAGTTGAGCACAGGTTGGCGCTTTTCGGCTCTTACGCGCCGCCGCAAATTAGCTCACAATTGAGGCAGTTCCATTTCTGTCCAAACGCACATGCTTGACCCCGCGCCGGCCACTCCTCAGACCTCGCATCCGCTGTTGCAGACGGTCGGACTGACCAAGCGCTACGGCGACTTTCTCGCCAATGACCGCATCGACATCGAGATTGTCCCGAGCGAGATCCACGCGCTGCTGGGCGAGAACGGCGCGGGCAAGTCGACCCTGGTCAAGACCATCTACGGGCTCGTCCAACCGAGCGCGGGCCAGTTGCTCTGGCAAGGCACGCCGATCAAGCTGTCCGGGCCCGCGGAAGCGCGCTCGCTGGGGATCGGCATGGTGTTCCAGCATTTCTCGCTGTTCGACAACCTCACCGTCGCCGAGAACGTCGCGCTCGGGCTCGACGGCAAGGAGCCGTTCAAGGCGATCTCGGCGCGGCTTGCCGACGTCGCGCGCGACTACGGCCTGCCGCTCGATCCGAAGCGCGAGGTCTGGCAATTGTCGGTCGGCGAGCGCCAGCGCATCGAGATCGTGCGCGCGCTGATGCAGAACCCGAAATTCCTGATCCTGGATGAGCCCACCGCCGTGCTGACGCCGCAGGAGGCGGACCAGTTGTTCGTGGTGCTGGAGCGGCTGAAGGCTGAGGGCCGCGCCATCCTCTACATCAGCCACAAGCTCGACGAGGTGAAGCGGCTCTGCGACACCGCCACCATCCTGCGCGGCGGCAGGAAGGTCGCGACCACAAATCCGAAGCTCGAGACCGCGGCGTCCCTGGCCCGCATGATGGTCGGCACCGAGATCAAGGAGGTGAAGCCTCCAGCCGAGCGGCGCACCACCGTGCCGCGCCTCGTCGTCAATGATCTGACGCTTGCGCCTGCCGAATTGCACGGCGTCCGTCTGCAGAACATCTCCTTCGAGCTGAAGGGCGGCGAGATCCTCGGCATCGCCGGCGTTGCCGGCAACGGCCAGGACGAGTTGTTCGCGGCGCTGTCCGGCGAACGCCTCGTCAAGGAGCCCGGCACGATCATCATCGACGGCCTCGCCTGCGGCCATCTCTCCATCACGCAGCGGCGCAAGATGGGCGCGGCTTTCGTCCCGGAGGAGCGGCTCGGCCACGGCACCGCGCCACGCATGAAGTTGTCGGAAAATGCGCTGCTCACCGGCCACGCCGCCAGCGACATGGTCCGCCACGGCTTCATCAACGCCGCTGCCACCTTGCGCACCGTCGATCGCACCACCGAGACATTCGACGTCCGCAAGGCCAAGCGCGATCCGGAAGCCGCCAGTCTGTCCGGCGGCAATCTGCAGAAGTTCGTCGTCGGCCGCGAGATCCTGCGCGGGCCGGCCGTGCTCGTCGTCAACCAGCCGACCTGGGGCGTCGATGCCGGCGCTGCGGCGATCATCCGCCAGGCGCTGATCGATCTCGCCAGCGCGGGCGCCGCAGTGCTCGTCACCAGCCAGGATCTCGACGAACTCATCGAAATCGCCGATCGTATCGCGGTGATGTTCCACGGCCATCTCTCGGAAGCGCTGCCTCGCGCGGACGCCACCCGCGAGAAGCTCGGCCTGCTGATGGGCGGCGCCAGTCTCGACCAGAAGGAGGCCGCGCATGCAGTTGGTGCTTGAGAAGCGCGCCGAGCGCTCGCGCATCATCGCGCTGGTGTCGCCCCTGATTGCGATCGGGCTGACGCTCGTCACCATGAGCGTGCTGTTCGCCATCCTCGGCAAGAACCCGCTCACCGCGCTCGGCGTCTACTTCATCGCGCCGCTGACCGACGGCTATTCGCTGCAGGAGATCGCGGTGAAGGCGACACCTTTGGTGATGATCGCGATCGGCCTGTCGCTGTGCTACCTCGCCAATGCCTGGAACATCGGCGCCGAAGGCCAGTTCCTGATCGGCGCGGTCGCCGGCAGCTGGATCGCGGTGAAGACGCAGGGCACGGACGCCGGCGCCTGGGTGCTGCCGGCGATGCTGGTCGCCGGCGCCGGCGCCGGCGCACTCTATGCGCTGATCCCGGCGCTGTGCCGGGTGAAGTTCGGCGCGAGCGAAATCCTCACCAGCCTGATGCTGGTCTATGTCGCCGACCTCCTGCTCGACTATCTCGTCCGCGGGCCCTGGCGTGATCCGGCCGGCTTCAACTTCCCGACCACGGCCGAGTTCGATCCGGTCGCGACCGTGCCGGTGCTGATCGAGGGCGGCCGCCTGCATCTCGGCAGCATCATCGCGCTTGTCGTGGTCGCCTGCGCCTTCGTGCTGCTCGACCGCACCATCAAGGGTTTTGAGATCCGCGTCGTCGGCGTCGCGCCGCGCGCGGCGCGCTTCGGCGGCTTTAATGCCAATCAGCTCATCCTCCTGACCTTCGCCGTCTCGGGCGCCCTGGCCCGCCTCGCGGGCATCATCGAGGTCGCCGGACCGATCGGGCATCTGCAACCCGGCATCTCGCCCGGCTATGGCTTTACCGCGATCATCGTGGCCTTCCTCGGCCGGCTGAACCCGGTTGGAATACTCATTGCAGGGCTTTTCCTCGCCTTGACGTTCATCGGCGGAGAGCAGGCCCAGATCACGATGAAGATTCCGCTCGACGTCACAAAGGTGTTCCAGGGCATTCTGCTGTTCTACGTGCTCGCCTGCGACTCGCTCATCCTCTATCGCTTCAAGCTCGTTTCCGCCGCACGGCAGGTGCAAAGTGCTGCTCGTTGAAGCCATCATCCTGTCGGTGCTCGCCGCATCGACGCCACTGCTGCTGGCAGCCACCGGGGAGCTGGTGACCGAGCGCGCCGGAGTCCTCAACCTCGGCGTCGAGGGCATGATGATAGTCGGCGCCGCCTGCGGCTTCGCCGGCGCGTGGATGTCGGGGTCGATCATCATCGGTGCGCTCTGCGGCATCGTAGCGGGCATGCTGATGTCGCTGATCTTCGCTTTCATGACGCTCGGCCTTGCCGTCAACCAGGTGGCGACCGGCCTCGCGCTGACCATCCTCGGCATCGGCCTGTCCGGCCTGATCGGCGCCCGCTTCGTCGGCGAACGCATCACCACCGCACCGAAACTCGCCATCCCCGGTCTGACCGATATCCCGCTGGTCGGCCGCATCCTGTTCGGCGAGGACGCCTTCGTCTATCTGTCGCTCATCTTGATCGTCGCCGTCTGGTGGTTCCTGTATCGCACCCGCGCCGGCCTCGTGCTGCGCGCCTGCGGCGACAATCACGTCTCCGCGCACGCGCTCGGCTATCCCGTGCTGCGCATCCGCCTGCTGGCCGTGCTGTTCGGCGGCGGCTGTGCCGGCCTCGCCGGCGCCTATTTGCCGCTCGCCTATACGCCCTTCTTCATTCCCGGCATGACCGCGGGCCGCGGCTGGATCGCGCTGGCGCTGGTCGTGTTCGCATCCTGGCGGCCCGGCCGCCTGGTGATCGGCGCCTATCTGTTCGGCGCGGTGACGATCCTGCAGCTGCATGCGCAAGGCGCGGGCGTCGGCATTCCCTCGCAGTTCATGTCGGCGCTGCCTTATCTCGCCACCGTGATCGTGCTGGTGCTGCTGTCGCGCGCCCGCACCGGCGGCTCGACGGCGCCGGCCGCCCTTGGCACGGTGTTCGTGCCCGATCGCTAGAGACTTCATCCCGGGCGCCTGCGATGGGGCGCGGCGCTCGGGACCACCGGTTTTTCCCCTGACTGTTTGGAGAGATTGACCATGATGAAAAGGCTTCTGGGTGCGGCCGCCGCGCTGGTGCTGGCGGGGAGCATCGCCGGCGTCGCGCATGCCGCCGACAAGCTGAAGGTCGGCTTCATCTATCTCGGCCCGATCGGTGATCTCGGCTGGACGTATCAGCACGAGCTCGGCCGGCAGGCGCTGGTCAAGGAGCTCGGCGACAAGATCGAGACCACCTATCTCGAGAACGTGCCGGAGGGGCCGGACTCCGAGCGCGCCATCGAGCAGCTCGTCCGCGCCGGCAACAAGCTGATCTTCACGACCTCGTTCGGCTACATGGACCCGACCCTGAAGGTCGCCAAGAAGTACCCGAACGTGCATTTCGAGCACGCCACCGGCTACAAGCGCGACAAGAACATGTCGACCTATTCGGGCCGCTGGTACCAGGGCCGCTACATCCAGGGCCAGATCGCGGCGAAGATGTCGAAGGCCGGCGTGCTCGGCTATATCGGCTCGTTCCCGATCCCCGAGGTCGTCTCCGGCATCAACGCCACCATGCTCGGCGCGCAGTCGATCAATCCGAACATCAAGGTCAAGATCATCTGGGTCAACACCTGGTTTGATCCCGGCAAGGAGGCCGATGCCGCCAAGGCGCTGCTCGACCAGGGCGCCGACATCATCATGCAGCACACCGACAGCCCGGCGGCGATGCAGGTCGCGGCCGAGCGCGGTAAGCTCGCCTTCGGCCAGGATTCCGAGATGATCAAGTTCGGCCCCAAGGCGCAGCTGACCTCGATCCTCGACACCTGGGGCCCCTACTACATCGCCCGCGTCAAGGCCGAGCTCGACGGCACCTGGAAGTCGGAGGACACCTGGGGCGGCCTCGACTCCAAGATGTTCGAGATGGCGCCCTACACCAACATGCCCGACGACGTGAAGAAGATGGCCGAGGAGACCCAGGCCGCGATCACCTCCGGCAAGCTGCATCCGTTCAAGTGCCCGATCGTGGCGCAGGACGGCAAGGAGGTCGAGTGCAAGGGTGGCGACCATCTCGCCGACGGCCAGATCCTCGGCATGAACTTCTACGTCAAGGGCGTCGACGACAAGCTGCCGGGCAAGTAGTCGCTCCGCTCCGTCCATCAACTCTCTCCCCGCGTGCGGGGAGAGAGTTTCACTATCGCACTTTCCACAAAGCGTCGTCTCACCCTCCCCGCATCAGCTTCGCCGCCGCGCTGTGCCGGCCGATCAGCCCGGCGACGTCGAGGCCCGGAATGACGCCATCGATGACGGTCCAGCGGCCGCCGACCATGACGCGATCGGCGCGATGCGCGCCACACAACACCAGCGCCGCGATGGGATCGCCGGCGCCGGAGAAGCGCAGCTCGTCGAGCTTGAACAGCGCCAGATCGGCGGCCTTGCCGACCGCGATCTCCCCGAGTTCAGGCCGTCCCACACACGCCGCCGAGCCTTTCGTCGCCCAGCGCAGTGCATCCTTGTGGCTGATACGACTCACGCCATACCGCGCCCGCTGCAGCAGGAAGGCCGCGCGCACCTCCTGCATCAAATTGGAGCCGTCGTTCGAGGCGGAGCCGTCGACGCCGAGCCCGATGCCGACACCCGCCTCCTCCATCTCGCAGACCGGGCAGCAGCCCGAGGCGAGCAACTGGTTCGAGCAGGCGCAATGGCTGATGGTGGTCTTCGCCCTGCCGAGCCGCTTCATCTCCTCGGCGTTGAAGAAGATGCCATGCGCCAGCCAGGTGCGCGGGCCGAGCCAGCCGTTCTGCTCGAGATAATCGAGCGGACGGCAGCCGAACATTTCTTCACAGAAGCGGTTCTCGTCCTCGGTCTCCGCCAGATGCGTGTGCAGCCGGACGTCGAGCTTGTCGGCCAAAGCCGCGGTTTTCTGCATCAAGGATCCCGTCACCGAGAACGGCGAGCACGGTGCCAGTGCGATCTGCACCATCGCATCCGGTCCGCGCTCGTGATACGTCGCGACCACCCGCTCGCTGTCGGCCAGGATCGTGTCCTCGTCCTGCACGACGCTATCAGGCGGCAGGCCGCCGTCGCGCTCCGACAGGTTCATCGAGCCGCGCGTCAGCAGCACGCGGATGCCGAGGCGCCTGGCCGCGGCGACCTCGATGCCGACGGCATCCTCGAGACCGGCGGGAAAGACGTAGTGATGATCGGTGGTGGTCGTGCAGCCCGACAGCATCAGCTCGGACATGGCGAGGGTGACGGCGGCATCGAGCGACTCCGGCGTCAGCTTCGCCCAGATCGGGTACAGCGCCTTCAGCCAAGGGAACAGCTCGCGGTCCATCGCCGCCGGCAGCGCGCGCGTCAGGGTCTGATAGAAGTGATGGTGCGTGTTGATCAGCCCGGGGATCACGACATGCGCGCTGGCGTCATACGCCACCGCGGCCGGGGTCGCCGGCTCTGCCCCGGCGGCCACGAGCTCGACGATGCGGCCGCCGTCGACGACCACGCCACGCGCAGCGTCGTCGGCCAGGATGGCGAGCGGGTCTTTGATCCAGATCGGCGTCGTGCTCATGGCTGCCTCGTCTCGCTGATGACGTCTTCGTATCGCCTGTTGGCCTGCAAGCGCAGGGCCAGCGTCAAGCTATTGCCAGTTGGCGTCGGTCTTGCAAGGATTTGCCCTGCGATCCGCCGCGCGAATGAGCTTGCGTCACCATGGACCTGAACACCATCACCGAGGTCATGCGCCCGCGAACGCGGGCCGAGCTGCCCGCCTGGAAGGCAGGCGATGCCTGGCTGGCCGGCGGCACCTGGCTGTTCTCGGAACCGCAGGCGCAGCTGTCGCGGCTGATCGATCTCGGCGAACTCGCCTGGCCGCCGCTGACCATCAGCGACGACGGGCTCAGCATCGCCGCGACCTGCAGCGTCGCCGAGCTCGATGCGCTGCCCTGCCCGGCCGAGTGGATCGCGGCGCCGCTGATCGACCAATGCTGCCGCGCGTTCCTCGCCTCGTTCAAGATCTGGAAGACGGCGACCGTCGGCGGCAATCTCTGCATGTCGCTGCCGGCCGGACCGATGATCTCGCTGCTTGCCGCGCTCGAAGGCGTCTGCACGATCTGGAAGAATGACGGCAGCGAGCAGCGTATCGCGGTTGTGGACTTCGTCACCGGCAACAACAGCAATCTGCTCGCGCCCGGCGATCTGCTGCGCCAGATCGACATTCCCTTGACCGCGCTGAAGCGGCGCGCCGCATTCAGGCAGATCGCGCTGAGCCCGGTCGGCCGGTCCGGTGCGTTGCTGATCGGCACGCAAGGCCGCGACGGCGATCTGCTGCTCACGGTGACCGGCGCGACCGTCAAGCCGCTGCAACTCCGCTTCGGCACCATCCCGGATGAAGCCGCGCTGCGCGCCAGCATTCTCAGCGACATTCCTGATGCGCTCTATCATGACGATGTCCATGGCAAGCCGGCCTGGCGCAAGGCGATGACGCTGCGCCTCGCCGAGGAGATCCGCGCCGAACTTGCAGGCATCAGGCCATGAGCGTGATCGTCGACGGCAAGACAATCGATGCTGCGCCGCGCCCGGGGCAGTGCCTGCGCACGTTCCTGCGCGACACCGGCCATTTCGGCGTGAAGAAGGGCTGTGACGCCGGCGACTGCGGCGCCTGTACGGTGCTGCTCGACGGCGAGCCGGTGCATTCTTGCCTGATCCCGGCGTTTCGCGCCGACGGCAAGGCGGTTACGACCGTCGAAGGTCTCGCCATCGATGACAGCCTGCATCCGATGCAGCAGGCCTTTCTCGACGCGCAGGCGTTTCAGTGCGGCTTCTGTACCGCCGGCATGATCGTCACTTGCGCCTCGCTCAACCAGGCGCAGAAGAAGGATCTCGGCGCCGCGCTGAAGGGCAATCTGTGCCGCTGCACCGGCTATCGCGCGATCGAGGACGCGCTGCTCGGCCGCACGCATGTCGAGGACGTCGCCGCCGGCGAAGCCTTCGGCCGAAGCCTGCCGGCGCCGGCGGGTCCCGACGTCGTATGCGGCAAAGCGCGCTACACCTTCGACACGGCGATCGAAGGCCTGCTGCACATCAAGCTCGTGCGCTCGCCGCACGCGCATGCGCGGATCATCGGCATCGACAAGACTCCCGCGCTGGCCGTGCCCGGCGTGCATGCGGTGCTGACGCATGAGGATGCGCCGGCGACGCTGTTCTCGACGGCGCGGCACGAGCAGAACTGGATGGACCCCGCCGACACGCGCGTGCTGGACGACACCATGCGCTTCATCGGCCAGAAGGTCGCAGCCGTCGTGGCGGAGACCGAGGCCGCCGCCGAGGAAGGCTGCAGGCGCCTGATCGTCGACTACGAAATTCTTCCAGCCGTGATCGATCCCGAAGCGGCGATCGCGCCGGGCGCACCGGTCATTCACTCGGGCCGCGGCAGCGAGCATCGCGTCGCCGATGTCAGCCGCAACATTGCCGCCGAGACCCATGGCGAATTCGGCGACGTCGCGGCCGCGCTCGCCTCGTCTGCCGCGATCTACGAAGGCACCTTCACGACGCAGCGCGTCCAGCACGCCGCACTGGAGACCCATGGCGGCCTCGCCTGGCTCGACGATGACGGTCTGCTCACCGTCCGCTCCAGCACGCAGGTGCCGTTCCTGACGCGACGCGCACTGTGCGAGATCTTCGCTCTCGCGCCCGACAAGGTCCGCGTATTCTGCGCGCGCGTCGGCGGTGGCTTCGGCGGCAAGCAGGAGATGTTCGTCGAGGACATCCTGGCGCTCGCGGCCTTGAAGACGGGCCGTCCCGTCAAGCTCGAATTCACCCGGGAGGAGCAGTTCATCGCGACCTCGACGCGGCATCCGATGCGCGTCTCCGTCAAGGCCGGCGCCGACAAGGACGGCAGACTGACAGCGCTGCAGCTCGACGTGCTCTCCAACACAGGCGCCTACGGCAATCACGCCGGGCCCGTGCTGTTCCATGCCTGCGGCGAGTCGATCTCGGTCTACAATTGCCCGAACAAGAAGGTCGACGGTCGCGCGGTCTACACCAACACCGTGCCGGCCGGCGCCTATCGTGGCTACGGCCTGCCGCAGACGACCTTCGCCGTGGAGGCGGCGATCGATGAGCTGGCGCTCAAGCTCGGCATCGATCCGTTCGAAATGCGTCGACGCAACATCGTCAAGCCGGGCGATCCCATGCTGACGCCGCCGGGCTCCGACGAGAGCGACGTGCTGTATGGCTCCTACGGTCTCGATCAATGCCTCGATCTCGTCGAGCACGCCATGGCCAAGGCCACGCCGACGCCGGACCTGTCGGACGAGTGGCTGACCGGCGACGGCATCGCGCTGACCATGATCGACACCGTGCCGCCCGATGGCCACTTCGCCGACGCCACCATCAGCCTGCGCGAGGACGGCGGCTTCACGCTCACCGTCGGCACCGCGGAGTTCGGCAATGGCACCAGCACCGTGCACCGCCAGATCGCCGCGACCGTGCTCGGCACCACGGTCGACCGCATCAGCCTCAAGCAATCCGACACCGCGCATGGCGGCCACGACACCGGCGCCTATGGCTCGACCGGCACGTTCGTGGCGGGGCGTGCGACGCAGGCCGCGGCCGAAGCGCTGGTCGAGCGGATCAAGAGCTTCGCGGCTGATCGCTGGACGGTCGATCCGGCCGACTGCCGGATCGCCGACAACGCCGTCAGTTGCGGCACGCAGCGGCTCTCCTTCGCAAGCATCGCCAGCCTTGGCGGAGACCGGCTCACCGCAACCGGCAACTCGCAGGGCACGCCCCGCTCGGTCGCGTTCAACGTCCAGGGGTTTCGCGTCGCCGTGAACAAGCACACCGGCGTGGTCAGGATCTTGAAGAGTGTGCAGGCCGCGGATGCCGGTCGCGTCGCCAATCCGATGCAGTGCAGAGGCCAGATCGAGGGCGGCGTCGCGCAGTCGCTGGGAGCCGCGCTGTATGAGGAGATCGTCATCGATGATACGGGCCGCGTCGTCAATCCGCGCTTTCGCGACTACCATCTGCCGTCCTACGCCGACGTGCCGCGCACCGAAGTGCTGTTCGCCGCGACCCTCGACAGCATCGGTCCGCTCGGCGCGAAGTCGATGAGCGAGAGCCCTTACAATCCTGTCGCCGCCGCGCTCGGCAACGCGATCCGCGCCGCGACCGGCATCCGCTTCACGGCCGTGCCGTTCAAGCCGGACCGGCTGTTTCCGCAGCTGCAGGAGAAGTTTGGCAACTGACGTCGTCTGGGGGATCAAGTGGGGGGACGCATGAGCGAGACAATTCATCCGGTCGACGAGATGCTGCCCGTGCCGAAGCTGCTGGCGCTCGGGCTGCAGCACGTGCTGGTGATGTATGCCGGCGCCGTCGCCGTGCCGCTGATCATCGGCCGCGCGCTGAAGCTGCCGCCGGAGGATGTCGCCTTCCTGATCAGCGCCGACCTGTTCGCCTGCGGTCTCGCCACCCTCGTGCAGTGCATCGGCTTTCCCGGCGTCGGCATCCGCCTGCCCGTCATGATGGGGGTCACCTTCGCCTCGGTCGGACCGATGCTGTCGATGGCCGCCTCGCCCGACATCGGACTGCTCGGCATCTACGGCTCGGTGATTGCCGCCGGCATCTTCGGCATCGTCGTCGCGCCCTTCATCAGCCGGCTGCTGCCTCTGTTTCCGCCGGTCGTGACCGGCACCATCATCCTCATCATCGGCATTTCGCTGATGCGCGTCGGCATCAACTGGGCCGGCGGCGGCCAGCCGACGATCACCAAGGTCTTCGATGGCGTGCGCGGCGCCTTTCCCAATCCCGACTATGGCCAGTTGCAGGGGCTCGGCATCGCGCTGTTCGTGCTGCTGTTCATCCTTGGCCTGATCCGATGGGGCACCGGCTTCGTCGCCAACGTCTCGGTGCTGCTCGGCATCGTCGCCGGCGCGTCGCTCGCCACCCTGCTCGGGGTGATGCATTTCGACAAGGTGGCCGCCGCGCCGTGGGGCGCGCTGGTCATCCCCTTCCGCTTCGGCCTGCCGCAGTTCAGCCTCGTGCCGATCGTCACGATGTGCGTCGTCATGATCGTGGTGATGATCGAATCGCTCGGCATGTTCCTGGCGCTCGGCGAGATGACCGGCAAGACCGTCGACCGCGAGGCGCTGTCGCGCGGGCTGCGCGCCGACGGCGTCGGCACCCTGCTCGGCGGCATCTTCAACACCTTCCCCTACACCTCGTTCTCGCAGAATGTGGGCCTCGTCTCCGTCACCGGCGTGCGCACGCGCTGGGTCACGATCACCGGCGGCGCCATCATGCTGCTGCTCGGCCTGTTGCCGAAGATGGCTGCGCTCGTCGAAGCCGTGCCGCAGGTCGTGCTCGGCGGCGCCGGGCTCGTGATGTTCGGCATGGTGGCCGCGACCGGCGCGCGCATCCTCGCCACGGTCGACTTCAAGACCAACCGCTTCAACCTGTTCATCGTCGCGATCGCGATCGGCTTCGGCATGATCCCGCTCGCCGCGCCCGGCTTCTTCCACAACCTGCCGAGGGATCTGCAGCCGCTGCTGGAATCCGGCATTCTGCTGTGCGCGCTCGTCGCGGTGCTGCTCAACGCGTTCTTCAACGGGCTCGGCAGCGGCAAGGCTGCGGAGGCCGATGCGGCCGCCGCCGCATCCTCGGCGCAACACGTCTGAGGCGCGACATGACCGGGCTATTGCTTGGGGCGTCGATCGTACGACCAGCCGAACAGGCCGCTGCGCTGGGTTTCGGGCTCCGGCTCCGCGGCCGGCTCCGGCGCTGGTTGAGCGGCGGCCTGCGGCGGGGCTGCGGGCACGACCGGCTTCGGGATGGTCTCGCACTTCATCGAGTACACCAGCTTGCCGTCCTCGGTCCGCCCGATCGGCGCACAGGCCTCGGCGCGCTTGGCGGCGGCCTTCGGTGCGGATGCAGACTGCGCCCATGCGGCTTGCGTCAGCGCGAACTGCGCCGCTACCAGAATGATCAGACCCGATCTCTTCATCACGACTGCCTTGCTTCCCTGTTGGTCCCATTGAACGCAATCGCATCGAAGAAGTCCATCGCATCGGATGAGCACCACGTCGACTCGTGTTGGCTGTTAATTCGCAGAGAGCGATCGAGCCATCGCCGCACGGAAGCTGCGCTCCCTCTCCCCGTTCTTCACGGGGGCGCGACGAGCTTCGCTCGCGCTGTGAGGGTTGGGGTGAGGGGCAGCCACACCCACCGACCTCGCGGAAAGCCGCCCTCGCCCGGATTGCATCTGGCGATGCAATCCGACCTCTCCCCGCACGCGGGGAGAGGTAACGACCGAGCCCGTCGCACCGTGCGGACTCAAATGAACGACACCAGGAGATAACCCCGCGATGTGGGCTTCGATCGTATCGGAATGGCTGAGCCTGATCTTCCGCTGGCTGCATGTGATCGCGGCCGTTGCCTGGATCGGCAGTTCGTTCTACTTCATCGCGCTCGACCTCAGCCTGAAGCCGCGCGAGGGCCTGCCGAAGGGGGTGATGGGCGAAGCGTGGCAGGTGCATGGCGGCGGCTTCTACCACATCGTCAAATATCTGGTGGCGCCGGCGCAGATGCCGAACGAGCTCACCTGGTTCAAATGGGAGGCCTACACCACCTGGCTGTCCGGCTTCGTGCTGATGATCGTGGTGTATTACCTCAACGCCGATCTGTTCCTGGTCGACAAGTCGATCCTCGATCTCACGCCTGTTCAGGCGGGGCTGTTCAGCTTCGGCTCGCTGGCGCTGGCCTGGCTGCTGTATGAAGCCGCCTGCCGCAGCGGGCTCGCCCGGCATGAGCTGCCGTTCGCGATCGGCGGTTACATCTTCCTCGTCGTGCTCACCTATGCCTTCACGCATGTCTTGAGCGGCCGCGGCGCCTTCAACCAGATCGGCGCGATCATCGGCACCATCATGGTCGCCAACGTGTTCGCGGTGATCATTCCGAACCAGAAGAAGATCGTGGCCGCGCTGCTCGCCGGCGAGGCGCCAGATCCCAAGCTCGGCAAGGCCGGCAAGGAGCGTTCGGTCCACAACAACTACCTGACCTTGCCGGTCGTCGTGCTGATGATCAGCAACCACTATCCGCTGCTGTTCGGCACCCGCTACAATTGGGTGATCGTCGCCATCGTCCTGGCGCTCGGCCCGGTCATCCGGCACTTCTTCAACGAGCGTCACAGGGGCAATCCGTCGCCATGGTGGGTGTGGGGTGTGGCTGCGGCGGGCATGGTTGCGATCCTGCTGTTGTCGGCAGCCGGCCCGCGCGACGCCAAGGCCGCCGCTGTCGCGCAGCCGAGCTTCGCGCAGGTCGAGGAGATCGTGACCTCCCGTTGCAGCATGTGCCACGCGGCTGAGCCCGTCTGGGACGGCATCGTGACCGCGCCCAAGGGCGTGCGGCTCGATACCGCCGAGCACATCCAGCGCAATGCGCGGCTGATCGCGCGCAACGCGGCGTGGTCGAGCGCGATGCCGCCCGGCAACATCACCGAGATCACCGGAGAGGAGCGCGCCGTGCTTGCGGCGTGGGCGGGTGCGCAGTAGGCGCAACGCCGCTGTCCAATGCAGTGCCTCTCCCCTTGTGGAGAGGCATGTACGAAGGTGCCGCACGCTCGGTTGGGTGAGAGGTCTTTCTCAGGGCTCCCGGATCGGCGCCGCGACGCGCTGTCGCGCGTCGTGGCTTGTCCGGGACGACGATGGGGGGAGCAGCTGATTCACATTTCAAAGAGCGCGGCGTAGCGGGGCATTACCAACATCAGGCATCAGTACGAACATCAGGGCATCACGCGACATGCGATCGCAATCCCGCGGCACATCGCGCCCGGGTGATGCATCGAACGTGTCCCCTTCGGCAGCGAGAGGGTGCAGGAAGGACCGGACCTCGGCTGAGGCCCGTGGCCCCCGTGCGAGAAAAATGCACGGGCAGGAACCACAGGTACAGCCGGACAGATCCGGCCCTCCCTGCGCGATGGTTTTCACGCTTATGGCGCGCTCTCCCCGGTGTCCGGCTGTTAGCTACCGTCGCCTTCGGGGTCATCAATTCCCGCGAAGACTTGACGCCAGCCTCGGGGCGCCAGGACCACACGCTTTCACGTCCGCGCCGACAACGCTCGTCTGTCGCTGCCAGGCACGGCCACCACTCCCCACCTCCACGTATCGTGACGACGCGTACGTCCCTCTGCATGAGGCGGGATGGCGAGAGAGAACCACATATTCTGATAAAGCGAAAGCAGAATATTTTCCACGAGCCTACTGGACAGGCCAAATCAGTTTGAAAGGACTGGCGAATTGGAGATTGTCGCGCATGCGCCGGGGCGCCTCGCGATATCGTTTCCTGTGGCGCCGTGGCGGAGAACGCGACTGTCAGCGTGCGTCAGAGGACATTCCGTGGTTATGGATCCCGGCGTTCGCCGGGATGACGGCGGGGAGCAAGGCTGCCGGCCTGCGCTCCTCATGAGTGATCAGCGGTGCAAGATCGCGACGCGCTTACGAAGCTGGCGGCAACGACCCCTGTGCTTCCGAACGCCGATCTCATGCGTTGATGTCCTGCGACGATCGCGCGAAGCTCATGGCCGGACAACCGGATCATCGCAACGGATAGTTGAGCGTCAGCCAACACAGGTACGATCGAGTTCAACCTCGTCCGATTGTCGTCATGAACTTGCGGCAAAATTTACCAGCTGTCTGGACTTGGCTTGGCTACGAACGCCTCGGCGCTACAGTGAGAACAACAACCAGCATCCAGCGAAACGCCCCATCATGTCGATCTCCGTCAAAGGCCGACTGGCCATTGTCGCGCTCATTGCGCTTGCCTGTTTCGCAAGTTCGGTCCTGAAACTCTATCTCAGCCTGCTCTGCATCTCGCTGCTCGTCAGCTTTGCGGTGGTGGGCGCCGTCGCCTGGCTGGTCGAACGGCTCCCGCGCCAGCGTCACCGCAGCGGCGACGAGCAGTTGGCACGCCACCTGCTTTCCTGTCAGGATCGGACGCCGCTGCCGATCACGCCAGTGGATCATACCGACGCTCCGTCGACTGCGGGACACGTGCCATGAGCAGGCTTCATGCAATCTGGCCGGCGCTGCTGCTGGGGCTGATCGGTACCGGGATCGCCCACGCCGAGCGGCCCGCCTTCTCGATCGTCGATCGCCCCTCCCAGGATGGACGCTGCGTCGATGATCAAGGCCGTGGCGATCTCGATCGCTCCGAACCGGCCTGTCTCGCGCAGATCCCCGACGTCGCGCAGCGCAGCGGCGCCACGCTGAAAGTCACCTTCCGCAACAAGCGCACCCGGCTGTACCGTAATCAGGACGCCAAATGCGCCGGCGAGGCGACCGAGGAGTGCGTCAAGTACCAGTTGACCGGCTACTTCCCCGATCACGACCTCATCCTGCTCGAGCGCGGCCGCTCCGTGGGCATCGACTGGCTGCTGGTGCGCGCCGACAATGGCGATGAAATCGCCATCGTCGCCCCACCGCATTACTCGCCGGAACGGCGCTGGCTGGTGGCCGTCACATCCCGCCTCGGTCCGTCAGGTCCGCCGGACGGGATCGACGTGATCCCAGCAAAGCGCGATCGGCTGGTGAAGGACTGGCACTTCCGCACGCCCGACAACAGCAAGTGGCATTATGAGTTCGAGCGCTGGGAGGGCGAAGACGAGATCATCCTGATGGCCAAGCCGATCGGCGACACGGCCTCGCCGCGCCTCGTCGCGCTCTCGCGCAAGAAGGGCGAATGGACCTTCAAATAGCCGCGCCGGTCGCGCGCCGCGGCCATCGGTCGATCAGCTCCGCTTCCGCTTCGCCTCGAGCGCCACGAGATAGGTCGCCATCACCTCCGGTAACGCGGCGACCACGATGTCGCGGCTGCGCGCGTCCTGCTCGCGCGTGAACACCAGCGTGCCGAGCACGACGGCATCCAGCGTGGTCGCCGCCTGCGCTCCCAGCTCGTCGCCGAGCTTGGCGCGCATCACGCGGTCGATCAGGGTCTTGAACTCGTCGTGCATGGTCTTGTCGTGCAGATCGAGCGCCACCAGCGCGTCGGGATGGCGGACGAAATAGCGGATCGCCCAGCCGATCAGATGCTCGATCACCTCCGGCGCCGACAGCGCCGCCCATTCGGCGTCGCTCCGCTGCAGCACGCGATCGAAGGCGGGCTGCAGTTCGGCATCGTGACGCTCGGCGAGCGCATCGAGCATCTGATCCTTGTCGCGGAAGAAGTGATAGACCGAGCCGATCGAGGCGCCGGCGCGCTCGGCCGCCGCATGCATGCTGACGGCGGCAAGCCCGGACTCGGCAATCAGCGCCGCGGCTGCATCGAGCAACTGCTCGCGCCGCTCCCGCCCGCGCGCCTGGCGCGGCGCCCGGGCGGTCGCGCGTCCCGCGGCCTCCGGGTTCGTCGGATCTTTTCGTCGCACGTCTGGTTCAGCTCTCGTTCGGATCGCCCCGGCTGCAGCGAAACGGATTTTGGCGGCCCGCCGCTTTTCCCCGTCTCAGGCCCGCAGCGTCGATTTTAAGCCCGCCAACGGGAAATTTACTAGACATTTTTTTCTAGAAATGATTGTCTAATTCACGCGCCGTCAAGGGAACGATGGTCTGCTGTTCCCGAAGGCCATGCCCTGCCAACCGGCGAAGCCGGCGTGGGTTCATCGGCTCGATGTGCAAACGCCCTAGAACGCGCCGGACGCACGACGACCGCAGGTCTCAGGACCGGGTCTCAAAACCCGGTCGAACCGACGACGATCAACCCGCCAGCCCCGAGTCCCAACGTGCAACCATGACGTCATCCACGCGATCTCCCCCCGCCGCGCGCGCCTTCAGTTCACGTCTGCTGTCCCTGTTCGGCTGTGCCGCCATCGGGCTGCTGCTCGCTGGCTGCGGGCAGAAGACGGCCGCGACCGCGCCGACGGCCCGGCTTGTCCGCACCGAAGTGGTGAAACTGTCGGAGCGACGGCAATCGGTTACGTTGACGGGCGACGTGCAGGCGCGCGTGCTGGCCGAGCTGTCGTTCCGCGTCAGCGGCCGGGTCACCGAGCGGCTGGTCGAGGTCGGCGCGCACGTCAAGGCCGGCCAGGTGCTCGCCAGGATCGATCCAGCCGAGCAGCAGGCGGATCTCGACTCCGCCCAGGCTGCGGTTGCCGCCGCGGAGTCGCAGGTCAAGGTTGCGACCTCCAATTTCAACCGACAACAGACACTGATCACCAGCGGGTTCACGACCCGCGCGACCTTCGACCAGGCGCAGGAGAACTTGCGCACGGCGGAAGGATCGCTGGAAGCCGCGAGAGCGCAGCTCGGCACCGCCAAGGATGCGCTGACCTACACCGAACTGCGCGCCGATGCCGACGGCACCATCACCGCGCGCAACATCGAGGTCGGCCAGGTCGCGCAGGCGGCGCAATCGGTTTTCACGCTGGCGCATGACGGCAACCGCGATGCGGTCATCGACGTCTACGAAGCCGCGCTGTCGCTGAAGTTCGACGACAGCAAGGTGGCGCTGGCGCTGCTGTCCGATCCGTCCGTCACCGCCAAGGGCACCGTGCGCGAGGTGTCGCCGACCATCGATCCGAAATCCGGCACGGTCCGTGTCAAGATCACGATCGAGAATCCGCCGCCCGAGATGGTCCTCGGCAGCGCCGTCAGCGCCACCGGCTTCATCAAGCCGGAGCAGCGCATCATCCTGCCGTGGAGCGCGCTGAACGCCGCCGGCAAGACTCCGGCGGTGTGGCTGGTCGACGCGAACAAGACGGTGTCGCTGAAGCCGATCACCATCGAGGACTACGAGACCGGCGCCATCGTCGTGTCCGGCGGGCTGAAGCCGGGTGATCGCGTGGTCACCGAGGGCGGCAAGCTCCTGAGCGTCGGACAGCAGATCAGCTTCAACGAGGAGGCCCGGTCGTGATGATGCCGAAGCGTTCCGTGCTTCCCCTGCTCGCGCTCGGCGTGCTCGCCGGATGCAACGAAAAGACCGAGGCGCCCGAGCCGGTCCGGCCGGTGCTGTCGATGAAGGTCGAGCCGCAGGCGGCCAATGCTGCCGCCGTCACCGGCACGATCGAGCCGCGCTATAAGGCCGATCTGAGCTTCCGCGTGCTCGGTCGCCTGATCGCGCGGCCCGTCTATGTCGGCGACGCCGTCAAGCAGGACCAGGTGGTGGCGGCGATCGATCCCGCCGCGCTCGAGCTTGCGGTGCGCGCCTCCGCCGCCGAGGTCTCGCGCAGCCAGGCGCAGCTCACCAATGCGACCGGCACCGAAGGGCGGCAGCGCACGCTGCTGGAAACCGACGCGACGACCAAGGCCACCTTGGAGAGCGCCGAGCAGTCGCGCGCGGCCGCACAGGCCTCGGTGATCAAGGCGCAATCCAATCTCGCCAAGGCGCGCGAGCAGCTCGGCTACGCGCAGCTGAAGGCGGATTTCGCCGGCATCGTCACCGCCGTCAGCGCCGAGGTCGGCCAGGTCGTGTCGCCCGGCCAGAGCGTGGTCACGGTGGCGCGGCCGGACATCCGCGAAGCCGTCATCGATGTCGGCGACGACATCGCCGGCGGCCTGCAGGCAGGCACGCCGTTCACGGTACGGCTGCAGGTCGATCCGAGCGTCAGCGCGACCGGCAAGGTGCGCGAGATCGCGCCGCGCGCCGACGCCACGACGCGCACGCGCCGCATCCGCATCACGCTGGAAAGCCCGCCTGAGATCATGCGCCTCGGAACCACCGTCACGGCCAGCATCGACGCCGAGCAGAAGATGGTCATCCGCCTGCCGCGCTCGGCCGTGCTGGAGCAGAACGACAAGCGATACGTCTGGCTGGTCGATGCCGCGAGCAAGACGGTGAAGCGGCAGGAAATCACGGTCGCCACCAATGAGGACGGCAGCCTGCGCGTCACCGGCGGCCTCGAAGCCGGGCAGCGCGTCGTCACCGCCGGCGTGAACAGTCTCAAGGATGGCCAGGCCATCCGCATCGATCAGGAATCTCAGCCGTGAAGTCCTTCAATCTCTCCGACTGGGCGCTCGAGCACCGCTCGCTGGTCTGGTACTTCATGATCGCCTTCATGGCGGCGGGCCTGTTCTCCTACCTGCATCTGGGACGCGAGGAGGATCCGTCCTTCACCATCAAGACGATGCTGATCCAGGCCAAATGGCCGGGCGCATCCGCCGAGGAGATGACGCGGCAGGTCACCGACCGCATCGAGAAGAAGCTCGAGGAGCTGCCGGCGCTCGACTACACCAAGAGCCTCACCGTGCCCGGCCAGACCACCGTGTTCGTCAATCTGCGCGACACGACGAAGGCACGCGACGTGGTGCCGACCTGGCTGCAGGTCCGCAACCTCATCAACGACATCAAGGGCGACTTCCCCTCGGGCGTGGTCGGCCCGGGCTTCAACGACCGCTTCGGCGACGTGTTCGGCAACATCTACGCCTTCACGAGCGACGGATTGAGCCAGCGCCAGCTGCGCGACCGCGTCGAGGAGGTCCGCGCCAAGGTGCTGACGGTGCCGAATGTCGGCCGCGTCGACATCGTCGGCGCGCAGAACGAGGTGATCTATCTCGAATTCTCGCCGCGCAAGGTCGCAGCCCTCGGCATCGACCAGCGCACCATTCTCAACGCGTTGCAGGCGCAGAATGCCGTGTCGCCGTCCGGTGTGCTGCAGGCGGGACCTGAGCGCATCGCCGTGCGCGTCTCCGGGCAGTTCACCTCGGAAGAGAGCCTGAAGCAGATCAACCTGCGCATCAACGACCGCTTCTTCCCGCTCACCGACGTCGCCACCATCACCCGCGGCTATGAAGACCCGCCGACCTCGCTGTTCCGCTTCAACGGCCAGCCCGCGATCGGTCTCGCGATCGGCATGAAGGCCGGCGCCAATCTGCTCGATTTCGGCGATGCGCTGAAGGAGGAGATGACGAAGGTCGTCGCCGACCTGCCCGTCGGCGTCGGCGTGCATCTCGTCTCGGACCAGCCCAAGATCGTCGAGGAGGCCGTCGGCGGCTTCACCAAGGCTCTGTATGAAGCCGTCATCATCGTGCTTGCGATCTCGTTCGTCAGCCTCGGCGTGCGCGCCGGCCTGGTGGTGGCGATCTCGATCCCGCTGGTGCTCGCGATCACCTTCCTGTTCATGGCCTATACCGGCATCTCGTTGCAGCGCATTTCGCTCGGCGCGCTGATCATCGCGCTCGGCCTGCTGGTCGACGACGCCATGATCGCGGTCGAGATGATGGTCGCGCGGCTGGAGGTCGGCGATTCCTTGCGTAAGGCGGCGACCTACGTCTACACCTCGACTGCGTTCCCGATGCTGACGGGCACCTTGGTCACGGTCGCCGGCTTCATTCCGATCGGCCTCAACAATAGCGCCGCCGGCGAGTTCACCTTCACGCTGTTCGTCGTGATCGCGGTGTCGCTGGTGGTGTCGTGGATCGTGGCCGTGCTGTTCACGCCGCTGCTCGGCGTCACCATCCTGCCCGCGTCGCTGCCGGCCCATCACGCCGAAGGCGGACGGCTGACGCGGATGTTCCGCGCCATGCTCAACGCCTGCATGCGGCATCGCTGGACGACGATCATCGTGACCGTGCTGGTGTTCGGGCTGTCGGTCTTCGGCATGGGCTTCGTGCAGCAGCAGTTCTTCCCGTCCTCCGACCGCAACGAGCTGGTCATCGACTTCAACCTGCCGCAGAACTCCTCGATTGCCGAGACCGACGCGCAGATGGCGAAGTTCGAGCAGGAGGCGCTGAAGGGCGATCCCGACATCGACCATTGGTCGACCTATGTCGGCTCCGGCGCGCAGCGCTTCGTGCTGTCGTTCGACGTGCAGCCGGCCGATCTGTCGTTCGGCCAGATCATCATCGTCACCAAGAGCCTGGAGGCACGCGACCGCGCGCGCGGCAAGCTGCAGGCCTATCTCACCAAGACCTTCCCCGGCACCGACGCCTATGTGCACCTGCTCGACATCGGCCCGCCGGTCGGCCGTCCCGTGCAGTACCGCGTCAGCGGGCCCGAGGTGGCGAAGGTGCGCGAGATCGCCCAGGACTTCGCCGGCGTGATGCGCGGCAACAGCCATCTCGGCGCGGTCATCTTCGACTGGATGGAGCCGTCGCGGGTCGTGAAGGTCGACGTGCTGCAGGACAAGGCGCGCCAGCTCGGCGTCACCTCCTCCGACATCGCCAACGCGCTGAACGGCGTGCTCGACGGCACCTCGATCACCCAGGTGCGCGACGACATCTACCTGATCGACGTGCGCGGCCGCGCTCAGGCCAAGGAGCGGCAGTCGCTCGAGACCCTGCGCGACCTGCAGCTTTCGGGCTCCAACGGCCAGTCGATCCCGCTCGCCGCGCTCGCCACGCTGCGCTACCAGATCGAGCAGCCGGAGATCTGGCGCCGCTCGCGGCTGCCGACGCTGACCCTGAAGGCCAGCGTGATCGACCAGGTGCAGCCGAACACGGTGGTCGATCAGCTCAAGCCGGCGCTTGCAGCCTTCAACGCCAAGCTTCCGGCCGGCTACAAGGTCGTCACCGGCGGCGCGGTCGAGGAAAGCGCCAAGAGCCAGGCGCCGATCGTCGCGGTCGTGCCGATCATGCTGTTCACGATGGCCACGATCCTGATGCTGCAGCTGCAGAGCTTCCACCGGCTGTTCCTGGTGTTCGCGGTGGCGCCGCTGGCGCTGATCGGCGTGGTCGCGGCGCTGCTGCCGAGCGGCGCGCCGCTCGGCTTCGTCGCCATCCTCGGCGTGCTCGCGCTGATCGGCATCCTGATCCGCAACTCCGTCATCCTGATCGTGCAGATCGAGCATTTGCGCGACGAGGGCCACCCGCCCTGGGAGGCCGTGATGGAGGCGACCGAGCACCGCATGCGGCCGATCATGCTGACGGCGGCGGCGGCCTCGCTCGCGCTGATCCCGATCGCGCGCGAGGTGTTCTGGGGCCCGATGGCCTATGCCATGATGGGCGGCATCATCGTCGGCACCGTGCTGACCCTGCTGTTCCTGCCGGCGCTCTATGTCGCCTGGTTCCGGATCAAGGCGCCGGAGAATACTGCTTCGGCCGAGCCGGCCGCGCCCGGCGCGTAAGGGAGGAGATGCACGCCGCTGTTGGGGGCCTCATGGTTCGAGACGCGCCGCAAGCGGCGCTCCTCACCATGAGGGGTTAGAACAGCGCCGCGAATCAGCACTCGTCCTGAGGAGCTCGCCGACAGGCGAGCGTCTCGAAGGACGGCCACGAGTCGAGCCGTTCCGCTCCGACGAATCGCGGATAATTGCACGGGATAAGCCGTCCGCGTGGCTTAAACGCCCCGCGGCGGCCGGTTAGATTGCATCTCCATGGAGAGATGCGAATCATGACCGATCCCCAGATCGTCTGCCCCTCCTGCCGCACCGAGATCAAGCTGACCGAGCAGCTCGCAGCGCCCCTGATCGCGGAGACGCGCCGGCAGTTCGAGAAGCAGCTTGCCGCCAAGGAGGCCGATTTCGACCGCCGCGAAGCGCAGCTCAAGGCGGCGCAGGAGCAGATCGCGCAGGCCAAGGCCGCGATCGACCAGCAGGTTGCCGCCAAGCTGAAGGCCGAGCGCGCCGCGATCGCGCAGGCCGAGGCCGAGCGGGCGCGCCAGGCTGTCGCCGATGAGATGGGCAACCGCGACCGCCAGCTCGCCGAGCTGCATCAGGTGATCGTCAGCAAGGATGCCAAGCTCGCGGATGCGCAGAAGGCGCAGGCCGAGATGCTGCGCAAGCAGCGCGAGCTCGACGAGGCCCGCCGCGAGCTCGATCTCACCATCGAGACCAAGGTGCAGGAGAACCTCGTTGCTGTCCGCGACAAGGCGCGGCTCGAAGCCGAGGAATCGCTGAAGGCCAAGGTCGCCGAGAAGGAGACACAGATCGCCGGCATGCAGCGGCAGATCGAGGAGCTCCGCCGCAAGGCCGAGCAGGGCTCGCAGCAGCTGCAGGGCGAGGCGCTGGAGATCGAGCTGGAATCGCAATTGCGCGCGCGGTTTCCGCGCGACCTCGTCGAGCCCGTGCCGAAGGGCGAGTTCGGCGGCGACGTGATCCATCGCGTGGTCGGCCCCGGCGGACAGGCCTGCGGCGCGATCCTGTGGGAATCCAAGCGCACCAAGAACTGGAGCGACGGGTGGCTCGCCAAGCTGCGTGGCGACCTGCGCGCGGCCAAGGCTGACATCGCGCTGATCGTCTCGTCAGCGCTGCCCAAGGGCGTCGACGGCTTCGATTTGATCGACGGGGTCTGGGTCGCCGAGCCGCGCTTCGCGCTGCCGCTGTCGCAGGCGCTGCGCCAGTCGCTGATCGACGTCGCCTCGAGCAAGCTTGCGCAGGAGGGCCAGCAGACCAAGATGGAGATGGTCTACGCCTATCTCACAGGCCCCCGCTTCCGCCACCGCATCGACGCCATCGTCGAGCGCTTCACCGAGATGCAGTCGGATCTCGACCGCGAGCGCAAGACCATGATGCGTCTGTGGGCCAAGCGCGAGGAGCAGCTGCGCGGCGTTCTGGATTCGACGGCGGGGCTGTACGGCGACCTGCAGGGTATCGCGGGACGCGCGATGCAGGAGATCGAGAGCCTGGACGTGCTGCTGATCGAGGGCAAGAGCGAGGCGGCGGAGTAGCGCGGTGCCGTCGCTCGGACATTGGTAGTAGGATCGCACCGCGCTCTTATATCATTCCTATGCGATCGCCCGTGGCCGCGTCTCGCATTCCTATGACATGCCGGAGGATATTCATCCTGACAACGGCCGGTTTCGCCGGCCCTCGATATGGATGGATCCGATGTCCCCTCTCACCACTGAGCAGAACCACCTTCACCGTGCGTCGTGGTCTCTTCGTGACGAGCGCGCCAACGCGGCCACACGCGCCCTGCTCGGCCGGCTCACGCGCTTCGCCCTGGTGCTGACCGGCGCCTCCGCCCTGCTCACCTTGATGGTCGTGCTGAAGACCGCCGCCTACATGTCGCATCACCCGGTGTGATCGCTGACGGTCACTCGCTTGAATGAGATTCCACTCTTGCGGCTTGCGCGGTGTAACCTCGCCCCGCCAGGGCGAAGCAAAGCTTCGCTAAGGCGGGGAGAGGTCGGATTGCATTGTTAGATGCAATCCGGGTGAGGGGGGCTCTCAGCGCGGTCGGTGGGTGTGGCTGCCCCTCACCCCAACCCTCTCCCCGTGAAGAACGGGGAGATGGAGCGCACCGACTGCGCGGCGGGCAGCGGTGCGACTCACTGCAACTACTTCACCGGCCGCTTCTCCAGCTTCCGCGCCAATGTCCGCCGGTGCATGCCGAGCCTTCTCGCCGCCTCGGAGATGTTGAAATCCGTATCGATCAGGGTCTGGTGGATGCGCTCCCATTCGAGCGTCTTGATCGAGGTGGAGCGCTCGGGCAGTGCGACCTGGGCGTTGCCCTCGGCCTTGCGGAAGGCGTCCTCGATGTCGTCGGTGTTGGACGGCTTTGCCAGATAGTGGCAGGCGCCGAGCTTGATCGCCTCGACGGCGGTGGCGATGCTGGCAAATCCCGTGAGGACCACGATCAGCATTTCCGGATCATGCGCGTGCAGCTTCTCGACGCAGACGAGACCGGAGGCGCCGCCGAGCTTGAGGTCGACGACGGCATAGCCGAACGTCCTGTCCTTGATGATGTCGTCGACCTCCTCGAGCGAGGCCGCGATCACGGCCTCGTAGCCGCGCCGCTCGAACGAGCGCTTCAAGGTGCGCGCAAAGCCGTCGTCGTCTTCGACAATCAGGAGAGAGCGTTCAATCTCCACTGGGCTCTCCAATCGCAAGCATCGAGAGCGGCAAGGACAGCCGCACGGTTGCCCCGCGTCCCCGGTGGTTCCAGGCCGAAACGCCGCCGCCGAGCTTGCGGATCACATTGACCACCAGGAACAGGCCGAGCCCGCGCCCCGGACGGCCCTTGCTCGACTGATAGGGACGCCCGATCTGCGCCAGCATCGCCGGATCGAAGCCCGGCCCGCGGTCGCTGACGCTGAGCAGCAATGACTCTCCATCGCGCTCGGCGACGAACTCGACCCAGTCGCGGGAGACCTCGAAGGCATTGTCGAGCACGTTGACGATCGCCTGCTTGAGCGCGACATCGGAGACGATCGCGGGATCGGAGCCGAACTCGTTGCGGAACATCAGATTGCGTGCCGAACGTGCCGTGGTCCATTCCGAGACCAGCGTGGTCAGGAAGGCCTTCAACGTCGTCGGCGCCGAGCCCTCGCCGCGCGCCTGCCCCGCCGACACCAGAATGTCGGTGACGATCGACTTGCAGCGCTGCACCGCGGCTTCCATCTCGGTGAAGTCCTCCGCCAGTGCAGGATCGGCCGAGATCGCCGTCATCCGCCGCCAATCGTTGAGGATCACGGAGATCGACGCGAGCGGCGTGCCGAGCTCGTGCGCGGCGCCGGAGGCCAACAGGCCCATGCGGATGATGTGGTCCTGCTCGGCGGCATGCTGGCGCAGATCGGCGAGCTTGGCGTCGCGCTCGCGCAGGTTCCGGTTGATGCGGGTGACGAACACGACGAGCAGCACCGCGTCGAGCACGAAGCCGACGAACATGCCGGTGATGTGCAGGTCGAACGGATCGCTGACATGATGCAGCGGCGGCGCCAGCGGCCGGTACTCGATGGTGAGCCAGACGAAACTGAGCACCGTCAGCGCGACCAGAGACCAGGACGAGCGCGCATCGAGCAGCACGGCGCCGAGGGTGATCTGCAACAGATAGAGACAGGTGAACGGGTTCGACGCGCCGCCGGTGAGATAGAGCTCCGAGGTCAGCGCCACGACGTCGAGCATCAGCGCGATCAGCAAATCGCGGTTGCCGACGTCATCGCGGGTGCGCAGCCAGATGTGGCTGGCGATATTGAGCACCACCAGCGCGCAGATGATCGCGGCCATCGGCACCACCGGCAGCGCGATGCCGAACCAGAAGGTGACAAAGGCGATGGTAACGATCTGCCCGACCACCGCGATCCAGCGCAGCTGGATCAGCAGCACCATGTTCTTGCGGTTGGTGGCGTCCTTGGTCGGGACGGGCGCGTGGATCTCGGGCGTCGCGATCGCAGCGACGGCTCCGATCGGCAGGTTCGGCGCCTCGTTCATGCCGAGGCGTCCGAGGCCATCTCGGATGATGCCAGCAGGCCGCGTCCGCTCAAGACGGCGACGCCCCCTGCCCGCGCATGTCCTGCTGCCGATGATCCCATGCCACGTCCTGCGCTGCCGCTGCGCCAGGATCGCGGCGCGCGCGGCGAAGCCGCTGCACGCCGGCGCCGGCCAGCATCAGCGCCAATGTAAACCACGTCAGCGCGTAAACCAGATGGTTGTTCGGAAACGCGATCACGGTCAGGCCACCGATCGGGTACCCCCCCGGATTGGGCGTCGCATCGGCATCGACGAAGAACGGCGCAACGTCGGACAGGCCGCGCGCGGCCGCGATGGCTGCAACGTCACGTGAATACCAGCGGTTGGCGGCGGGATCGTTGTGGCGCAGGAAGCCGCCGCCGGGCTCGGAGATCCGCAGCAGTCCAGTCACGCTGACCACGCCATCCGGGTTCCCGGCGCTGCGGCTCGCAGGCTCGCGGCGTTCGGAGGGCACGAAGCCGCGGTTGACCAGCACGAGGCCGTCGGCCGTCTGCAGCGGCGTCACCACCCAATAGCCGGGGCCTTCGACCGTGAGCGCCTGCACCAGCGTCTCGCGGTCGTTGAGGAAGCGGCCGCTCAAGGTCACCCGCTTGTATTCGTCGTCGCTGCGATTGATCGCCGGCCATGCGGCCCGATCCGGCACCGGCACCGGCGCGGCGTGCACGCGGCGCTCGACACGGTCGATCAGATCGAGCTTCCAGGCGCGGCGCTCGACCTGCCAGACACCGAGCGCCAGCAGGACCGCGACGCAGGCGACCCACGCGGTGCCGATCGCCAACGTCGCCGGCCGCCACGCGGCCGGCGCTTCTCGTCCCCCTGCCCCATTGGCAGGGCCCGACATCACGGCGTCGAGCCCATCTCGTGCACCGGCATCATGTTGGTGGTCAGATGATGCATAACCCAGAGCGAGCCGGAGAGCGCGATCACCACCATGATGATGGTGAAGATCAGCGCCATCATGGTCCAGCCGCCCTCGGCCTTGGTGTTCATGTGCAGGAAGAAGATCATGTGGACGACGACCTGCACGGCCGCGAATGCCATGATGATCAGCGCCGTCACCTGCTTGTCCAGCGAGCCGTTCATGACCAGCAGGAACGGGATCGCGGTCAGGACGACCGAGAGGCCGAAGCCGATCAACTGGCCGGAGCGCGTGCCGGCATGATCATCGGCCGAGCCGTGCGCATCCGCGTGGGCGTGGGCGTCAGAGCTCATCGAAGCATCCCCATCAGATAGACGAAGGTGAAGACCCCGATCCAGATCACGTCCAGGAAGTGCCAGAACATGCTGAGGCAGACCAGCCGGCGGCGGTTGGCCTCGATCAGGCCGAAGCGCTTGACCTGCACCATCAGCGTCACGAGCCAGATCAGGCCGAACGTCACGTGCAGGCCGTGGGTTCCAACCAGGGTGAAGAACGACGATAGGAAGGCGCTGCGCTGCGGCGTCGCGCCCTCATGGATCATGTGCGCGAACTCGGTCAGCTCGATGCCGAGGAACGCGAGGCCGAACAGACCGGTCACCACGAGCCACGCCTGCATCGCACCGACGCGATTCTGCTGCATCGACAGCATTGCGAAGCCGTAGGTCAGCGAGGACAGCAGCAGGAACGAGGTGTTGAGCGCGACCAGCGACAGGTCGAACAGATCCTTCGGCGCCGGGCCCGCGGCGTATTTGGCGCCGAGCACGCCATAGACGGCGAACAGGATCGCAAAGATGAGACAGTCGCTCATCAGATAGATCCAGAAGCCGAGCTGCGTGCTGCTGCCTTCCGGATGGTCGTGCTCGTCGACGACGTAGAAGACCGGCTGGCCGGCCTTCATGGTGCCTGTTGCGATCGTCATGACTTGGCTCCTGCCGCGAGCAGCTCGGTGCGGGCACGTTCGACGCTCACGACCTCTTCGGCCGGAATGTGGAAGCTGCGGTGATAGTTGAAGGTGTGGCCGATCGCGACCGCCAGCAGCGCGACGAAGCTGCCGGCCGCCATCCACCACATGTACCAGATCAGGCCGAACGCCATGGTCGTGCTGAGCCCCGCCAGGATCACGCCGGTGCCGGTGTTGCTCGGCATGTGGATCGCCTTGAAGCCGGTGAGCGGACGCGCATAGCCGCGGCGCTTCATGTCCCACCACGCGTCGTTGTCGTGAATGACCGGCGTGAAGGCGAAGTTGTAGGCCGGCGGCGGCGACGACGTCGCCCACTCCAGGGTGCGCGCATCCCAGGGATCCCCGGTCGTGTCGACGAGCTGCTCGCGGCGCAGCACGCTGACGGCGATCTGGATCAGGAAGCTGGCGATGCCCAACAGGATCATGAACGCGCCGATGCCGGCGATGATGAACCAGATCTGCAGGCTCGGATCATCGAAGGTGCGCAGGCGGCGGGTCACGCCCATCAGGCCGAGCACATAGAGCGGCATGAAGGCGAAGTAGAAGCCCACGGTCCAGAACCAGAACGACATCTTGCCCCAGAACGGATCGAGCTTGAAGCCGAACGCCTTCGGGAACCAATAGGCGATGCCGGCGAACAGGCCGAACAGCACGCCGCCAATGATGACGTTGTGGAAATGCGCGACCAGGAACAGGCTGTTGTGCAGCACGAAGTCGGCCGGCGGCACCGCGAGCAGCACGCCGGTCATGCCGCCGATCACGAAGGTCAGCATGAAGGCGACCGTCCACATCATGGGCGGCTCGAAGCGGATGCGGCCGCGATACATCGTGAACAGCCAGTTGAACATCTTCGCGCCCGTCGGGATCGAGATGATCATCGTGGTGATGCCGAAGAACGAGTTGACGCTGGCGCCGGAGCCCATGGTGAAGAAATGGTGCAGCCAGACGAGATAAGAGAGGATGGTGATGACGACGGTCGCGTAGACCATCGAGGTGTAGCCGAACAGCCGCTTGCCCGAGAAGGTCGAGGTGACCTCGGAGAAGATGCCGAACGCCGGCAGGATGAGGATGTAGACCTCCGGATGGCCCCAGATCCAGATGAGGTTGACATACATCATCGGATCGCCGCCGAAATCATTGGTGAAGAAGTTGGTGCCGACGTAGCGGTCGAGCGACAGCAGCGCCAGCACCGCCGTCAGCACCGGGAAGGAGGCGACGATCAGCACGTTGGTGCACAGCGAGGTCCAGGTGAAGACCGGCATCTTCATCATGGTCATGCCGGGCGCCCGCATCTTGACGATGGTGCAGATCAGGTTGACGCCGGACAACAGCGTGCCGACGCCGGCCACCTGCAGCGCCCAGATATAATAGTCGACGCCGACGTCCGGACTGTAGGACAGGTTCGACAGCGGCGGATAGGCGAGCCAGCCGGTGCGCGCGAATTCGCCGACGAACAGCGAGCACATCACCAGCACGGCGCCCGCCGTGGTCATCCAGAAGCTGAAATTGTTGAGGAACGGAAACGACACGTCGCGCGCGCCGATCTGCAGCGGCACGACATAGTTCATCAGGCCGGTGACCAGCGGCATCGCCACGAAGAAGATCATGATCACGCCGTGGGCCGTGAACACCTGGTCATAGTGGTGCGAGTTGAGGTAGCCCTCGGAGCCATTAAAGGCGATCGCCTGCTGCAGGCGCATCATCAGGGCGTCGGCAAAGCCGCGCAGCAGCATGACGATGCCGAGCACCATGTACATGATGCCGATGCGCTTGTGGTCGACGGTGGTGAACCACTCCTTCCAGAGATAACCCCAGAGCCGGAAATAGGTCAGCGCGCCTAACAGCGCGAGGCCGCCGAGCGCGACCATTGCGAAGGTGCCGACGATGATCGGCTCGTGCAGCGGCAGCGACTCCAGGGTCAGCCGGCCGAAGATGAGCTTGGTGAGATTGGCAGTGTCGAACATGATGTGATCCTCGCGAATCCGAACGTCAGGAATTCGACTTGGAGGTCGGCAACGGGATGAACGACGCCTTGGACGGCCGCATCAGGCCGGGCCGTTCCAGCCCGCGGCCCTGCAACGGCGTCCAGTCGAGCGGCGCCAGCACGGTTGGCGAGGAGTCCTCGGCCATGCGCGTGACCTGGTCGCCCGGCAGGCAGACGCCGCCGGCGACGAAGCTCGGCTCGGCGCCGAACACGGCGCCGCGGCCGGCGAACTTGTCATAGGCGAGCGGCAGCGTGTTGCGCACACCGGCCATGCCCATGCCGCCCCTGGCGTCGATCGCCATCATCTCGCTCATGCACATCTTGCCGGTCTCGACGCACATGTTGAGGATGGCGCGGAACAGGTCGTTGTCGACGGAAGCGTAGTAGCGCACCGGCTCGTTGGCGCTCGGGCGCTCCAGGGTCAGGTATTCAGGCTTGCCCAGCGCATTGCCGCTGGCTTTGGCCTTCTCGACCCAGCCGGCAAACTCCGCATCCGACAGGCCATGGAAAGCGAAGCGCATGCCGGAGAAGCCGGCGCCGCTATAGTTCGCCGAGAAGCCGCGATAGACGCCGGGCTTGTTGATGACCGCGTGCAGCCGGCTCTGCATGCCCGGCATCGCATAGATCTGACCGGCGAGTGCCGGAATATAGAACGAGTTCATCACCGAGGACGAGGTGATGCGGAAATCGAGCGGCCGGTTCACGGGTGCGGCGAGCTCGTTGAGGCTGGCGATGCCGTATTCGGGATAGATGAACAGCCACTTCCAATCGAGCGCGACGACGTTGACCTCGAGCGGCTTGTCCTGCGGCGTCACCGCGCGATCGGCCGAGATGCGCCCGAGCGTGCGGTAGGGATCGAGCAGATGCGTGCCCATCCAGGTGACGGCGCCCAGGCAGATGATGATCAGCAGCGGCGCCGCCCAGATCAAAAGCTCGAGCTGGGTGGAGTGGTCCCAGTCGGGCGTGTAGGTCGCGGTCTTGTTGGACTGGCGGTAGCGCCAGGCGATCATGGCGGTGGCCACCATCACCGGCACCACGATCAGCAGCATCAGCACGGTGGCGATGATCACGAGATCGCGCTGCTGGGCCGCGACGTCACCGGAGGGCGCGAGCACCACCAGATTGCAGCCGCCGAGCGCAAACCCTAGCGGTAGCAAAGCCAACGTTTTCCAGTAACGCACGATTAACCTCGTCGAAGCGCGGATCTCTGAACGAGGCCTCACGTAGCGACCGGGCGTCACGCCCAACATTGGACAATTTGTCCAATACCGGACCGCCGCCGGGGCAGACATCTACGGGCCGGAGATAGAGTGCGAGAGGACTGCGAGCAGCGATGACACAGGCAGCGGCCATGGACGGCGAGACCGATCTCTCCCGCAGGCATGAGGCGAATCCCGGCGAGATCGCGATCGGGGTCATCATCGGCCGCACGTCGGAGTTCTTTGATTTCTTCGTCTACGCCATTGCCTCGGTGATCGTGTTTCCGCGGCTGGTTTTTCCGTTCGCCGACGAGCTGACGCAGACGCTGTATTCCTTCGCGCTGTTCGCGCTCGCCTTCATCGCGCGTCCGTTCGGCAGCGTGATCTTCATGGCGATCGACCGCCGCTACGGCAAGAGCGCCAAGCTGATCATCGCGCTGTTCCTGCTGGGCACCTCGACCGTCGCAATCGCCTTCCTGCCGAGCTACTACACCGTCGGCGCTGGCGCGATCTGGCTGCTGGCGCTGGCGCGAATCGGCCAGGGCCTCGCCTGGGGCGGCGCCTGGGACGGGCTGGCCTCGCTGCTCGCGATGAACGCGCCGGAGCATCAGCGCGGCTGGTATGCGATGATCCCGCAGCTCGGCGCGCCCCTCGGGCTGATCGTCGCCAGCACGCTGTTCGCCTTTTTCGTTGGCCATCTCTCGGCGGCGGATTTCTTCGACTGGGGCTGGCGCTATCCGTTCTTCGTCGCCTTCGCCATCAACGTCGTGGCGCTGTTCGCGCGGCTGCGCATGGTGGTGACCCCCGAATATGACGAGCTGTTCCACTCCCGTGAACTGCAGCCGGCCAGCGTCGCCAACACCATCCGTCACGAGGGCCGCAACATCGTGATCGGCGCGTTCGCGCCGCTGGCGAGCTTCGCTCTCTTCCACATGGTCACCGTGTTTCCGCTGTCCTGGGTGTTCCTGTTCACCAAGGAGACGCCGGCGCGCTTCCTGATCATCGAGGCCGTCGGCGCGGTGTTCGGCGTGGTCGCGATCATCGCCTCCGGCATGCTCGCCGACCGCATCGGCCGCAAGTCGCTGCTGATCGGCTCGGCCATCGCGATCGCCGTGTTCTCCGGCTTCGCGCCGCAGCTGCTCGATGCCGGCCCGGTCGGCGAGACCGTCTACATGGTGCTCGGCTTCATCCTGCTCGGCCTCTCGTTCGGCCAGTCCTCGGGCGCGATCGCCGCCAACTTCGCCCGCACCTATCGCTACACGGCGTCAGCACTGACCGCCGACCTCGCGTGGCTGTTCGGCGCAGGCTTTGCGCCGCTGGCGGCGCTGCTGCTGGCGTCGTATTTCGGCCTGCTGTCGGCCGGCGGCTACCTGCTGTCGGGCGCCGTGTGCACGCTGCTCGCGCTGTGGCTGAGCGCGCCGCGGCAGCTGGAGCAGAAATAGGCGAGGCGACACAATTCGCTGCACTTGGTCCTCTTTGACCGAGTAAGCTTCCGGCCGCGAGCAGCGCAATGATCAAGACGATCGAAAGCTTCGCTCGGAATTGCGCGCTTCGCCCTGCTCGGAACGACTTCCACCCTCACCCTGAGGGCCCGCCGAAGGCGGGCGTCTCGAAGGGCGAGGCCACAGCTCGGGCCTCATGGTTCGAGACGCGCCGCGCCCGAACCATCTCAGCTTGCGTCAAGCAGCTTGCGGCGCGGCGCTCCTCACCATGAGGTTCAACAGCCGGGGCGGCACTGCACACCGGACCACGAACACGCCGAGAGGCGTGTTCATGGAGAGAGTGGGGTTCCGAGACCGGCGACACGTTGCAGACCAACGACAGATCAACTCCCCCGCCATTTCCGCTCCGCCTCGCCCCACGCAGCCAGCGGCTGCAGGTCCGGCACGCACGCCAACCCCGTCTTGGCATCCGACGACACCGCCTCCGGCGTCACGACCATGTCGAGCAGCGCCGGACGATTCGCCAGCGCGCGTTCGATCGCAGGCCCAAGCTGCTCCTCCGTCTCGACGCGCTCGGCATGCATGCCGAAGGCGCGCGCCATGGCGGCGTGATCGGCGAATTGCAGCCTGGTGCCGACGACCTTGCCATGCGTCACCGACTGGTCGTGAACCTCGATCTGCCAGGCGCCGTTGTTGGCGACGACGATCAGCACCGGGGCCTTGTGGCGCACGGCGGTGTCGACCTCGATCGCGTTGAAGCCGAACGCGCCGTCGCCGGTCGCGACCACCACGGGCTTGTCGGGATAAGCGAGGCTGGCGGCGATACCGTAGGGCACACCGATGCCGATGCAGCCGAACGGGCCGGGATCGAGCATCAAGGGCGCACTCAGGCCCACACGGGCGAAGGACAGGAAATCACCGCCGTCGGTGATGACCACGGCGTCGTTGCCGATGGCGTCCTGGATGGCCGATAGCACGCGGTTCGGATGCAGCCGGCCGTCGGAGCCCGGTGCCGCCGTCGCCATGCTCTGCTTCAGCTTGGCGGCGCGCTCCTGATGCGCCGCGCGCAGCTTCGCGGCCCATTGCCGATCGACAGCCGATTCGCGATTGCCCGCGAGCGCAACGATCGCACGAAGCGTCTCGGCCGGCGACGCCAGGATCTCGGCCGCGCCGCGGCGATTATCGCGCAGCTCGCTGGCGGTGTCACTGATGCGGACGAACTTGGCGTCCTTGAACACGGCGGGCGAGCCATAGGCGAGCTGGAAGTCGAGCTTGCGGCCGACCGTCAGTACGACATCGGCATCGCCCATCACGGCGCCGCGCATCGCGCCCACCACGGACGGATGATCATCTGGCACGAGGCCCCTGCTCTCGCCGGTGTCGAGATAGACCGCGCCGAGCCGGTCGAGCAGGCCGATCAGCTCGGGCCCTGCGCCGCGCGCGCCACGGCCGGAAATGACGAGCACGCGGCGCGCCGACCACAGCAGCTCGACCGCCTTCTCGACCTCGGCCGGATCGGGGCGCGTCGCCGCGCGCGGCTTCGGTCCGAGATGCTCCTCCAATTGCAGTGCCTTCGGCACGATCCCGCGCAGGGTGTCGACCGGGAAATCGATGAAGACGGGTCCGGGCTCGCCGCCATCGCCGAACGCGCGCGCGATCGCCTCGTCGAGCTCCTGCAGCACCAGCGACGGCTCTCGCACCGTGCGCGCGTAGCGCGTGATCGAGCGCACCAGCTGGGTGTGATCCATGTCCTGCAGGCCGCCGCGATTTTCCTGCGGCCGCGGATTGCCGCCAGATATCACCAGCACCGGCGCGCGCGAGACATGGGCGTTCGCGATGCCGGTGATCGCGTTGGTCATGCCGGGTCCCGCCGTGACCAGGGCGACGCCGAGCTCGCCGGTGAGCTCCGCATGCGCCTGCGCCATGTGCACGGCGGCACGCTCGTCGCGCACGTCGACGATGCGGATGCCCTCCGCGTCAAGCCGCATCCAGATCGGCATGATGTGGCCGCCGCACAGCGCGAACACGCGGGTGACGCCACGGCGCTTGAGCAGGCGGGCGATCAGGTCGGCAGCACTGTCGGGCAAGACTTTCATCGGACCACTCCGGATGAAGATGCGATCAGCCCGGGGCGAGCCAAGCCACGAGCAGCGAGACCGTGAGGACGGCGAAGATGTGCGAGACCAGGATCGAGCCCGAGGTGACGCCGGCTTCGAGGCCGTAGAGCTTGGCGATCGTGAACGGCCCCGAGCCGATCGGCAGCGCGCTCAGGATGACGGCCGAATGCGACCACAGCGGCGGCATCGCAAAGACGTGGAAGGCGAGCAGCGCGGTCACGGCCGGCTGCATCACGAGCTTCAACGAGACGAGGATGGCGATCGATGTCGCATCGTGCGTAACGACACGCTCCTGCGCCAAGAAGAGACCGATGCAGACCAGCGCCGCAGGCGAGGCCGCGCCGCCGAGCAGGCTGGTGAAGCTCATGAATGGCGCCGGCAGCGCGATGCCGCTGAGCCCGACCGCGAGGCCTGTGACCGGCGCGACGAACAATGGGCTCGTCAGCAGCGAGCGCGCGACCTTGGCGATGGTGGTGCCGAGCGTCGCGCCCTTCTGCAGATCCATCTCGACGACGACGATCGCGAACAGAAACAGCACGCTGGCCGTGAAGAGCGTAGCGATGATCGAGGCCGGTGCACTGTCCGGGCCGAACACCAGGAGGCACATCGGGATGCCCATGAAGCCGACATTGCTGTAGCCGGCGTCCAGCCCCTCGATGCTGGCATTGGCGACGCGGCGGCCGCGCAGGCGGCTGATGACGAATCCGGCCGCGAAGGTCGCGGCGATGCCGCCGCAAAACGCGCCGATGAAGCCGAACTGGCTGACCTGCTCGACGCCGATCCTGGACATCGCCGTGAAGATCAGCGCCGGCAGCGCCAGGTACACCGCGAAGCGGTTGAGATTGTCGGTCGCGGTGCGATCGAACACACCGAAGCGTCCGCACAGGAAGCCGGTGAGGATCAGCGCGAAAATGGGAAGAGCGGAATTGAGAACGGCCTGCATCGCAGCTACATATCAGACCGCACCACATCGCAGCCACCCGTTCACGAAAATCGCTTCTTCAGCTCGCGGTGCAGGATCTTGCCGGTGGCGTTGCGCGGCATCTCGGCGTCGGTGATCAAGGCGTAGGAGCGCGGCCGCTTGAAGCCGGCGAGACGTTCCTTGGCCCAGTCGACCAGCTCGCCCTCCTTCACGGTCACCCCGTCGCGCGGCACGATCACGGCGTGGACGCGCTCGCCCCATTTGTCGTCGGGAAGGCCGATCACCGCGATGTCCTTGACGCCAGGATGTGCGCCGACCAGCGCCTCGACCTCGGAGGGATAGATGTTCTCGCCACCGGAGATGATCATGTTGCTCTTGCGGTCGGCCAAGTGAATGTAACCGTCAGCATCACGGCGCGCCATGTCGCCGACCGAGCAATAGTCGCCGCGGAACGCCTCTGCGGTCTTTTCCGGCAGGCGCCAATAGCAGTCGAAGGTGTGGGCGTTGGACGAATAGAGCTCGCCCGCCTCGCCGTCCGGCACCTCATGGCCGGCCTCGTCGAGGATGCGGATGGGTGCTGCGCCGACGCATTCGCGCCCGACAGAGCCGAGCTTGGTGAACTGCTCATGCGGATGCAGCATCGTCACCCAGCCGGTCTCGGTCGCGCCATAGAGCTCGTAGAGACCGGACTTCGGAAACATCTCCATCACCTCGCGCTTGGTCTCCGGTCGCGCCGGCGCCGAGGAGATCATCAGCTTGGTCACCGCGCTGAAATCGTGCTGCGCGCGGATCGCGTGCGGCAGATCGAGCATCATGATGTAGTGCGTCGGCACCAGCGAGGTGAAGGTCGAGCCGCCATCGGCGAGCGTCGTCACCGCGTGCTCGGGATCGAAGCTCTTGCGTGAATAGATCGAACTGACGCCGCCGATGTAGCCGAACGCGCCGAAGAAGTTCAGCGAATTGGCATGGCACATCGGCATCACCAGCAGCGCGCCGTCATCGCGGCTGAGCTTCAGCTCGATCTCGGTGACCATCGACAGCAGCACGGCGCTGCGGTGGCTGCGCAGCACGCCCTTCGGCTTGCCAGTCGTGCCCGAGGTGTACATCAGGGTCCAGGGATCGGACAGCGCGACGTGCTGATCCGGCTCGCGGGACGACGCTGCAGCGATGATGTCCTCATAGCCGCGATAGCCGGCCGGGCGCGGCTTTGTACCGAAGTGGATGAAGCGATCGTCGGGGATGCCGAGATCCTTGCGAGCCTCCTCGACGAGACCGACGAGTTCGTCCTGTACGATGACGGCGGACGCTTCGGCGTTCTGCACGATGAACAGCACCTCGGGCGCTGTCAGGCGAAAGTTGATCGGCAGCGCAACCAGGCCAGCCTTGGCCGTCGCCGCATAGATCTCACACCACTCGACGCAATTGTAGGCAAGGATCGCGACGCGATCGCCCTTGGCCAGACCGAGGCCGAGCAGCGCATTGGCGAGCCGGCAGGCGCGCTCGTTCCAGAGACGGAAGCTCATCGCGCGCTCGAGGTCGCGGGCACCGGTGCGCTCCGGCGACATGCGGGCGTGCGCCGACAGCATCTGCCCGAAGTTCAGCAGGTCCCTCATTCCAGGCTCCTCCTCTTTACGAATTCGTATTCCGAATTCGAATTCAAAGCAAGAGCCTTGGTCGGCGCCTCGCATGATCCCGTCCCGGCGTGAAGAGGCGCCACTGTGTCTGGTTCGGTCACACGGGCCGCGACAAGCAAAGGTGTCATCCCGGGCAAGTCCGGCAACGCGCAGCGTTGGCGGACGCCGACCGGGAATCCATACGCCGTGGCGGACGCGGCTGGGCGAGATTGTTCGGGGACATGGTGCCTCGCACATCTCCCTGGGGTTATGGGTCCCGGATCTGCGCGCGCATGCCAGCAACGCTGCGCGTTGCCGGAGCGCGCTTGTCCGGGACGACACTGAGTTTGGAATTTGGCAGCGTTGCCATCTGCGGGCTAACGGCGTGCCGGGGCTATAGGGTCATAGAGCCGAAATCAGAAATGACGGACTCATCGCGAAAAACAGGCCTGAGCGACGGGTCCTATGCGTCGAAACGAAACTCACAAAATGATGAGGTGGAGCGGCGCATGCCGCCCCACCCTGGTTGTTGGTGCTACGCCTTCATCGCCGCCTTCACCGCCGCTGCGGTGATCGGCAGCGCGCGCAGCCGCGCGCCGCAGGCGTTGTAGATGGCGTTGCCAAGCGCCGGCGCGACCACGGTCACCGCGGGCTCGCCGACGCCGGTCGCCTTCTCGCCATTGGCGATGACGGCGATCGCGACCTCCGGCACCTGGCTCATGCGAAGCGGCGTGTAGCTGTCGAAGTTGGTCTGCTCGATACCGCCATCCTTCAAGGTCGCCTTCTCGTACATCGCCAGCGACAGGCCCCACAGTGCCGCGCCTTCGACCTGGGCGCGGATGTTGTCGGGATGCACCTGCGTGCCGACATCGGTCGCCACGGTGAGCTTCTTCACCGTGACCTCGCCTGAGTCAGCCACCGCGACATGGGCGACGCAGGCCGTCCAGCTCGCGGTCGCGCGCTCCTGCGACGACACGCAGGCGACGCCCATGCCCTCGCCCTTCGGCAGCTTCTTGGCGCCGTAGCCGGACAGGCCCATCGCCGCGAGCAGCGTGTTGCGCAGCCGCTGCGCGCCGCCATCGTTCTTGCCCTTGCCGTCGAGCAGCGCGATGCGGAACTGCGCCGGATCCTGCCCTGAGGCCACCGCGATCTCGTCGATCATGCTCTCGACCGCCCAGAACGTCCAACCCGGCGCCACCGAGCGGAGCTGCCCGGACGGCGTCGCATTGTGCGCGAGGTCGTTCTTGATCGCGCGCACATGGTGGTTGGGGACGGTGTAGAAGAAGTCGGCGCCGTTGACCGTGAACGAGTCGAGCGGGCCCTTCTTGTCGACCGAGGGCGTCAGGAAGTCCGGGATGCCCCAGCGCGCGGTAGGCCAGGCCGAGACGACGTCGTGGCTCAGCGCAACCAGTCTGCCGCTGGCATCGAGCCCAGCCTTCACTTTCTGGTAGGTGAGCGGCCGCGAGTAGTCCATCGTCATGTCGTTCTCGCGGGAATATATCACCTTGACCGGCTTGCCGACGGCCTTCGCCGCCTGCACCGCCGGCACCATCATGTCGGCGTCGAGCCTGCGGCCGAAGCCGCCGCCGAGCCAGGCCTGGTGCATCACGACATATTTGGGATCGATCCCGGCGGCTCCGGCCGCGATCGCGCCGGAACGCGTCGCGAACTGATTGCCGGAATAGATGTGCAGGATGTCGCCCTTGAACTCGGCGGTCGCGTTCATCGGCTCCAGCGGCGCGTGGATGTTGATGCTGGTGGTGTACTCCGCCTCCAATACCTTGGCCGCGCCTGACAGCGCCGATGCTGGATCGCCGTCCTTGACGAAGAACTGTCCGGAATCGTCCTGCGCCTGCAGCTTCTTGGCCTCGGCGAGGATGCTCTCGGTGCTGACATTGGCGTACGGCCCCTTGTCATAGCTGATCTTCAGCGCGTCCGCCGCCTTCCTGGCATTGGCGTAGGTGTTGGCCACGGCCACCACCCAGCCCGACGTCGAGCCGGTCTTGTCGTCCAGCGTCACCGCCTTGATGAAGCCGGGGACCTTCTTGGCCTCCGAGTCATCGACCGACTTCACGGTCGCGCCGAAGCGCACCGGCGGCGTCACCACCTTGCCGTAGACCATGCCCGGCAGCATCGTATCGATGCCGTACTTCGCCGTGCCGTTGGTCTTGGAGGGAATGTCGAGCTGCGGCACGGAGACGCCGATCATGGTGTACTGATCCGGCGTCTTCAGCGTGATCGCCTTCAGCTCGTCCGGCGTGAAGCTCTTGGTGATCTTGCCGCTCTTGACGATCTCGGCATAGCTCATCTGCTTCTTCGACTTCGGATGCACCACGACGCCGTCACGCGCCACGAGCTCCTTGGCCGGCACGCCCATCGCGGTCGCAGCCGCTTCGGTGAGCGCAATGCGCCCGGCGGCGCCGGCCCGGCTCATCGCATCGAAGTTCATCATCGTGCTCCAGCTGCCGCCGGTGATCTGGGCGCCGAGCACGGGATCGTTGAACTTCGGATCGTTGGAGGCGAGCTGGACGCGCATGTCCTTCCAGGCGGCGCCGAGCTCCTCGCAGATGATCTGCGCCATCGTCGAGGCGATGTGCTGGCCCATGTCGGCCTTGCCGCAGGTCACAGTGACGAGACCATCCGGCGCGATCGAGTACCATACGGTCGGCTCGAAGGCCGAGGGCGTCGTCCCCGCAAGCGCGCTGTCGGCGAGGCCGGCATAGCCGAGCACGAGGCCGGTGGCGGCGGTGCCGACCAGGAAGGAACGGCGGCTGAGATCGGTCGTGGGATTGGCGATGCGCTCGCCCGCGGCGTTCGTCACATGCGTAGTCATGTGGGGCTCCGCTCGTTCGAGGTGGCGTTGGAGGCGGTGCGCATTTCGGCTGCGGCGCGCGAGATCGCCTTCTGGATTCGCGAGTAGGTCATGCAGCGGCAGAGATTGCCGTCCATATGCGCTGTGATCTCCTCCTTGCTCGGGCTCGTGGTCTTGGCGAGCAGCGAGGCTGCCTGCATGATCTGGCCGGACTGGCAGTAGCCGCATTGCGGCACCTGCTCGGCGATCCACGCCTTCTGCAGCGGATGATCGCCCTTCTCCGACAGGCCCTCGATGGTCGTGATCTTCTTGTTGGCGACGTCGCCGACCATGGTCTGGCACGAGCGCACCGCCTCGCCCTCGACATGCACGGTGCAGGCGCCGCACAGCCCGGCGCCACAGCCGAACTTGGTTCCGGTCATCTGCAATTCCTCGCGGATGACCCACAACAGCGGCGTGTCGTTCGCCGCGTCGACAGAGACGTCTCTGCCGTTGATACTGAGTTTCGCCATTGCCAAGAACCTCCTTACGGGACGGATTTGCTCTGAAGCGAACGCCCATCGGCGTTCCGGCACGTCTCGGCAACGCGCTGCCCCATCATCCGCGCGGTGTCCGAGGGTGAATTGCAGCTCAATCGGTGGCAGCGACAACAACGGCTGCGATCGCTGCCACGGCAGACCTTGAACGGTCGTGGCTCAGCTCTTGCGCTGAGCGGACTGCCGGCTGGCGCAGGCATACATGTTGATTTCCATTCCGACCGGCACTTCGACGATCTTGGGGGCAGTCCAGCTCATGCTCGTTCTCCCGGAGAGGATGATCATCGCCGCAACCGACGGCCACCTGCGTCTCCGGCAACTCTCCGCACCCGGCGATCGCAGGCATGACACGCGAACCTCGCGGCGCTCCGCGAGGCATAGAATGGCTTGATTAGTTCGTCTGCTTGGTGATCTGGACCATGGTCTGGTCGACGAAGTTCTTGATGTCCTGGTCCGGCTTGCGGAACAGCTCACGCTCGACCGTCAGCATCCGGCCGGGAATGGCTTTCTTGCAGACCTCGCGCAGAAAGACGCCGCCGACCGGCTGCTCGCCCGCGCTCGGCTGCTGCTCCTTGCAATCCCAGCCCTCGGCGCCGTAGCGCGACTTCACCTGGTTGCCGAGCAGGAACGCCTTCTTGCGGATGTAGAGGCGCGCCTTCGGATCGGTCTGGATGGTGAGCCCGAACACCGTGGCGTTATCGTCGATGACGGCCGTGAGCAGCACAGGATGGCCGGCCACCTTGGTGCCGTCCTGACTCGTCTCCGGATCGAATTCGAAGCGCACCGCGCGCCGTCCCTGTTCATCGGCCGGACAATCGCGCCAGCCCGACCAAGCAGCGAGCTGGCGATCAGGCTGCCCAGCGCAGCTCAGGTTGACATAGCCTTCGTTCGGCAGGTTGCCGATCGGCATGCCGACGGTGATGTCGCGCAGGTCATAGCTCGGCACGGCCTGCGCCGAGGCCGCGTGCATGACGACGGTCAGAAGGAAGGTCGCAAAGATCGCAGTGCAGGTTGAGCGTTTCATTTGGATGGCTCGCTTGCAGGCTGGGTTGCGTTGGCCTTGTAGATGTCGCAGACGCGCGATGTATTGCCGAAGAAGGCGGTGCACTCGTCATAGGTGGGTTCGCCTCGACCCTTGATGTGCGCGAGCACGTAGTCCGCGACGGCCTCGATGTCGTTGGGGCGCAGGAAGGTGCCGCCTTCCGGCGGCATGCGCTCGCCGACGTCCTGGCGGTTCATCTCGTAGCACTTCGCCGTGTCGTAGGAGCCGCGCGCGAAATACGGCATGCCGGTGCCCGGACGGCCGCACGTCACGGTCTCGATGATGTGCTGGCGGTCGAGCTCGGTCTTGCGCAGCGACAGCGCGTCGCCGCCGTAGCCGCCGCCGCCATTGCCGTGCCATTTGTGGCAGCCGACGCAGTTGGCGCGCTTGAACACCGCCTTGCCGGCCTCGGTCGGATCGGTGGGGACAGCAGACTGAGCCGAGGCGAGCGAACCGGAGACGAGAACGAAAGCCAACGCCACGGCGGACGTGATCGCACTGAATTTCATCTGATCTTCTTTTCAAACGCGAAAACGGGAGGAGCGGAGGCAGTGCCTCCGCTCCTTGATCGACCTACAGCGCGAAGACGTAGAGCATCGAGCCGGGCTGGATCTTCTTCAGCTCGGGCGTGGATTCGATGAACCACTTGTCCCAGGCGCCGCCGAGACCGACGAGGATCGCAACATATTGCTTGCCGTCCACCGAGAAGGTCACGGGAGGCGCGTTGACGCCGCCGCCGGTGTTGAACTCCCACAGCTTCTGCAGGGTCTTGGCGTCGAGCGCCATCACCTCGCCCGAGGGCTGCCCGGTGAAGACCAGATCAGGCGTCGACAGCATGCCGCCGAGATTCGGGAACGGCGTCTCCATCTTGCCGGCGATCTTGCCGGTGGTGACGTCGATCGCGGTCACACTGCCCGTGATCCGGAACGGCTGGCTCGGCCCGCCGCCGGTCCAGAACTCGCGCGGCTTCAGCTTGTCCTTGGTCGCCTCTTCGACCGTGATCCGGTTGCAGCTCTCGATCACCGGGATGTACCAGAGCTTGAGATCCGGATTGTAGGACGTCGGCGGCCAGTTCTTGCCGCCCATGTTGCCCGGGCAGATGTCCGCGACCTTGTTCTCACGATGCGGTGTCACCGCAGCGTTGTAACGCTGCACCGGATTCTTCGGATCGTACTCGATCGGCTTGCCGGTCTCGGGATCGAGGCCCTTGGTCCAGGTCACCTTCTTGACGAAGGGCAGTCCCCAGATGAACTTGCCGTTGGTCCGATCGATCGCATAGGCGAAGCCGTTGCGGTCGGCCTCGAGCGCGAGCTTCAACGTCTGGCCGTTCGGCGCGGGCACGTCGACCAGAACGTTCTCGGCGACACTGTCATAGTCGTACGGATCGTTCGGCGTGTGCTGGTAGTGCCACTTGATCTTGCCGGTGTTGGCATCGAGCGCCAGCGAGCTGTCAGTGTAGAGGTTGTCACCGGGACGATAGGCATTGTCCCAGTCCGGTCCGGGGTTGCCGACGCCCCAGATGATCGTGTCGGTCGCCGGGTCGTAGGTGCCGGTCACCCAGGTCGAGCCGCCGCCGGCCGCGGCCGCGTCGTTGCTGTCCTTCCAGGTCTCGCTGCCGGGCTCGCCCTTGGCCGGAATGGTGTGCGTGCGCCACACTTCCTTCTGCGTCGTGAGATCGGTGGCGGCGATCCAGCCGCGGATGCCATATTCGGCGCCGGCGACGCCGGAGATGGCCATGTTCTTCACGATCAGCGGCGCGCCGGTGATGACCTCGCCCTTGTCGGGATCGGCGACCTGGCGCTGCCAGGCGACCTGGCCGGTTTCCTTGTTCGTTGCGATCAGCCGGCCGTCGAGCGTGTGCGAGACGACAAGATCGCCCCACAGCGCAACACCGCGATTGTCGACGCCGCAGCAGGCGATGGCGCCGGCCCAGTCATGATCCGTCTTCGGATCCATCTTCCAGACCATCTGGCCTTTGCCACCGCGCGCATCGATCTTGTAGACCGAGCCCCAGCCGTCGGTCACATACATCATGCCGTTCTCGACGATCGGCGTGCCTTCGAGACCGCCATGGCTCCAGATGCCGCCGCCCTCGACGCCGCCGAGATGCATCGTCCAGGCGACCTTCAGATTCTTGACGTTGTCCTTGTTGATCTCCTTCAACGTCGAGAAGCGCGTGCCCGAGTAGTTCTTGTGATGATGCAGCCAGTTGCCGGCTTCCTTGTCGGCATTGAGCAGCCGCTCCGGCGTCATCTCGTCGGCGGCCTGCGCCGGTGCTGCCAGATTGAAACAGGCAAAGGCTGCGCCGGCGAGCAGCACTGCCCGCAACGTAGACCTGACGTGATTCCTCATCGTTTCCTTCTCCCACTTTTTGATTATGAGTTGGATCGAACACCGCTCCGCCGTGTAGCGAAGGGCAGCAGGCGACAGACAGGCATCAGGGGGACTTGCGAACCTCAACCTCCGTTTCGATGGATCCAGCCTTCTGGAACACGATGGTGCAGGTGAAGCGCTTTCCGGGCTCGAGCGGCTCGCGCGTCTGCAGCAGCATCACGTGATAGGCGGTCGGCAACAGCACCAGCGTGCTACCGGCGGCAATCGGAATGTTGGGGATGGCGCGCATCGACGGGGCGCCCTCGCCGCGGTCGACGGTGTGGCGCTCGGAAAAATTCGCGATCGGACAGCGCACGCGCATCAAGGCTTCCGGCGCCGACGTCTCGTTCTTGATTGTAAGCGACAGCGGGATATCGCGACCGACTTCGGGGGCCGCAGGCACCCAGGCATCGGACAAGGTGAGGCCTTCGCCAGCCAGCGCCGCCTGAGATGCCAACGCGACAAATAGAACGGCAGACGCTGCCGCTCCCCCTCGCGAGACGAGCGCCCACACACCAGAGCGCGCGCTGCCCTCCAAGGACGCCGCGCAGCCGTCATCACGCCTCGAACGAGCCGGTTGATCCGACACGGACGCCCTCCCCGGAGATGTTGAAGCCGTTTTCGCTTGGCTCCTTGCTTCTGAATTCGTACTCTGAATACGAATTCCTCGCAAATGGATTTTCGCGCTCCGCGTGTTAGTGTTCCCGAAAATGTGATGCCCATGAGAATCGTGCCCCCTGCTCCATCCCTGGTCGATCAGGTCGTCGAAGCGATCACTGACGAAATCGTCAGCGGCGTGCTGGCGTCCGGCTCACGGCTGATTCAGGACGATCTCGCGCAGGCCTATGGCGTATCGCGGCAGCCGGTGCAGCAGGCGCTGATCCTGCTGCGCGGCTGCGGGCTGGTGCAGAGCGCGCCCGGACGCGGCTTGATCGTGGCGCCGCTCGACCCGAGCTTCGTGCGCGATCTCTATGAGATGCGCGCCGTGCTCGAAGGCCTGGCGGCGCGGCTCGCGGCCGAACGCGCCAGCGATCGCGCGGCCCGCGAAGGCCCCGCCTACATCGCCGCCGGCCACGAGGCGGTCAAAAGCGGACTCGTGAGCCGCAAGATCGAGAGTGACATCGCCTTCCACCGCTTTCTCGGCGAACTCTCGGGCAACGCCCTGATCGACGAGACGATGACGCCGCATTGGCCCTGCCTCAAGCGCGTGATGTCCGACGTGCTGCAGAAGGAGGAGAGGATGTCCCAGACGGTCTGGGACGAGCACGAGGACATTCTCGCTGCCATCATCGCGGGCCGCAGCGCCGAGGCCGAACGGCTGAGCCGCGACCACATTTCGCAGGCGGCGGGCGTTTTCATTCACCATCTGGAGGCCCAGCAGGGCGACAGGACGAAGCAGCGCCGCACGCTCTCGGGACGAAAGACGTCGCTATGAGCGGTCGCGGAAGAGACATTGCCGATCGGATGCAGGAGGCCGCGTGGCGCCGCTGAAGACCCAGCCGAACCTGACGGAGCGCGTCTACCAGCGCATCCTGTCCGACATCGTCGGCGGGGAGTTGCCGGAATCGGCGCGGCTGATCCAGGACGATCTGGCGCGCGACCTCGGCGTGTCGCGCCAGCCGGTGCAGCAGGCGCTGCTGCTGTTGCGCAACCAGGGCTTTGTCCGCGAGGCGCCGGGACGCGGCCTAGAGGTCATGCCGATCGACACCAACTTCATCCGCAATGTCTACGAAATCCGCGCCGTCGCGGAGGGCCTCGCGTGCAGACTCGCAGCGACCCGCGGCGCCGAGCGCGCCGCCGAGGAAGGACCGAAGCTGATCGCGGAAGGCCGCCGCGCCGAGCGCGAGCATTCGGTCGAGCAATTGATCGAGGCGGACGTCAAATTTCATGAGTTCCTCTATGAGATCTCCGGCAACTCCGTGATTCAGGACACCACGCAGCCGCATTGGCTGCATCTGCGCCGGCTGATGGGCGAAGTCCTGATGCGTGACGAGACGCCACGGCGGATCTGGGATCAGCACGAGGACATCCTCAACGCCGTGATCGCGGGCGATGCTCAGAAGGCCGAGGATCTGGCCCGGCAGCACATCACGCGCACCGCCACGGTGCTGCTGGCCCGGCTGTCCAGGCAGCGCGACCGCATGCCGGTCGCCACGCCGTCCTGATGATGTCCGCACGCTGACGCGCAACGTTGTCGCGCCCCCGTCCTGGAACCTAGCCAACGCGTCGGACGTTCTGGCCGCACGGAGACTACAGCTCTCCGCACAGCGTCGGCACGTGCCCACGCCAGCCGACGGAACGACCAACGTGAGCAGCAAGGCCACCGCGCCGACGTTCAGCCCCGCCGACGACATCGACGGCGTCTCGGATGAGCAGCGGCAGCAGATCAAAGCGCAGAGCCGGCCCAACGCCGCACTGATTCACGAGACGATCCGCGCCGAGGGCGAGAGCGAGCTCGAACGGCGCTGGTGGGCCATCCTGCTGTCGGGGCTCGCCGCGGGCCTGTCGATCAGTTTGTCGCTCATCGTGCAGGGTGAATTCCATGCCTTCGTCTCCGACGAGGCGGTGCGACGGTTGTTTGCTCCGCTCGGCTATACCGCCGGCTTCCTGGTCGTGGTGCTCGGCCGGCAGCAATTGTTCACCGAGAACACGCTGACTCCGATCCTGCCGCTGCTGCATCATCGCGACCTCAAGACGCTCGGGCAGGTCGCGCGCCTGTGGAGCCTGGTGCTAACAGCCAATGTGGCGGGGACATGGGCCGCGGCCGCCGCACTGGCGTATACGCACGTGTTCGAGCCGCGGATCGTCGATGCCTTTATCGAGATCAGCCGGCACACGGTCGAGGGTCCGTTCTCGACGACGTTTGCGCGCGCCGTGTTCGCAGGCTGGCTGATCGCGCTGATGGCCTGGCTGCTGCCGGCGGTGCGCGGCGCCCGCGCCCATATCGTGGTGGTGATGACCTATTTGGTGGCGCTCGGGCAGTTCGCGCACATCGTCGCCGGCTCCGTCGAATGCGCATTCCTGGTGTTCAGGGGCGAGGTCTCGCTTGCCGACTATGCCGGCACGTTCTTTATCCCGACCCTGCTCGGCAACATCGTCGGCGGCACGACGCTGGTGGCCATTCTCAACTATGGGCAGGTCGCGGCCGAGCTCGATCAGGACGACTGACCGGGCACGAGCCGGCCATCACGCGGCAGGCAGAGCGAACGAGAATGTCGCGCCGCCCTCGGGCTCGTTGCTCACCACCAGCTCGCCACCGTGCTCCCGCACGATGCCATAGCTGATCCACAGCCCGAGCCCGGTGCCCTCGCCGACGCGCTTCGTGGTGAAGAACGGCTCGAAGATGTGGGTGAGATGATCCCTGTCGATCCCTGGGCCATTGTCAGTGATCCGGAACACGATCTCGTTCCCTTGCCGCGCGGCCGCAACGACGAGGCGTGGCAGTTCGATCGATCGCATCGCGTCGATGGCGTTCTCCACCAGGTTGACGATCACCTGATGCAGCTGGCCCTCATTGCCGGAGATCCACAGATCCGGCTCGACCTCGATCTGAATATCGACGCGATGCTGCTTGGTGCGCCCGGCCCACAGCACGGCCGTGTTGATCAGCCGCTCGATGTTGACGCGCTCGACCTCGCCGAGCTTGGAGAACGACAGCCGGCGCAAATTCTTGACGATCTCGCTGATCCGCACCGCGCCTTCCATGGTGCCCTCGATCAGCGGGCCGAAATCCTCCAGGATGGCGTCGATGCGCAGGTCCTTGCGCAACGCTGCAACCTCGTCGCAGACCGGCTGCTCATGGACCGCGTCGAGATAGCCGACCAGCGCCGTTCGATAGCGCATCAAGGTGTGAACGTTGCCATAGACGAAGCTGATCGGATTGTTCAGCTCGTGGGCGACGCCGGCCACGAGGCGGCCGAGGCTCGCCATCTTCTCCTGCTCGACCAGTTGCCGCTGCGCGCGCTGCAGCTCCTGATGCGCCTTGTGCAACGCCTCATAGGCGCGGCGCAGTTCGCCGATGGGACGCCCCGTCAGCACCACGCCGATGAAGCGGCCGCGATGGTCGTGACGCGGCGAGCTGTTGATGGCGAACAGATCGGAACTCGATCCGCCCGCCGCAAAGCGCAGCTCGCCATCGACGACCTCGGCATTGCTGCGCGGGTTCAACAGTGCCGCCAGCCTGCCGTGGTGGTCGAGATCGATCATCTCGGCGATATTGCGTCCCGCGATCTCCGGCAGAGTACGGCCGGATGTCCGCTGGAACGCCGAGTTGGCCTGCTGCACCGTTCCCCGGGCGTCGCAGACGACGAGAATGTCCGAGACCGACTCGATGACATTGGTGACGAAGGCCTGCGCCTCCTCGAGCTCGGCGTTCTTGTGCTCGAGGTCGACCTCGTAGCGCAGGAGGTCGGAATAGACCTCGTCCATCTTGCGGATGACTTCGATCCACACGCCCTCCCGCTCGCTGTCGAATTCCAGCGTGCTGCTGCTCGCGATCAGCTTCAGAAGCGTGTCAGCGCCGGACTCAGGAGAGTGCGTGGCCTTTGCCATTTTTCTTCAGGTCGTATCTCGACAATTTGTTGCGCAAGCCCACGCGGGACAGGCCGAGTTCGCTGGCGACGCGGCTGATGTTACCCTCGTATTTTTCGAGACAGCTGACAATGATCGTCTTTTCGAGATCCTCGACGCGGTCCTTCAGACTGCCGCTGCCGTTCAGCTTGCCGTTGGCGGCGGCTGGCGCCGCCCGGCGCGCGCTGCGGCGGCCCGCGAAAGGCGGACAGCGCAGCTCGTCGGCATCGGCCAGCACGGCCATCCGCTGGATCTCGTTCTGCAGCTCGCGGACGTTGCCCGGCCAGTGATACTTGGAAAACTCGTCGAGCGCCGCGGGCGCGAAGCGCAGATGCGGCCGGTTGAACGAGGTCTTCACGGCCGACAGCACGCCCTCGGCGATCAGCGGGATATCCATCGGCCGCTCGCGCAGCGACGGCATGTGCACCGGGAACGCGGCAAGCCGGTAATAGAGATCGCGGCGGAAACGGCCGGCCTCGACCTCGGCCTCGAGGTCGCGATTGGTCGCAGCGACGACGCGGACATCGACCTTGCGGACACGCTGCGCGCCGAGCGGCCGGATCTCGCTCTCCTGCAGCACGCGCAAGAGCTTGACCTGGAACGCCGGCGAGGTCTCGCCGATCTCGTCGAGAAAGATGGTGCCGCCATCAGCGACCTCGAACAGGCCGATGCGGTCCTGATAGGCGCCGGTGAAGGCGCCCTTCTTGCAGCCGAACAGCTCGCTCTCCAGGAGTTCATCCGGCAGCGCGCCGCAGTTCTCGACGACGAACGCCTTGTTGGCGCGGGCCGAGCCGTAATGGATCGCACGCGCCAGCAGCTCCTTGCCGGTGCCGGACTCGCCCGTGATCAGCACCGAGATGTCGTAGTCGGCGGCGCGGCGGCCGAGATCGATCACATTGCGCATCGGGCTCGCCGCCGAGTGCACGATGCGATCGAAATCATACAGCTTCTTGGCCGCGCCGCGCTTGACCGAGACGACCTGCTTGATGTGCGCCGGTGTCGCCTTGACATCGACGCCGGCGGTCTCGGTCTCCTTCTGCAGCCGATACAGCTGCACGGCCTCGCGCACAATGTCGATCAGGCGATCCGGCTGCCAGGGCTTGGTAATGTATTGATAGATGCCGGCTTCGTTGAGTCCCGCGATGATGTCCTCGGAATCCGAATAGCCCGAGATGATCATCCTGACCGGATCGGGCCACATCTCACGCACACGCTTCAGGAAGCTGACGCCGGATTCCTGCGGCATGCGCTGGTCGCAGATCACCGCGTGCACGATCTCGCCTTCAAGCAGCTTCTCCGCATCGGCCGTATTGCCGGCGCACAAGACCTCGAAATCCTGGTTGAGAACGCGGCGCAGCGCCTCCTGCGACCGGACCTCGTCGTCGACGACCAATATGGTTCCCTGGATTCCCATGTCTCAGCAGATCCGCGGCAGCTGCTCGCCCGACAGCCAGTCGACGATGCGGCCTCCACCAAAGCTCGTCGCCATCTGGACGAAGCGATGATCATCCGCCACGGCCTCGCCGATGTCGGCGGCGTCGTAACCCAGCGGATGCGCCTTCATCGCCGCGAGCACGGCGCCGGCCACGTCAGGCGACACCACGGCGATCAGCTTGCCTTCATTGGCGACGTGCAGCGGATCGAGACCAAGCAGCTCGCAGGCCGCGGCCACCGCCGGCTTCACGGGAATGGCCTCTTCCTGCAGGCGGAAGCCGAGATTGGACTGCTGCGCGATCTCGTTCATCGTGGCGGCGAGCCCACCGCGCGTGGGATCGCGCATCAATCTGACGCCACGACCGCCGGCGGCCACCATGTCGGCAACGAGCCCGTGCAGCGAGGCCGAGTCGGAGACGATCTCGGTATCGAAGGTCAAATTCTGCCGCTTCGACATGATCGCGACGCCGTGATCGCCGAGGCTGCCGGACAGCAGCACACGATCGCCGGGCGTCGCCTTGTCGGCGGAAAGATCGAGCCCCTCCGGCAACACGCCGACGCCTGCGGTCGAGATGAACACGCCATCGGCCTTGCCGCGCTCGACCACCTTGGTGTCACCGGTGATGATCGCGATACCGGCCTCGCGCGCCGCCTCGCCCATCGCATCGGCGATCCGCTTGAGATCATCGAAGCGAAAGCCCTCCTCGATGATGAAGCTCGCCGAGAGATACAGCGGCTTCGCGCCGGCCATGGCGATGTCATTGACGGTGCCGTGCACGGCGAGGGAGCCGATATTGCCGCCGGGAAAGAACAAGGGCGAGACGACATAGCCGTCCGTCGTCATCACCATGCGGCCGGCCGCCACGTCGAATGCCGACTGGTCGTTGCCGCGTGCCAGCCATTCATTGCCGAAGGCTTCGTGGAACAGGCCCGAGATCAGCTGCGCCATCGCGCGGCCGCCGGCGCCATGCGAGAGATCGACGCAGCCGTTCTTCATGTCCAGCCGGCGCTGATGCATGCTCATGAGGCGAGCCTCCGCTGATGGTCGCGAAAGCGGCCATAGGTCCAATGCGCCGCGCAGGCGCCTTCCGACGACACCATGCAGGAGCCGATCGGCGTCTCCGGCGTGCACGCCGTGCCGAACAGCTTGCAGTCCACCGGCTTCTTCAGCCCGCGCAGGATCGCTGGGCATTCGCAGGCCGGATTGTCGGCGACGACGAGTTCGGCCATCGCGAAGCGCAGCTCGGCATCGAGATGCGCGAAGGCCGGCCGCAGCTTCAAGGCGCTCGCCGGAATGCTGCCGAGGCCGCGCCACTCGAACTGGTCGCGCAACTCGAAGATCTCGGCCACCTCCCTGATCGCGCGCTGGTTCCCGCTCCCGGTGACGGCGCGACGATACTGGTTCTCGACCTCGTGGCGACCGTCATTGACCTGCTCGATCAGCATCAGGATCGCCTGCATCATGTCGAGCGGCTCGAAGCCGGCGATCACAACGGGCTTGCCATCGTCGCGCGCGAACGGCGCATAGGGCTCGGTGCCAATCACGGTCGAGACGTGGGCCGGGCCGACGAAGCCGTCGATCTCGATCGGCGTGTCGCTGTCGAGGATCGCGCGCATCGCCGGCGGCGTCAGCACGTGGTTGCAGAACACGCTGAAATTAGTGAGCTGCTTCTTCTCGGCGGCCCGGATCATCACGGCGGTCGGCGGCGTCGTTGTCTCGAAGCCGATGGCGAAGAACACGACCTCGCGACCGGGGTTCTGCTCGGCCAGTGCAATGGCATCGAGCGTCGAATAGACCATGCGGATGTCGGCGCCGCGCGCCTTGGCCTTGAGCAGCGAGGCACCGCGCGAGCCCGGCACGCGCATCAGGTCGCCATAGACGCAGAGAATGACCTGCGGCCGTTCCGCCAGCGCGATCGCCATGTCGATGCGCCCGGCCGGCAGCACACAGACCGGACAGCCGGGGCCGTGAATCATGCGGACATTCTCAGGCAGCATGTCTTCCAGGCCATAGCGCGCAATCGCATGCGTATGGCCGCCGCAAAACTCCATGAAGCGATAGGCGCGCGCCGGATCCGCCTTGGCGCGGATGGCGCGCGCAAGGCCCAGCGCCAGCTCCTTGTCGCGAAACTCGTCGGCATATTTCATGATGCAACCTCCGCCGTCGCTGCGCCCATCTGCCGGAGCAGGTCCAGCGTCTCGCGCGCCTCCTCCGGATCGATCTTGGCCAGCGCGTGGCCGACATGAAGGATGACGTAGTCGCCGACCGCGACCTGCTCGATCAGCGCGACGGAGACCTCCTTGCTGACGCCGTCGATCGAGACGATCGCCATGTCGTCGGGCAGCAGCTTGATCACCTCGGCGGGAATGGCCAGGCACATCAGACGATCCCTCCAGCTGTGTTGTCGTTGTCGATCAGTCGCAGCCCGGCGATCCAGGCCTGCCCCAGGCTCAGGCCGCCGTCATTGGGCGGCAGACGGCGGGGGAGAAGCGCCGCAATGCCGGCAGCGCGGCAGCCGCTGACGATCAGCTCCGCCAGATGCGTATTAAGGAAGCAGCCGCCGCTCAGCACGACGGTGTCGACGCCGGTCGCGCGTGCGGCGTCCGCGATCCAATCGACGCAGGCCGCTGCCAGGGTGCCGTGAAACAGGCCGGCGGCTTCGGCTTGGTCGAGGTCGTTCGCGACGAGATGCGCGAGCAACGGACGCAGCGACAGCACGCTGTCGGCCATGGACCAGCCGCGTTCGAGCACCATCGGTGCGCGCACCAGCGCCTCCAGCCGCATCGCGGCCTCGCCCTCGTAGCTCTGAACCGCATTGATGCCGAGCAATCCCGCCGCGGCATCGAACAATCGGCCGGCGCTGGTGGTCACGGCCGCATCGGTGCGATCGAGCAGCATCGGCAGATGGCGCGCCTGGGGCTGATCCATGAAGCGCGCGGCGATCTCGGCGTCATGTCCGAGGTCATGCAGCACCGCCGCCGCCATGCGCCACGGCTCGCGCGCCGCGCGGTCGCCGCCTGGCATCTTCAGCGGCGCGAGATGGCCGAGACGTTGAAAGCGGAGGCCTTCGCACAGCAGCAGTTCGCCACCCCAGGCTCCGCCGTCGCTGCCATAGCCGTAGCCGTCGAGCACCACCGCCAGCGCGGGCTCTCGTACGCCGTGCTCAGCGATCACCGACGCCGCGTGGGCGTGATGATGCTGTACGGCGAAGGTGGGCAAGCCTTGCGCCTGCGCAAACCGCGTCGACGCCATGTCCGGATGCAGGTCATGCGCGATCGCCACCGGCGCGACGTCGAGGATGGACGTGAGATGTTCGATGGTCTCCTCGAAGAAGCGGATTGATGCGACAGTGTCGAGATCGCCGAGATGCTGCGAGACGAACGCTTCGTCGCCGCGGATCACCGTCACCGTCGACTTGAGATGAGCACCGACCGCCAGAAGCGGCGGCAAAGCGTGCGGCAGCCGGATCGGCTCCGGCACATAGCCGCGCGCGCGCCGGATGAATCGTGGGGCACCTGCCATCATGGCCACGACGGAATCATCGGCGCGGATCACGATGTCGCGGTCATGGGTGACGATCAGATCGGCGATATCAGCCAGTCCGGCAAGAGCGTCATGATTGTCGGTCAGCAACGGCTCGCCGCTCGGATTGGCGCTGGTGCAGACCAGCGCCCAATTGGCCTCATCTCCATGCGCACGCAGCGCGTCGAAGATCAGATGATGCAGCGGCGCAACCGGCAGCATCACGCCGATCCTGGCAAGGCCCGGCGCAACCGAGGGCGCAACGGTGTGGCGTGACGTCAGCACCACGATCGGTCGCGCGACCTGTTCCAGCAACGCGCATTCCGCCGCATCGATCACGGCAATCTGGCCGGCGGCCTCGGCCGAGGCCAACATCACCGCGAACGGCTTGCCATCGCGCTGCTTGCGCGCGCGCAGCCGCTGAACCGCGCGCTCTTTGCGCGCATCACACAGCATCTGGTAGCCGCCCAGTCCCTTGATGGCGACGATCTTGCCGTCGGCGAGCGTGGAAGCGATGTCGTTGACACTATGGCTGAGGCGAGGTCCGCAATCCGGGCAGGAGATCGCCTCGGCATGAAACCGGCGGCCGCGCAGATCTTCATAGTCCGCGCGGCAAGCCTCGCACATCGGAAAGCGCTTCATTGCCGTCGTCGCGCGGTCGTAGGGCAGCCGCTCGGCGATGGTGTAGCGCGGACCGCAATGGGTGCAGTTGACGAAGGGATAGCGGTGGAAACGGCTATGAGGATCGAACAGCTCCGCAAGGCACGCCGGACAGGTCGCGGCATCCGGCACGATGCGGGTGGTCACCCGGCCGCTGATGCTGCCGCCGATGCGGAAGTCCGCGCTGGCTTCAGTTGCGATCGCCTCGACGGCGATGTCGTCGATGCGGGCCAGAGGCGGCGCCTGTCGTGGCAGCGCCTCGACGAACGGCACGACGTTCTCGCCCTCGACTTCGATCACGACGCCTTCCGCGTCGTTGGCGACGAAGCCGCCGAGGCGATGGCGCGTGGCGAGGCCATGGACATAGGGACGGAAGCCGACGCCCTGCACGGCGCCGCGAACGCGGAGCCTGAGGCGCGTGCGATCCGCCGCCAATGTCGGGCCTGCTGAGGTCATCTCTGCACCGCGCCCAGCGCGCCCGCGCGCATGCGGTCAGCCTGCTTCCTGATCCAGGCATAGAAGGCGGAGAAGCCTTCGCCCGTCTTGGCCGAGATCGTCAGCACTTCGATTTTGGGATTGACGCGGCGGGCATATTCGATGGTCTGCGCCAGATCGAAGTCGAGCACCGCGGCCAGATCGATCTTGTTGATGAGCATCAGCGCCGAGGCTGCGAACATGTCCGGATATTTGAGCGGCTTGTCCTCGCCCTCGGTGGTCGAGAACACCACGATCTTGCAGGCCTCGCCGAGATCGAACGCCGCCGGGCAGACGAGATTGCCGACATTCTCGATGAACAGCAGCCCGCCGCGCAGCGGCGGCAGCCGGCCATAGGCCTCGCCGACCATGGCCGCATCGAGATGGCAGCCCTTGCCGGTGTTGATCTGGATCGCCGGCACGCCGGTCGCGCGGATGCGCTCGGCATCGTTCGAAGTCTGCTGATCGCCCTCGATCACGGCGACCGGGCGGCTCTGCTTCAGCTCCGAGACGGCGCGCACCAGCAGCGAGGTCTTGCCCGCGCCGGGGCTGGAGACGAAGTTGAACGCGAGCACGTCGTGCGCTGCGAAGCGGGCGCGGTTCTCGGCGGCGAGGCGATTGTTCTTGCCGAGAATATCGCGCTCGATCTGGATGATGCGTCCACTCGACAGGCCGGCGATCTCCTGGCCCGCCGGATTGGCCGCACAGTCGATATGATCCGCCGCGCCATGCGCGTGATGATGGTCATGCGCATGATCATCATGGTGATGATGGTGGTCGTGGTGGTGATGGCCGTGATGGTGATGATGCCCGGCATGATCATGGCTGTGATCATGTCCATGCGCATGATGATGATCGTGATCGCCGTGATCGTGATGATGATCACCCGCTTCGATCGAGGACTTGCCGTCACCGCAGCCGCACACCGTACACATCACTCGACCTCCAGCTCCTTGACCCGCATGTCCTCGCCGCCCGTCACCTGCAGCTGATGGCTGCCGCATTCGGGGCAGGGCTCGTAACGCTGGCTGATCTCGACGCTGCGCGAGCAGCCGAGGCACCAGGCCGTGCCCTTCTGTTCGATGATCTCAAGCGCCGCGCCGCGCGCGATCGTATGCGCCGTGACGGCCTCGAAGCAGAACCGCAGCGCCTCCGGCGCGACATGGCTGAGCGCGCCGATCTCGAGCCACACCGTCTTCACCTTGGAGAACGCGCCCTTGCGCGCCTCCGCCTCGACGATCTCGACGATGCCTTCGCACAGCGCCATCTCATGCATCGGCCATCTCCCGCACCGTCAGGCCGAAGCCGACGCAGGGATCGAACGATGCGATCATGCCGTGGACGGAATCACGATCCTCGGCGCCGCGCAGCATGGCGCCCGTCAGACAGGTCACGACCGGCCCGCGCGGATGAAAATTCCATTCCGTCGGGGCGAGATAGTCGAAGCTTGCGATGTTGCCCAGCGCATCCAGCTCGACGACGTGGTGCAGCCGGCCACGCGCACATTCCACCGCAGCCGCACCACGGCCAGGCCCCAGTGCATAACCCGCGACCAGGTCCTCCTCAGTGGCATCCTCGGTCTCACCGTCCTCGATCCAGCGGAGCAGCGCGGTCAACTCTGCGATCCGGGCCGACAGCCGCTCGGCTGCCCCCGCCGCGTGCGGCGCGTTGCGTGCCTGACGGGCCCAGACGCCGGTCTCGGGGACACGGCCGTCGAGCTCGGGCGCATCCGCGAATGCGGGCCCCTCCTCCATCAGCCGGGTGACGACGGCGCGATCGTCAGCAGCAGACAGCGCGCCATGCGCTGACGGCATGTGCCTCCATCCTCCATCTTCGGCGGCCTTGCGAAGCGCCGCCATCAGCCTTGCGAGTGGAGTTTCCGGCGCAAAGATCCCCGAGGCGGAGCCTACCCCCAGTTTCTCCAAGGCCATCTTGATCTGTGACAAGGTTTCTGCGCGGGAGCTTACGGATGCCTCGGCTCGAAAGCCGTTCTGCAGCGCCGCAATGGCTTGCGCCAGCGGCAGCGTTTCGCGATCGCCGGAGAGAGGTCCGAGCAGCAGGCCGCGCAACAACTCGGCAACGCGCTCGGTCAGCACGGCCTTGATCCGGCGATGCCGCGTCAACGGTGCCGCCGGCTGACCGCGCGCGGCCTCGATGGCCGTGAGCAGCGCGACCTGATGCGCCGTGGCGCACAGCGAAAACAATCGGGGCAAGGCTGCGAGTAGCACTTCGACGGGCCTACCCGCGCCAAGACGCCCGACCGGCGGCCGCGTGCGCGGTTGGATCTCGACGCGCGTGATCCGCCCGTCGGCCACCGACAGCGTCACGTCGATCCGGTTGCGGAAGGCGAGCGTCATGCGCGGCGCTCCGACAAGGCTCCACGCAGCAACGCGCGGCGATCGATGGCGCGCGACGCCCGCGCGGCATGGCCTTCGTCTTCGGACGCGGTCAGCATGGCCGCAAGCGCGGCCTCGGCCGCGATTCGCGCGGCGGTCATGTCCTCGAACTCGGACATCGGCGAGAACAGCGAACAACTGGCGATGCGCCCGACCTCGGCGACTTCACCGACGGTGAACTCAAATGCGCCGGCGGGCAGCGCGATCTCGATGGTTGATCCGACGCTGCCTTGTTCCGCCGGAGTAACCACGTTCATGAACCAGGGCGTGATGATGATCCCGATCGTCCGTCCCTGGACGCTGGTGAAGCCGACCGCCTCCACGTCGAGCACATCGTGGTAGATCGGCAAGTCGCGCATGGCCCGCTCACCGATCTCGCGATAGGCGCCGGCAAGGCGCTCGCCCCATGCGGCCGGCGCGAGCTCGTAGATCTCCTGCCCGGCCGCGACCGCACTCATGACTCCACCACCATGAACTTGGCCTTCGGCGCGTCGCAATTCGGGCAATGCCAATCCTCAGGGAGGGCCGAGAACGGCGTGCCCGGTGCGATCTGCGCGACGCCGTCGCCTTCGGCCGGGTTGTAGCGCGTCCAGCAGATGCCGCACTCCAGCGTCACCTCGTCGGCGAGATCGCTGCGCACACCAAAATTCTCGAAGCCGGCGCTCATGTGAAATACGCCTCGATGATCTGCTTCAGACGTTCGGCCGAATCCTCGAAATCCTCGGGCGCGGCGAGCGCAACCACGGGCACGCCGCCGACCTCGAGCGTATCGAGGATGATCGTGTCCATAGCGTTGAAGAACTGCACCGACCAGACATGGCGCACGCCGGTCGCGAGGACGCGGCAGGTGCCGTAGCCGCGCGACATCAGTTGAATGGGACCATTGCCGAGCGTTTGCTGCAGGAAGCTCATGTCGACCGGGCTCATCGGCAGCAGCGTGAAGTTGATGGTCTGCGAGCGCTGGCCCGGCCGCCAGGCGAGCGCGCGCTCGCGAATCTCGGCGAGCACCGGCAGCGCGTTCATCGTGCCCTCCGGTGCCGGCCCGATCACGACGTCGCCGGCCGTCAGATCGATCGCGGCGCGCGCGACAATCTCGGGCACGGCGCCGATCTCGATGTAGTCGTGGCTCTCGTCGCGCTCGAGCCGGATCCGCCAGATGCCCGCGAGCACCGATTCCTGGATCTGCGCGAGCGAGCCGTCCGGCAGCGCCACCACGCCGGCGACCTCGCCCTCGCCGAGCACGTCGTCGATCAGCCGGCGCTCGAGATCGTTGAGGCCTTCGAGACGGAACAGCTGCGTCGGCGCGTCGGCGGCCTGCGATCCGATGGCCGACGCGATCGTCGACAGCAACTCGACGGCGCGCGGACAGCTCCGCGCCAACTCCTCCGAATCCAGCGTCGCGAGCTTGGCCAGGGCGCCGGAGGCGGTCAGCCCCTTGTACTGAACATCGAGCGCCTCCTCGCCGATCGGAAACACGCTGACCGGCTGCTCGGCGCCTTCGGGCGCAATCCAGAATCCGGGCTTCATCGGTCGACTCCTGAAGGCTGATGCGCGGGAACGATGCTGGCGACGACCGTTGCGGCGGCTCCGACCGGGCGATCGATCAGGCGCGAGATGCGGTCGACATAGACGGACCAGTCCTGGATCTTGGCGATGACGCCGAGCACGTCGCTGCCGCGGCACAGGATCAGCGACGGCTGCACGCGTACGCCAAAGCGCGCGCCGAGCTCGGCCTCAGCGTTTCGCGCGATCACCGCGCCGCGCAGCCGTCCTTGAAACGCGGTGATCAGCTCCGGCAACACGATGGCCACGTCGAGCGCTTCCGGAAACCTTGCGGGATCGCCGGCCGAGAGCAGCACGGCAACGGCACCAGCGCCGTGTGCCTCAGCCAGGAAGCGATCGACGGAGCCAGCATCGACCTCCGGCAGCCCACCTCGCCTGCGCGCAGGCTCGTGCTGCAGCATCTCCATGGATGTCTCCCCCTGACCAGTTATCGTTTCCGTCGTCCCATTGGTCAGCAATCGACGTGCCAGATGCCGGCGTCCGACCAACTCAGGCAAGCTTTTGATTTAACAAAATATTTTCAGACGATTAAGTTTTCAGCAGGAAACGGCAAAGTTGGTTTCCATACAGGAGATGGTAAGTTTGTTTTCTTGTGGAAACCATATTGTCAGAAACCTGACAGGATGACAGCCCCGAGATCAGCGCAGATGCTCCGGCAGCTGCGGCTCACGGCCGACCAGGTCGGCAAAGAAGTCGTCGCAGTTCTCGCCGTTCATCGCGGCCTGCAGGCCGCGCAGCGCCTCACCGATCAGCCGCGCCTCTTCGTCATCGAGCAGGCGCACCGCGTTGTCGAGATAGACGAGGACCTTCGCGCCGACCGGCGGGCTTGAGAGAAGCAGCACCGAGACGCGGCGCTCCTCACCGTCGAAGCTGCACCGCGCCGAGACGCCGTCGGTCTCCACGATCGTCATCGGCAGGCCCAGGCACATGGCAGACTCCCTCGCGATCCCCCGGGTTATTCGGCCGGGTCCGCGCGCATTTCGTAGCTATGATGATCGATGTCGTTGGCGAGCAGGCGCGCGTCTCCGGCGAGCGGCTCGGGCCGCAACACCGCCGAGACGCCCCACTCGGCGAGCACAGCGCAGGCCAACTCAATCGCCGGGGCAATCTGCGCGCGCACCGGCGCGGTCAGCGGCCCGCCCCAGTCCTCGAGATCCAGCGGCTGGCAGCCGATCAGCGCCAGACGCTGGGGATAGCGGCCGAGCAGGTCGGCGGCGCTCAGCACCTCCTGGAAGCCGGTCTGGTGCAGGCTCATCTTCTTGGCGCCGGTGAAGCGCGGCACCTCCTCGTCACGGACGAGCTTGAGCTCGCCCGGCGCAAGGCCGTAGTCGATGGCGTCGAACACGATGAGGCCATCGGCCTCCTCGACATAGTTGACGAGGTAGAGCCCCTGCGTACCGCCATCGAGGATCGTGACGTTGTCCGGCACGGCGTAGCGGCGGTGGAATTCCTCCACCACGCGCACGCCAAACCCTTCGTCGGCCCACAGGATGTTGCCGATCCCGAGCACCAGGATGCGGTCGAGCTTCACGCCGTCGGCCATCGCCGTACTCCCTTTCACTCGCGGAACTGCCGCTCGCCCGAGATCATCGAGGAGATGATGCTCTGACGGGACATGATGTCCTCGCGGATGGCGGCATAGACGTGCACCATCACGAACATCACCAGCGCCCACATGCCGAGGTGATGATAGGTGTGCACATCCTGGCTGTTCGGCCAGATCGAGAACACCCAGCCGAACAGTTTGTACTGCCAGCTGTCGATCCCCTCGCCTTCCGAATACAGCGCGAAGCCGGTGACGATCATGAAGGCGACGAACACCGTGAAGCCCGTGAACATCGCCGTCTGCGCCAGCGGATTGTGGCCGACATACATTTTCGGCTCGCGCTCCAGGAACGCATACCAGCGGATCTCGTGCAGCACTTCCTTCCAGAACTGCTTGCGATGCACGGGAATGTAGAAGATCTGCCGCGAGTGGTGGTTGCCGACGAAAGCCCAGAGGATGCGGGCGAGGAAGAACACCGCCAGCACCTGCCCGGCCGCGAAATGCGTGAACCGGATGTAGCCCATCACGAAGCTGCCCGATGCCTCGCCTTCCACCGTCGGCAGCGGCGTCCCGATCAGATAGCCTGTCACCATCAGCACGACGATCGCGAACGCGTTGACCCAGTGGCAGATGCGCACCGGGGCTTCGTAGACATAGACCGTGGGCCGGCCGATCGCGCGCTCACCGGCGGCGTCGGCCGCGATCGCGGCGAGGTTGGACTCGGTCTCCGGCGGACGTGCAACGGCATCCATCATGCTGCTCTCTCCCGCTACCTGACCTTGACCGTCGCCATTTCCTGGCCATCCGGGCTCATGACGTGCGTGGAGCACGCCAGGCACGGATCGAACGAATGGATCGTCCGCAGGATCTCCAGCGGCTTTTCCGGATCCGCCATCGGCGTATCCATCAGCGACGCCTCGAAGGCGCCGATATTGCCCTTGGGATCCCGCGGCGAGCCGTTCCAGGTGGTGGGCACGACGCACTGGTAGTTGTCGATCTTGGTGTCCTTGATCTTGATCCAATGCGCCAGCGCACCGCGCGGCGCCTCGGTGAAGCCGTAGCCCTTGGCCTCCTTCGGCCAGCTCTCCGGCTTCCACTTCTCGACATTGGCGGTCGAGGAGTCGCCCGCCTTGATGCGCGCCACCAGTTTGTCCTGGAAGTAGCGCATCTGCGTCGCGGCCCAGTCGCACTCCAGCGCGCGGGCGGCAGTGCGGCCGAGCGTCGAGAACAGCGCCGTGACCGGCAGGTTGAGCGCCTTCAGGAGCTTGTCCGTCGGCTCCTTGAATTCCGGCTTGTTCTGCGCATAGCCGATGATGTAGCGCGCCAGCGGCCCGACCTCGACCGCGTTGCCGCGCCAGCGCGGCGCCTTGATCCAGGAATATTTGCCGCCCTCGTCGAGCTCCTTGATGTCGGTCTTGGTGCCCTTGGCATTCGGTCCGAGCTGATAGTTCGGCTCGGTCACGCCGTCCCAGGGATGCAGCCCCTTGCTCTCGTCGGGATATTTGTACCAGGAATGCGTCACGAACTCCTGGATCTGCTCGGGATCGCCATGATCGATCGGCAGCACCTCGTTCAGATTGCCGTTGAGGATCACGCCGCGCGGCAGCTTGAGGTTCTTGGCCGAATAGTCGTTGGCGTTCTCCGGAATGTCGCCGTACGACATCACGCTCTTGCCGGAGAGGCCGCCGCCATAGAGCCAGTCCTTATAGAACGAGCCGATGGCGACGACGTCGGGCAGATAGACCTTCTGCACGAACTCGATCGAGCGGTCGATGATCGACGAGACGAGGTTGAGCCGCTCCATGTTGATGGCGCCGACCGCGCCGGTGCCGTCGATATTGACCGCACAGGGCACGCCGCCAACCAGCCAGTTCGGATGCGGGTTCTTGCCGCCATAGATGGTGTGGATCTTGACGATCTCCTTCTGGAAATCGAGCGCTTCCAGATAGTGCGCGACCGCCATGAGGTTCGCTTCGGGCGGCAGCTTGTAGGCGGCGTGGCCCCAATAGGCGTTCTTGAACGGGCCGAGCTGGCCTGACTCGACGAACTTGGTCAGCCGTATCTGCAGGTCCTTGAAATAGCCGGGCGAGGACAGCGGCCAGTCCGAGATCGACTGCGCCAGCGCCGAGGTCGCCTTCGGATCGGCCTTCAGCGCCGAGACGACGTCGACCCAGTCGAGCGCATGGAGGTGATAGAAGTGCACGAGATGGTCGTGCACCTGCAGGCAGAGCTGCATGATGTTGCGGATCGAGTTGGCGTTGTCGGGGATCATGATCCCCAGCGCATTCTCGACCGCGCGCACCGAGGTCAGCGCATGCGTGCCGGTGCAGACGCCGCAGATCCGCTCGGTGAAGGCCCAGGCGTCGCGCGGATCGCGGTTGCGCAGGATGGTCTCGATGCCACGCCACATCGTGCCGGTCGAGACCGCGTTGCGGATGACATTGTTGGAATCTACGTTCACCTCGACGCGCAGATGACCTTCGATGCGCGTGAGCGGATCGACGACGACGCGCTTGCCGGAATTGTCGAGATTGAAGCCATTGGGAGTCTGGATGCCCATCGTTGCCTGCCCTGAACTGAATTAATGATCTTGCTTGGCGCTGGCGTCGTCGCGCTTGGTCGCGAGCCGCTTGACCGCGGTGACCGCGGCATGCGCCGCAACCGCGACGCCCACAGTGCCCGCGGCGGCCATGCCGACCTCGTCCGCGTTGCGTTCGATGCCGAACTGCTTGATCGTGGTGAGCCGGTCGTAGAACGAGCCCTTGTCCCAGAAACCGTCCTCGGAGCAGCCGATGCAGCCATGGCCCGACTGGATCGGGAACGAGACGCCGCCGTTCCAGCGCACGGTCGAGCAGGCATTGTAGGTGGTCGGGCCCTTGCAGCCCATCTTGTAGAGGCAGTAGCCCTTGCGCGCGGCCTCGTCATCCCACTCCTCGACGAACTGCCCGGCATCGAAATGCGGCCGGCGATAGCATTTGTCGTGGATGCGCTGCGAGTAGAACATCTTCGGCCGGCCCTGGCGGTCGAGTTCGGGCAGCTTGCCGAAGGTGGTGATGAAGGTGACGACGCCGGTCATCACTTCCGCGATCGGCGGGCAGCCCGGTACCTTGATGATCGGCTTGTTGGTGATCACCTTGTCGATCGGCGTCGCCTGCGTCGGATTGGGTTTTGCCGCCTGCACGCAGCCCCAGGATGCGCAGGCGCCCCAGGCGATGATCGCCATCGCGTCCTCGGCCATCACCTTCAGCTTCTCGACGAACGGCTTGCCGCCGTCGATGCAGAACATGCCGCCTTCGTTGAGCGGCGGATTGCCTTCGACGGCGAGGATATACTGTCCCTTGTACTTGGCGCGGGTCTCTTCGAGGATCTCCTCGGCCTGCTGGCCGGCCGCCGCCATGATCGTGTCGTCATAGTCGAGCGAGATCATCGACAGCACGACGTCCTTCACCAGCGGATGCGCCGAGCGGATGAAGCTCTCCGAGCAGCAGGTGCATTCCAGCCCGTGCATCCAGATGACAGGCGTGCGCGGCTTGGTCTCCAGCGCATTGGCGATGCGCGCCGACGCCAGCGGCCCGAGGCCGAGGCTCGTCGCGGTCAAGCTGCAGAACTTATGGAAGCTGCGCCGCGTGATGCCCTGGCGCCGGATCACGCTGTAAAAAGTTTCCGTCGTCGCGCCCATGAGTCCTCCCCCTGCTATCGCCTTGGCGATCATCCGATCGCGATCTGGCGAGAGGGGTCAGCAAGATGCGGGCCAGCATCATTGCTAGATTTGAATCATAATGATTCCAGATGGTTGGGATGAGGCTCGTTAAGAGACAAGCAGTTCGGGCTCGCTGATCGGCCGCATATCGGAAATCACGCGCTTTGCACCCGATAAGCTTGTTTCCGCCCTTTACAGCTCGGTCAATGCGCGGTGCAGACCATACAGGGATCGAACGACCGCACCACATGCTGGATGCTGACGGCGCGCGCGCCGGCGCCGCCTACCGCGGTTCCGACCAGCGCCTGTTCGAGCGGGCCGGGGACGCCATCGGCATCGCGCGGCGAGAAGTTCCAGCTGGTCGGCGCGATGATCTGATAGCGCGCGATGCGGCCGGAGCGCACCGCGAGCCAATGGCCAAGGCTGCCGCGGGCAGCCTCGACGAGACCGACATAGTTGCCATCTGTCGCCTCGCCGCTGGCTTCGCAGAACGGCTCGTTGAGACGCAGGGCTTTGATCCAGCTTTCGATCGAGATTGCGAGCTGCGCCGTCTCGATCAGGCGCGAGATGACGCGATTGCGGACGTTGCTGCCGCTGTGGGCAAGCAACGCGGTGATCAGCTTCTGCCCATCAACGGCTTGCCGCGCCAGCGCGCCGACCTCGACGGGATCTCCCGCAAGCCGCGGCGCCTTGCACCAGCTATAGGCGTCAGGCTTGTCGGCATCCGGCTCGGTGCGACTCTCGGCCGGATCGCGCGACGTATCGCGCATCCAGGCGTGCGACACGTCCTCGGTGATCTGACCGGACGGCAGCGCTTCGATCTTTCCATCGGAGGTCCGAAGCCCGGCCCGAAAGCGCGCAGCATCAGCATCGTGATACGCGCCAAAACTCATCAGCAGACCGGGTCCCGGCCCCAGATGCGCGAGATCGAGCGCATCGGCCAGGCGAAGGAAGTGCGCGAAGTCGCCGCCGCGCCCGTCGCGCCACTGATCGAGTTCATCCGGCGTCGACAGCGCCAGCACGTGTTCGAGCTTGTCGGCAAACACAACGCGTTCGAGAAAGCCGCGAAACGACGCCGCGATCGCATTCAGCCGGATACGCTCGCCAAGCTCAATCGCACGCGTCGTGCCGCCCGGCTGGAACGCGAGGCTATGCGGCCACTTGCCTGCGATGACACCCATGATCTCCAGCAGCCGCGCCCGCGCCGGCAGCGCCTCGCGGGCCGCGGCCCCCTTGGTGGCAGTGAAGCGCTCCGCCGCTTCGCCGTGCCACGCGTGAGACGCGTAGGCGTCGCGGGCGAAGTCGGGCATGAAGAAGATGTAGAAGTGGGTGAGATGATCGGCGGCGTTCTCGGCCGCGTGCGCGATGTTGGTCGCGAGCACGCCGTTCGGCGCTGGGACCACGCCCATGGCCTGGCGCAATGCAGCGGCTGCCGCGATCGACTGCGAGACCGAGCAGATACCGCAGATGCGCGGCGCTATCACCAGGGCATCTAGCGGCGGCCGCCCTTCCAGGATCTGCTCGAAGCCGCGGTAGAGCGGCGCCGTCACTTCGGCGCGCGCGACGCGGCCGCTGTCGATATCCAGGCGGACTTCGAGATCGCCCTCGACGCGGTTGAACGGGCCGACCGTGATCCGCGTCATGAGCTGCGCTTATCGCCGGAGCGGCTCGGCGGCACCACGACGTGGTCGGCGGTCGCATTGACGCGCACACGGCGCGGCGTTGCCGATTTCGACAGCGCGGCCAGCGCGACGAACCAGGCCTTGGGCATGTCGGTCGGGAGCCCCACAGGGATGCCCGCGAGCTTCGCCGTCTGCAGATAGTTCTGCGTGCTCTCGAAACCCGGCGAGGTGCAGGCAATGCAGGCATAGCCGCCCTTGGTGCAGGAGCCACCGCCGTTCCAGGAGCGCTGGTTGCAGTCGCCGACGGCTTGCGTCGCGCGGCAGCCCAGATGCTCCATCAGGCAGCCGCGTTCCGACATCGTTTCCGCGCTCGCCTTGAACTCATAGAACTCGTTGCGCGAGCAGCCGTGATGCGCGAGGTGGTTGGCGATGAAGGTCGGGCGCCCGACGGCGTCGAGACCGCCCGCCGTGAGGTCGCCAGCGGTGAGCGCCAATAAGCTTTCCATCACCCAGCCGGGATGCGGTGCGCAGCCCGCGACATTGATGACCGGCAGCCCGCGCTTCGAGCGGAAGCCGGAGCCGAGCGCACCGCCGGCATCGCTGCCCTCGAACTGCAGCCCGACGGCGTCGGTCGGATTGCTCCCGGCCGCGGGAATGCCGCCATAGGCCGCACAGCTTCCAACCGCGACGACGTAGTCGGCAAGCGGGGCGAGATCGAGCAGCCAGTGATAGATCGAGCGGTTGGTGCCGGCGAGCATGTTGAAGCGACCGCTGAGATGCGGTCCGCGCGCGACCGAGCCTTCGAGCACCAGCAGATCGAGCCGCTCGCGGCCGTCACGGATCGCGTCGAGCAGCTCGACGACCTCGTCGCCGGTCTCCTCGCTGACAGAAGGGTGCCAGATCAGGTCGATGCCGGATTGGCGCAGCTCGTCGAACCAGCCGGAGGCGCCGCTTTCCAGGATCGACATCGTGCAGCCGCCGCAGCTCGCGCCCTGCAGCCACAGCATCCTGGTCATTCCCTCCGCGCCGGCCATCGTGAGGTCCTGCCCTCAGCACAGCTTCATGCTGTCGTGTTTGGTATCTCCCCGGGGTTTAGCGTCCCCGCACGAAGGGTGGCAAGCGCCGCGTCGGCCTCGGAATCGCGCGGGCGGCGGTTGAAGACCACGGCACCGGCCCAGATCAGTCCGAACAGGACGACCGCGACGATCCCCAGATCGGCGATTCCATCACCGAGCGCGCTCGCAACATCGGCCCAGGTTCCGGTCAGGCCGAACAGCGGCGCCAGCAGCGTGGCGGCCTCGACGCCGCCGATCACCAGCGCGATCATCACCGACAGCCCGGTGATCACCAGATTGTAGCGTCGCTTGCGCGCGGGATCCGTCAGCGCCCAGCGGTAGGCGCCGACCATCAGCATGCCGTCGGCGGTGTCGACGGTCGCCATCGCCGCGGCGAACAGCGCCGGGAACACCAGGATATGCACCAGGCTCTCGCCGCGGGCCGCTTCGGTCGCCGACAGGCTCAAAAGACCGATCTCGCTGGCGGTGTCGAAACCGAGGCCGAACAGGAAGCCGAGCGGGAACATGTGCCAGGCGCGCGACACGACCCGCAGCACGGGCCGCAGCAGACGAATCAGGAGGCCGTTGCCGGGGCTCGCGCTGTCCGTTTCGGACCGGGGCGAGCGGCGCCAGAGGTTCACGAACAGGACGAGGTTCGCCAACGCGATCAGCAGCAGGAAGCCTGCCGACACCGAGGTGCCGATGGCGCCGCCGATCGCCCGGATCGCACTGTCCTCCCGCAACAGATCCGCGCCGGCGACCAGGCTCACGACGATCGTGGCGATCACGACGACGCTCGAATGGCCGAGCGCGAAGTAAAGACCCGCGGCGCGCGGCGCATCGCCGTCCTGCACCAGCTTGCGGACCACATTGTCGATCGCCGCAATATGATCGGCATCGACAGCGTGGCGGAGGCCGAGCAGCCAGGCCAACAGCGCGGTGCCGACGATGGCAGGGCGATCGGCATAGAGTGCGAACGCCCAGGCCCAGGCGAGCGCATTGGCGAGCACGAGACCGGCCAGCAGCATCGCATTGCGACGCCCGACCGGCCGCAGCCAGGCTTGGATCCAGCGCGCGGGACCAGGATGATCAATTGGCAAAATCGTCATACTCGGACAGGAGAGCAAGACCCGCGCCAAAAGGCAAGGCTCACGCTGCCAGGCCCAAATCACTTGCAAATCAACCCTCGTCGTCCGTGCGGCCGAGGTTCCCATCTTTGCCTTGGCAATCCGCTATCCGGTCACGCACAAACATTGACCAGCCCGTGTCCAACTCTCTTCCCTCTTCTCCTCCCTTCCTTCACCGCGCGGATGCGCTCTGCGCGGCGATCTCGCGCCGCACGGCCGCCTCGAACTGGCTGGCGGGCGCGGCGAACATCAGCCGGGTCTCCTCGTGGAACGCCGAAAAGATGCCGACCACCACCGGCTCGCCGCCGATCTCGGCCAGGATCGGCGAGCCCGAGTAGCCGAAATTGGCGAGGCAATGCACGGTCAGCAGACGGGCGTCCTTGGTCATGCCGGCGCTGCAATTACGCTGGCCGGTCGGCGAATAGCGCCGCTCCTGACCGTAGCCGATCTCGGAGATCGTGCCCGCCTTGGTCGCAGCCGCGAGCTCGTCGCGGCCCACGGACTTCACTGCCACCGGCTTCGAAGGCAGCGCATCCTTCAGGATGATCAGGGCCCAGTCGGCCGGCGAGCGGTCGATCGACCATTTGTCGTGCTGGGTCGGTATGAACTCAGGCGCGACGATCAGCTTGTCGGCAACCGACGAGGCCGCGGGCGTGCCCTTGTTCATGCCCGCCAGGAAATGGACGTTGCCGGGGCTGACCTGGGTGAGACCGTTGAAGACACAATGCGCCGCCGTCAGCACCACGCGCGGCGCCACCAAGGTGCCGGTGCACGAGCCTCCCGTACTGTATTGCGCCACGGTCACGACACCGATCGATGATGCCGGCCAGGAGGTGGGATCGACGACGTCGCCGAAGTGGCGGTCGAGCCCGAGCAGTTGCTCCGCGCGCGGATTGGCGATGCCGGCATCTGCCGATTCCGGCTTCGGCCGCCACGCCGCAATGGTGGCCTCGGCTTGCTGCCGCTGCGCTTCGCTGAGCTTCACTCTCTGGATCTCGCGGCCGGCCGACCTGACGCCGCTGCGTCCGGCCATCACCAGCCAAGCATAACCCTGGATGACGTCCCTGGTCATGACCTCGCCGTCGAGCATCATCAGGCCGAGCATGTATTGCGACTGGGCAAAGCCCTGCGCCGCCGCGCGGTTGAACCAGCGCGCGGCTTCGCCGTGATCGCGGGCGGCGCCTTCCCCGTTGAAATAGGCGATGCCGAGATAATGCTGGGCGACGGCGAGCCCTTGATCGGCGGCCTTGCGGTACCAGACCAGCGCCTCCGCCTGGTTGCGCGGGGCGCCCAGGCCGAAGGCCTGCATGAATCCGACATTGAATTGCGCGCGCGCATCGCCCTTGGCGGCGAGCGGCTGGAGCCGGCGCAACGCCGCCGCCGGCTGTCCATTCGACGCCGCAGCGACGGCGTCCTCGAGCTCGGCGGCTGCGGCATTGCCGGCAGCCACAAGCAACAAGGCCAACAAGATAGCGAGCGTCCTGATCATTGCGTCTGCCGAGGTCCGACCATGATGATGGGAACTCGATCACACAGGATCAAGACGGCAACGGCGTGACCGCGCGATCAGGCCTGCTCGCCCGTCACGCCTGCTCCGACTTGGCGAACCGATCATCCAGCGCATAGCCCGCGCCGCGCACGGTGCGGATCGGATCCTGCTCGCGGCCGGGATTGAGCAGCTTGCGCAGCCGGCCGATATGCACGTCCACCGTGCGCTCGTCGATATAGATGTCGCGGCCCCAGACGCTGTCGAGCAACTGCTCGCGGCTGAACACGCGGCCGGGATGCTCCAGGAAGAATTCGAGCAGGCGGTATTCGGTCGGGCCGAGATCGATCGGCCGGCCCGAACGCGCGACGCGGCGCTTCTCGCGGTCGAGCTCGATGTCGCCATAGGACAAGACGGTCGCCAGCCGCTCCGGGCTCGCGCGCCGCAGCAGGCCCTTTACGCGCGCCAGCAGCTCCGGCACCGAGAACGGCTTGACGATGTAATCGTCGGCGCCGGTCGCAAGCCCCCGCACACGCTCGCTCTCCTCGCCGCGCGCGGTGAGCATGATGATCGGCAGCTGCTTGGTCTCGGACCGCGCCCGCAGCCGCCGGCACAGCTCGATGCCGGACAGGCCCGGCAGCATCCAGTCGAGCACGACCAGATCGGGCACGCGCTCCTTGAGCCGCGTGTCGGCCTCGTCGCCGCGCGCCACGGTCTCGACCTCGTAGCCTTCGGCCTCGAGGTTGTAGCGCAGCAGCGTCGTCAGCGCCTCCTCGTCCTCAACCACCAGAATTCGCGCACCCATGTCGAAATCGTCTTTCTCAGTTACCGGGGATCGTGGTCGCGAAGCTGGTCATGTCGCCCTTCGGGCGCTTGTCCATGATCTGCTGGCCCTCGATCATATAGAACACCGTCTCGGCGATGTTGGTGGCGTGGTCGCCCATCCGCTCGATGTTCTTGGCGCAGAACATCAAATGGATGCAAAACGAGATGTTGCGCGGGTCTTCCATCATGTAGGTCAGGAGCTCGCGGAACAGCGAGGTGCAGATCGCATCGACCTCCTCGTCGCCCTTCCACACCGTCATCGCCGCCGGCAGGTCATGCGCCGCATAGGCGTCCAGCACCGTCTTGACCTGCGACTGCACCAGGTCGGTCATGTGCTCGAGGCCGCGGATCAGCTTCAGCGGATGGAAGTCGCTCTCCAGCGCGGCGACGCGCTTGCCGATGTTCTTGGCGAGGTCGCCGATGCGCTCCAGATCGGTGGCGACGCGCATCGCGCCGACGATCTCGCGCAAATCCACCGCCATCGGCTGGCGGCGGGCGATCGTCAGCACCGCGCGCTCCTCGATGATGCGCTGCAGCTTGTCGACCTCGGCGTCGGCGGCGACCACCTTCTGGCCGAGCGCCACGTCGCGCCGCACCAGCGCGTCGACGGAATCGACGATCAGCCGCTCGGCGAGGCCGCCCATCTCCGACACCAGCCGGGTGAGGTCCTGCAGATCGCTGTCGAACGCCTTGGCGGTATGTTCACTGGCCATGTTGATCTCCTGAAGAATGCTGTCGGCGTCAGCCGAACCGGCCGGTGATGTAGTCCTGGGTCCGCCGATCGCTCGGCGAGGTGAAGATCTTGCTGGTCTCGTCGAACTCGATCAGCTCGCCGAGATACATGAAGGCGGTCTTGTCGGAGACGCGGGCCGCCTGCTGCATGTTATGGGTGACGATCGCGATCGTATAGTTCTCCGCGAGCTCCTGGATCAGCTCCTCGACCTTGGCGGTCGAGATCGGGTCGAGCGCCGAGCACGGCTCGTCGAACAGGATCACCTCGGGCCGGACGGCGACCGTGCGCGCGATGCACAAGCGCTGCTGCTGGCCGCCGGACAGCGACAGGCCAGAGGCGTTGAGCTTGTCCTTGACCTCGTTCCACAGCGCGCCGCCGCGCAGCGCCTTCTCGACGCGGTCGTCCATCTCGGACTTCGAGATCTTCTCATAGAGCCGGATGCCGAAGGCGATGTTCTCGTAGATCGTCATCGGGAACGGCGTCGGCTTCTGGAACACCATGCCGACCCGCGCGCGCAGCAGATTGAGATCGAGCTTGGGATCGAGGATGTTGGTGTTGTCCAGCATCAGCTGGCCGGTGGCGCGCTGGCCCGGATAGAGATCGTACATCCGGTTGAAGATGCGCAGCAGGGTGGACTTGCCGCAGCCGGACGGGCCGATGAACGCCGTGACGCGGTTGGTGCCCAGCGTCAGGTTGATGTTCTTCAGCGCGTGATGATCGCCGTAATAGAAGTTCAGGTTGCGCGCGGTCACCTTGGCCGGCGCCTCGGGGAGCGGCTGGCCGTGAAGGGTGTGAGCGGGCTGACTGACGGAGACGGACAGTTCGGTCATTTCGTTTTCCTCTCGGCGCCGAGAATGCGTGCACCGACGTTCAAAGCGAGCACGGCCAGAGTGATGAGAAGGGCTCCGCTCCAGGCCAACTGCTTCCAATAGGCATACGGGCTCTGCACGAAGTTGTTGATGGTGACAGGCAGGTTCGCCATCGTCTTGGAGAGGTTGAGGCTCCAGAACTGGTTCGACAGCGCGGTGAACAGGAGCGGCGCGGTTTCGCCGGCGACGCGGGCGGTCGCCAGCAGCACGCCGGTGATGAGGCCGGAGCGCGCCGCGCGGTAGGCGATGCGGCGGATCACCAGCGAGCGCGGCAGGCCGAGCGCCGAGGCTGCCTCGCGCAGCGGGTTGGGCACCAGCAGCAGCATGTCCTCGGTGGTGCGCAGCACGACGGGGATCACGATGACGGCCAGCGCCAGCGCACCGGCGATGGCCGAGAAGCCGCCCATCGGCACCACGACGGCGCCATAGATGAACAGGCCGATGATGATCGACGGCGCCGACAGCAGGATGTCGTTGATGAAGCGGATCACCGAGGTCAGGCGGTCGTTGCGGCCGTATTCGGCGAGGTAGGTGCCAGCGAACAGGCCGAGCGGCGCGCCGATGCCGACGCCGATCACGGTCATCATGATCGAGCCGACGATGGCGTTGCGCAGGCCGCCTTCGCTGGCGCCCGGCGGCGGCGTGTCGGCGGTGAAGACCTGCAGGCTGAGGCCGGCGAGGCCGTTATAGAACAGCGTGAACAGGATCAGCGCCAGCCAGGTGACGCCGAACGCCGCGGCGGCGATGCACAGGCCGCGGACGACGAGGTCGCGGCGCCGGCGGCGCGCATAGATCGGGTTGATGGGATTGACCGGCGTATCGACGGTGGACATCTCGACGCTCGTCATGGGTTACTTTCCAGCCTTGGCTTCGAGCCGCGCCAGCATCAGCCGGGCGCTCGCCAGCACGAAGAAGGTGAGGACGAACAGGAGCAGGCCGAGCAGGATCAGGCTCGACTGGTGCAGGCCGTCGCTCTCCTGGAATTCGGAGGCGATCGCGGCCGAGATCGTCGTGCCCGGCGCGAAGATCGAGGACGAGATCCGGAACGAGTTGCCGATGATGAAGGTCACCGCCATGGTCTCGCCGAGCGCACGGCCCAGCGCCAGCATGACGCCGCCGATGACGCCGACCCTTGTGTAGGGGATGACGACGCTGCGCACGACCTCCCAGGTGGTGCAACCGACGCCGTAGGCGGCTTCCTTGAGCACCGGCGGGACCGTCTTGAAGACGTCGACCGAGATCGAGGTGATGAAGGGCAGCACCATGATCGCCAGGATCAGCGAGGCGTTGAACAGGCTGAGATAGGACGGCGGACCTGCGAAGATGTCCTGCAGCACCGGGATGTTGGCGCAGAGGCCGATCATGAACGGCTGGAACGTGGTGGCCAGGAACGGGCCCAGCACGAAGAAGCCCCACATGCCGTAGATGATCGAGGGAATGCCGGCGAGCAGCTCGATGGCGAGGCCAATGGGACGGCGCAGCCATTGCGGGCAGAGCTCGGTCAGAAAGATCGCGATGCCGAGGCCGACGGGAATGGCGATCAGCATCGCGATGAACGAGGTCACCAGCGTGCCGTAGATCGGGCCGAGCGCACCGAGCACCGGCGGATCGGCCGAAGGCGCCCAGCGCTTGGTGAAGAGGAACTGGAAGCCATACTCCTTCATCGCCGGCCAGGCGCCGATGACGAGGGAGATGATGATGCCGCCGAGGATCAGCAGCACCGAGATCGCCGACAGGCGGGTGATCCAGTAGAAGGTGACATCGCCGAGCTTGAACGCGCTCAGCGCGCGGGCGCGGTCATAGGGCCCTGCGGCAGCGGCGATATCGCCGACCTCGCTCTCAACGGCCATCTCAGCCAAGTCCGCCCCCTGCTTCTTTGACACCATCATCACCTTGAACGAACCCTCTCCCGTTTCCGGGAGAGGGCAGCACGCTTCAGATCAGCTCTTGATGTCGGCCGACCAGGTCTTCTCGATCAGCTTCACGACGCTGTCGGGCATCGGGATGTAGTCGAGCTCCTCGGCCATCTTGTCGCCCTTCTCGAACGACCACTTGAAGAACTTGATCGCCTCGGCGGAGGCCGCCTTGTCGGTCGGCTCCTTGTGCATCAGGATGAAGGTCGCGGCCGTCATCGGCCAGGACTTCTCACCCTGCTGGTTGGCGAGGATCACGTAGTAGCCGGGAGCCTTGGCCCAGTCGGCGTTGCCGGCCGCAGCCTGGAACGCCTCGACGGTCGGCTGCACGGTCTTGCCGGCCTTGTTGACCATGCCGGTATAGGTCAGCTTGTTCTGCTTGGCATAGGCGTACTCGACATAGCCGATCGAGTTCTTGGTCTGGCTGATGTTGCCCGACACGCCCTCGTTGCCCTTGGCGCCGACGCCGACCGGCCACTCGACCGCGGTGTTGGTGCCGACCTTGCTCTTCCAGTCCGCGCTGACCTCGGAGAGATAGTAGGTGAAGTTGAAGGTCGTGCCCGAACCGTCGGAGCGGCGGACCACGGCGATGGCATCGCCCGGCAGCTTGACGTTCGGGTTCAGCTTCTTGATCGCGGCGTCATCCCACTTGGTGATCTTGCCGAGATAGATGTTGGCGAGCGTCTCGCCGTCCAGCACCATCTCGCCCGGCTTCACGCCCTCGAGGTTCACGACCGGCACGATGCCGCCCATCACCATCGGCCACTGCACCAGGCCATCCTTCTCGAGCTGCTCGGCCTTGAGCGGCGCGTCGGTGGCGCCGAAGGTCACGGTCTTGGCCTGGATCTGCTTGATGCCGCCGCCGGAGCCGATCGACTGGTAGTTCAGACCGTTGCCGGTCTCCTTCTTATAGGCGTCAGCCCACTTGGAATAGATCGGGAACGGGAACGTCGCGCCCGCGCCGGTGATGTCGGCCGCAAATGCCGACGTCGATGCGGCGACCAAGCCGGCAGCGACGAGTGCTTTGACGAAATTCATAGCTGGTCTCCATGCTTGGGAAGCGAAGCGCCGTTTGCACCCGATTGCGCTTCCCGGGCCGCTTTAGGGGGCCACGATGTGGCTTTTATAAAGGTTCGATGACAGCTGGATGACAGTCGCAAGCTATTGATAGATATTGAAAATTTGATCCTGCCCCGAATTTATACGGTCCATCTGGCCGTGTTCCATGACGCATTTGCACGCGGTTTGAGAGAGCGGCGCTCACGCCCCATGCGGCCTGTGCGGGTCACCGTCGGCGTTCATCAATTCGTGTTTCGTTGGTCAAGCCCGCACGTCATATTCAGTGTCGCCCCGGCCTTGAGCCGGGACCCATAGCCACCGGCCGTGCGGCCCGGTGAGATTCGTCCACGCGCGTGCCCCGAACAACTCCCTGGGGTTATGGGTCCCGGCTCAAGGCCGGGACGACACCGGAGAGCGTGGCTCACAGTTTCCATCACACCGTTGTCAGACAAGCCCTCGCCGTCTCGCGGCACGCCGTGCCCGAGTGATGCATCGCTCACATGCCCTCTTGAATACGAGAGGGCGCGAGGAAGGCCGGACCTCGGCTGAGGCCCGTGGCCCGCCTGCAGAAAGATAAGCAGGCGGCAGTCACCACGAGTACAGCCGGACAGACCCGGCCTTCCCCGCGCGATTGGTTTTAACGGTGTCCTTCGTGCTCTCCCTGGGGATCGGCTTTGTTGCCCCCATCGCCCGCGCGTGCCGTCAAGCAACGACCACGGACTTGACCTCGGCGTCGAGAGGCCAGGACCACACGACTTCGCCGTCCGCGCCGGCCATGCTCGTCTGGCACGACCGTCACGTCCATCGCAGCCCACCTCACCGTTCGTGACGACGCGTACGTCCCTCTGCATCGAGGCGGGATGCAGGGATAAAAGCATGAATTCTGAAAAATAGCAGTATGTTTTTATTTCAGCGAATACATCCCCATCAAGCGTTCGGGGAATGGCCTGCGTCGTCCTTCAGGATTTCGCAGGCGGCCGCCGCGATGCGCTGACACAGCGCCAGCGCGGTCTCGCGGTCCCTGACATGAAAGATCTCGTCGCTGATCAGGCGATCGTCGAGCCAGGCGCGGAACGCCTGCTCGCTGTCGGGGGTGAAGGTGCCCTCCTCGTAGATGAAGCCGCTCAGCGGGCCTTCGATCACGTAGTCGGTGTCGGCGGCAAGCTGCGACGGCCGCCCGCATTGCGCCCAGATGCGGCCGGCATCATCGACGCAGGCGAGAACGCCGTCGTCGCGCTGTACTAATCGCATCTTCAAATTCCCCACGCAGATATAGAAGCGAACTCTCTCCGCGTCATTGCGAGCGCAGCGAAGCAATCCAGAGTCCCGCCTACGCCCCTGGATTGCTTCGCTGCGCTCGCAATGACGGAGGAGAGATCGTGGATGTTACTGCCAGATTCGCGGCGGAAGGAAAGGTGACCGGGGATCGCGCCCTACTCTGGACACTTGATCTCCTTGTAGACGGCGTCCGCGAAGGCCTTGATGCCGGTGTTGATGCGCAAGGGCGAGGTCAGCGTCTGGTAAGTGACGATGCCGCGGGTGATCGACAGCACCTTGTAGCTTTCGGCGATCCTGGTCTTGTAGCACTTGCCGGCCTGGATGGCGTCTTCGGTCAGTGGCATAATCTTCCCTCCTCGCTCAACGATGCGATCTCACATCGCCAATCACGCCAGCGGAGCCGCGGCGTGGCGGACACCCGGGACGGGCGGCTCGCGATCGACTGCCTTGAGCGCGTCGAGCGCGGCAAACAACGCCTGCTGTCCATCGGCCATGGCCTGTTGCGCCGTCTCGCCAATGCCGATGACACCCGGAAGGTCGGGAAAGGTGACGAGAAAGCCGCCGCCGTCCTCGGCGCCGAGCTCCGTGACATCATAGGCATAGGCGTCGACATCGCTCATCGCGCGGCCTCATCCATGCCGTCGATCATCGCCACGAAGGCCCTGATATGCGGCGGCCTGATCGGCGCCTTCAGCGGAATGGTCACGCAATGCGGCACCGAGGGATGCAGGAAGACCTCGTGCGTGCCGGTGATCTTGCGAAACTTCATCGCATATTGCGAGGCGATGATCTCGAGATCGACCGGCTTCCAGTCGCGACGGGGATCGGCGCGCAACGCTTCGAGGCGCTGATTGTGGGGCCGGTTATGGGAACGGTCCTGTCGGCTTTCCGACATCGCAGCGGCGACCGGCCCGGCATTGTCGGTGCTGACGCCGGTGTCGTCGGGCTGCACCAGGCGAAGGAAGGCTCCGATGAAAGCGCCGACGCTATCGTTCCGGTGCGCGAGCCGCCAGTTTTGCGACAACACGAGCCTGGTGCCGCTGCGCGCATTGTGACACGCGACGAGTTCATCCATCATCGTCAGCACCCTGACGGCACTGAGATTATAGGGCTCCTGCGTGAACTTGCGCGTGAGGTCGATGCGCTCCTTGCGCAGGCTGGCGTTCTCGACCAGCCAGTCGACGATCGTTCCGACCCAGAACGCCTCGGTGTTCGCCGCCTCAGACATGACCGCTCTCCGGACCGCGCACATTGTCGACGCGCGGACGCTGACCGGAGATCGATACAAGAGCCATGCCATCGGCATGAGGCACAGCGCCCCGCCGCCCGACGGACATCCAGGCGGCGATCCGACCCGCCTGCGCGATGTCGCGCGCAGACAGGTCACATGGTCAGCCGAAGCCTACCAGACGGGGCCGCCCCACGGTCCGCCACCCCAGCCGCCATAGTAGCGGCGCGCATAATAGGGACGGCCGTAATAGGGCGCGTAGCCGACGCCGGCATAGCCGTAGGGCCCGCCGCCATAATAATAAGGGTCATCGTAGTAATAGGGCGTCGCCGCCGCCGCGATTCCCGCGCCGAGCAATGCGCCGGCCGCAAGCGCGCCGCCACCCCAGCCCCAGCCGCCGCCATGCCAGCCGCCGCCGAACCCACGGCCGCCATAGCGCACCTCGGTGGTGGGGAGCGGCGCGGCATCCGGCTTCGCGGCGGCCGACAGCGCCGTCATCGGAGCAGACATCGCCGGCGCATTCGCACCGGCCAGCAGCGCCCCCGAGAGGGCCAACGCCGCCACGACATTCAAGCTTCGCATCACTAGGACTCCTCGACTGAGATCATCACGCATGACGGCGCCATCTGGACGGGGCGCCGCCGTCCGCCGCGGGCGCGACGGACTGGAGCACGTGAGTTGCTCGAAAGCTACGAACCGCCGGTGGACGCGCGCGTTCCAGGCAAACACACCGGCCGTTGCCAGAACACGGGCGTTTGATCCCGCATCCTTGCGGCACGCCCGGTGCTCCCCTCCCCCTTGCGGGGAGGGGTCGGGGGTGGGGGTCTCCGGGCGCCGGATTCCATGATGAGCATCGTCGCTTTCCCCGATGCTGGACGGAGCTCGCGAATTGCTGACGAACAAGGGGATCATCACAGAGAGCACGTTCCGCGGACCCCCACCCCCAACCCCTCCCCGCAAGGGGGAGGGGAGTTCACCTACCGTGCGGCGAGATCTCGAGACCCAACTGGTTTCAGCCCCAACGCTCGCGCTCAGCCGCGCCGCTTGCGGGCCTGCCCCGACGCCGCCTGCTTGCGCAGGCTCTCCGCCGCGCCGCCGACGATCTCGGAGATCTGCATCAGTTGCTTGGCGAGCGGGCTGGTCTTGCGCCAGACCATGCCGATGCTGCGCTGGGGCTGCGGCTCGGCGAAGCGCGCCAGCGACACCGCGGCCGAGCGCGTCTCGACGCCGACGGCCATCTCCGGAATGAGCGTCACCCCCATGCCGGCGCCGACCATCTGCACCAACGTCGACAAGGACGACGCATCGAGCATCTCGCGCGGCGCCTGCATGTTGCAGAACGACAGCGCCTGGTCGCGGAAGCAATGCCCCTCCTCCAGCAGCAAGAGCCGCATCTCGCGCAGGCTTTCGCTGCTCGGCACCGGGGCGCCTTCATATTCGGGCGGGCGCACCAGCAGGAAATTCTCCGAGAACAGCGCGACCTCGGTCAGCGACGGTTCCGAGACCGGCAGCGCAACGATCGCCGCATCGAGCCGGCCCTCGACCAGTTCCTCGATCAGCTTCGGCGTCTTGGATTCGCGAACATGGATGTCGATCTCGGGATGCTTGCGGGTGAGATCGCCGATCACTTTCGGGAGAAGATAGGGTGCGACCGTCGGGATCATGCCCAGCCGCAGACGCCCGGTGAGCTTGTCGCGCGAGGCGCGGGCGAAGTCGCCGAGCTCGTCGACCGAGCGCAGGATCTCGCGAACGCGCGCGGCGAGTTGCTCGCCGAACCGCGTCAGCACCACCTGGCGCGCATTGCGCTCCAGCAGGACGCCGCCGAGCGCGTCCTCCATCTCCTTGATCTGCATCGACAGTGCCGGCTGCGAGATCGCGCACGCTTCCGCGGCGCGGCCGAAATGGCCGAGACGCGCCAGCGCGTCGAAATAGCGAAGCTGCCGCATCGTCAGATGGATCATCAGATTATCTTATTGTTCATCGACCTGAAGTCAATTTGGCCGGGCCACAATCTCAGGATGTATCGATAGCGCACAATGTCACTCTGCGTTTGGGTGCCGTCACACCATATTCATCAGATAATCTTATCGCTGCAATCACCAAACTCAATTTCCCCTGATCGAGGCAGCCGCGTAGGGTCCCGCCACCCACCCCAGGGGGAACAATGCCGTTCAGGTCAGGAGGCAAACATGGATGACGTCAGCAAGTGCCCGTTTTCGGGCGGCTTGAAGGGATTCAAGAACAAGGACTGGTGGCCGAACCAGCTCGATCTGTCGGTACTGCATCAGCATTCGAACCTTTCCGATCCGCTCGGCGAGGCGTTCGATTATTCCAAGGAATTCAAGAGCCTCGATCTCGACGCGGTGGTCAAGGACCTGACCGCGCTGATGACGGATTCGCAGGACTGGTGGCCGGCCGATTTCGGTCACTATGGTCCGTTCTTCATCCGCATGGCCTGGCATGCCGCCGGCACCTACCGCATCGGCGACGGCCGCGGCGGCGCCGGCACCGGTCAGCAGCGTTTCGCGCCGCTGAACAGCTGGCCTGACAACGCCAACCTCGACAAGGCCCGCCGCCTGTTGTGGCCGATCAAGCAGAAATACGGCCAGAAGCTCTCCTGGGCCGATTTGTTCGTGCTCACCGGCAACGTCGCGCTGGAATCGATGGGCTTCAAGACCTTCGGCTTCGGCGGCGGCCGCGCCGACACCTGGGAGCCGGAGCAGGACATCTATTGGGGCCCCGAGGGCAAGTGGCTCGCCGACGAGCGCTACAGCGGCGATCGCGAGCTCGCAGGCTCGCTCGGCGCCGTGCAGATGGGCCTGATCTACGTCAACCCGGAAGGCCCGAACGGCAACCCCGACCCGGTCGCAGCCGCCCGCGACATCCGCGAGACGTTCGGCCGCATGGCGATGAACGACGAGGAAACGGTGGCGCTGATCGCCGGCGGTCACACCTTCGGCAAGACCCACGGCGCCGGTGATGCGTCGCTGGTCGGTCCGGAGCCGGAAGGCGCTGATATCGCGCAGATGGGTCTGGGCTGGGCCAGCAAGTACGGCTCGGGCAAGGCCGGCGACACCATCACCTCGGGTCTCGAGGTGATCTGGACGTCATCGCCGACCAAGTGGAGCAACAACTTCTTCTGGAACCTGTTCGGCTATGAGTGGGAGCTGACCAAGAGCCCGGCCGGCGCGCATCAGTGGACGCCGAAGGGCGGCGCCGGCGCCAACACCGTGCCCGACGCGCATGACAAGTCCAAGCGCCACGCGCCGTCGATGCTGACCACCGACCTCGCCCTGCGCTTCGATCCCGAGTACGAAAAGATCTCGCGGCGCTTCCTGGAGAACCCCGATCAGTTCGCCGACGCGTTCGCCCGCGCCTGGTTCAAGCTGACCCATCGCGACATGGGCCCGAAGGTGCGCTACCTCGGCCCGCTGGTGCCGAAGGAGGACCTGATCTGGCAGGATCCGATTCCGGCGCTCGATCACCCCGTCGTCGACGACAAGGACGTCGCCGATCTCAAGGCAAAGATCCTGGCGTCGGACCTGTCGGTGTCGCAGCTGGTCTCGACCGCCTGGGCCTCGGCCTCGACCTTCCGCGGCTCGGACAAGCGTGGCGGCGCCAATGGTGCCCGCATTCGCCTCGCTCCGCAGAAGGACTGGGCGGTCAACAACCCGGCCGAACTCTCCAAGGTGCTCGGCAAGCTCGAAGCCATCCAGAAGGAGTTCAACGCATCGGCCACCGGCGGCAAGAAGATCTCGCTCGCCGACCTGATCGTGCTGGCCGGCAATGCCGGCGTCGAGGCGGCGGCCAAGAAGGCCGGCGTCGAGGTGACGGTGCCGTTCGCGCCGGGCCGCACCGACGCCTCGCAGGAGCAGACCGACGTCGAGTCGTTCGCGGTGCTCGAGCCGACCCATGACGGCTTCCGCAACTATCTCACCGGCAAGCAGTGGCTGTCGGGCGAGGAGCTGCTGGTCGACAAGGCTCAGCTGCTGACCCTGACGGCACCGGAGATGACCGTGCTGGTCGGCGGCCTGCGCGTGCTCGGCGCCAATGCCAATGGCGCCAAGCACGGCGTGTTCACGGCGCAGACGGAAGTCCTCTCGAACGACTTCTTCGTCAACCTGCTCGACATGGGCGTCGCCTGGGCCCCGGTCGATCAGGGCGAGCACACCTTCGAGGGCCGCGACCGCAAGTCCGGCGCCGTGAAGTGGACCGCGACCCGCGCCGACCTGATCTTCGGCTCGCACTCGCAGCTGCGCGCGCTCGCCGAGGTCTATGCCAGCTCGGATGCCAAGCAGAAGTTCGTCAAGGACTTCGTCGCCGCCTGGACCAAGGTGATGAACCTCGACCGGTTCGATCTGAAGGCGTGAGGCCTGACCGCTTCGACTAAACACAAGCAGCGAGGGCGGCGTTTCATCGAAACGCCGCCCTCATTCTTCCTAGGCAAGCGGTTGCCGTTTGAGCGCATCGAGACGCTCGATAAATTTCCGCTTGCTGTCGTGCCTCGTGCGGATCGCAGCGATACGCCGGTCGAAGGCCGCCATCTGCTTCGTCTGATGCGCGAGCGCGCGCAGATCGGAAAGCAGCGCCGCGGCCGCATCATAGCCGGATGGGTTGCGGCGCGCGATCTCGGTCTCGACCTGCTTCCAGACGGCGTCGCCGCGGCTCTCCAGCGTCTTCAACCTGGCCTGACGTTCTCTCTTCTCCTGCTGCATCCGGCGCCTGCGCTTGGCCTCCGCAGCAGCGGCCTCGGCCGCCTCGCGGGCGGCGGCAATCTCGCCGGCGCGCGCCAGCAGCGAAGCAGCCGAGCGCTGTCCATCGGACCGTGCAACGCGAGTTCGGAAACGGCGCCGCAGTTCGGCCGTGACGCCGCCGTCGCCCTCGACAACGCGCAGCAACAAGTCGACCTTCTCCGCGTTCGGCAACGCCTCGATCGACCCACGGAGCTCAACCTCTGACGGCTTGACGGCAGCCCCCTGCCGCTCGGCCGCGGCCTGCACCAGGTCCGGGTCGAGCAACAGAAAATCGGCGAGACTGTCGAGCGCGCCAGTCATCGGACCGATCCCGGGCAGCGGCTCCAGCGCATCGCCGGGCACGAGCTCGGCCTGAACGGCCATCAGCCAGAGCAGATAGAACAGCCTGAGATCGCCATCGATAAGATCGGTGCGAAGCGGCGCGAGCGCCGCCATCCACTTCGATCCATCATCCGCATAGTCGTCGGATTCGAAATCATAGAGGTTGATGTCGACGATGACGTCGTCGCCGGATATGGCGATGTCGACGCAATCGAGCTTCCCCAGGAACGGAGTGGCGTCCGACGGCTCCAGCGCCGTCCTGGGCATGCGGATCATGAAACGCCGGACGTTGAAACTGGCGACGTAGACGTGCAGGTCGAACCAGCGCCGCATCATGTCGCGCTGATCGGCTTTGAGATCGCCCCACTCGTAGTGATTGCTGAAGCTCGTCGCGGTGATGCGGGCTCGCGACGAGATCGCGCGCAGCTTCTCGCGTGCCGCGGCATCGAGAACTCGGTCGATGGCCAGAAACTCGTAGTACTGATGTTCGCTCATGAGGTGCTGCTTGCGGTGACCGGAGCCAGCCTGACGGCAGGGGTCGCTTCAGTCCACCCCCTGCCCCCGGCTTCACCGATCAATCCACAAGCCGCAGCGCCTCACCGTTCCGCGGCGGAGCCGCCGCCGTCGATCTGGCGGCCCATCAGGGCGATGGCCTTCTGGTAGACACCGGCGGCGTTCCAGGCTTCGATGGCGGCGAAGTTCGGCTCGCCCGGCTGATAGCCGGCGCCCGCCTTCCAGCCATTGGCGCGCAGGAAGTTGGCGGTCGAAGCCAGCGCATTGGCCGCAACGTCGAGATTGCCGACGCCGTAAGCCAAAATGTTCTTCGGCATGAACTGGGTCTGCCCGACCTCGCCATGCATCGAGCCGCGGGTGTTGCCCGAGAGCACGCCGCGATCGATCAGCTTCAGCGCGGCATAGAGCTGCTCGGTGAAGAATTCCGGACGGCGGCAGTCATAGGCGAGCGTCGCGATCGACGACAGCATGTGCTGGTTGCCGCGCTGGCTGCCGAACGCGCTCTCCATGCCCCAGATCGCGATCAAAGGTCCGGGCGGCACGCCGTAGCGCTGCTCGATCGAGGCGAACATTGCCGCCTGCGACTGCTTGAGCTGCCGGCCGCGCGCGACGATCGCCGGTGCACCGCGCTTGGCAAGGAACTGATCGAGCGAGAGCTGGAAGCTGCGCTGGCCGCGATCGGCGGCGATGGTGGCGGACGCGTAGTTGGTCTGCATCAGCGCCGCGATCGCGGTGCCGCCGACGCCCTTGGCCCGTGCCTCCTCGCTGAACTCGCGCTTCCAGGCCTCGAAGCCGGCCGGCGACGAGCCGCACTGCGCCGCCTGCGCACCGCCGCCGAGCGTCGCAAGCAGCGCAGCGACGGCGAGAGGAATCGTGAGAATGGCTCGGCGCTTGATCATTGATGCTCCTGTGCTGGCGTCCGGTCACGCGGCCATCACGACACCGCACGACATCGCAAGACGCTGGCGCGGCAGTATCGGCCGCTGGGTTGAAACCGCGACAACCTATCGGAAATGGAAAAAAATCATAGCCGGTCATGCCTGCCGCTGCGCGCCTCATGCTCAACGTACGGAAATACGGTGTCGGCAAGACTTGCCGCAGAGGTTCCTTACTCCAGCTCCCGCAATCGTGATCGGCGCAGGTCGACACGACCGACGAAACCTTGATCAATCGGCAATAACAATACTATACGGTTTCGTTTATAAGCAGGAGTGATGGGCGTTGTTGCGTGCCTCCTTTATTGGTTGCCTGATCGGCATGTGCAGTGTGGTTCTGCTGCTCGGCGGCTGCGCCTCGGTGCAGCGCGCGGCCTATTCGGCCGACGATGCGAAACGCGCGCGGATCGACGGCTTCCAGACCGTCCGGATGTGGGCCGACGCACCGCCCGAGAGCTTCGACAGTCCGGCGTTCAGGCCGCGACCGCAACCCGGCAAGCCGTTCGCCTATCTCGCGCTGTCCGGCGGCGGCGGCGATGGCGCGTTCGGCGCCGGCATTCTCAACGGCTGGAGCGAGAGCGGCGCGCGTCCGGAGTTCACCGTGGTCTCAGGCGTCAGCACCGGCGCGTTGATTGCTCCCTTTGCCTTTCTCGGGCCAGCCTATGATCCGACGTTGAAGGAGATGTACACCAGCGGGCTGGCGAGCTCGTTTGCCGCGTCGCCCAATGCGCTCGGCGCCCTGTTCGGCTCCTCCGTCTTCGACGGACAGCCGCTCCGCGACGCGATCGCGCACTACACGACACCGGAGCTGCTGGAGGCCATTGCCAGGGAGCATGCCAGAGGACGCCGGCTGTTCGTCGTGACCACCGATCTCGACGCGGCACGGCCCGTGCTGTGGAACATGGGCGAAATCGCCTCCGCACGATCACCGCAAGCGCTGCAGCTGTTCCGGCAGGTGCTGACCGCCTCGGCCAGCGTGCCCGTCGCGTTTCCGCCGGCGCTGATCGCCGCGTCCTCCGACGGCAAGCCGATCGAGGAAATGCATGTCGACGGCGGTGTCTCGACCCAGGTCTTCACCTTCCCGGATCGCCTGCTGATGCAGCCGGCATCTCAGCGCCTGGCCGAGAAGCCGGCCATCTACATCATCATGAACGGACGGACCTCCGTCGATTTTCAGCCGGTCGAGAACAGCACCAAGGCCATCGCCCTCCGCTCGCTGGGCATGAAGGGCAAGCGCGAGATCCAAAGTTACCTCTCCGCCACCTACCAGCTCGCCAGGCGCAACGGCATGGCCTTCAACATGACCGCGATCGATCAATCCGTCCCGGAGGGCCAGGGCGTGGGCTTCGACACCGACTACATGCGCGCGCTCTATGCGCTCGGCTACGACAGCGCCCGCTCCGGGCGGTTCTGGGCGCAGTCGCCGCCGCTGCCCTGACCTTGACAACCGCAGGCCGAGGAATTATAAAACTATACAGTTTCGTTTTCCTGCAACATTCTCCCGGGGATTGCTCTACAAGCGCCGACTGAGATCGGAGACAGCAGGCCGCCATGAGACGAATCGCTCTGTTCACCTTGATTCTGCTGTCCTGGACGTCGCTGGCGCACGCGGCCGTCGGTGCCGTGACCACCAATCCCGAAGGGCGCGATTCGCAAGCCTCGACCGATCCCGCCCTGAGCCAGGAGGCGATCGACCGCGAGCTCGACAAGTTCCGCAAGACGGAAGTATCCCTGCACCAGGCGTTGCGGATTGCCGAGAAGATTCATCCGGGCTCCAGGACCGCCGACATCAGCTTCGAAGGCGGGCTCGATATGCCCGTCTACAAGGTGCGCACCCTGCAGAGCGGGCAGATCTGGGAATCCGATATCGACGGCGCAACGGCCAAGGTGATCAATACGGCCCTGTTCTCGACCGTACAGGGATTGAGCGAGACTGACCGAAGCAGCCTCGCCGCTCTCGACACGATCAACCTCAGGATGTCTGACGCGATCAAAATCGCGGAGCGGTCCGCGGCGGGCAAGGCCATCAGCGGCGGCCTCACGACCAAGGACGGCAAGGTCGCCTTCATCATCGTCGTGGTGTGCGGCAAGAACCTGAAGCAGGTCACGCTCGAACCGACGCTGCGGCGACGCTAGTCAGTCCAGACAGAGCGCGCTGTCTGAGCGCGCGCCGCGCCGAAAGCGCGACATCATGCCTTGGCGTGAAGTGCGAGGAAGATCTTGACCCGCTCGCGCACGAAGCCCGGCATCTCCTTGCGAATGGTCTTCTCCTTCACCCCCATCAGCGCGCGCATCAACAGCGGCAGCACGATGAGGTCGATGAAGATCTCTGCCGATGCTTCCGAGGCCTTCGACGCACCTCGCTTGGCCGGCGCCGAGGAGACGCCGATCGTCTCGGCCAGCAGCACCGCGACCGGCTGCGTCGCGCGCTTGCGCGAGACCTCATGAAACTGGCAGCTCAGATCGGGAAAGCGGTAAGCCTCGCCGATCGTCACCCGCAACAATCCGAGCGACTGCTTCAGCACGCGGTCGACGATCGCAATCGCGAGCCCCACCAGCTTCTCCTGCACCGTTCCCGGCGGAGGCGTGTAGGAGGGACCGAGGTTCATCACCTCCTCGATGGAGCGCTCGACGATCGCGGCAAACAAGGCCGGCTTGCCGGCGTAGCGCGCATAGATGGTGGGCTTGCTGGCCGGCGCGCGCTCGGCGATCTCGTCGATGCTGGTGCCATCGAATCCGCGTTCGAGGAACACCTCACGCGCCGCATCGAGAATCCGTTCTTCGATGTTGCCGGCCAAGGCCTTCGGTGGCCGCCCGACCCGCCCGCGCATCGCGACCGCGCGCGCGACGTCACTTCGCTTCACCTTGGCCTGCGTGCGGGCCATACTCAACGACCTCGACTCGACATGTCAGCATGTCGATAAGGGATTACACGTTCTTGGCTGAACGGCAATAGAACGCGTAGCAGGAGCTGCTATGCGCCTCCTGTCATGCATAGTGAGGAATGCTTGTATGCCTTTTCGCCTCACGTGCCCGACACAAACAGCTCGCCGAGGTCCTCCAACACGCCGAGTGCGCCGTTGAACGTGTCATCATGGAAATAGAGGCTCCGTGTAATGAGCACGGGAACGCCGGCACGAATGGCCGCCAACAGCCCGTTACCGGAGTCCTCAATGGCGATGCAGCTCGCGGCGGGCAGATCGAGCTGAGACAGCACCTCCAGGTAGACATCCGGCGCCGGCTTCTTGCGCGCGACGTCATCGGCGGCGACGACAGCGGCGAACTTCGTTTCCCAATCCGTCCCCAGCACCGGGGCCAACAATGCGTCGATATTGACGCGAGTCGTGGTGGTGGCGATCGCGACGCGCTGTTCGCGTTTCCATGCCGCTTCGAGCAGCGCCTGAACGCCTGGGCGCAGCGCGCATCCCTTGGCGGCCATCAGGGCGGCAAACCTTTCCGTCTTGATGCGATGAAGCCGGGCGACCACCGCGTCGCTCAATGGCGGACCGGAACGACGCATCTGGTCGAACGCACGGATGCGCTCCTTGCCGCCGGCGACACGCAACAGTTCCTTGTAGATCCTGCGCCCCCAATGCCAATCGACGCCGACAGCGACGAAAGCCTCGTTGAACGCCTCCCGATGGATCTCCTCGGTCTCCGCCATCGTGCCGTCGACATCGAAGATCAGTGCGCCCGCATCGGCGATTCTTCGCCGCAGATCGTCAGATGGTGAATTCTTCACCAGCACGAGAGTCATGACTACGCCTCCGCCTCTACATTACATCTGCCTTTGCATCTGCTTTGGCGAACACCCGGCTCGCCAGAACGTCGCTCGCCTCGATAGACATGACATCATCGGGCGTCAGCACGCGATCGAGCCGCGACACCAGCCGGTTGGCCTGGCGCAGCCGGACGCGATCCAGCGCGTTACGGATCGAGCGCGCATTGGAGAATAGCGGCTGGGTGCGCCGAACGGTAATGTATTTCTCAAACGCCGCGCGCGCCTCGGGCGAGAAGCGGTAGTTCTGACCCTCCAGCATCATCTCCGCGATCGTCAGCAGCTCGGCTTCCGAATAGTCCGGGAAGTCGATGTGATGGGCGATGCGCGAGCGGAAGCCCGGATTGCTCTGGAAGAATTTCTCCATCCGGTCGGAATAGCCGGCCAGGATCACGACCAGGTCCTCGCGTTGCGACTCCATGATCTGCAGCAGGATCTCGATCGACTCCTGGCCATAGTCGCGCTCGTTCTCGGGACGGTAGAGATAATAGGCCTCGTCGATGAACAGCACACCGCCCATCGCCTTCTTCAGCACCTCCTTGGTCTTCGGGGCGGTGTGGCCGATATACTGCCCGACGAGATCGTCGCGCGTGACGCTGATGACATGACCGCGGCGGACGAAGCCGAGGCGGTGCAGGATGCCGGCCATGCGCAGCGCGACCGTGGTCTTGCCGGTGCCGGGATTGCCGGTGAACGACATGTGCAGGGTCGGAAACGTCGTCGCCAGGCCCATCTTCTGGCGGATGCGCTCCATCAGGAGCAGCGAGGCGATCTCGCGGATGCGTGTCTTCACCGGGGCGAGGCCGACCAGCTCACGGTCGAGCTGCTCCAGCACGGGTGCAATGTCGACACTTTCGAATTCGCGGCGCAGGTCGATGGTCTCGACCGCCGTCGCCTCCTTGGCATCCGCCTGCGTGGCCTGCATCATGGGCTCTTACTCCGCTTGGCCGAAGTTCGCGCACGCTGGCGGCGGACCCTCCCCGCGAACTCCGGCAAGCGGGGACGCCGTCAAAATCGGATTTAGCAACCGGACGTCATCAGTGCGGCAGACCCGACGCTGACGTTCCTGCCGCTGATTCTGCTAGGACTATCGCATACGACGATCGCTTTTTGCGCGCGTCTGCCTCCACGTCGTCATGGCCGGGCTTGTCCCGGCCATCCACGTCGTTCGGCACCCTGAGAACCACGTGGATGCCCGGGACAAGCCCGGGCATGACGGAGTTACTAACGTGCCGCATTGTTTGTCGCGACGGTGTACGTTGATGCGGATTGCCCTGCTTGATCACCGGAAACCTCAGCGCAGCGTCCGCTACGAATAGCGCTCGCCCTCGGGGCGCTCGGCGGCGTAGGACCGCGTCGAGTAACGCAGATTGCGCCCCACGGTTTCCTGGCGGTCGAGCCGGAAGCCGGGCTCGTTCTTCGGCCGGTTGACGATGAAGGACAGCCGGATCGATTCCCAGCCGTGCGAGGAGTCGAACGCCGAGACTCGGATGTAGCGGTCGCCGTAGATCTTCCGGCATTCGGCCAACTCCCGCATGATGCCGGCGGCATCGCGCAGGTCGAACATCGGCAGGCCCCACATCTCCCAATAGGTATTGCGGGGATGCGGGTCGTCGGTGAACTCGATGTTTACGGCCCAGTTCTTCTCGAGACAGTACTGGATCTGGGCCGTGATCTGATCGTCGGTGAGATCGGGCAGGAAGGAAAAGCAGCCTTGGGTGACGCGCATGATGGTGTCTCCTGATTTACGGATGCAAGCGAGCCGGTCTCCGGCTCGCTTCGCGCTCCAAATAAGAGTTAGGCAGCCGGGGTGACGGTGGGCACGAAGTCCGGCGAATCAGTCGATTCGTAGTTGAAGGTGACGTCCTTCCAGATCTCCAGCGCCTCGCGTAGCGGGGTGCAGGTCTGCGCCGCCTTGGCCAGGATCTCCGGACCCTCATGCACGTAGTCGCGCCCCTCGTTGCGGGCGAGGATCATCGCCTCCAGCGCGACGCGGTTCGCGGTAGCGCCAGCCGCGATGCCGCGGGGATGGCCGATGGTGCCGCCGCCGAACTGCAGCACGACGTCCTCGCCGAGCAGGTCGAGCAATTGGTGCATCTGGCCGGCATGGATGCCGCCGGAGGCGACCGGCATCAGCTTGTTGAGGCTCGCCCAGTGCTGGTCGAAGAATACGCCGTGCTCGAGCCGCATCGGATTGAAGTCCTCGCGGCAGATGTCGTAATAGCCGCGCGTGGTGTTCGGGTCGCCCTCGAGCTTGCCGACGACAGTACCGGCATGGATATGGTCGACGCCGGCGAGCCGCATCCATTTGGCGATGACGCGGAACGAGACGCCATGCGCGCGCTGCCGCGTGTAGGTCGAATGTCCCGCGCGGTGCAGATGCAGGATCATGTCATTGCGGCGCGCCCATTTCGCCATCGACTGGATGGCGGTGTAGCCGATCACGAGGTCTATCATGATGATCGTCGAGCCGAGCTCCTTGGCGAACTCGGCGCGCTCATACATGTCCTCCATCGTCGCCGCGGTGACGTTGAGATAGGTGCCCTTGATCTCGCCGGTCGACGCCTGCGCCTTGTTGACGGCCTCCATGCAGTACAGGAAGCGCTCGCGCCAATGCATGAAGGGTTGCGAGTTGATGTTCTCGTCGTCCTTGGTGAAGTCGAGGCCGCCCTTCAGCGCCTCGTAGACGACGCGGCCGTAATTGCGCCCCGAAAGACCGAGCTTCGGCTTGACGGTGGCGCCGAGCAGCGGACGGCCAAACTTGTCGAGGCGCTCGCGCTCGACGACGATGCCGGTCGCCGGGCCCTGGAATGTCTTCACATAGGCCACCGGCAGTCGCATGTCCTCCAGCCGCAGCGCCTTCAGCGGCTTGAAGCCGAACACGTTGCCGATGATCGACGCGGTCAGGTTGGCGATCGAGCCGGGCTCGAACAGGTCGAGATCATAGGCGATGTAGGCGAAATAGCTGCCCGGCGAGCCCGGCACCGGCTCGACCCGGTAGCACTTGGCGCGATATTTCTCCGCTGCGGTCAGGCGGTCGGTCCACACCACCGTCCAGGTCGCGGTCGAGGATTCGCCGGCGACCGCCGCGCAGGCCTCCACCGGATCGACGCCGTCCTGCGGCGTGACGCGGAACAGCGCGATGACGTCGGTATCCTTGGGCTGATAGGACGGCTCCCAATAGCCCATCTTCTTGTATTCCATCACGCCGGACTTGTAGCGATCCTTGCCGCGGACGGTGATCGAGGGGTCGTTCATGTGTTCCTCCTAACCTGTTTCGTTGTGGCTTGTTGACGTCACGCAGCTTCGGTCATTCCCCCAATTCGCGGATCGAGCGCGCCGGAGCGATAGCGCTTGGCCATATCCGACAGCGGCAGCACCTTGATCCTGGATGCGTTGCCGGCCGCGCCGAACTGCTCGAAGCGCTCGCGGCAGAGGTCGCGCATGGAATCCATCGCCGGCTTCAGGAATTTGCGCGGATCGAACTCGGCCTTCGACGACGCGCCCACTTTCCGGAAGATCGCCGTCATCGCCAGCCGGCAGTCGGTGTCGATGTTGACCTTGCGGACGCCGTGGCGGATGCCGCGGACGATCTCCTCGACCGGCACGCCCCAGGTCTGCGGCATCTCGCCGCCGAACTGGTTGAACATGTCCTGCAGGCCTTGCGGCACCGAGGAGGAGCCGTGCATGACCAGATGCGTGTTGGGCAAGCGGCGGTGGATCTCCTCGATCACGTTCATGGCGAGGATCTCGCCGTCGGGCTGGCGCGAGAACTTGTAGGCGCCATGCGAGGTGCCCATCGCGATCGCCAGCGCATCGACCTTGGTGGCGCGGACGAAATCGACCGCCTGGTCCGGATCGGTCAAGAGCTGGTCGCGGCTGACCTTGCCTTCGAGACCGTGGCCGTCCTCCTGCTCGCCGCCGCCGTGCTCGAGTGAGCCGAGCACGCCGAGCTCGCCCTCCACGGACGCGCCGACCCAATGCGCCATGTCGGTGACGCGGCGGGTGATGTCGACATTGTACTCGTAATCAGCCGCCGTCTTGGCGTCGGCCTTGAGCGAGCCGTCCATCATCACCGAGGTGAAGCCGTATTTGATGGCGGTGGCGCAGGTCGCCTCGTCATTGCCGTGGTCCTGATGCAGGCACAGCGGGATCTGCGGATACATCTCCTCCAGCGCGTCGATCATCTTCGACAGCATGATGTCGCCGGCATAGGAGCGCGCGCCGCGCGAGGCCTGGATGATCACGGGGGCGTCGACGGCGGCCGCCGCCTCCATGATCGCGAGCCCCTGCTCCATGTTGTTGATGTTGAACGCCGGCACGCCGTAGCCGCGCTCGGCGGCATGGTCCAGCAATTGTCTGAGCGTGATCCGCGCCATGATTGGTCTCCGTCGCTGTTCGGTGTTTTGTGTGTGGTGCGGCTCAGGACGCCCGCGCCCGGATGATGTTGCGCATGGCCGCATCGGCGACGGCCGCAGGCGTGATGCCGAATTCGCGGTACAGCACGTCGGCCGGCGCCGAGGCGCCGAAGCCGTGCATGCCGACGAACTCGCCGGCATCGCCGAGCCAGCGCGCCCACTCGCCCTCGATGGCGGCTTCGACGCCGATGCGCGGCGCGCTGCCGAGCACCTCCGCGCGATACTCCGCACTCTGCTTGCGGAACAGCTCGAAGCACGGTGCCGACACCACGGCCGCTTGGACCTTTTCCGCCGCCAGCAGCTTCGCCGCCTCCAGCGCGATCGCCACCTCCGAGCCGGTCGCGATCAGCGTCACGTCGCGGCCCGCTTCAGGCTCGACCACCACATAGGCACCGAGCGCCACCTTGTTGTGATCCGACGCCTCCGTGCGGAAGGCCGGCAGCGCCTGCCGCGACAGGCACAGCACCGACGGCGAGGTCTCGGCGCGCAGCGCGCAGTCCCAGGCTTCGGCGGTCTCGACCGCATCGGACGGACGAAACACCAGGAGATTGGGAATGGCGCGCAGGCTCGGCAGATGCTCGACCGGCTGATGCGTCGGGCCGTCCTCGCCGAGGCCGATGGAGTCGTGCGTCATCACATGGATGACGCGGATGCCCATCAGCGCGGCCAGACGGATCGCGGGCCGGTTGTAGTCGGCAAACGCCAGGAAGGTGCCGCCATAGGGAATGAAACCGCCATGCAGCGCGACTCCGTTCATGGCCGCGGCCATCGCGTGCTCGCGCACGCCGTAATGGACGTAGTTGCCGTCCATCGTCGAAGGTGTGACAGATTTGTGCGTCTTCGCCTTGGTCAGGTTGGAATGGGTCAGGTCCGCGGAGCCGCCCAGCAGGTTCGGCAGCACGGTCGCGATCACGTCGATCACGTTCTGCGAGGCCTGGCGCGTGGCGATCTTCGGCTTCTCGGCCGTGAGCTGAGCGATAAACTGCGCCATGCGCTCGGTGTAGGCCGCCGGCAGCTTCTTGTTGAGCGCGTCGTGGCAGGGCGAGCGGTCAGACGTGCCGAGCTTGCGCGCCCGCTCCTTCCAGGCCTGCCGCACGCTGCGGCCGCGCGCGCCGATCTCGCGCCAGCTCACCAGCACGTCGGCGGGCACCTCGAACGGACGATGCGGCCAGTGCAGCGCCGCTCGGGTCTTCTCGACCTCCTCCGGGCCAAGCGGCGCGCCATGCGCCTTCTCCGAGCCCTGCCGTCCCGGCGAGCCGAAGCCGATCGTGGTGCGGCAGGCGATCATGCTGGGACGGTCGCTCTGGCGGGCGGCCGCGATCGCGGATTCAATAGCCAGGGGATCATGGCCGTCGATGCGGCTGGTCGCCCAGCCCGAGGCCGCGAAGCGGACGAGCTGATCGTCGGAGCAGGCCAGCCCGGTCGAGCCGTCGATCGAGATGCCATTGTCATCAAACAAGACAATGAGCCGATTGAGCCGGAGATGCCCCGCGAGCGAGATCGCCTCGTGGCTGATGCCCTCCATCAGGCAGCCGTCGCCGGCGATCACATACGTATAATGATCGACCAGTTCGTCGCCGTAACGCGCGTTCATCAGGCGCTCGGCGAGCGCCATGCCGACCGCGGTCGCGATCCCCTGCCCCAGCGGCCCGGTCGTGGTCTCGACCCCCGGCGTGTGGCCATACTCCGGATGCCCCGGCGTCTTGGCGCCCCATTGCCGGAACGCCTTGATCTCGTCGATCGTCACCGCCTCGTAGCCGGTGAGATGCAGGAGCGCATAGAGCAGCATCGAGCCGTGGCCGGCCGACAGCACGAAGCGGTCGCGATCGGGCCAGGACGGATCGGCCGGATCGAACTTCATGAAACGGGAGAACAGCACGGTGGCGACATCGGCCATGCCCATCGGCATGCCCGGATGGCCGGACTTTGCCTTCTCCACCGCGTCGATCGCGAGGAAGCGGATGGCGTTCGCCATCTCGGCATGCGCCGGATCCGCCTTCGCGGCGGGCTTTTGCAGGGCGTTGGCGGTCATAGCGTGCGCCTCTTTCGGTCCATCAGTTGCATGATCATCGGGGTGAGAATGAGCTGCATGGCGAGATCGAGCTTCGAGCCATGGATCACGATCGAATTGGCACGCGACATGAAGCTGCCCTGGATCATCGACAGCAGATAAGGGAAGTCGATGCCGCGCGGATTCTTGAGGCGGATCACGACCATCGATTCATCTGGGGTCGGGATCCAGCGCGCAATGAACGGATTCGAGGTGTCGACCGTCGGCACGCGCTGGAAGTTGATGTCGGTCTCGGAGAACTGCGGGATGATGTAGTTCACATAGTCCGGCATGCGCCGCAGGATGGTATCGGTGACCGCCTCAGTGGTGTAGCCGCGCGAGGCACGGTCGCGATGCAGCTTCTGGATCCATTCCAGGTTCATCACCGGCACCACGCCGATCTTCAGGTCGGCATGCTGCGCGATGTTGACCTTCTCGGTGACGACGGCGCCGTGCAGGCCCTCGTAGAACAGCAGATCGGACTCCGCCGGCAGTTGCGTCCATTCCGTGAAGGTGCCGGGCCGGGCGTCGTACAGCCGCGCCTCCTCCTCGTCATGGACGTAGTGGCGCGTCGTGCCGGTGCCGGTCTCGGAATAGTCGCGAAAGGTCTTTTCGAGCTCCTCGAACAGATTGGTGTCGGGGCTGAAATGGCTGAAATGCTTGTTGCCGCGCTCGGCCTCCTCGACCATCTTGCGGCGCATGTCCTCGCGATTGTAGCGATGGAAGGCGTCGCCCTCGATATAGGCGGCCTTGACGTTCTCGCGGCGAAAGATGTTCTCGAAGGTCTTCTTGACCGAGGTGGTGCCCGCACCGGACGAGCCCGTGATCGAGATGATGGGATGACGACGTGACATGATTTTTCTCCGGACGTCTCGCCGAGCCGGGGAGGCTCAGCAGCGCGCGCTCAGCGGAACAGGCCGCGGCGGGCGAACAGGGGCGCATCGCTGGTTTCGAACAGCGGCTCGACGCCCTCATGCAACTGGTCGACGTCGCGCACGAGGCGGACGTCGCCCATGATCAGCGGCGCGCGCTGATGCGGCGAGCGCGCCGACAATTCGAGAATGCGCGCGCGGCCGCTCGAGGCCGAGCCGCCGGCCCATTCCATGATCAGCGCCATCGGATGCGCTTCGTAGACCAGTCGCAGCCGGCCCTCGCGATAGCCCGGGCGTGAATCGGCGGGATAGAGGAACACGCCGCCGCGCATCAGGATGCGGTAGGCCTCCGCGACCAGCGAGGCGATCCAGCGCATGTTGAAGTCGCGGCCGCGCGGGCCAGCGGCGCCGGACAGGCACTCGTCCACATAGTTGCGGACAGTGCCGCTCCAGTGCCGGCGGTTCGAGGCGTTGATCGCGAATTCCGGCGTATCCTGCGGGATGCGGATGCCCGACTTGGCGAGGATGAATTCGTGCAACGTCGGATGCAGCACGTAGAGGTCGACGCGATGGTCGATCGCGAGCACGAGGCAGGTCTGCGGGCCGTAGACGAAGAAGCCGGCGGCGAGCTGCGCGGTGCCGGGCTCGAAGAAGCTCGAGAGCACGTCGCGGCCGCGCGGCCGGATCGAAAAGATGGTGCCGACCGAGATGTTGTTCTGCAGGTTCGAGGAGCCGTCGAGCGGATCGATCGCGACACAAAGTGGGGCAGCCTCGTTGACCGTTTCGGGGCGATCACCCTCTTCCGAGAGAATGCCGGCAACGGGCGCCCGGCGCAGCGCGTCGCGCATCAGATTGTCGGCGACGATGTCGAGCGCCTTCTGGATGTCGCCATCGGTGTTGACGGTGGCGGCGCCTTCATCCACGCCGGACAGCGGGGCGATGGCGATCTGCCGCGCGAGCTCGCGCGCGGCATCGGCGAGGGCCTCGATCACCACCGCGCAATCGGCGTTCGCATTCTGCAATGCGAGATGCGCGTGCAATGTCTGATGATCCGCTTGGCTATTCATAAGTCCACTCCCTCGCCATCAGCTCCTCTGCCGGGAACTTGATGAAGCCGCACGAAAGCGTCGTGCCGCGCTGCTATCAACACACCGATTTGCCCGATTAGGGAAATTTCAATATCTTTGGATCGACCAAAGTTTTCCTTATGCGATCGACCTCTTGAGGGTTCCATGAGCCGCCACTTCTCCCGCGATCTCACCATTCGCCAATTGCGCGCGCTCGTGGCCGTGCAGAACTCGGGTTCCGTCACGTCGGCGGCCGGCCGCCTGAACCTCACGCAGCCCGCGGTCACGCTGCAGATTCGCAATCTCCAGGAGCTCGCCGGGCTGCCGCTGATCCAGCGCACCACGGATGGCATGATCCTGACCGAAGCGGGGCGCAGCGTGCTCGCGCTCGCCGAACGCGTCGAGGCGGCGCTGCTCGATTGCGAGCAGGCGCTGGACATTCTCGCCGGCCGCAGCGGCGGCCGGGTCGCGATCGGCGCGGTCTCGACCGCGAAATATTTCGTGCCGTTCGCGATCGCGGAGTTTTCGCGGCGTTTTCCCAAGATCGACGTGACCCTGCGCATCGGCAACCGCGACAGCCTGCGCGAGGCGCTGCGCGGCTACGATCTCGACATCGCCATCATGGGCCGGCCGCCCGCCGACATCCCGGTCGACATGCGCCCGTTCGGCAAGCATCCGCACATCATCATCGCGCCGGCCGGCCATCGCCTGGCGCGGCGCAAGCGCATCGCGCCCGAGGATCTCGCCGGCGAAGTGTTCATCACCCGCGAGCCGGGGTCGGGCACGCGGCTGCTGATGGAGACGTTTTTGGAGAAGCGCGGCCTGCATCCCAAGACCAGCATGGAGATGGACAGCAACGAGACAATCAAGCAGGCGGTCATCGCCGGGCTGGGCATCGCCTTCATCTCGCAGCACACCGTGGCGCACGAGCTCAGCGAGGGCCGGCTGGTCATGCTGAAGGTCGTGGGCCTGCCGATCGTGCGCCACTGGCATGCCGTCCGGCGTGCCGACAAGCTGCTGCTGCCGCCGGCGCAGGCGATGCTGGACTTCTTCGGCAAGGAAGGCGCGCGGTTCCTGCCCCGCTAAGCGCGACACCCGAAGCCCTGACGGTGCCGCATCTCGCATAATTTCGTCTCACCAGTCGATCACGAAGCGGCAGGCAGATGCCCCCATGGCCTCGCAGCTGATCTCGCGCGCCCGCGCGTTCCGATGCACCAGGGTTGCGAACAGCGTCTCGAAGGTCGCGGCGTAGAAGTCGCAGATCGGATGGTCGGCTCCCTGCACGCGGCACAACGGGCAATGGCTGATCTCGTAGATCGTCGGCCGTCCCGGGCGGGCGGTGAAGAGGCCGGTGCCGGCGAAGGTCCAGGCATGGGCCGCAATCGCACGCGACAGCGCATGGCTGGCGAGGCGCGCCGGCAGCACGCGGAGCACGCGCTGGGCGGGTTTGGGAATGCGGTGGGCGAGCAGATAGAGCGCGGTCAATTGCCCCGCCTTGAGGCTGACCGCACGGGCTGCATCTGCATCCAACGCCGCCCGCACGGCGCGATGCAGGCGGATGACCTCCGCCTCATCCACCATGTCGGCCGGCGGCGCCGCGAGATACGGCTCCAGCCCGCCGGATGCGAAGACGCGGCGCGCGTCGGTCTCGCCGCGCAGGAGGCGCAAGGCCTCCGCGGTCTGGATGATCGCATTGGGACCGATGCGCCCCGTCGCGTGATCAGAGGCGGCGGCAACGCGCGGCAGCTGAAGATGCTGGGCGCGCGTGCCGTGCATCTCAGTGCACCCTGGTCTCGGCCTCGTCGCTCATCTGCTCGGTGCCGCCGCCGCAGGCCATCACCTGCGCCTGCTGCGGTCCGGTCAGCTTGCGATTGTGGCTCGTCTTCCATTCCACCTTGCCGGGCTCGGCGCGCTTGCGCGAGGTGTCGAAGCCGAAATCAACCTTGCCCTTGGATTGCGGCCCCCAATAATTAACGCGGCCGAGATCGTAGAATTTGCGCTCGAAGCCGGACTTCAGGAACGCCTTGAGGCAGCCGAGCAGATAGCGGCGGCGCTCGCCGGAGCCGGCCCAAGGGTACGAGAACAGCGCCTTGTGCATGTAGAAGCGGCGGTAGTTGTTCATGACGCCGTCGAGTAGCTCGCCGCGGTCCATCGCGTCGGGCTTCATGATCGGGGTGACGAAATTGTACTTTTCGTAATCGAAGATCTCGACCTTGTCGCCGAGATCGCGGAACAGGTCAGAGAACGGCCACGGCGTGTACATCGCCCAGTTGGCGAGGTCGGGCTTCCAGTCCCGCGCCATCTGGTAGGTTTCTTCCAAGGTCTCGCGGGTCTCGTTCTCGAGACCGACGATGAACTGCGCCTCGACGACGATGCCGGCGTCGCGCAACAGCTGGATCGCCTTCTTGTTCTGCGCGACCGTGGTCTCCTTGTTGAAGCGGTCGAGCTTCATCTGCGCGGCGGCCTCGGTGCCGAGCGAGACGTGGATCAGGCCGGCCTTACGATAGAGCGGCAGCAGCGCCTCGTCGCGCAGGATGTCGGTGACGCGGGTGTTGATGCCCCAAAGGATCTTGAGGTCGCGGCGGATCAGCTCCTCGCAGAACGCGACGAACTTCTTCTTGTTGATGGTCGGCTCCTCGTCGGCGAGGATGAAGAAGCCGACATCGTGCTCGCGCATCAGGGTCTCGATTTCGTCGACCACCTTCTTCGGGTCACGGATGCGATAGTCGCGCCAGAATTTCCACTGCGAGCAGAAGCTGCAGGTGAACGGGCAGCCGCGCGCCATGTTGGGGATCGCGACGCGCTTGTTCATCGGGATGTAGATGTATTTGCTCCATTCGAGCACGCTCCAGTCAGGCGTGATCGCATCGAGATTCTTTACGGTCGGCGCCGCCACGGTCGCAACGACCTCGGTGCCGTCGCGATAGGCGATGCCCTTGATGCTGCGGCGATCATTGGCCCAGCGGCCGTCCTCGCGGGCGCGCATCAAATCGACGATGATCTCCTCGCCCTCGCCGCGCACGATGGCGTCGATCCACGGCGCTTCCGTCAGCACCTGCTGATACATGAAGGTTGCGTGGATGCCGCCGAGTACGGTGAGCGCGTCCGGGTGCTCCTCCTTGGCAATTTCCAGCAGTCGCTCGGCCTTGTAGATCGACGGCGTGATCGCGGTGCAGCCGATCACATCAGGCTTTTCGCTGCGCAGAAGGCTGCGGACCTGCTCCTCGGAGAGGTCGTTGGTCATCGCGTCGATAAAGCGAAGGTCGGTGAAGCCGGCGGCCTTCAGCGCGCCGGAGATGTAGGCCGCCCAGGCCGGCGGCCAGTTTCCGGCGATCTCGGCGCCGCCGGAGTGATAATTCGGATGCAGCAACAAAATCCGCACGGCGTTCTCCCCCGATTATCAATTTGTCCATACATCCTAACGTCAAGCTGGATTGACAAATTGATCTGGCGCAAACGCCGCGCGGTTTGCGCAGGCGATCAGGCCGCCTGCGCGAGTCCCATCTCGGCCCAGATCTCGGACAGCGCCGACACGAGATGCTCGATGTCCTCGTCGGAGTGATAGGGCGACGGCGTGATGCGCAGCCGCTCGGTGCCGCGCGGCACTGTCGGATAGTTGATCGGCTGCACATAGATGCCGTAGCGATCGAGCAGGATGTCGCTGATGCGCTTGCACAGCACGGGGTCGCGCACCATCACCGGCACGATGTGGCTGGGATTGTCGAGATGGCTGACACCGGCTTCATCGAGCCGGCGACGCAGCCGCGCGACGCGATCCTGGTGCCGCGCGCGCTCATGATCGCTGGCCTTGAGATGCCGGATGCTGGTCAGCGCGCCCGCGGCCACCGCCGGCGGCAGCGAGCTGGAGAAGATGAAGCCCGACGCGAAGCTGCGGACGAAGTCGCACACGGTGTTGGAGGCGGTGATATAACCGCCGATCACGCCGAACGCCTTGGCCAACGTCCCTTCGATGACGGTCAGGCGATCAGCGACACCGTCGCGCTCGGAGATGCCGCCGCCGCGCGGGCCGTACAGGCCGACGGCATGGACCTCGTCGAGATAGGTCATCGCATTGAACTCGTCAGCGACGTCGCAGACGTCGGAGATCGGCGAGATGTCGCCGTCCATCGAATAGACGCTCTCGAAGGCGATCAGCTTCGGCACCTTCGGGTCGAGATCCGACAGCTTGTCGCGGAGATCGGCAACGTCGTTGTGGCGCCAGATCCTTGTCTCGCAGCGGCTGTGGCGGATGCCCTCGATCATCGAGGCGTGATTGAGTTCGTCCGACAGGATCACGCAGCCGGGCATCCGTCCCGCGAGCGTCGACAGCGACGTCCAGTTCGAGACGTAGCCGGAGTTGAACAGCAGCGCCGCCTGCTTGCCGTGGAGATCGGCAAGCTCCTCCTCCAGGAGGATGTGGTAGTGGTTGGTGCCGCTGATGTTGCGGGTGCCGCCGGCGCCGGCGCCGCAGCGGTCGAGCGCCTCGTGCATCACTTCCAGCACCTTCGGATGCTGGCCCATGCCGAGATAGTCGTTGGAGCACCACACCGAGACCTCGCGCTCGCCATGCGGACCGCGATAGGTCGCACGCGGGAAGGCGCCGGCCTTGCGCTCGAGATCGGCGAACACGCGATAGCGTCCTTCGCGCCGGAGGCCGTCGAGTTGGCGGCGGAAATAGTCTTCGTAGTTCATGGTACTCCCCCCTGTGCTGTCGTGTTCGGATCGACCGGCGGTGTGACCGACACCGCGGCCAGTCCGGTGATGGTTTGCGCCTGCGCATCGGCGCGGGCCTGGCGATAGGCCTGGCGGAACTGCTCCTCGAGCCGCTGCCGCGCCAGCGCGGCGGCCGTCTTCTGCGCCGACATCGATGTCTTGGGCGCGGGCATGGGACGCTCTGCTTCCGGCGTGGCCGGCACGACGGCGAGCACCGGCCGCGCCATGGGCGTGACCGGCACGGATGCCGGGATGGCGACGACGGCCGCCATGACCGGCTCCGCCGGCGCGCTCCAGCGCCAGAGATTAATGACCGGCATCGGCAGCGCCATGAAGCCGTGTTCGAGCAGACCGAGCGCGATCAGCGACGCCAGCAGCGACAGCGCGACGCCATCGAAGGTCGATTTTGCGCCCAGCGCGGCAGCGGCAACCAACACGGTCGCGGTGGTCGCAGCGGCGATCGAGAACGGAAACAGCAGGTTGATCGACTTCTTGGCGAAATAGCTGCGCATGAACCGGACCTGCTGCGGCAGCAGCTCGTCATTCAGGGTGCGCACGCCGAGAAACAGATTGATCTTGGCGCTCTGCCTGAGCACCAGCAGCGCGGCGAACGTCCACCAGCTCAGCCGATTGGGGGCGCCGGATGTCACCGCGAACACCAGGCCCGCGGTCGCGATCAGCGCCAGTTCGTGATAGGCGATCGCCTGCAACGCAAAGCCGACGCGCGAGGCCGGCGTGCAATCCCGCGGGCACGGCTCGGGCCGCGGCCCGGTGATCCAGCCGGCAAGCAGCGACATCTCCACCGTGCCCCACAGCAGGATGGCACAGGTGAAGGCGCAATAGGCGCTGGCGTCCTCGGCCGACTGGCTCGACACCGCGACGCCGGACAAGGCCGCGACGAACGCCGCGGCCGTGCCCCATTTGAACGCGGCCGGGTAACGGGCGGCGAGCCCGACCAGCGCCAGCACGGCGCCGGTCGAGAACCACCAGACGAACACGACATAGGGTATGGCAATCGCGGTCGCGCCCATGTCCGGCTCCTTGTCACCAGGCGGGTTGCAGCCTGATCTCCCGTGGCAGCTCGTTGCTCTTGGCCGGCAGCAGATACAACCGGCCGAAGGTCAGGGCCGCCTTGAGCGGCAGCACGGCGCGCTTCAGCGTGCCCATGATGCCGCCCTGCGCCTTCGCATCGGCGATCGCCTCCGAGATTTCTCGCAGGCGCTTGAGGCCTTCCCAGAAGCGCGGGTTGTCGATGTCGAGCATCACCGGGAAGACCTGGCGCGAGATCTCCGAGGTGATCCGGAAGACCCGCATGTCGTACTCGTCGACCGGCATGCCGAGCGCCTCGTAGAAGGCCGGGCGCATGTGGTCGCGGACATGCATGGTGGCGAACACCGCGAGCAGGAAGAACTTGATCCAGAGCTTGTTGTATCCGCTCAAGAGCTTCGGATCGGCGCGCATCAGAAGCGCGAACGCCTCGCCGTGCCGGAACTCGTCGTTGCACCACTTCTCGAACCACTTGAAGATCGGGTGGAACTGGCGTTCCGGATTGCGCTCCATCTGGCGATAGATGGTGATGTAGCGGGCGTAGCCGATCTTCTCCGACAGGTAGGTCGCGTAGAAGATGAACTTCGGCTTGAAGTAGGTGTACTTCTTCGTCTTGGTCAGGAAGCTGAGATCGACGCCGATGCCGTGATCCTTCAGGATCTCGTTGATGAAGCCGGCATGGCGGGCCTCGTCGCGGCTCATGAACTGGAACAGCTCGCGGATATCGGGATTGCTGATCCGCTTCTTGATCTCGGCATAGAGCACGCAGCCGGAGAACTCGGCCGTCAGCGACGACACCAGGAAGTCCTTGAATTCGGCGCGAAGCGCCTCGGGCAGATCGTTGAGATCCTTGTCGAACTCCGGCGTGCGCACGAAGTGCTTGCGGTTGTGGTCGGCGCGCAGCTCGGCCATGACAGCATCCCATTCGCGGCGCACCAGGTCGACATTGAGCCGGTCCATCGCCGCGAAATCGGTGGTGTAGAAGCGCGGCGTGAGGATCGTGTCCTCGAGCGCCATCTTGGTGGAAATGTTGCCGGACCCACCTTCCATTGCGATCATCTGACCCTCCCGTCCGAAAAGCTGACGTCGTACAATTCCGTGAGTTCGAGATATCCGGCGACATGCATCATCATGCGCTTCACCGGACCAGCACGAACCACAGTGGCCGTGCGGCGCAGGTTGAGCTGCTCGCCGAACTTGACCGTGATCGGCTCGCCATGAATCACGACCTCGTCGCCCGGACGGATGTTGACGTCGCGGTCGAGCGTGACATGGGCGTGCAGCGTCTCGGAGGTCTGCTCGACCTCGATGCTGCAGCCGATGTCGAAGCGGCGGGGCTCGTTGGCCCATAAGGCTCTCATCGCGTTTCTCCCATGGTCATCAGCTCCGTGAACCGGCGCCTGTTGTTGTCACCGAACGGCGCGAGATCGACCCGCCGTCCGGTGGCGGGATCGTCCAGGCTCAGGCGGCCGTCGGACCATCGGTTGATGGTGAAGGCCGGCCCCGAGCCGATCGTGTGACGCTGGCGGTCGAACGCCATGCTGCGCAGAACGGTGCGCAGGAAGCCGTCAGAGCCGGCTTCGACCACGCCGACGACCTTGCCGCTGTCGGGCGACACCACGGAGATGCCGCCGTCGGGCCGGTCCTCGAACCGCAGCGCCACCGTCTGCACGGCGGCCACGTGATCATGCTGCACGGTGCCGAGGCCGGTCAGGCGACCGACACCGGCAGCGAGCAGAGCGAAGGCGACCAGCGCAAAGGCTGCGCGCAACGCGCCCTTCGGGATGATGATTTCGGCTTCGACATGGCCCTCGGCCTGGCTCATGGCTTGTTCCTCCTCATCACGCCGCGTTGGCCACGGCGCCCGCAGGCGTGCCCTGCGGATGACCCTCAGCAGCCGCGAGCGGCTGGGCCGCGACCGCGCCATCGGAGGCCGCGACCAGCGCCTTGGCGAGAATCTCGGCGACTGCGCGGGCATCAGGCACGCCGCGCAGCATCGGCTCGACCTCGTTCAGCCGCCAGGGACGCGCATGCGGCCACAGCAGCAGATAGGACAGCCGCTGTTGCGCCAGGACGCCGAGCGGAAGATCGCCGGAGCCGTCCGCGAACAGCTTCACGTCGGCGCGCGCGATCTGCTTGAACGGTACGTTCAAGGTCATCGGCAGCACGGCGCCGAACTGCAGCAGCACGCGCCTGGAGGTGATGGTGTAGCGCGTGGTGCGGCTGTAGAGCACCGCGAGGCCGGTGAGCAGCAGCGTGGCGATCGCCACCGGCATTGCCAGCGACGACGCGCTGGCGACCGAGGCCGCCAGCGGCTGGTGATCCAGCGCACCGGCCACGACGCGCGCGCCGAACAGCGCCGCGAAATAAGCGAGCACCAGACGCAGGTGGAAGACACGCAGCAGCAGCGCCTTCACCGCCGGCTGTCCCTGCCAGAGCAGCCGCTCGCCCTCCGGCAGCATCAGCTCATCACGATCGCGAAGCCTGCTCACAGCAGCGGCTCCTGGCGCGCGGCGGTCGCATAGAGGTGGCCGCCGCCATAGTAGCCGACGATCTTGTCCTCCTCGAGCTTGGTGACCTGGTCGGCATTGGCGAGAGCGGGCACGTTGGCGAATTGTGAGCCGAGAATGGCATCGACCAGCACCGCCTTGCGCGACCTGTCGACCACGGCCATCGTCATCGGCAGCAGCACGTGGCGTCCGACGATGCCGTCGACCTCGACTTCGAGATAGCGGATCAGCATCTCGGCGCGATCGACCCACACCTCACGCACCTTGCCGCCGAGCTGGCCGTCGCAGCCGATCACCGGCATGCCGCGTGGATCCGGATCCTCCGAGGCGATGAAGATGCTGCCGTCGACGCGCAGCGGCACGATCGCCGGGATGTTGTCCATGGTCAGTTCCGGTTCGTCCCTGCGCGCGGCGAAGGAGCCCGGGCCGACGCCGTCGAGCATCGGGTTGCCGGTCGGCAGATAGGGCGTGCCCGGCCAGGGATACATCGGCGTCACCGGCGCATCCGAGCGGTCGTTGTCCCAGTTCGGCAGGCTCGCGGTACGGCCGCCATGCATGTAATAGGTCTTGCGGCTCGGCGGGGTCGGGAAGCCGTGACCGCTCGACGCGGTCCGGCGGCCGACGCGGCCCTCGAACTGCAGCGGATAGCCCTCGCGCTTGTCCTCGGTGCGCAGGTAGAAGATCAGGGCTGCGAAGAACACCCAGAACCCGTAAAGCACCACCTGGGCGACATCGATGTAGCTCGTGAAAGACGTCTGCATGGTTTCCTCCCCGACTGGGCTAACCTGGAAATTCAGCGATTCCGAACTGTAGTTGCTGCGGCTCCGCCGCCCGCCGCCGCACCAGCGGCCCGATGACCGCGAGGGTGACGAAGAGCAGCGCGATTTCGACGTGATAGACGATGCTGTAGCCGGTCGCGGGACCGGCAAGGGCTATGCCGAGGCGGCCATCGAGCGCGAGCTGCGACATCACATCGCGAATGGCGCCGCCGCCTGCGATGGCGAGTCCCGCCGCCGTGGCCTGCACCGCGCCCCAGGCGCCGAGCGCCAACCCGCTCTCGCCGTTCTGCACCAGCGCCATCGCCGCCGTCAGCGTGCCCACCGCGAACAGGCCGCCGCCAAAGCCGATCAGGGTCGTGCCGATACGGAACAGCAAGGGCGACGCGAGCGGCGCCGAGAAGATCACGGCGGAAAACGCGAACAGGCCGACGAGCCCGCCGAGCGCCGCGATGCGATAAGGATCGGACCCGCGGCCGAGACGGCGCGCCGACAGCCCGAAGCCCGCAAGCGTGCCGGCGGCGAACAACGCCGTCAGTGCGGTCGTTTCGCCCACCGTGAGGTGAAGGATCTCCGCGCCATACGGCTCGAGCAGAATGTCCTGCATCGTGAAGCCGGCGGTACCGAGCCCGACCGCGACCAGCACGCGCATCGAGCCGCCGGCCTCGCGGAACTGCCGCCAGGAGTCGCCGAAGCGCGGGCGCTCCCGGGCAGCCGACGTGCGCGAGGGATCGCGCGCCTCCTGCTTCCACAGCGCGATGACGTTGAGCACCATCTCGGTCAGCGCGGCGCCCTGGATGACCTGGATCAGCCGCATCTCGCTGAAATCGGCGAGCAGCCCGCCGAAGGTCAGCGCGCTCGCCATCATGCCGAACATCAGCATCACATAGAGGAAGGCGACGACGCGCGGGCGCGAATGCTCGGGCGCGATGTCGGTCGCCAGCGACAGGCCTGCCGTCTGCGTCGTGTGCAGCCCGGCGCCGACCAGCAGGAAAGCGAGCGCCGCGCCCACGCGCCCCGCGATGACCTGGCCCGGCGCGTCGCCCGCGGACAGCAGGAGCAGCGCGAACGGCATGATCGCGAGGCCACCGAACTGCAGCAAGGTCCCCATCCAGATATAGGGCACGCGGCGCCAGCCGAGCACGGAGCGGTGATGGTCCGACTTGAAGCCGATCAGCACGCGCAGCGGCGCGAACACCAGCGGCAGCGCCACCATGGTCGCGACCAGCCAGGAGGGCACGCCGAGCTCGACGATCATGACGCGGTTGAGCGTGCCATTGAGCAGCACCACCGAAATGCCGATCGAGACCTGGAACAGCGACAGCCGCATCAGGCGCGACAGCGGCAGCTCGGTCGAGGCGGCATCCGCAAACGGCAGATAGCGCGACGACAGCCGCGTCCACAGTTGCAGGAACGATGGTGCGCGCGCGCTCATGACGGGCGGAGCTCCAGCGCTTGCGAGATGTAGAAGCCGTTGGCGATGCGGCTGCTGCGCGCGCAGCGCCAGTCGGCGAGATCCGGCTGATCGGCAATCAGGCGAGACAGCTTCTGCTCGGCGACCGGCTCGATCGACGGCGCGCGATTGCCGCGCGGGAACAGGCCGCCGACGGCATGCATGACAGCAAGCAACGGCGTGCGCGGCGCGTAGGTCATCAGGATCGCATCGGAGGTGCGATTGGCGAGGCCGGCGACGATGCGCACGGCATCCTCGGCGCGGTAGTGAATGAACGAGTCCATCGCGACGACGAAATTGAAACCGCCATGCCGGGGGTCGAGCATGTCGCCGGCGACGAAGCGGATCGCATCGCGGCTGATGTCGTCGGGCAGCCGGCGCTGCGCGATCTCGATCAGCGTCGGCGAGATGTCGACGGCGACCACATCGGCGCCACGGCGCGCCGCCTCGATCGAGAAGCTGCCGGTGCCGCAGCCGGCATCGAGAATCCGTGCGCCGCGCAGGTCGAGCGGCAGCCATGACAACAGCGTCCGCCGCATCTCGTCGCGGCCGGCGCGCACCGTGGCGCGGATGCGGCCGACCGGCGCATCGGAGGTCAGCCGCGTCCAGGCGGCGACCGCGGTGCGGTCGAAATAGGTCTCCACTTCACTGCGGCGGGCGAGATATTCCGCTGTCGTCATGTGCCAGCCTCACTCAATCGAAGCCAAGGAGATCGAAGATATCGCGGTCCTTGAGAGCCATCGCGTGGATCGGCTCGACGCCGGCGAGCAGCGAGGCGGCGAGGCGCAGATATTCGTTCTGGGCGCGCTCGACGTCGGGCGAGGCCTCCATCTCGAACAAGGTGCACTTCTTCAGCCGGCTCTTTCGGATGACGTCGAGATCGGGGAAGTGCGCCAGCGTCTTCATGCCGATGCGCTCGTTGAACTTGTCGATCTGGTCGGTCGCGGCGCTGCGATTGGCGATCACGCCGCCGAGCCGCACCGGATAGTTGCGCGACTTGGCCTGGATCGCCGCGACGATGCGGTTCATCGCGAAGATCGAGTCGAAGTCGTTGGCGGCGACGATCAGCGCGCGATCGGCATGCTGCAGCGGCGACGCAAAGCCGCCGCAGACGACGTCGCCGAGCACGTCGAAGATCACCACGTCAGTGTCCTCGAGAAGATGATGCTCCTTGAGCAGCTTCACCGTCTGGCCGACGACATAGCCGCCGCAGCCGGTGCCGGCCGGCGGCCCGCCGGCCTCGACGCACATCACGCCATTGTAGCCCTGGTAGACGAAGTCGTCGGGGCGCAGCTCCTCGGAGTGGAAGTTGACCTGCTCGAGGATGTCGATGACCGTCGGCACCAGCCGCTTGGTCAGCGTGAAGGTCGAGTCATGCTTGGGATCGCAGCCGATCTGCAGCACGCGCTTGCCGAGCTTCGACAGCGCCACCGAGAGGTTCGACGAGGTCGTGCTCTTGCCGATGCCACCCTTGCCGTAGACCGAGAACACTTTTGCAGTGCCGATCACCACGTTCGGATCGAGCTGCACCTGAACGCTACCGGCCCCGTCAGGGCGGCGCGGGGCCGTCGTCAGCGGCGGTCTCAAGGTCACATTCATGCGGCAACTCCCACGCCTTCGAGGCGATCTTCGAGTTCTTCCCCGGCCTTGCGCAGGACATCGAGCATCTCGGCATCCGGGGTCCAGTAATTGCGCTCATGCGCTTCGATCAGACGGTTGGCGATCTTCGCGGACGCCGCCGGATTGAGCGAAGCGAGCCGCTCGCGCATCGCGGGGTCGAGCACGAAGGTCGTGGTGATCTGTTGATAGACCCAGGGGGCCACCTGCCCGGTCGTCGCCGACCAGCCGACGGTATTGGTCACATGCGACTCGATCTGGCGGACGCCCTCGTAGCCATGGGCGAGCAGCGCCTCGTACCATTTCGGATTGAGCGTGCGCGTACGCGTCTCCAGCGCGACCTGCTCCGAGAGCGTGCGCACGGTGCCCTCGCCGCGGGTCTGGTCGCCGATATAGACCGGCGCCGCCTCGCCCTTGGCGCGCTTCACCGCGCGGCTGATGCCGCCGAGCGTATCGAAATAATGATCGATCGTGGTGACGCCGAGTTCGACGGAGTCGACGTTCTGATAGGCGGCGTCGACGCCGGCCAGCACATGGCCGAGCAGCGCGTCGCGGCGGACAGGGCGGCCGTCGGTGCCGTAGGCAAAGCCCTTGCGGCGGGTATAGACGTCGGCCAGTTCGTCCTCGTCGGTCCAGGCGCCGCAATCGATCAGATGGTTGACGTTGGCGCCGTAGGCGCCCTCGGCATTGCCGAACACGCGCAATGCGGCGTCCGCGATCTCACCGCCATGCGCGGCCTGGAAGGCCAGCGCGTGCTTGCGGACATAGTTGAATTCCGCGGACTCATCCGCCGACGCGGCGAGCAGCGCGGCTTCGGCGAGCAGCTTGGTCTGCAGCGGCATCAGGTCGCGGAAGATGCCGGACAGCGTGATCACGACGTCGATGCGCGGGCGTCCCAACTGCTCCAGCGGGATCAGCTTGGCGCCGCAGAGCCGGCCATAGCTGTCATGGCGCGGCGCTGCGCCCATCAGCCACAGCGCCTGCGCGATCGGGCCGCCCTCGGTCTTGAGGTTGTCGGTGCCCCACAGCACCAGCGCGATCGTCTCCGGCAGCTTGTGGCCCTCGCCGGCATGGCGGGCGAGCAGCCGGGCGACCTGGCGCTCGGCATCCTTGAGCGCGAAGGCGCTGGGAATACGGAACGGATCGAAGCCGTGGAGGTTGCGGCCCGTCGGCAGCACGTCGGTGTTGCGCAGCAGGTCGCCGCCGGGGACGGGGCGGATGTAGCCGCCGTCGAGCGCGTGCAGGATGGCCGGCGTCTCGCTGTCGGTGGCGAGCAGTTTGTCGAGTTCGGTGCGCTTGGCGGCGTCGGTGATACCTGCGAGGTCGAGCAGCTCCTTGCGCTGCTCTTGCGGCGGCGGGGCGCCGACCACGTGGAGGCCGTGCGGGATCAGCGAATACTCCAGCTCCAGCACGCTGGCCGAGAGCGCAGCGATCCGTGCGTCACGCTCATCGCCCCAGAGCGGATCAGCCACGGCAAGATCGACCGCGGCAGCCTGCGCCTGGATCAGCGCCGCGCTGTCGGCCCTCACCTGCTCGGTCGCGTCCGGCGACAGATTACGCCAGGCGTCGAGCGAAGATTTCAGCTCGGCGAGGCCCTTGTAGAGGCCGGCGCTGGTGATCGAGGGCGTGAGATAGCTGATCAAGGTGGCGCCGCCGCGGCGCTTGGCGAGCGCACCTTCGGAGGGATTGTTGGAGGCGTAGATGTAGAAGTTCGGCAGATCGCCGATCAGCCGCTCTGGCCAGCACTCGGCGGAGAGACCGGCCTGCTTGCCCGGCATGAATTCGAGCGCGCCGTGGGTGCCGAAATGCAGCACGGCGTGGGCGCGATACTCCTCGCGCAGCCAGCGATAAAACGCGGCGAAGGCGTGGGTCGGCGCGAAGCTGTGCTCGAACAACAGCCGCATCGGATCGCCCTCGTAGCCGAAGGCGGGCTGCAGGCCGACGAACAAATTGCCGAATTGCTCGCCCAGCACCATCAGGCTGGCGCCATCGGTCTGATGGCGGCCGGGCGCCGGTCCCCATTGCTTCTCGATCTCGGCCAGATGCCGCTCGCGGCGGACATGCTGATCGACCGGAATCCGGACAGCGACATTGGCCGCAGTGCCGAACCGCTCGGCGTTGCCCTTGAGCACGCGCGCGCGCAACTCGTCCACGGTCGCCGGCACGTCGACCGTGTAGCCGGCGGCGCGCAGCGAGGTCATGACGTTGTGCAGCGACTCGAACACCGAGAGGTAGGCCGCAGTGCCGGCGCTGCCGCCGTTCGGCGGGAAGTTGAACAGCACCGCGGCGATCTTGCGCTCGGCGCGGGCCGAGCGGCGGAGTTCGACCAGCCGGGCGACGCGCGATGCGAGCTGTGCCGCGCGCTCGGGCAACGAGGCCATGTCGCGCCCCGCGTCGGCCATCGCCGAGCGGCCGCCGAACACGGTCGGGCCGACCGCGCCGTCGAGCTCGGGGATGGCGACCATCATCGTCGCCTCGACCGGCGTGAGGCCGCGCGCATCGTCATGCCACTGCTCGACGGTCTGGAATTCCAGCGGATGCGCCGCGATCAAGGGCACATCGAGGCCAGCCATGACCTCCTCGGCGGCGCGCGCGTCATTGTAAGCGGGGCCGCCGACGAGCGAGAAGCCGGTGAGCGAAACAACCGCATCGACTGTCGAGACGCCGTCCTTCTGGAAATAGCGCTCGATCGCCGGGCGCGAGTCCAGTCCGCAGGCGAACACCGGAACGACAGCGAGCCCGCGCGCCTCCAGTGCCGCGATCACGCCATCATAATGCGCGGTGTTGGCGGCGAGCAAATAGGAGCGCATCAGGATGACGCCGACGCGGCCGACCGGCTTCGCCAGGACCGGCAACTGATCGGCGCGTTCGACGATCCGTTGCGGCACCCGCGGATGATAAAGCCCGACATCCGGATAGGTCATCGGCTCGGCGGCAGTGAGCTTGCCGCGCAGCGACGCGCGCGGGCCATCGGCATAGCGGCCGACCAGAAAGCGCACCATGTTCGCAAAGTTCTGCTCGGAGCCGGCGAGCCAATATTGCAGCGTCAGGAAATAGGCGCGCAGGTCCTGCGCCGTGCCGGGGATGTAGCGCAGCAGGCGCGGCATCCGCTGCAGCATCTTCATCTGGCCCTGGCCGCTGGAATTGCCCGAGCGGTTGCTGCCGCGCAGCCGCTTCAACAGGCCGAGCACGCCGGTCGCCGAGCCCGACATCGTCAGCTTGCCGAGCCGCGTGAGGCGCACGACTTCGCCGGCCGACAGGCAGCCGATCATCGCGTCGCACCGGTCGCGGCGAGCCTGCAGGGCCGGCAGCACCGGCTGAATGTGGTCTTCCATGAACAGCATGGTGGCGACGACGATGTCGCCGGTCGCGATGTCGGCGAGGCAATGCGCCAGCGCGTCCGGATTGCAGCCCCACTCGTCGGCCGCATGCACCTTGAGATCGAGCCCGGGCAGCTCCGCCTGCAAGGTCGTGCGCGCGCGCACGGCTGCCGAGGCGAGATGGCTGTCCATCGTCACGATCACCACCCGGATGGGTGTGACGTCAGCGACCGAAATGCGCTTTGGCATCGTACAAGGTCTCGAGCGTGATCAGGTTGACGTTGCGCTCGCGCGCGAAGCGTTCGGTGTTGCGGCGTGCCTTGCCGCGCACGAAGAACGGAATCTTGGTCAGCTCGCGCTCGGCGTCGGAGGCCCAGGCGAGCTCGGTGGTGATGGAGGTCTCGACGACGCGGAGCTGCGGCTGCGGCGGCGCCGCCGGGGCGGCGCCGAGATGCGAGGGCGCGTGATCGGCGAACTCATGATCCTCGCGGAACATGCCGAGCAGATGCTCCTCCAGGCCCATCATCAGCGGATGCACCCAGGTGTCGAACAGCACGTTAGCGCCTTCGAACCCCATCTGCGGCGAGTAGCGCGCCGGGAAATCCTGCACATGGGTCGGCGACGAGATCACGGCGCAGGGAATGCCCAAGCGCTTGGCGATGTGGCGCTCCATCTGCGTGCCGAGCACGAGCTCAGGACGGAGTTCGCTGACACGGGCTTCGACCTCCAGATAGTCGTCCGTGATCAGTGGCTCGACGCCGTAGAGCGCGGCGGCCTCGCGGATCTCGCGGGCGAATTCGCGGGCATAAGTGCCGAGGCCGACGACCTCGAAGCCGAGTTCCTGGGTCGCGACGCGCGCCGCGGCGACGGCATGGGTGGCATCGCCGAAGATGAAGACGCGCTTGCCGGTGAGATAGGTCGAGTCAACCGAGCGCGAATACCAGGGCAGCCGGCTCTCGGCGCGTGACAGAACGGGCTCTGCATCGATGCCGGCAAGGCCTGCGACCTCCTTGATGAAGTCGCGCGTCGCGCCGACGCCGATCGGGATCGTCTTCGTATAGGGCTGGCCAAACTGTCGGTTCAGCCATTGGGCCGCCGTCAGCGCGATTTCCGGATACAGCACGATGTTGAAATCGGCCTCCGGCAGGCGAGCGAGATCAGCCGGCGTCGCGTTCCACGGCGCCACCACATTGATCTCGATGCCGAGCTCCACAACCTGCCTGGTCACTTCCGCGAGGTCGTCGCGGTGACGGAAGCCGAGAGCCGTCGGACCAAGCAGGTTGCAGACTGGACGAGCGCCCGCCTCCCGTTCACGGCGGGGGGAGCCATCAGCGGAAGACGCAGCCAACGCCCGTACAATCCGGTAGAACGTTTCCGAGGCGCCCCAATTCTCCTTGCGCTGATAGGCCGGCAGCTCGAGCGGGATCACCGGAATCGGAAGCCTCAAGGCAAGCGCCAGCCCGCCGGGATCGTCCTGGATCAGCTCGGCGGTGCAGGATGCGCCGACCAGCATCGCCTGCGGCTGGAAGCGCTCGTAGGCCGCGCGCGCCGCGCTCTGCAGCAGATCCGCGGTGTCGCCGCCGAGGTCCCGCGCCTGGAAGGTGGTGTAGGTGACGGGCGGCCTTCGGTCGCGGCGCTCGATCATCGTGAACAAGAGATCGGCGTAGGTGTCGCCCTGCGGCGCGTGCAGCACGTAGTGCACGTCGCGCATCGCGGTCGCGATGCGCATCGCGCCGATATGCGGGGGACCCTCATATGTCCAGACCGACAGCTGCATCTCACACCGCCAGTCGCGTTTGCCGCAGCAAGGGCCGCGCGAACAGCTCGGCGAGATCGCCGGCCTGCTCGAAGCCTTGAATCGGCGTGAAGATCAGTTCGATCGACCATTTGGTCGTAAGGCCTTCGGCCTCCAGCGGATTGGCGAGACCGAGACCGCAGACGACAAGATCGGGACGCGCGTCGCGGCAGCGATCAAGCTGGCGCTCGACGTCCTGGCCCTCGCTGAGCTGCGTCCCGGCGGGCAGCATCGAAAGCTCCGCGGCGAGATGATCGCGATGCAGATAGGGCGTGCCGACCTCGACCAGCTCCATGCCGATCTCACGCGCAAGGAACCGCGCCAGCGGGATCTCGATCTGCGAATCCGGAAACAGGAAGATGCGCTTGCCGGCGAGCTGCGCGCGATAGCGCGCCAGCGCCTTCTCCGCCCGCGCTTTCAAAGGCGCGAGGGTACGCTCGACATGGCTGCGCGAAACGCCGAAGGCGTCGGCCGCAGCAGTCAGCCACAGCGCGGTGCCCTCCCCGCCCAACGGAAACGGCGCCGCGATTCTGCGGCAACCGCGTTCTTCCAGTGCGCGCGCGGTGTCCCCAAGGAACGGCTGCGCCAGGAGAATGCGTGTTTCCGGTCCGATCGCCGGCAGCTCCGACGAACGGCGCGGCGGCAGGAATGAAACGTTGTCGATCCCGAGCGCGGCGAAGGTCCGCTTGAACTGATCCTCGACGACATCGGCGAGCGCGCCGACCACGAGCAACGACGGCCGCGCGGCGCGGTCGGCTTGCGGCAACACCGGCACCAGCGCAGCGAGGCAGGCATCCTCGCCTTGCGTGAACGTCGTCTCGATGCCGCTGCCGGAGTAGTTGAGCACGCGCACGCCGGGCGAGAAGCGCTGGGACAGCCGCAACGCCGCGCGCGACAGATCGAGCTTGATCACCTCGGACGGACAGGAGCCGACCAGGAACAAGAGCTTGATCTCGGGGCGACGCGCCAGGAGCTGCGCGACGATGCGGTCGAGCTCGTCATTGGCATCGACGAGGCCGGCAAGGTCGCGCTCCTCCATGATCGCGGTGGCAAAGCGCGGCTCGGCGAAGATCATGACGCCTGCGGCCGACTGGATCAGATGCGCACAGGTGCGCGATCCCACGACGAGGAAGAACGCGTCCTGAATTTTCCTGTGGAGCCAGACGATGCCGGTGAGGCCGCAGAACACCTCGCGCTGGCCGCGCTCGCGCAGCACGCCGTCTGCTGATGAGGCCGACGCCACGGCACAGGCTTGTGCGGACATGCTCATGACGCGCGCTCCGCACTCGTTTGCGCCATCGCCTGCTCCTGCAGCCGCGCGGCGCGCAGCTTGAGCAGGAATTGCGTCGCGTTGATCGCGTAGGCCGCATAGGCCGCGAGCACCAGCAGCATCTGCTGCTGTGCTGATCCGATATGCCCGATGATCGCGGCGAGATAGGCCGTATGCAGCGCGATCACCAGCATCGAGAACACGTCTTCCCAGAAGAAGGCCGGCGCAAACAGATAGCGGCCGAACACGACCCGCTCCCAGATCGAGCCGGTGATCATGATGGTGTAGAGCAGCGCCGTCTTGAGAATGACCGAGGCCGTGGCGAGCCACAGGCCCTCGCCCGTGGCGAGATAGCGCGCGACCAGTCCGAGGCTGACCAGGAAGACGAGAAACTGGAGCGGCGCCAGGATGCCCTGCACCAGGGTCCATGGCGTGGCGTCGCGCCGACGCTTTTCCTCAGGCGTGTAAAGCGCTTGCCGCTTTGCACGCGGCGCCGCCTCGGGTGTGAAGCAGAGTTGACTCCACAGCGACGGATCAGTGGCGGACGTGAATTGGGCGTCACACGATGTGTAAAGATGATTTGACAACATCGGTGCCCGGTGGTGCGATGACGACAACCACAGGGACATTTGTGGTGCACCGCACTCGGCCTGGTCAACGTTACGTTGTGCAGCTTGCAGGTGGCGCATCGCAAATCCCCGGAGTGCGGGCCCGATGGGGAAACGCTAGACCCGGGTCGGAAGAGTGTCAATCAAAATTGACGTCAAAGAATATTGACGCAACGAGCAACGTGCGCTCATATGGAGGGGAGGCGCTGATGACCGAGCTCAATGAAACAGCCCGATTTCCAAGAGCACGCTTCCGGACGAAGCGTGGGCAGCCCGGCTTTCATCCGCCGGCAGCGCCGCGTGTCAATGTGCCCTTACACAGCACCCGTCATCCTCAGCTCAACGGAGCGATCGAGGCCGAGATCATTCCGCGCCTGGTGATGGCCCATGCCTCCACGCTCGAACGCGTGCCGGCGATCATCACAGCCTCGGCCCAGGAAGCCGCCGACTTTGCCGAGCTGGTGCTGGACGCCGACGAGGACGGCGCGGTCGCCTGCATCCAGGCGCATCGTGATCACGGCGAGACGCTGGAGCGGATCTATCTCGATCTCCTGGTGCCGACCGCGAACCATCTCCGCCATCTCTGGGCCGATGATGAGCGCGACTTCGCCGACGTCACGCTGGCGCTGTGGCGGCTGCAGCAGCTGCTGCGCCATTTCAGCCCCGCCTTCTGCGCCGAACTCGCGGTCGCGCCCACGGGCCTGCGCGTCCTGTTGACGACGTCGCCAGGCGATCGCCGCGAAATCGGCCACATGATGTTCGGCGTCGTGCTCGCGGGTGAATTCTTCCGCCGCGACGGCTGGGAGACCTGGATCGAGCCCGACACGGCGGATCGCAGTTTCGTCGATGCGCTCCGCACGCAATGGTTCAACGTCGTCGAGTTCTTCGCAACCAGCGACAAGAAGCTTGACGATCTCGCCTCAAACATAAGGATGGTCCGGCGCGAGTCCTCCAACCAGGACATCGGCGTGCTGGTCTGCGGTCCTGCGTTTATTGAACGGCCTGAACTCGTTCTTCTGGTCGGCGGCGACGGTATCGTCTCCGACCCGAGCAGAGAGGCTTCGCAAGCCCGGCACGTCGTCAGTCTTCTGACCGAACGGCGATAGCTGAGGGTGCAGTGAAGATGAATGCTGGAATGAGACTTGCCGCGCGAAGGCTCCTTGATTGGGAGGACAACGGCGTTGGTGAGGGCGTTCAGAGCTCCGAAAGAGTCGCTTGGCGATCTCAATGCGGATGTTGCGGCCATGCTGGTGGCCGCAGCCTCCGACATTGCGCTCGCGCTCGACGCCGACGGCAACATTCAGGATCTGGCTTTTCAACAGGCCGGATTGCCGCTTGAATTGAGAAACACAGACGCGTGGATCGGCCGATCCTGGCAAGCAACAGTGTCCGAGGAAAGCCAGACCAAGCCAGAGCTGCTGCTCACCGAGGCCTCCCAGCGCAAGGTGTCGCGCTGGCGCGAGGTGCGTTATCCGGCCGCCCGCGGCCCGGACATCCCGATTCTGTTCGCCGTCGTGGCGATCAAGGGCGCCGCCCGCTTCATCGCGGTCGGGCGAGACGTTCGCGCCACCGCAGCCCTCCAGCAGAAGCTGATCGAGGCGCAGGTTGCGATCGAGCGCGACTACTCGCGCATGCGCAATGCCGAATCGCGCTACCGGATCCTGTTTCAGATCACCGCCGAGCCGGTCCTGATCATCGACGCCACAAGTCATCGAGTGGTCGAGGCCAATCCGGCGGCGGCCACCCTGCTCGACCATGGCGCCGCCAATCTGATCGGCAAGCTGTTTCCCGACGTCCTGCTGCTCGACGACAACGCGCTGTCGCAATCGCTGTCGCTGGCGATCAGGTCCCAGGGCAAGATCGAGCGCGCCAAGGTCACGCTCGACGGCGGCCGCGAATATCTGCTCGACGGCACCTTCTTCCGCCAGGACACGTCGTCGCTGTTCCTGCTGCGGTTCTCGCCGCTGACGTCGCAACCGGCGATCACCCGCGCCTCCGAGGTCAACACCCAGCTGGTGCAGTTCGTCGAGGCCGCCCCCGACGGCTTCGTGATCACCGACATGGACGGGCGGCTGCTGCACGCCAACGCCACGTTCCTCCAGCTCGCCCAGATCGAGAGCATGCATCAGATCGTGGGCGAGACGATCGACCGCTGGATCGGCAAGTCCGCGGTCGACTTCTCGGTGATGCTGACCAATCTGCGCCAGCACGGCACGCTGAAGCTGTTCTCCAGCGTCGTCCGCGGCGAGCATGGCTCGCCGGTCGACGTCGAAATCTCCGCCACCACGGTCGGCGCACCCGGCCAGGCCCGGCTCGGCTTCACCATCCGCAATGTCGGCCCGCGCATTCCCGGCGACGGCGCCGATCACGGCTTCATCCCACGCTCCCGCGAGCAGCTCGCCGAGCTGATCGGCCGGGTGCCGCTCAAGGAGCTGGTGCGCGAGACCACCGACGTGATCGAGCGGATGTGCATCGAGACCGCGCTCAAGCTCACCGGCGACAACCGGGCGACCGCGGCCGAGATGCTCGGGCTCAGCCGGCAGAGCCTTTATGTCAAGCTGCGGCGCTACGGCATGGCCGAGCCGAGCGAAGAGGACAGTCAGCTGGAATAGCTGCCGTCCGAACAGATGCCATTGGAAGAGGTGGAAGCGTAGCAATGACCGAGATCGCGCCCGTCCCGCTGTCCCCCCGGCTGCATCCGTCCGCCGTTCTCGAACTGCTGAAGCCGATCACCTGGTTTCCGCCGATCTGGGCGTTCGGCTGCGGCGTGGTGTCCTCGGGCGCGCCGCTGGCGCCGCGCTGGCCGATCGTGATCGCCGGCCTCGTGCTGGCCGGGCCGATGGTGTGCGCCACCAGCCAGGCCGTCAACGACTGGTTCGACCGCCATGTCGATGCGATCAACGAGCCGGACCGGCCGATTCCCTCGGGCCGCATTCCCGGCCGCTGGGGCCTGTACATCGCGCTGATCTGGACGGTGCTGTCGCTCGGCGTCGCCTCTTTGCTCGGCACCTGGGGCTTTGCCGCGGCGGCGCTCGGCCTCGCGCTCGCCTGGGCCTACAGCGCGCCGCCGATCCGGCTGAAGCAGAACGGCTGGTGGGGCAACAGCGCCGTCGGCCTCTGCTACGAGGGACTGCCGTGGATCACGGCCGCGGCGATCATGAGCGCGCAGGCGCCGTCCTGGCCGGTGCTCGCCATCGCGCTGCTGTACAGCGCCGGCGCCCACGGGATCATGACGCTGAACGACTTCAAGTCAATCGGCGGCGACCGTGTCAGCGGCGTCGATTCGCTGCCAGTGCTGCTCGGCCCCGAACGCGCCGCGCGCCTTGCCTGCATCACCATGGCGCTGGCGCAGGTTGCGGTGCTCGGGCTCCTCATCGTCTGGAGCCGTCCGGCGCATGCCATGATCGTCGCCGCGCTGGTCGCGGCCCAGCTGGTGCTGATGCGGCGGCTGATGACCAATCCGCGCGAGCTCGCGCCCTGGTACAACGGAACGGGTGTGCTGCTCTATGTGCTTGGCATGCTGGTTTCCGCCTTCGCGCTCGCGGGGATGTCGGCATGACCTCGGCCTCCGCTCCACTCTCCTGGTTCGGCATCGTCAGGCTCGGCCTGGTGCAGACGGCGCTCGGCGCCGTGGTGGTGCTGACGACCTCCACCCTAAACCGCGTGATGGTCATCGAGCTGGCGCTGCCGGCGATGATTCCCGGCCTGCTGGTCGCGATCCACTACGCCATGCAGGTGCTCAGGCCCTGGCTCGGCCACGGTTCCGATGTCGGCGGCCGTCGCTTCGCCTGGATCGTCGGCGGCATGGCCGTGCTCGCGGCCGGCGGACTGCTGGCCGCAGCAGCGACAGCGCTGATGGCGAGCCAGCTCGTGCTCGGCCTCGTGGTGGCAGTGATCGCCTTCATCATGATCGGCATCGGTGTCGGCGCTGCCGGCACCTCGCTCCTGGTGCTGCTCGCCAAGCGCACCTCACCGGGACGGCGCAGCGCCGCCGCCTCGATCGCCTGGATCATGATGATCGCGGGCTTCATCGTCACCACCGCCGTGGCCGGCAAGGCGCTCGATCCGTTCTCAGGCGAGCGGCTGATGCTGGTGTCCGGCACGGTCTCCGCGATCGCCATGGTGCTGACCCTGCTCGGCGTGTGGGGTATCGAGCAGCCCGAGCTCTCCGCCGAGCGGACTGCCGCGACAGCCGAGCGCGGCGGCTTCATGGAGGATTTCCGCGAGATCTGCCGGGAACCGCAGGCGCGGCGCTTCGCGATCTTCATCTTCGTCTCGATGCTGGCCTATAGCGCGCAGGACCTGATCCTCGAGCCGTTCGCCGGCAGCGTGTTCGGCATGACGCCGGGCCAGACCACGCAGCTCTCCTCGGTGCAGCACATGGGCGCGCTGATCGGCATGATCCTGATGCCGGCGATGGCGAGCCTGCATGCCGACTGGCGGACGCGGCCGCAGCCCTGGATCATCGGCGGCTGCCTCGCCTCGGCGCTGGCGCTGCTCAGCCTGGTCGCCGCCGCGGCGGTCGGTCCAGCCTGGCCGCTGCGCGCCTCGGTGCTGCTGCTCGGCATCACCAACGGCGTCTACGCGATCGCGGCGATCGGCGCGATGATGAACATGGTCAGCGAAGGCCGCGACAACCGCGAGGGCACAAGGATGGGCCTGTGGGGCGCCTCGCAGGCGATCTCGTTCGGCATCGGCGGCTTCGTCGGCACCGCGGCGGCGGATGCCGCGCGCGCCTTCATGCCCTCGACCGCCTCGGCCTACGCCGCGGTGTTCGCGGCCGAAGCGGCATTGTTCGTTCTTTCCGCCTGGCTCGCGATCTGGATCAAGCGTCCGCGCGAGCAGACATCGGCGCTTGCGGCACAGCCGGCCAATCAGGGAGCCTAGCGATGACCACCCCGTCCGAAACGTTCGATGTCGTGGTGGTCGGCGGCGGTCCCGCCGGCGCCACCGCCGCCAACGATCTCGCCCGCCAGGGCCATCAGGTGCTGCTGCTCGACAAGGCCGGCCGCATCAAGCCGTGCGGCGGCGCCATTCCGCCGCGGCTGATCGCCGAGTTCGAAATTCCCGACCATCTGCTGGTGGCGCGGATCTCGTCCGCCCGGATGGTGTCGCCGAGCAACCGCGATGTCGACATGCCGATCGACGGCGGCTTCGTCGGCATGGTCGATCGCGAGCATTACGACGAATGGCTGCGGGCCCGCGCGGCCGAGGGCGGCGCGATCCGCCGCACCGGCACGTTCAGTCACATCGCCCGCGATGCCGATGGCACGGCCGTGGTGCATTACGAGCGCCGGATGGACGACGGCAGCGTGCGCGCGGACAGCGTCCGCGCCCGTGCGGTGATCGGCGCCGACGGCGCGGTGTCGGCCGTGGCGCGGCAGTGCATCCCGGAAGTCAGCGAGATCCGCTACGTCTTCGCCTATCACGAGATCGTCCGATCGCCGGAGCGTGGCCATCCGCTGTTCGACGCCACTCGCTGCGACGTCGTCTATCGCGGCCAGCTGTCGCCGGACTTCTACAGCTGGGTGTTTCCGCATGGGCCGACCACCAGCATCGGCACCGGCAGCGCGCATAAGGGCTTTTCGCTGCGCGGCTCGGTGGCCCAGTTCCGCAAAGTCGCCGCGCTCGACGATCTCGAGACCATTCGCCGCGAGGGCGCGCCGATTCCGCTGAAGCCGCTGTCGCGCTGGGACAATGGCCGCGACGTCGTGCTCGCCGGCGACGCGGCCGGCGTGGTGGCGCCAGCCTCGGGCGAGGGCATCTATTACGCGATGGCCGGCGGCCGCGCCGCGGCTGATGCCGTCGCCGTGTTCCTGAAGACCGGCGATGCCGCAGCCCTCGCCACAGCGCGGAAATCCTTCATGCGCAAGCATGGCGCGGTGTTCTTCATCCTCGGCATGATGCAGCGCTACTGGTACACGAACGACGCCCGCCGCGAGCGCTTCGTCGCCATCTGCCGCGACAAGGACGTCCAGCAGCTGACCTGGGACGCCTACATGAACAAGGAGCTCGTGAAGGCGAAGCCGCTGTCGCATGTGCGGATCTTCTTCAAGAACATCGCCCACCTCACCGGGCTTGCGAAGGCGGCCTGAGCTGCTCACGCGATGGATGAGCTGTTTCGCAGCCCGCACCTGGTCGACCTGATCCTGGCGGTGGTGGCGGTCGAGCTTGCGGCCGTGACGTGGGTCTGGCGGCGCTACCGCCGCGGCATCAGCCCGCGGGCGCTGCTGCCCAACCTGCTCGCCGGCGTGTTCCTGCTGCTGGCGCTGCGCTGCGCGCTCGCGGATGCACCCTGGTTCTGGCTTGCCGGCTGCCTCGCCGCGTCGGGCGTCGCCAATGCGGCTGATCTCAGGCAGCGGTGGCGCTAGATCTCCGGAGAGCAGTGAACGGGCTCCCCGGCTGCTGCTGGGGCGAGCGTATGGAGGACCACCCCAGCGGGGGGTCATCCCGGCGAAAGCCGGGATCCATAACCACCGGGGCCATGATGACGAAGAAAGGCGACCCGAACCTTGTTCGCCCACAGGCATCACGCGGTCTGGGTCCCGGCGTTCGCCGGGACGACATTGGTGCGAGTGGATGGCGCGCGGATGAGCGCTCAGACCTGAGATCCGTACCGCGCTCCCCTTACTTCTTCTCCGAGAACGTCTTCAGGTAGGCGACGACGTCCTTGCGCTGCTGCTCGTTGGCGAGCTTGAACACCATCTTGGTCGAGCCGGTCGCCTGGTCCGTCTTGCCCTTTTCGGTCAGATATTTCTTCAGGTAGGCGTTGGGGTCGGCGAGATATTCGAAGATGTTGTCGTCGGTCCAGACCAGTCCCGCCTCGCCCGCGTGCTTGTTCAATTCGGAATAAGCAAACCCCGGATAGGTCCCGGTCGGACGACCGACCACACCGGTCAGCACCGGTCCGACCGCATTCTTGGCGTCGGGGCCGATCCGATGGCAGGTCATGCACTGCTTGAAGACCTGTTCGCCTTTCGCAGCGTCACCGCCGTCCAGCGCCCAAGCGCCGCTCGCCGATGCTGCAATCACGACCGCTGCGACCAATCCAACTCTGAGCATTTCCAATTCTCCCGATCTTTCCAGTCCGTTAGTGTACGTAGTTTTCCCTGACAGATAACAATGTCATGAACGCTTGTCATGCTCACCTGAAATGAAAGTGAGCGAATAAGTCGCAGTTCGACCATGCAATGGGCGCGGGAATACCAACGAAAGTTGGATGCTTGGAAATAAGCCTTGACACCGAAGGCTCTGCGTGAGCTAACGACATTCTCAAGACTATCAATGCGTTAGCGGGATACGGCGCAACACCTTCAAAATGCGCGCCAATCGAGGCCGCGATCCCTGCGAGCGTCTCCAACGGGTGCCAACAAGCGGGTGCCAATACATGGCCGAGTTTCACGGTCCACGACCCGACGTGACATTGCTGCTCGACATGGACGGCGTGATCCGTGAGGCCACGCTGTCGCCGAACATCTCGACAGAGAATGTCGACGTCTGGCTCGGCCGGCCCTGGTCCGAAATCGTCGACGATGCGAGCGAGAAGATCGAGCGCATCATGCAGGACACCAAGCGCACCGGCATCTCCGCGTTTCGCCAGATCACGCAGCGGTTTCCGAGCGGCCTGGAACTGCCGATGGAATTCACCACCGTGCTGCTCGGCGGCCGGGCGGGCATGCTGGCGATCGGCAAGAACCTGCAGGCTGTCGCGGAGCTGCAGGCGCGCCTGATCTCGGCGCAGCAGACCATCGAGCGCGACTACTGGAAGCTGCGCGAGATCGAGACCCGCTACCGGCTCGTCATCGAGGATTCCAACGAGGCCGTGCTGCTGACGAAGGTGTCCGATCTGCGCATCGTCGAGGCGAATCGCACCGCGGCCGCGGCGCTCGGCGTCTCCAGCCGGCGCCGGGACAATCTGGTCGGCCGCGAGTTTCTGCAGGAGATCCCGCAGAAGGAGCGCGAGCCGGTGGAGCTGATGCTCAGGCGCGTCCGCGACCAGGGCAAGGCGCCCGGCATCGTCGTTCACCTCGGCGAGGACGCCGCGCCCTGGATGCTCCGGGGATCGCTGATGACGAGCGAGACCGCGCCGATGTTCCTGCTGCAGATGGCGCCGATCGGCCGCGCTGCTCAGCCCGGACCGATGCCGGACGATCCGGAAGGGCTGATCGACAATCTGCCCGATGCCGTCATCAGCATCGATGCGACCGGGGCGATCAAGCGCGCGAATCGCGCCTTCCTGGAGCTGGTCGAGATCGGCTCAAAGGAGGCCGTCCTCGGCGAGAAACTCAGCCGCTGGCTAACGCGGCCGGGCGCCGACCTTTCGGTGCTGATCTCCAACGTCGAACGGCATGGCACCGTCCGCCTGCTCGCCACCACCATCCAGGGCGAGCTCGGCAGCGAGACGGAGGTCGAGATTTCGGCCGCCTCCCACGGTCTGGACGGTCACCGCCGGATCGGATTGATCTTGCGCAATATCGCGCGGCGGTTGTCTCCGGCGGCGGAACATGACAATCTTCGGGCGGCCCTGTCTGGTCTCAACGAATCGGTGGGCAAAACGCCGCTGCGCGACCTGGTGCGGAGCACCGTGGAGGTCGTCGAGCAGCACTATGTCCGCGCCGCGCTTGAGCTCGCCAACGGGAACAGGACGTCGGCGGCCGAAATTCTCGGCCTCAGCCGGCAAAGTCTTTACGCCAAGCTCGATCGGTATAATCTGAGCCAGCTAGAAGAAGACGAGGAAACCGAAAAGGGGAGCTAGTTGCCCGTTCCGCTGACAACGCCGGCCTTCGGCCACGCTACTCTTGCGGATTGCGAGCGTGAACAGATTCATCTCGCGGGCTCGATCCAGCCGCACGGCATTCTGCTGGCGCTGAAGGAGCCGGACAACGTCGTCATCCAGGCCAGCATCAATGCGGCCGCCTTCCTCAATACCAATACCGTGGTCGGACGCCCCTTGCGCGATCTCGGCGGCGACGTGGCGCTGCAGATCCTGCCGCATCTCAACGGTCCGCTGCACCTGACGCCGATGACGCTGCGATGCACAGCCGGATCGCCGCCGCAGCAGGTCGACTGCACGGTGCATCGGCCCTCGAACGGCGGACTGATCGTCGAGCTGGAGCCGGCGACAAGGTCGACCAACATCGCCCCCGCCCTCGACGGCGCCTTCCACCGCATCACCTCGGCCTCGTCGCTGCTCGGCCTGTGCGACGAGACGGCGACGATCTTCAAGGAAATCACCGGCTACGACCGCGTCATGGTCTACCGCTTCGACGAGGAGGGCCATGGCGAGGTGCTGTCCGAGCGACGGCGGCCCGACCTCGAGGCGTTTCTCGGCAACCGCTATCCGGCCTCGGACATTCCGCAGATCGCGCGCCGGCTCTACGAGCGCAACCGCGTCCGGCTGCTGGTCGACGTGAACTACATGCCGGTGCCGCTGCAGCCGCGGATCTCGCCGCTCAACGGCCGCGACCTCGACATGTCCTTGAGCTGCCTGCGCAGCATGTCGCCGATCCATCAGAAATATCTGCAGAACATGGGTGTCGGCGCGACGCTCGTGTGCTCGCTGATGGTCAGCGGCCGGCTGTGGGGACTGATCGCCTGCCACCATTACGAACCGCGCTTCGTGCCGTTCGACATTCGCGCCGCCGGCGAGGCGCTGGCCGAGACCTGCGCAATCCGGATCGCCGCCCTCGAAAGCTTCGCCCAGAGCCAGTCCGAGTTGGTGGTGCGCCGGCTGGAACAGCGGTTGGCCGAGGCGGTGTCGCGCGACGGCGAATGGCAGACCGCGCTGTTCGACGGCTCGCAATCGCTGCTGCAGCCGCTCGGCGCCAGCGGCGCGGCGCTGCTGTTCGAGGGCCAGGTCACGACCGCCGGCGACGTGCCGTCGACCCAGCGCATTCGCGATCTCGCAACCTGGCTCGACCGCAGGCGCAAGCTGCCAGATGCCGCACAAGGGCTGACCGTCACCGCCTCGCTCACGCTGGACGAGCCGTCGTTCAGCGATATCCGCGGCGTGGCGAGCGGCCTGATCGCGGCGCCGCTCTCCGCTAGCGATGGCGAGTATCTGCTGTGGTTCCGGCCCGAGCAGGTGCGAACGGTGACCTGGGGCGGCGATCCGCTGAAGGCCGTGATCATCGGTGACGATCCCTCCGATCTGTCGCCGCGGCGCTCGTTCGCGCAATGGCACCAGCTGGTGGAAGGCAAGTCCGAGCCATGGTCGGCGGCCGAACTCGCGTCGGCCCGGCTGGTCAGCGAGACCGTCGCCGACGTCGCGCTGCAGCTGCGCTCGGTGCGCATGGTGATCGCCCAGGACCAGCTCGCCACCATCAGCGCGCAGGTGCTGCGCTCGGAGCAGCCGGTCATCATCGCCGATGTCGAAGGCCGTATCCTGCTGATGAACGAAGCCTTCGAGCAGCAGTTGCGCGCCTCGCATCCGCATATTCCGCATCTGCGCGACCTCGGCGCCTATTTCTCGGCGCCGGCGGAATTTCGCGCCAATCTCGACGACCTCATGCGCAACAAGCGCAGCTGGCGCGGCGAACTGACGCTGACCGGCGGCGCCTTGCCGCAACGGCCGCTGATGCTGCGCGCCGATCCCGTGATCGCGCCCTATGACCGCGTTCTCGGCTTCGTGCTGATCTTCTCCGACCTCACCGAGCGCAAGACCGCGGAAGCCGCGCGCGCCCGTTTCCAGGAGGAGATCGACGGCAACCGCCGCCCGAGCCTGCGGCTCGATCACAGCGCCAGCCTGATCTACAAGGAGCTCGCCGCCTCCACGGTGGAGAACGCCCAACTCGCCGCGCTGGAAGTCACCCACGGCGCCGAGGCCGGCAGCATGCCCGAAATGCTGGAGAGCATCCGCAACTCCACCGCGCGCACGCTGAGCATTTTGGAGCACCTGGTGTGGTATCGCTCGCAGAGCGGGGAGTGAGGGTGCGGAGTAAGCGAGCGCAGGCTTCGCTTGATTGGTCATGCGGGACAAAGCCGTTCGCCAAACTCAAACGCACTTTGACGATGTGACCCAAGATGGTCCCGCGACCGCAGTGCGCTCCCCTCCCCCTTGCGGGGAGGGGTCGGGGGTGGGGGTCCGCGCACTCCGAACTGCGTGATGAGCACGATGCCTTTCACATCGCACAACAGCTCCCGTTGCGATGGTCTCTTGATTCCGGTTCGCTCAGTAGCAAATGAGCTCGAGGGTATGGAGCTCGATCACAAGCAGCGCGACTCGTGGACCCCCACCCCCGCCCCCTCCCCGCAAGGGGGAGGGGAGTGGACCGCCTGCCGCGGAAGCAGATCGGCTCCAACGGATGTTGCCATCCACCGCGAATCTGAAGTCGGCGTACCCTACGAGCCTGCGCCTCGCCTGCCCTACCCGCCGAGCCCCGCCGCCAACTGCAGCGCCTGCGACAGCGTGATGTTCAGCTTGAAGGCCGTCGCGGCTTCCTCGACGACGACATCATGCTCGTCCATCGCCGCGCCCGCGCGCTCCAGCGCATCGCGATAGCCGTCCTTGAAGCGCGGAATGTCGGCGATCTCAGGAAAATCGTAGAACGACAGCGCCTCCGTCGGCAGTTCGAGCGAGCGCGCGAGGATCTTCTTGATGATCTGGCCGCCGCTGAGATCGCCGAGATAGCGCGTATAGGCGTGCGCCAGCAGCGGGTGCCCCGAACCAGCGCCCGCCTCGCGGATGGCGCCGACATAGGCGATCGCCTCCGGGAGCAGCGGCAGGTGGCTTCCATCCAGCCGCGCCAGGCCAGCCTTGATCGCGGCAGTACGATGCAGCTCGGGCCGCACGATGAGACCCACCACCGCCGTTCCCGCGTGCCGCGAGAGCTCGGCTTCCAGCGCGTCGTAGACCGGCAGCAGATTGCGCAAGAGCAGCGCGTAGGCGGGGATGGTACCGCGTCCCCGCAGCAGTTCGGCGACGATGCCGGTACGCTCCGCGGTCACGTGCAACGCCTTGGTGCGCTCGCGCATCGCCTCCAAAAGACTGGCCGGACGCGTGCTGCGCCCGGCCAGTTCGATCTGCTCAACTCTGTCCAACATGCCTTGTCCCGCAGACCTTCAGCGCATCGGCGCCAGCCCGTGTTTCACGCCCCAGTCGAACCAGCTGTCGACAACGGTGCCTGACAGTAGGATACCGATGCCGCCGGTCAAGGGACAAAGCACCGCGAACCACCAGGCCCAGCGATGGATCGATTCGGCCGTCGCGTTGAAGCCCATCGTCCAGCGCCAGAACAGCGCACCACGCTCGAACGCCGTGCCGCGGTCGACGATCTGCTCCAGCTCGCGCTCGCCGCCGTAGCGGCTGATCGCCAGCACCGTCGCGCCATGCATCGCGAACAGCAGCGCCGACCCGTAGAGGAAGGCGATCGAGAGCATGTGGAACGGATTGTAGAACAGGTTGCCGTGCGTGATGGAGAAGTTGTTGGTCCAGTCGAGGTGCGGGAAGATGCCGAAGGGCACCGCCTCGCTCCAGCTGCCCATAAAGATCGGCCGGATGAAGCCGAGCACGAGATACAGCCAGATGGCCGAGGCGAACGCCCACGACACATGCGTGCCGAGGCCGAGCGCCCGAGCGCGGCGATAGGTGCGCGCCCACCACAGCAGGATCGACGTCGTCAGGAAGAAGCCTGCCATGAGCCACCAGCCGCCCTCCTGCAGCGGCGGGAAGATCTGCAGGCCGTATTCCGGCGCCGGCGGCTGCAAGGACAGCCAGAAGAACTGACGGATGAACTCGAGCGGACTCCAGTTCACCGACGCCAGCATGTTGAGACCGATGATCTCGATCGCAACGAAGCCTGTCATCAGCGAGGCCAGGCCGAGGAAGCCGAGATAGACCGGGCCGACCTGGGCGTCGCCGAGCTTGCCGAGCCAGTAGTTGAAGCTGCCCTTGCCGAGCCGCTCCCAGATGCCCGGCTCGATCGGAATGCCCGGGTAGATTTTACTGCGGACTTGGATCTGCGTGAAGATGTTCTGGTATTGGGCCATGACGACCTCTCCTTGAACTCATTGCGGCGACCAGATCGGGATCTTGCGCCACCATTCCCACCAATCCGACCAGGCATTGCCTTCGGGCAGCAGCCACGCAGGACCGGAGATGACGATGCAGACGGCGCTGAAGAACACGGCCGACAACGCCAGGAACAGGCCGAGGCGATGGATGCCGAGCGTGCCGATGGAGTAACCGAGGAGATCGCGGAACATCGTGTTCTCATGTTCCGGCGATTTCATCTCCTCGCCCTTGCCCGGATTGGCGGCCGACAGGATCAGCGAGCCGTGCAGCGCGAGCGCGAGACACGTCGTGAAGAAGAACGTGATCGCGATCATGTGCGCGGGATTGTAGTGGAAGTTGCCGAACTGATAGCCGGTGTTCGACACCCAATCGAGATGGGTGATGATGCCGTAGGGAAACGCGTAGCTCCACGAGCCCATCAGCACCGGACGGATCACCTCCAGCGTGAAATAGGCGAAGATCGCGAAGCCGAAGGCAACCGGCACGTGATAGCCGATCGCGAGCTTGCGACAGATCTCGACCTCGCGCAGCGCCCACGAGACGAACGCGCCATGCGCGCACACCGTGATGAGCTGCCAGAAGCCGCCCTCCGTGAGTGGCGCGAAGGAGAGCCCGTATTTTGCGTCGGGCGGATTGATGCTGATCTGCCAGAGATTCCACGTCGGTCCGAGCGCCGTGGCATAGAGGATCAGCGCCACGCCGACGAAGGTGAAGAAGATCGTCGTCACGCCGAAGAAGCCGACGTAGAACGGGCCGACCCAGAAATCGAAGAGATCGCCGCCGATCAACGTGCCGCCGCGGACGCGGTATTTTCGTTCAAAGCTGAGCATTGCCATCGGTCCTGCCTCCGCTGCCCGTCGCTCGATAAGCTACGTGTCGTATCGTGAATTCGGTGGACGAGAGGATTTGGGAAGCGGGCGAACGGGGTCTGCCGCCGTCGCCCGTCCGCTTCCCTCTGGTCGTCGAGCTGTTAGGTGAGCTTTACCGGAGTGACCGGAGCCGAGATCGACGACGTCTTCGCAGCACGCGGTCCCTCCAGCCAGTTGAACCGGTTGGTGCTGAGCAGGATGAAGTGAATCACCAATGCCAGCCCGAACAGGAACACGCCGAGAGCCACGAGAACCCTGCGGGGATCGAACAACAACCACAAGCGCCACATAGTTTTCTCCTTTCGATCAGGTCAGGTAGGAGAGCACGAGATTGGCGTAGTGGGTCACCCCATCCAGCGCCGCTGCCTTGTAGCCGGTCGGGCCGGGCAGCCACGGACGCCACATCCAGGCGAGAATGTGGGCGACGATCGCAACCGCCGTGAAGGCCACAAAGCTCGTCATGAAGATGCTATGGAATTCCCTAGCCTCCGCTTCGGTCAGCCCCGACAGAGAGCCTCCCTTGTTTGGTTCCACCATAGTAGTACCTCCTGGTGTTGGCCTTTCGGCCGGATGCCGCTCACCGAGATGAGCGGCGTCGAAGCGCCATCCCGTCGCCGGGATGACATCCGTGCGGCAAGCCGCACGAATTCCTTGCAAGAGCAGCGGGGCCTGACATCACGACCCCGGAGCCCGAAACCTTTCGGGGCGTCACAGCCCCATGAACGACGAGGTCGCGCAGTTCGCGGCCTTGACCCGCGCTTCGGCGACGATCGCGCCGAGCGGCGCCGGACGATGGGCCGTGACCAGCGAGCCGATCCGGCGCAGCACGCCCTCGACCATCAGCACGGCAAAGCACACCGCGTAGACGAGAAGGTATTCGATCCGCTCGCGCGATCCCGGCGCGACGTCACGATCCATGCGTTCGTATAACGACATCGTCCTCTCCCTCTCCGCTCCATCCCCGTTGCCTACGCGGCCTGGCCCGTTGCGAGCCGTGACCGCGCTTGCGCGAGAATGTCTTCCGTCACAGTGTCCAGTCCGGCCTGGCGCGCGCCGCGCTCGGCCGCATCGCGCAGCCGCTTGGCCGCGGAGATGCGCACCAGCACCGGCTGTGTCTCGATGATCTGATCCAGCGCCAGCTTGGCGCCGTCGTCCCAGGGCAATTCGCGCTCAAGCCGCGCCGGCGTCGCCGCGATCTGATCCAGTTGCGTGGCGAGCGGCAGGATGTTGAACAGCGCGTCGAACAGCGCGTTGCAGACTTCCTGCACGACATAGGTCGCGCCGGCATAGCCCATGAACGGCGTGCCGGTGTGGCGGCGGATCACCGTGCCCGGGAACGAGGCCGGGATGTAGATCGCGCGGTTGCCGGCTTCCGCCGCATACATGCGCTCATTGTAGCTGCCGAACAGCACCAGCGGTGGCCGCTCGTGGATCAGCTTGCGGATCGAATCATTGTCGGTCTTGGCGCCCGCGCAACGCGAGATCGCGAAGTGGCAGGGCAGACCGAGCTCGGTCTCCAGGAAATTGCGCAGGCCCCGCGCATAGGTCTCGGAGGCGACGATGCCGAAGCTCGCGGTGCCGAAGAAGTCCTGCGTCACCGAGCGCCAGAGATCCCACACCGGCTTGATCGTGGTGTGCTTCTCGCGGGTGATGAACGGCTCCGGATCCAGCCCCGTCAGCTCGCCGAGCGAGCGCAGGAATTTCGTCGTCGAATGCAGCCCGATCGGCGCCTGCAGATAGGGCCGCTCCAAGGTCTCGCACAAGAGACGGCCGAACTCGCGGTACATGCAGATGTTGACATCGGCATTGACCAGCTTCGGCACGTCGGCGAGGTGGCTGCCGAGCGGAAACACCATGTTGATCTCGGCGCCGATGCCCTCGACCAGGCGGCGAATCTCGGCGAGATCCGAGGGCATGTTGAAGGTGCCGTAGATCGGCCCGATGATGTTGACGCGGGGCTTCTCGCCCTCGGCGCGCGGCTTGCGCTCGGGGATCTTGCGCAGGCCGTATTCGCTCCACAGCCAGCTCAAGGCGCGGTTGGCGCTCTGCCACTGGTCCTCGTCGATCGTGCGTGGCAGGAAGCGCTTGATGTTGGAGCCCTCGGGCGTCACGCCGCCGCCGATCATCTCGGCGATCGAGCCGGTGACGACCACGGCCGGCAGATCCGGATCGAGCGCGGCGCGGGCGCGCTTCATCGCCTGCTCGGTGCCCTTCTGGCCGAGCTCATCCTCGCCCAATCCGGTGACGACGATCGGCAATTCGTGCGGCGGCAGGCCGTCGGTGTAGTGCAGCACCGAGGTGACCGGCAGGTTCTCGCAGCCGACGGGGCCGTCGATGATGACCTGCAGGCCCTTGATGGCGGTGAACGCGTAGACCGAGCCCCAATAGCCGCCGGCACGATCGTGGTCGAGGATCAGCATTACACCATCTCCTCGGACTTGCGCTTCTTGGCCTGCGCCGCGACCGCCTTGCGATATTTGTCGCGGAAGTCCGGACGCGCGACAGGCATGCCCTGCCACACGCCCGCGGTGTCGCCCTCACCGACACCTTCGAAGAAGTCGCGCATCTCGTCGAATCGGGCCTTGCCCGCGATCGCCGCGTTGACCACCTGCGCCAGCGAGCCGGCGCCGGAGACGCCGAACAGCGGCCGCGCCGAGATCAGGTTGGTGAAGTACAGCGACGGAATCGCGCGCGCCTTCGCCTTCTGCACCACCGGCGTGGTGCCGATCGCGAGATCCGGCGCAAACTCGTCGACCGCGGCGAGATCCTGCTCCAGCGATGCCCGATACTGCACGCGCACGCCGCGTTGCTCGAGCCAGGCGCAGTCGGCCTCCGACCAACGCGTCCGCGGACAGGCGGTGCCGACATAGCGCAGGTCGGCGCCGCTCTCGACCAGCAGACGCCCAACCAGCAGCTCCGAGCCCTCATAGCCCGACAGCGTGATGCGGCCGCGGATCGGCGCTGCCGCGAGCGCGCCGCGGATCGCCGGCAGCACGGCATTCTTCGCCGCATCGATCTGCGCGCGGCCGATGCCGCAGGTCGAGCCGACAGCCTCGAGCCAGTCCGCCGTGCCGTCGCAGCCGACCGGCGCCGAGCCGATGATCGGCCGGCCGGCCGACTCGAACTCGCGGATCGAGGCCGTGTAGAACGGATGGATCGCCGCGACCGCCGCGCAGTCGAGCGCGCCATACAGCTCGCGCCACTCGCGCGTCGGCACCGTCGGTCCTGCCGCCAATCCGAGTGGCGCCAGCAGCATGCCGATGCCGACGGGGTCGGCCGGGAACATCTCGCCAAGCAAAGTAATCGTCGGCTTGTAGCCGCGCGGCGCGCGCGGCGCCTGCACCGGTCCCTGCTCCGCCTCGCGCCGCGCATAGTTCAGCATCGCGCCGGCGAGCACGTCCTTGGCCTCGGCATGGGTGGGCACGCCGAAGCCGGGGACGTCGATGCCGATGATGCGGACGCCGTTGATCTCCTTCGGGAGAATCTGCAGCGGCACGCCCGAGGCGGTGGGGACGCAGAGATTGATGATGACGACGCAGTCGTAGTTCGCAGGGTCCGCGAGCTTGAACACGGCCTCGCGGATGTCCTCGAACAGCTTTCCGGTGACCAAGGTCTCCGAGTTGAATGGGACGTAGCCGACGCTGCGCCGTGCGCCGTAGAAATGCGACGTGAAGGTCAGGCCATAGACGCAGCAGGCCGAGCCCGACAGCACGGTCGCGGTGCGCCGCATGCGCAGGCCCACACGCAGCGAGCCGAACGCGGGGCACATGCTCTGCGGCTGGTCATGCGGCCCGGCCGGATAGTCGGCCGCGTAGCGCGCCAAGACCTCGCTCTTGCCGGCGGCATCGGCCGCCTTCCTGAGCTCGGCCTTGCCGGCATGGCAGCCCAGCGCCTCCGGCTGCGCCGGCACGCCTGCCGCCGCGTCGCGTTGCGCGCTCACCGCCTGATGGACCACTGCATCGCTCATTGCACGAGATTCCAGTACTCTGTTCCGCTGCTCGGCACGCACCCGTCACACATTGTCGTAGATCACTTCGAGCGACGGTTTCGTCACCGCCGTGCTGCCGCACATGTCCTCGAGCGTCGCTTGCTCCAGCACCACGTCGCGGCCGACTTCGGAGGCCTTGAACAGGCCGAGCAGACCGTCCTGCGTCAGCGGATGCGGATGCTGCGGCGGCGCCTCGGCGACGTTGGTCGCCAGCAGTTCGAACAGCGGCGCCCAGGCCGTGCCGGGCCGACCGATGATCTGGTAGCTCGCGCTCTTGCGGCGGATGTCGTCATCGGCCGGGATCGAGGCCAGCACCGGGATGCCGACGGCATCCGCAAACGCCTGCGCCTCGCCGGTGCCGTCATCCTTGTTGATGACGATGCCGGCGACACCGACATTGCCGCCGAGCTTGCGGAAATACTCCACCGCCGAGCAGACATTGTTGGCGACGTAGAGCGACTGCAGGTCGTTGGAGCCGACGATGATCACCTTCTGGCACATGTCCCGGGCGATCGGCAGGCCGAAGCCGCCGCAGACGACGTCGCCGAGGAAGTCGAGCAGCACGTAGTCGAAGCCCCAATCGTGGAAGCCGAGCTTCTCGATCAGCTCGAAGCCATGGATGATGCCGCGTCCGCCGCAGCCGCGGCCGACTTCGGGACCACCGAGCTCCATCGCGAACACGCCGTCGCGCTTGAAGCAGACGTCGCCGATCTTGACCTCCTCGCCCGCGAGCTTCTTCTTCGACGAGGTCTCCAGAATGGTGGGGCAGGCGCGGCCGCCGAACAGCAGCGAAGTCGTGTCGCTCTTCGGATCGCAGCCGATCAGCAACACCTTCTTGCCCTGCTGCGCCATCATGTAGGACAGATTGGCGAGCGTGAAACTCTTGCCGATGCCGCCTTTGCCGTAGATTGCGATGATCTGCGTGGTCTTCTTCGGAGCAGCCGTCACCGGCGCATCCGGCTCGATCGCGGCCTCGGCACGCAGGGCATCCGTCATTGCAGCCAAGTTGGCGCTGATCTTGGTCGGGGCATTCATCGTGCAGCTCTCCAGTCCAGGACCATCTTGAGACATGACGGATCGTCGAACGCGGTCCGGTAGGCGCTCTCGGCAGACGCTGCATCCGCGTGATGCGTGATCAGCCCATCCAGCGACAGCCGGCCGGTATCGATCAGGTTGCGCACCGCGATCAGATCCTCGTGCTTCCATTCGGCGGCGACGCGGATTGCCGCCTCGCGCATGAAAGCCGACGGATAGGAGAAGGTCAGCGGCGCGCTGTAGAAGCCGGCGAGGATGATCTCGCCGCGTGGCGCCAGGCGCGCAATCAGGCTGTCGAGCAGTCCAGCATCACCGCTGGCATCGAAGATCAGGCGGTAGTCGCGCTTGTCGTCCTGAGCGGGATCGATGACGCGATAGCCGATCGCGCCATCGGCACGCTCGGGATTGCTCTCCCACACGACGGGCGGATCGCCGCCCATCGCGATGATCAACCGCGCCAACAGGCGCCCGAGCACGCCATGGCCAACGACGCATTCGGCCCTTCCGTCACCGCCGATCGACAGCGCATGGTAGGCGGTCGCTGCCAGCGCGAGCAGCACGCCGCGCTCGCCGGTCACTTCGTCGATCGCCACGACACGCTGCGGAGGAACGGTGAGCCGCGAGGCCGCGGCACCGAACAGGCTCTTCACCTCGCCGAAGCAGCGCGCCGCGCCCGGCACGAACACGCGCTCGCCCTTCCGGAAACCGGAATGCGGCGCGGCCTGCGCCACGCGGCCGACAGCCTCGTAGCCCGGCACGAGCGGATAGCCCATGCCCGGAAACTGCGGCATGCGGCCCTCGTACAGCAACCGCTCGGTGCCGGTGCTGATCGCGCTCCATTCGATGTCGACGGTCAGGCAGTCCGGGGCGTCTGCGAGCACCAGGTGCTGCAGCGATAGTTGCCTCGGCCTCCCCAGTACGACGGCGATCGCGTCCATTGCCCAACTCCCCGGCGACGCCCGCTTAGTTACGGGTGTCAGGTTAGTCCGACCAGGGGAAGTGTCAATATAAATTTACATTCGGAGTGTCAGCTTTTCGCGACAATCACGCTGGCGATCAAGGGGATGCGTGTGCGAAGCACTCGCACCTGCGAAAAGCCTGCCATGCTCAGCAGTTCGCGAAGCCGTGCCGCGCTGCGCGGCCGGCCCTGCCCCATCGCCCGGAGATAGATCTCGAAATAGGCAGCGACGCCGTCGCTGCCGCCGTCCATGTCGCGCATCGGCTCGCCAAGCAGCAGCACGCCGCCTTCGGGCAATGCTGCGCGCACCTTGGCCAGCAGCCGCGCCACCGCGTCGTCGTCATGGTCGTGCACCACCCGAATCAGCGAGATGACGTCGGCACCCGCGGGCAGCGGGTCGTCGTGGAAACTGCCCGCCGTGATCGTCGCACGGTCAGCCAGACCGGCCTGGGCCAGACGCTCCCGCGCGATCCCCACGACACCCGGCAGATCGAACAATTGCAGCCGAAGCTGCGGCGCGGTTCGCGCGGCGGCGGCGAGGAAGCTGCCATCGCCGCCGCCGACATCGAGCAGGCAACGGTGGCCGGCCAGCGGATAAGCGGCGAGGACGACGTCCGCGATCATCGGCTGCGATGCCGCCATCAGCGCCGTATAGGGCGCGACATCGTCGCGCGTCAGCGCCGCGCCGCCATGGTCGAGCGCATAGGGCCAGTAATGCGCGAGATGGCGTTCGCGATCATGGCCGCGCAGCAGCGCCAGGGGATCGCCGAGATCGGCATAGAGCGCGGCGTGATGGCGGACCATCGCGGCGATGCCGGGATTGCCGAGCAGCGCCGCGCCGAGCGGCCCGAGCCCATAGCGCGCCGCGCCGCGGCGCTCGAGCAGCTGCAGCGCGCAGGCCGCCTCGCACAGGCTTTCCATCGCGGCGTCCGGTATCGCCGCACGCGACGCGAGCGCCGCGAGATCACGCGGCCCGGCGCGCAACGTCTCGAACAGATCGAGCTGCACGCAAGCCGCCAGCGTCTGCGAATAGACGAAGCCGGCGCAGAGATCGAACAGCTCCGCCGCCCGCCGGCGCGCGATCGGCCGCGTCAACGGAAACGCCGCCGCCCAGCGCTGAAATGAAGCACTCGCCAGCAACGAGTCGCGCCAGCCGCGCCAGCGATCGCTGAGGCTGATCGGGGACGGCGCGTCGCGGCGAATGGCGGCGGGCATCGCCGTCAGCGCTCCAATGGCCGAGCAAAAGCACATCGACACGCCGCGCTGCCCACCCTCCCCTGGAGGGGGAGGGTCACCGCGCGCAAGGCGCGCGGTGGGGTGGGGTGATCCCGGAAACAGGTGCGGATGGGTCGAGGCGAGATCAGGTTCCGCTGCATCGGCCTTTCACGGACCCTCCGCACCGAGCGCGCCGACAGACTGCCACCCCACCCCGCCGCGCCTGCCGCTGCGCGCAGGCGCGGCGACCCTCCCCCTCCAGGGGAGGGTGGGCACCGCGGGCGCCGCGCGAGCATGGCCATTCAAAGCAAACTCACGCCGCCGACGCGGCGAGACGGCGCGGCACCAGGCGCTTGGCTTCCTGCTCCATCAGCACGCGCAGCTCGTGGGCATGGGCGCAGGGCGGCATGGTGCGAATGCCGTCGGCGACGAGATCGTGCAGATAGCTGACGGCGCCGGTGAGACCATAAATCAGCACGGCATTGGGCCGCCCGAGCTTGGCATCCTGGCCGACCGGCTTGCCCGCCTCTTCCTCATCGCTGGCCGCGTCGCGGATGTCGTCGGCGACCTGATAGGCCTCGCCGATCTTCTCGCCCAGGCTGCGCCAGGCTGCGGGATCGGAATGCCCCGCCGCCGCCGCGCCGGACACGGTCGCGGCCGCGAACAGCGCGCCGGTCTTGGAGCGATGATAGTGCGAGAGATCGATCTCCGGCTCGCATTCCCAGGCCTGGCCGGCGGCGATGCCATGCGGCACGCCGACGGCGTCGCCGATGGTCTCGATCAGTCGCGCCAGCCGCAGCGGCGAGCAGCGCGACTTGGCGAGCGTCTGGAAGGCGAGCACGATCAGCGCATCGCCGGCCAGCACCGCGAGCGGCTCGCCGAAGGCGGCATGCACCGAGGGCCGGCCGCGCCGCAGCTTGGCATTGTCGAAACAGGGCAGATCGTCATGTACCAGTGAGGCGCAATGCAGCAGCTCAATCGCCGATCCCGCCGCATCCGTCGCCGCCGGCTCGTCGTCGCCGCAGGCCGCGGCCACCGCATGACAGAGCCGCGGACGCACCCGGGCCCCCCTGGGGAACACGGCCGCCTGCATGGCGGCCGAGAGACGGGGCGGACATCCCGGCTGGTCGGCCAGCGCGACCGCTGCGACGAGGGATTTTTCGATCCGGGCCATCACGTCCATGCCAGCCTCCCCTGCCGCGACGGCCAACGGGCCATCGCCTATGTAAATTACAACTTACACCTATAGTGTAAATCATGCTAGACATTTCCTGCGTCAGACCGGGTAGACAGGAGTGTGGGAGATGGCCGATCACCGCGTGATCGTGGTGGGCGCCGGGATCGCCGGCCTCAGCGCCGCGCTCACCCTTGCGGCCGGCGGAGCCGAGGTGACGGTGCTGGAGCGTGCGCTCGCGGTCGGCGGCAAAATGCGCCAGATCGCGATCGGCCCTGCGCGCATCGATTCCGGCCCGACCGTGTTCACGATGCGCTGGGTGTTCGACGAGCTGTTCGCCGAACTCGGCACCGCGCTCGACGATCATCTCACCTTGACGCCGCTCGACATTCTCGCGCGCCACGCCTGGACCGACCGCCGCACGCTCGATCTGTTCGCCGATGAAGAGCGATCGGCGGATGCGATCGGCCGGTTCGCCGGGCGCAGCGAGGCCGACGGCTATCGCGCCTTCTGCCGCGACGCGCGCCGCATCTTCGAGACCTTGAGGGATCCGTTTATTAGAACCCCGGCGCCGAGCATGACGCATCTCCTGCGCAACGCCGGCTTCCGCGACCTCACCGCGATCCGGCCGTTCCAGACCATGCGGAAGGCGCTCGGCGGCTATTTCCGTGATCCGAGGCTGCAGCAGCTGTTCGGACGCTACGCGACCTATTGCGGCTCCTCGCCGTTCCACGCGCCGGCAACGCTGATGCTGGTGGCACATGTCGAGCAGGCCGGCGTCTGGTCGATCGACGGCGGCATGCACGAGCTCGCGGCGTGTCTCGCGGCGCTGGCGCGGCGGCACGGCGTCAGCATCCGCACCGACAGCGACGTCGCCGGCATCGTCACGGCGAGCGGCCGCGCCGCGGGCGTGCGCCTCGCCGATGGCGAGCAGATCTCAGCCGACGCCGTGATCACGACCGCCGATGTCGCCGCGCTTGCGCAGGGATTGTTCGGCGCGGAGGCCGCGCGCGCGCTGCCGGCCATCCCGGACAATGCTCGCTCGCTGTCGGCGATGACCTGGAGCTGCATGGCGCGCGCCGACGGCTTTCCGCTGCTGCGCCACAACGTGTTCTTCTCACGCGACAGCCGCGCCGAGTTCGATCAGTTGATCGAGCGGCGCGCGATGCCGGCCGAGCCCACCGTCTATGTCTGCGCGCAGGACCGCGACGACCAGCCGCGCGAGAATGGCGGCAACGAGCCGCTGTTCGTGCTGATCAACGCACCCGCATCAGGTGATCATCATCGCTTTCCGCCTTCGGAGATCAGCCAATGTGCCCGCCAGACCTTCGACCTGTTGCAGCGCTGCGGCCTCAGCGTCGCGACGACGCCCGAACTGACGCGCGTGACGACACCGGCGGATTTCAACCGGATGTTTCCGGGCACGGGGGGCGCGCTGTACGGCCGCAGCTCGCACGGCTGGATGGCGTCGTTCCAGCGGCCGGGCGCGCAGACGAAGCTGCCGGGCCTGTACGTGGCGGGGGGCAGCGCGCATCCGGGACCGGGCGTGCCGATGGCGGCGTTGTCGGGACGGATGGCAGCCGCCAGGGCGATTCTGGACCTCGCTTCGACCGCGCCGTCCCGAAGGACGGCTATGCGTGGTGGTATGTCGACGCGTTGAGCGATGACGGCCGCTTCGGCCTCACCATCATCGCCTTCGTCGGCAGCGTGTTCTCGCCGTACTATGCGTGGGCGCGGCGGCGCGGCCCGGCCGATCCGGAGAATCATTGCGCGCTGAACGTTGCGCTGTATGGCGCGCGGGCGCGGCGCTGGTCGATGACCGAGCGCGGCAGCCGTGCGATCGCGCGCGACGATCAGCGCTTTGCCGTCGGGCCGAGCCACCTCGAGTGGAACGGCCGCGAGCTCGTCATCGAGGTCAACGAGGTCACCGTGCCATGGCCGCTGCCGTTGCGCGGCAAGGTGCGGGTGGTCCCGACTGCGCTGAACGAGATCGCCTTCACGCTCGATGCTGAGGGCCGCCATCGCTGGCAGCCGATCGCGCCCTGCTGCCGCGTCTCGGTCGACTTCGATCATCCCGACCTGCACTGGCGCGGCGACGGCTATTTCGACATCAACCACGGCGATGCGCCGCTGGAGCGCGATTTTTCGAGCTGGCAATGGTCGCGCGCCGCGACGCGCACCGGCACGGTGATCTCCTACGACACGATCGCGCGTGCCGGCGCGGACAGGACGATCGCGCTGCACGTCGATCCCGACGCCAGGCTGGAGCGCCTCGCGCCGCTGTCGCCAGCGCCGTTGCGCAGGACGTTGTGGCGCGTCGATCGCAGCGCCCGCGCCGACGCGGAGACGTCCGTGCGCGTCGTCAGCACGCTGGAGGACGCCCCGTTCTACGCCCGCTCCCACCTCGCCGCGCGCATCCATGGCGAAGACGTCGCCGTCATGCACGAGAGCCTGTCGCTCGCCCGCTTCCAGCTGCCGATCGTCCAGGCCATGCTGCCGTTCCGGATGCCGCGCTGGTGAATGATCGCCGCGCGCGGTGCGACTCCCCTCCCCCCGCGCGAAGCGGAGCTTCGCTAGGCGGGGAGGGGTTGGGGGTGGGGGTCCCAGCAAAGACTGCCCCGTGTGGACCCCCACCCCCGACCCCTCCCCGCAAGGGGGAGAGGGGGGCGCACCTATCGTGGTACGACAGCGGTGGTCCGCAAGGCGCATGCGACCCCTCCTTCGGCACGAACGCGCCCGGCGGGATGTGATCGACGCGCAGCTTGATGTCGTGCCGACACGACGATGCATGCAGGCCCGCGCAACAACGAACACCGTCATCCCGGACAAGCCGCGGCGCGCGCCAGCGCGGCGCGGCGCCGATCCGGGATCCATACGCCGCAGCGGTCGTGAACGAGCCAAGTGCCAATGGCTAGCGCGCCCCAAACTCCTCCCTGGGGGTATGGGTCCCGGCGTTCGCCGGGACGACGGCGGTGGACCAATCTCGTGCTTCCGGCAAAAATAATCATCTTGCTATTTTTCAGAATTCATGGTTGTATCCGCGCATCCCGCCTCATGCAGAAGGGGCGTAGCGCGCGATCGTCACGACACGCGAGGCGGGGATGCGATGGCCGCGAGAGCTCGCAGCATGTCTTCATCGATGTGCGGACGAACGAGCGTTTGCGGACGGTCAAGTCGCGTGGTCCTGGCCTCCCGAAGCTGAGGTCAAGTTGGCGCTCGTGCCGATAGCACGGCGCTGACGACGGTGGCCAACGAGCCGGGCACCGGGGAGATCGCGAAGCAGCCGTCAACCCGTCGCGCAGGGAATGCCGGCGTGTTTCGGCTTTGCCTGTGGTACCTGCCGCCTGCATTTTTTTCAGCAGGCGGGCCATGGGTGAGGCTGTCACCCGGCATTCCCTGCGCCCTCTGCACCTTCGAGAGGGACATGATGATCGAAGACCTCGGGCACGATGTGCCGCGAGATCGCGGCGACGCGTTCCCGTCTGTGTCGCGGTCGCTGACGCCAATCGCTGTTTGAGCCGTGAATCCGTCTCATCCTCCCAGACAAGACGCGACGTGCAACATCGCGGCGATCCGGGCTGCTACGACGCTGCACAATGCAGCGCGGCAGCGACGTCGCGTCGGCGATCTCGGCCTACTGCTTCTCCGCCTCGCGTTCTCTGGCCTCGCGTTCGGCGCGCTGGCGGTCGAGGCGGCGGCCTTGCCATTCGAGCGCGAGCCAGCCGAGCACGCAGAGCGCGACGACGACGAGTTCGAGCAGGCCGCCCATCTCGCTCATGGCGTCTCACTCACTTGACGTCTCTCTCCTCGGCGCCTCGCTCACACTGTCTCACCGATCATGGCCGACGTCCGCGCCTCGTCAGCGCCGGCGTCGTCATGTCAGGACAGCCGGCCGGAGCGCAGCAGTTGATCGCGGCGCTCCAGGCGCTCGAACAGGTCGATCACCCACAGCGCGCGGTCGCGCATCGTGCGCTGCGGCGCCGGCAGCGCATGCGGACGCTGCGCATCGGCGGCGACGACCGCGTCGATCAGCCCGCGCGCCTCGGGACGCAGCGGCGCCAGCGACGGCTGTGGCTGCAGCAGCGAGACGGCCGCCGCCTTGCCCAGCAATTGCAGCTTGCGCGCCGCCGAGACGACGGCCCGCCGCGACAGCGAATCGAACTCGGCGCGCGCGACCTCGCGGCCGATCTCGGCATAGATCAGCCGCGCCGCATGAATGCCGGGCCGGCAGGCCCAGGGCAGATCGGCGATGCCGGCGGCTGCGCGGGCATAGAACACGTCGGCGACCGCGAGCAGCCGCGCGGTGACGCGCGCGACCCGGTCGTCGAAGAACGGCGCGGCGCGCCAGGTCTCGACGTCGAGCCCCGCCTCGCGCAGCCATTGCCGCGGCAGATACAGCCGGCCGGCGCGGGCGTCCTCGCCGACATCGCGGGCGATGTTGGTGAGCTGCATCGCGATGCCGAGATCGCAGGCGCGCCCGATCGTCTCGGCGTCGCGCCGGTGCATCAAGAGCGACATCATCACGCCGACCGTGCCGGCGACGCGGACGGCATAGGCAAGCACGTCGCTCAAGGTCTCGTAGCGACGGCCTTGCGCATCCCAGGCGAGGCCTTCGAGCAGCGCCTCCGGCAGCGCGCGCGGAATCGCGAACTCCGTCACCACGCCGGCCAGCGCACGGTCGACGGGACTGTCGTCGGGCCGGCCGTCATAGATCCGCTCGAGCCGCTCGTGCAGCACCTCCACCGCATCGACGCGGCGGCCGGGGCCGTCGATCGCGTCATCGGCCTCGCGGCAGAACGCATAGAGCGCGATGGCGGGATCGCCGACCGATCGGGGCAAGACCTTCGACGCAGCGAAGAACGTCTTCGACCCGCCCTGCAACATCCGCCGACAGATCGCGATGTCCGCTTGCCAGTTCATCGTCGCTCCAGCTCATGCGGGGCCGGCACGAGATCATCGAGCACGCGCGCCGAAGACAGCACGCCCGGCAGCCCGGCGCCGGGATGCGTGCCGGCGCCGACGAGATACAGCCGCTCGATCTCTTCGCTCTTGTTGTGCGGCCGGAACCAGGCGCTCTGCAGCAGCACCGGCTCGAGCCCGAACGCCGCGCCGCGATAGGACGACAGCCGATGCTCGAAATCATCGGGTGTCAGCAGCCTGGACGTCACGATCTGCCCGGCCAGATCCGGCAGCAGAGACTCGCTGAGCGCCGCCTCGATCCGCTTGCGGAACGGCTCGGCGGCAGCACGCCAGTCGATGCCGCTCTCCTGATGCGGCACCGGCGACAGCACGTAGAACGCGTCGCAGCCCTCGGGCGCCAGCGACGGATCGGTCGCGGTGGGGCGATGCAGATAGAGGCTGAAATCATCCGCCAGCACCTTGCGGCGGAAGATGTCGTCGAGCAGCTCGCGATAGCGCGGGCCGAGCAGGATGGTGTGATGCTCGACGTCGTCATAGCGACGCTTCGTGCCGAAATACCAGACGAACAGGCTCATCGAGTAACGCGCGCGGTCGATGCGCGCATCGGTCCAGCGCCGGCGCGCGACCGATGGCAGCAGATGCTTGTAGGTCCAGGCGGCGCAGCCGTTGGACACGACGACATCGGCGGCGATGGTCTCGCCGGACTTGAGCCGCACGCCGGTGGCGGCGCCGTTCTTCGTGGTGATCTCGGCCACGGGCGCCGAGCAGCGGACCTCGCCGCCCAGCCCTTCGATCAGGCTGACGAGCCCGCTGACCAAGGCGCCGGTGCCGCCCATCGCGAAGTGCACGCCCCAGCGGCGCTCGAGATAGGCGATGAGACAATAGATCGACGTGGTCGTGAACGGGTTGCCGCCGATCAGCAGCGGATGAAAGCTCAGGATGATCCGCAGCCGCTCGTCGCGGACATGCTGCGACACCAGGCCATAGACCGAGCGGAAGCTCTGCAGCTTGATCATCGCCGGCGCGATCTTGAGCATGTCCGTGAAGGAGAGGAACGGCACGTCGCCGAGCTCCTCGAAACCCTTCTTGAAGATCGCCTCGCTCGCCATCATGAAGCGCTCATAGCCGTCGACATCGCCGGGCGAGATCCTGTTGACCTCGGCGCGCATTGCGGCCGGGTCGGCCGAGCAGTCGAAGATGGTGCCGTCGTCGAAGCGGATGCGATAGAAGGGCGAGATCGGCTTCAGCGTGACGTCGTCGGACATCCGCCGGCCGCAGAGCTGCCACAGCTCCTCGAACAGGAACGGCGCGGTGACGATGGTGGGCCCCGCATCGAAGGTGAAGCCGTCCTGGCGATGCACATAGGCGCGGCCGCCGGGCGCATCGAGCTGCTCGAACACGGTGACGCGATAGCCGCGCGCGCCGAGCCGCACCGCGGCCGCAAGGCCACCGAAGCCGGAGCCGATCACGACCGCATGCGGCCGGTCTCCGAGCGCAGCCGGAACAGCGGCCTTGATGGTGGAGACATCGAGCATGGCCGAAAGCGTAAATTGAAATTGACGCTTTCGCCAGTCAAAAATGTCAACCTAATTTGACATTTCCTGCTGCGCCGCGAGCACGCCGGCACGCTCAGCGGCGATAAGGATCAGCTCCGCGATCCGCCCCGGCTGCTCCTCGTGCGCCAAATGGCCAAGCCCATCAATAAGTTCGAGCTGAGCCTGGGGTACCAATTGCCGCACGCGCCGGGCCACGTCAGGCGGAATGGCATGGTCGCGGGTCGCGGCGACCAGCAGCAGGGCCGTCGTCAGACGCGGCAGGTCGCGGACCAGCGGATGCAGGTCCCAGTTCGCCATCATCTCCAGCGCGGCGGCGACATGGCCGGGGCTGCCGACGAGGCGGCGATACAGCCGCTCGCCAAGGGCATCGAGCGTGGAGCCCGTGCCCTTCAGCAGCCGGTGCACCGCCGCCGGATCGCGGCCGCGCCAGGCGAACAGCCGCGGCACCAGCGGGTTGAGCGCCATCATCTTGGCCAAAGGCGAGAAGAACTGCGCCGCGGGTCCCCCGAACGGCAGATAGGCGCCGTTGAGGCTGACGATCAGCTTCGGCGCGATCAGGCCGTCGAGCGTCATGCGGGTGAGGATCGCGGCGCCCGCGGAATGGCCGATCGCGATCTCCGGAGAGATCGCGAGCTTGTTGCACAGGACCGAAAGATCGCGCGACATGCCGTCGAGGGACAAGCGCTGCCAATGCGGCGTCGAGGTGAAGCCGTGACCGGAGAGGTCGGGCGCGACGACCGTGAAGCGCTGCGCGAGCAGCGGCGCGAGATCGCGCCAGGAATGGGTGGCCGCTCCCGTGCCGTGCGCCAGCAGCACCACGGGCCCCTCGCCCATCACCTGCACATGCCAGCGAAGCCCGGCCGCATCGACGAAGCGGCTGGCCGTTCGGTTCGGCCAGTCGCTGCCATCGACGCTCCAGTTCGGCTTGTCGCTCATGCCGGCCCACGGGGTTGGACGCGGCCGTCGAGCTCAAGCACCGGCCGCACGCGTCAGGAAATCATCGTAGCCCGCGACGACTTTATCAAGCTGCTCGAAATGGGGCATGGCGCCGGTCTGCATCACCTGGATGGTCCAGTTCGGCAGGCCCTCGACGGCATGCTTGCCGTTGTAATCGACGAAATCGCCGCGCACGCCGTGCACCATCCACACCGGCATCGCCAGCGCCTGGTAGAGCTTCAGGGCGTGGACGCTGAACATGTAGCCGGAGACGAAGGAGTATGGCGCATTCTCGGCGCCGGGCTGATGCGTGGTGATGTAGTCGTATTCGAGCAGGCCTTCGTCGATGTCCTTGCGGCCGAATGTCTTGCGCAGGAAGAAGCGAATGCTTGCGCGTGATGTCAGCAGCGTAAAGAAGCGGTGTTTCCACAGCGGCACGGTGAAGATCTTGCGCAGCCAGGGCATCGCGCGGGTTGCATTCTTGTCGCCGCCGCCGTTATTGGCCGCCGCCTCGGCGCGGCGGTCGAACCCCGTCGGGCTCAGCAGCGCGAGCGTGCGAAACAGGTTCGGCGCCTCGGTGCCGGCGCGCGCGGCGAACTCGCAGCCGAGCGACAGCGCGATGACATCGACGGCGACATCGCCGTGACGGCGACGGATCTCGTTTGCGGCGAGCAGGATTGCATCGGTCATGATGCGCGGGGTGTAGATGCGGTCGGCGCGGTCCGACAGGCCGAAGCCCGGCAGGTCGAGCGCATAGACAGGACGGTGCTGGCGATAGTGCTCGAACAGCGGCTTCATCTCGTAAGCGGTGGCCGCGGCGTTGACGCTGTGGATCAGCAGCAGCGGGCGCTCGGTGGAGCCTGCGGGACCATCGGCATAACAGGTGATGCGGCCGGTGCGGGCATCGGCGAGCTCGAAGTGATGCGCCGCCAGCGGCGGTGGCATCGTCACGGCACGCGCAACGGCCGCGTGATCACTCTGTGTGGTCGAGGCCACCTGCATGGCGTGCTCCCTGTGTGCCGGAATAATGTCGAAAGACGCGATCATGCTGCCGACGACGTGGCCGAGCATAACGATGACCGGACCGCTTGTCAGTCGTCGTTGGGAACGCCGCTTGACGGCGCGTGTTCCACCGGGTTCAGCCGCGGCCAGCCTGCGCCATCACGGCCCGCGACAACCGTGTCGCATCGGCGTGAGGCAGCGCGACGTAGCGTGCCTGCATGGCCGCCGCGAGATGCGCCGCCTTGTCCTGCGGCCGCGGCGAGGAATCGACCAGCACGACGGGAATGCCGGTGAGCGCGAGCTGCTTTGCCGCGACCAGCGCCTCCGCCTCGGCCTCGCTGCGGCCGCCGCCATCGCGTGCGACATTGGCGCGGCCGTCGGTCATCAGCACGATGGTCGGCGCCTGCCCCTTGGCCTTCACTGCAAGCGCAAGCTCGGTCGCGGCGAAGATCGCCGCCGACAACGGCGTGCCGCCGCCGCCGGGCAGGCCGGCGAGGCTGCGCTTGGCGCGCGTCAGCGAGCGGGTCGGCGGCAGCAGCAGCTCGGCCGACTTGCCACGAAACGCGATCAGCGCCACCTCATCGCGGCGGATGTAGCACTCGGCGAGCAGCAGTTCGACCGCGCCCTTGACCTCCGCCAACCGCTGCAGGGCCGAGGAGCCGGATGCATCGACGACGAAGATCGTCGTGGTGCCCGAGCGCTGCTTGAAACGGGTGATGCGGATGTCGTCCTTGTGGACGATCAGCCGGCCGCTCTTGCCCGCACGTTGCGCCCGCCGCCGCAACGGCTGCCACGGCGCCGCCGCGCGCAATGTCTCGAGCACGTTGAGCCGCGCGCCGGCGCGCCACTCGCCGCGCCGCGCGCCGATCGGACGGCCGCGCTTCGGTGCCTTCTGCGCCGTGCCCTGCCGACCCGCGCTGCTCGCCCGCGCCCGTATCGCGCGCTCGTCCTGCAGGCGCTTCAACAAGTCCGCGGGAATGGCGGCCTGCGCCGCGTCGAGCACGCGATCCTCGAGCGGGCCGTCATTACTGCGATCGTCCTCCGCGCTCTCGGCCTGGTCGTTCTGCGGCTCCGGCGCGTCGTTGTTCTCGGGGTCATCCTCCGTCGCAGGCAAGCGTGTGGCGCGGGGTGCCAGCACAAGCCGCGCGGCACAGGCGATGTGGGACTCGGCGACGGCCGTCTCGCCATCGAGCGCCGCCGCGATGCGCGCCATGCGACAGGCCAACAAAGGCGCGCGAAGCGAGTCGATGCCGAGCGCGATGGCCGTCGTCGTCAGCGCGCCGATCGCGTCGTCAGACAGCCGGACCTGCGGCAACAGCACGCGTGCCGCTGCAATGTCCGACGATTTGAACAGGCTCTCGCCGAGATCGGCGCGGGCCACCATGCTGAGATCGACATGGCAGGCGAGGCGATCGGCCAAGGCAGGCGACACCCGCTCATCGCCAATGCCTTCATCGAGCGCGATCAGGCCCAAGCGCGCTGGCGCGCGCAACGACAGGCCATCGCGCTCGATGCTGATCGCTCCGGTGTCGAGCGCAGCGCAGAGATGCGCTGTCGTCGATGCCGCCATGCGCTCGGCCATCACGGCGATCAGCACGCCGCCATCGGCCTCGGCGAGCAGCCCGCGCTGCATCACTGGACGCCCCGCCTGCAGCGTCGCGGCGAGATCGAGACCGCCGAGCAGGCGGTCATCGGAGATCGACGGCGGCAGCTTGCGGAGCTGTACCGACGGCGGCATCAGCTCGCGCAGCAGATCGAGCCACTGCTCGCGCACCGGTCCCGCCCCGGCACGCAGCAGCACCGACGCGGAGGGATCGATCGCGGCCAGCGCGGCCGCGATCATGGCATCGGTCCAGATCGCGGCGCCGTCGCTCACGACGCGAACAGCTCGGCGAGCGCGCGTTCGACCCGCACCGAGGAGCCGGAATCGTCGAGCGGATTGCGCCGTAGCCGGTGCCGCAACGCCATCGGCGCGACCGTCTTCAAATGCCCGTCATCAACAGCCTTGGCGCCGTCGAGCGCCGCAGCCGCCCGCGCCGCGCGCATCAGAGTGAGTTCGCCACGCAAGCCATCGGTGCCGAGCGCCATGCACAGCCGTGCCGCATTCTCCAGCTCGCGATCGGCAACCTTGACCGAGCCGATGTGCTCGCGCGCGGCAAGGATGCGCTTGCGCTGCTTGACCTCCTCCTTCTCCCAATGCGCGACGAAGGCGGCAGAATCCGTCTCAAAGGAGTCGCGGCGCTTGATCACCTCGATCCGCGTCGGCAGATCGCCGGGCGTCTTGACCTCGACGGAGAGGCCGAAACGATCGAGCAGCTGCGGCCGCAACTCGCCCTCCTCCGGATTGCCGGTGCCGACCAGCACCAGGCGTGCAGGATGGCGGATGCTGAGGCCGTCACGCTCGACGACATTCTCGCCGGAGGCAGCGACGTCGAGCAGCAGATCGACGAGATGATCCTCCAAGAGGTTGACCTCGTCGATGTAGAGGAAGCCGCGGTTGGCACGCGCCAGCAGTCCGGGCTCGAACGACTTCTCGCCATGCGCCAATGCGCGTTCGAGATCGAGCGCGCCGACGACGCGATCCTCGGTGGCGCCGAGCGGCAGATCAATGACCGGCACCGGCACCTCATGCGCCTTCAACAGCGCAGGCTTCTTGCCCTTGCCGCTCGGCTTCGATCGCGCGCGGCATTCGGCGCATTGCCCGGCGGCATCGGCCGGGTCGCATTGGTAGGGACAGCCGACCACGGCGCTCATCGGCGGCAGCAGCGCGGCCAGCGCGCGCACCGCGGTGGACTTGCCGGCGCCGCGGTCGCCGAAGGCCAGCACGCCGCCGACCTTGGGATCGACGGCGGCGATCATCAGCGCCAGCTTCATCTCGTCCTGGCCGACAATGGCCGAGAACGGAAAGGCTATTCCCATGGAGCGTCCCCTGCATCGCGGCGTCTCGGCCGCGTTGGCGGCATGAGACCACAATCAGGGGCCGCTCTTCAACCCGTCAACGCTTCAGCGGGCAAGACTCGGCAGATCGAGACCGTTGGCCTCGGCGCAGGCAATAGCGTCGTCATAGCCGGCGTCCGCATGGCGCATCACGCCCGTGGCGGGATCGTTCCACAACACGCGCTCCAGCCGCCGCGCCGCATCATCCGTGCCGTCGGCGACGATGACCATGCCGGCATGCTGCGAATAGCCGATGCCGACGCCGCCGCCATGATGCAGCGACACCCAGGTCGCGCCGCTGGCGCAGTTGAGCAGCGCGTTGAGCAGCGGCCAGTCCGACACCGCGTCCGAGCCGTCCTTCATCGCCTCGGTCTCGCGGTTCGGGCTTGCCACCGAGCCGGAATCGAGATGGTCGCGGCCGATCACGATCGGCGCCTTCAATTCGCCGCGCGCCACCATCTCGTTGAAGGCGAGCCCGAGGCGATGGCGATCACCGAGCCCGACCCAGCAGATCCGCGCCGGCAGGCCCTGGAACTTGATGCGCTGCCTCGCCATGTCGAGCCAATTGTGAAGATGCTTGTTGTCGGGCAGCAGCTCCTTCACCTTGGCGTCGGTCTTGTAGATGTCCTCGGGATCACCCGACAGCGCCGCCCAGCGGAACGGACCGATGCCGCGGCAGAACAGCGGGCGAATGTACGCCGGCACAAAGCCGGGGAAATCGAACGCATTGGCGAGGCCCATGTCCTGCGCCATCTGGCGGATGTTGTTGCCGTAGTCGAGCGTCGGGATGCCCATGGCGTGGAAATCCAGCATCGCCTGGACGTGGCCGACCATCGAGGTCTTCGACGCCTGCTCCACCGCCTTCGGATCGGACGCGCGCTTGGCCTCCCACTCCGCGAGCGTCCAGCCCTTCGGCAGATAGCCGTTGATCGGATCATGCGCGCTGGTCTGGTCGGTGACGATGTCCGGACGCACACCGCGGCGGACGAGCTCGGGAAAGATCTCGGCGGCATTGCCGAGCAGGCCGACGGACACAGCCTTCTTGGTCTTGGCGGCCTCCTCCATCAGCGCCAGCGCCTCGTCGAGCGAGGCGGCCTGGCGATCGAGATAGCCGGTGCGCAGCCGCATCTCGATGCGGCTCGGCTGGCATTCGACGGCGAGCATCGACGCGCCGGCCATCGTGGCCGCGAGCGGCTGTGCGCCGCCCATGCCGCCGAGGCCTGCGGTGAGAATCCATTTTCCGGCGAGATCGCCATTGTAGTGCCTACGGCCGACCTCCACGAACGTCTCGTAGGTGCCCTGCACGATGCCCTGGCTGCCGATATAGATCCAGGAGCCGGCCGTCATCTGGCCGTACATCATCAGGCCCATTTTATCGAGCGCGTTGAAGTGATCGAGCGTCGCCCAATGCGGCACGATGTTGGAATTGGCGATCAGCACTCGGGGCGCATCCTTGTGGGTGCGGAAGATGCCGACCGGCTTGCCGGACTGCACCACCAGCGTCTGATCCGCCTCGAGCTTGCGCAACGACGCGACGATGCGATCAAAGCTGTCCCAGTCGCGCGCGGCGCGGCCGATGCCGCCATAGACGATCAGCTCGCTCGGCTTCTCGGCAACGTCGGGATCGAGATTGTTCATCAGCATCCGCAAGGGAGCTTCGGTGAGCCAGCTCTTGGCGCTGATGTCGCTGCCATGGGGGGCGCGGATCACCCGTTCATTGTCGAGGCGTCGGTTCATGGGTCCCTCTCATCCAAGCCTAGGAAATGGATCGCGCCCGAGTGCGTCGGTGGCAGCGCGGGCCAAAGCGCCAGCAGTCACGAGCGCAGCAGCCTTCGCGAGATCGTCGGCCATGTAGCGGTCGCTCTCCAGCGCCGGCACATGCTTGCGCAACGCGCCGATCACGGCGGAGAGCGCCGCGCTGGTGCCATGCGGCACGCGCAGTTCGATGCCTTGCGCGGCGACCAGCAGTTCGATGCCGATGATGTGAGCGAGGTTGTCGGCCATGTCGTGCAGCCGCCGTGCCGCGTGCGCGGCCATCGAGACGTGGTCTTCCTGATTGGCGCTCGTCGGCGTGGAGTCGATCGAGCATGGCAGCGCGCGCTGCTTGTTCTCGGCGAACAGAGCCGCTGCCGTGACCTCGGCGATCATGAAGCCGGAGTTCAGGCCCGGCTCCGGGGTGAGGAACGGCGGCAAACCGAAATTCAACGCGGGATCAACCAGCGTCGCGATGCGCCGCTCGCTGATCGCGCCGAGCTCGGACTGCGCCAGCGCGATCTGATCGGCGGCGAAGGCCACAGGCTCAGCGTGGAAATTGCCGCCGGAGATGATCTCTCCAGTCTCGACCAGCACCAGCGGATTGTCGGTGACGGCGTTGGCTTCCGTGACCAGCGTGCGCGCCGTCTGGCTCAGCAGATCGAGCGCGGCGCCGGCGACCTGCGGCTGGCAGCGCAGGCAATATGGATCCTGCACGCGCTCGTCGCCTTCGAGATGCGACAGCCGGATGGCGCTGCCGTCGAGCAACTCGGTGAGCACGCGGCCGGCTGCGATCTGGCCGGGATGCCCGCGCAGCGCCTGGATCTCCGGACGGAACGGCGCAGTGGAGGCCATCGCGGCGTCGACAGAGAGCGCCCCCGTCACCAGCGCGGCGTTGAGCAGGTCATGCGCACGGAACAGGCCGGCGAGCGCGTAAGCCGTCGAGAACTGCGTGCCGTTGATGAGCGCCAGCCCTTCTTTAGGTCCGAGCGTGACCGGCTGAAGTCCGGCATGCGCGAGCGCGTCGCGCCCGGCGACGAGGCGGCCATCGACGAAGGCCTGGCCCTCGCCGATCATCACCGCCGTCATATGCGCGAGCGGCGCGAGATCGCCGGATGCGCCGACCGAGCCCTGCTGCGGGACGAAGGGCGACACGCCGTGCGCCAGCATCGCCTGCAACTGTTCGATGATCTCACGGCGCACGCCGGAGGCGCCGCGGCCGAGCGAGATGATCTTGAGCGCCACCATCAGGCGCACGACCGGCTCGGGCGTCGCAGGACCGACGCCGCAGCAATGCGAGAGGATCAGGTTGCGCTGCAGTTGCGCGGTCTGGTCGGGCGGAATGCGCTTGGAGGCCAGCTTGCCGAAGCCGGTGTTGATGCCATAGACCGGCTCGGCGCCTTGCGCGGCTTTGGCGACGATCGCCGCCGCGGCTTCGACGCGCGGCCAATAGGCGGGATCGAGCGTGAGCGATGCGCCGGCGTAGACGCGCGCGAGATCATCGAAGCTGACGCGGCCCGGCTCGGCGATGATCGTGCTCATTGCCCTCTCCAGACACGCTGATGCAGCGGGTTGAAGCCCATGCGATAGACCAACTCCGCCGGACGGCTAATGTCCCAGATCGCGAGATCACACCATTTGCCGGATTCGAGCGTGCCGGTGTCAGCTAACAGACCCAAGGCACGCGCGCCCTCGCGCGTGACGCCGGCGATGCATTCGTCGACCGTCATCCGGAACAGGGTCGCGGCCATGTTCATGGTCAGCAGCAGCGAGGTCAGCGGCGACGAGCCGGGATTGCAGTCGGTGGCCAGCGCGAGCTTCACGCCGTGCTTGCGAAACAGCTCGACCGGCGGCTTCTGCGTCTCGCGAATGAAGTAGAACGCGCCGGGCAGCAGCACGGCGACGGTGCCGGCCTTCGCCATGGCCGCAGCACCGGCGTCGTCGGTATGCTCCAGATGATCCGCCGACAGCGCGCCGAATTCGGCCGCGAGCGCGGCGCCTCCGAGATTGGAGAGCTGATCGGCATGCAGCTTCACCCGCAGGCCGAGCGCCTTGGCCGTCGCGAAAACACGCGACGTCTGCGCAGCTGAGAACGCGATGTTTTCCATGAATGCATCGACCGCATCGGCGAGGCCCGACTTGGCAACCGCCGGCAGCATCTCGTCGCAGACCAGATCGATGTAGCGGTCCTTGTCGCCGCCCGCCTCCACCGGCAGCGCGTGCGCGCCGAGGAAGCCGGTCCGGACGCTGACCGGCCGCTTGCCGCCGAGAGCGCGCGCTGCGGATAATTGTCGCAGCTCCGTCGCCGTCTCCAGGCCGTAGCCCGACTTGATCTCGATCGTGGTGACGCCTTCGGCAAGCAGCGCATCGAGCCTGGGCAATGAGCCGGCGATCAGCGCCTCTTCGCTGGCGGCGCGCGTGGCGGCCACGGTCGAGACGATGCCGCCGCCGGCGCGCGCGATCTCCTCGTAGCTCGCACCGGCCAGACGCAGCTCGAACTCATGGGCGCGGTCGCCGCCATAGACGAGATGGGTGTGGCAATCGACGAGGCCCGGCGTGATCCAGCGCCCCTCGCAATCGATCCGCTCGGACGCATCGGCGTCGGCGGCAAAGTCCGATTGCGGACCGGCGAAGGCGATGCGGCCGTCGCGCGCCGCGATCACCCCCTCCTCGATCACGCCAAGGCCCGGCTGTCCCTCGCGCAGGGTCGCGAGCCGCGCATTCTGCCAGATCCGGTCGAAACGCTGGGCCATGCTGCCTCCCACCTTCACGAAAGCTTGACGGGCGATATGTCTATACATAAACTCGCTTCCGTCGTGCTGTCCAGCGGGTTGATCGATCATGGCGTCACTGCACTTCGCATCCGCGCTTCTGCCCACTGGCTGGGCCGAGGACGTGCAGGTCGTCATCTCCAACGGCGCGATTTCATCGGTCTCCGCCGGCGTGGCTCCGACCTCCGACGACGAGCAGCATGAGGTCGCTCTCCCCGGCATCGCCAGCCTGCACAGCCACGCGTTCCAGCGCGGCATGGCCGGGCTTGCCGAGATCAGCGGTCCCTCGACGGACACGTTCTGGACATGGCGCGAGACGATGTACCGTTTCGCGCTGTCGATGCGCCCCGAGGATGTCGAGGCGGTCGCGACCCTGCTCTATGTCGAGATGCTCGAGCGCGGCTTCACGCGCGTCGGCGAATTCCATTATCTGCATCACGATCGTGACGGCACGCCTTACGCAGATATCGCCGAGATGGCAGGGCGTATCGCCGCGGCGGCCCAGACCTCCGGCATCGGCCTGACTCTGCTGCCGAGCTTCTACGCGCATGGCGGCTTCGGCGGCGCGGCGCCGCATGACGGCCAGCGCCGCTTCATCTGCGACGTCGATCAGTTCGCCAAGCTGCTGGCGGCGTCGCGCAGGGTGATCGGTTCGCTCGCCGGCGCCAGTCTCGGCATCGCGCCGCACAGCCTGCGCGCCGTCGCGCCGGATGAACTGAATGCGCTGCTGCCGCTTGCCGAAGGCGGCCCGGTTCACATCCACGCCGCCGAGCAGGTCAAGGAGGTCGAGGACTGCCTCGCCTGGTCGAGCCAGCGCCCGGTGCAATGGCTGCTCGATCATCACGACCTCAATGATCGCTGGTGCCTGATCCACGCGACTCATATGACCGCGGATGAAACGGCGGCGCTCGCGCGGAGCGGCGCGACGGCCGGTCTGTGTCCGGTCACGGAAGCCAGCCTCGGCGACGGCATCTTCCCGGCACGCGATTATTTGCGTGCGGGCGGGCGCATCGGCGTGGGCACCGACTCCAACGTTCTGGTCGGCGTCGGCGATGAGTTGCGCCAGCTCGAATTTGGCCAGCGGCTGACACATCGCGAGCGCAACGTGCTGACGTCAGGCCCGGCTGCGTCGACAGGCCGCACGCTGTTCGATGCCGCGCTGGCCGGCGGCGCGCAGGCACTGTCGCAATCATTCGCCGGCCTGCAGGTCGGCGCCCGCGCCGACCTCGTCACGCTCGATCTGTCGCATCCGTCGCTCGCGGGGCGGACCCAGGATGCGCTGCTCGATGGCTGGATCTTCGCGACGTCCCACGGCGCCATCGACTGTGTCTGGGCGGGCGGCGCCAGGGTCGTTCAGGGCGGCCATCATCGCTCACGCGAGACCGCGCGGCGCGGCTTCAACACGGCGGTGCGGAGGCTGCTCGCATGAGCCTCGCCGAGGATCGGACCAAGCCCGGCGCGGGCACGCTCTACAAGACGATCCGCCAGGACATCGAGCGTCGCATCCTCACCGGCGAATGGCCGCCCGGCCACCGCATCCCGTACGAGCACGAGATCATGGAGCACTATGGCTGCTCGCGCATGACCGTGAACAAGGCGCTGTCGGAGCTCGCTCAGGCCGACCTGATCGAGCGCCGCCGCCGCGCCGGCACCTTCGTGCGGCGTCCGCAATTCCTGTCAGCGGTGCTGAAGATCCCCGACATCCGCGCCGAGATCGGGGCGCTCGGCCGCGCCTATGGCTATGAGCTGATCTCATCCGCGCGCCGCACCGCCAGCGCCGCCGATCGCGAGCGCCTTGGCGTCAAGACGCCGTGCAAGGTGATCGCGATCCGCTGCCGCCATAGCGCCGATGGCCTGCCGTTCGCGATCGAGGACCGCCTGATCGATCTCGACGCCGTGCCCGATGCGGCGAAGGCCAATTTCAAGATCGACCCGCCGGGCTCGTGGCTGCTGCATCACGTGCCCTGGACCGAGGCGGAGCATGCGATCAGCGCCATCATTGCCGACGAGGCGATCGCAGCTGGCCTCGGCATCGCCGTCGGCGCGCCCTGCCTCGTCATCGAGCGCCACACCTGGCGCCAGGGCCAGCCGCTTACCGCTGTCAGGCTGGTCTATCCCGGCGAACAGCACCGGCTGGTCGCGCGCTTCAGAGGCAGCGAATGAGCATGGCGATCGCGCCGGATCTGAGCACGAGATTTGCAAGCCAGCGGACAGCTCTTGCAGAGACATGCGGTCATCGCGGATTGCCGCGGACCGCTCCGACGATTTCTTTCAACAGGAGAGGATGATGAAGATGCGCAAACTTGGACGATTTGCCATGACGGCCGCGCTGCTGGCCTCCACTTCGGCATTCGCCGACGATGTCAAGGTCGGCATCGGCATTTCCGGCTGGACGGGCTTTGCGCCGCTGACGCTGGCGAAGGAAGCCGGCATCTTCAAAAAGAACGGCCTCGACGTCACCATCAAGAAGATCCCGCAGAAGGATCGCCATCTCGCGATCGCCGCCGGCGACGTGCAGTGCGCGGCGACCACGGTCGAGACCTGGATCTCCTGGAACGCCAACGGCGTCGCCACCAAGCAGATCTTCCAGCTCGACAAGAGCTACGGCGCCGACGGCATGGTCGTGCGTAACGACATCGCCTCGATCAAGGACCTGAAGGGCAAGACGATCGCAGCATCGGCGCCGGGCACCTCGCCCTATTTCGGGCTGGCCTGGATGCTGAAGAAGAACGGGCTGACGGTGAAGGACGTCACCGTCGTCAACATGGAGCCGGGTCCCGCCGCGCAGGCTTTCGTCGCCGGCCAGAACGATGCGGCGATGACCTATGAGCCGTATCTGTCGACGGTGCGTGCCGCGCCGGACAAGGGCAAGATCATCGCCACCACGCTGGATTATCCGATGGTGATGGACACGTTCGGCTGCACGCCGAAATTCCTGAGCGAGAACCCGAAGGCCGCCAAGGCGCTCGCCGACAGCTATTACGAGGCGCTCGACATGATCGCCAAGGACCAGGCCAAGGCCTATGAGATCATGGGCGCCGACGTGAAGCAGAGCGGCGAACAGTTCGGCAGCTCGGCCAAGTATCTGCGCTGGCAGGATAAGGCTGCGAGCCAGAAGTTCTTCGAGACCGAGTTCAAGACCTTTAACAAGGACGCGGCCGAGCTGCTGCTCGAAGTCGGCATCATCAAGCAGATCCCGAACGTCGAGGATCTGTATGATGCGAGCTTCATCAAGTAGACGCTGAAGCCCGCGCCACACGATCCGTCATTGCGAGCGAAGCGAAGCAATCCAGGGCCCCCCTGAAACTCTGGATTGTTTCGTCGCTTCGCTCCTCGCAATGACGACGTTGAAGCATTCTGCCTGAAAAGTGCGTGCAGCCCCTCTGACGCGCCGATCTTCGAACGACCTGCACGAACCCACGAAAGCCTTCTCCGTGATCCGACCTCTCGACCCCGTCAGCGCCCGATCTCGAATAGCGCTCGGCCTCGCCTTCTTCGTGCTGTTCGTCGCTGCGTGGTCGCTGGCGACGTTCGGCGGCTATGTGTCGAAGACCTTCCTGGCCGATCCCCTGACCATGCTGCGCGAGGGCTGGGACCTGCTCGTCAAGTTCGGCTTCCTCTACGACATCGGCATGACGGTCTGGCGCGTCGTCGGCGGCTTCGTGCTCGCAGCCGTCATCGCCGTTCCGCTCGGCCTCTTGATGGGCGCGTACAAGCCGATCGAGGCGTTCCTCGAACCGTTCGTCTCCTTCGCGCGCTACCTGCCCGCCTCCGCCTTCATCCCGCTGCTGATCCTGTGGGCCGGCATCGGCGAGTTGCAGAAGCTGCTGATCATCTTCATCGGCTCCGTGTTCCAGATCATCCTGATGATCACCGTGACCGTCGGCAATACCAGGCGGGACCTCGTCGAGGCCGCTTACACGCTCGGCGCCAGCGATCGCGGCATCATCGCCCGCGTGCTGCTGCCCACCGCCGCGCCTGACATCGCCGAGGTCCTGCGGCTCGTGCTCGGCTGGGCGTGGACCTATGTCATCGTCGCCGAGCTGATCGGTTCCTCCTCCGGCATCGGCCACATGATCACCGACAGCCAGGCGCTGCTCAACACCGGACAGATCATCTTCGGCATCATCATTATCGGCCTGATCGGGCTGATCTCGGATTTCCTGTTCAAGGCGTTCAACGCTTGGCTGTTCCCGTGGAAGCTCGCATGACCACGCTCGTCATCGATCAGGTCACTCGCACCTTTCCGGCCCGCCAGGGCCACGCGCCGACGCGCGCACTGGAGCCGGTCGCGCTCACCATCGGCAACAACGATTTCGTCACCATCCTCGGCCCGTCCGGCTGCGGCAAGTCGACTTTACTGCGCATCGTCGCCGGGCTCGACCATCCGACCAGCGGCAAGGTGCTGCTCGACGGAAGCGAGGTCAAAGGCCCCGGCGCCGATCGCGGCATGGTGTTCCAGTCCTACACGCTGTTCCCGTGGCTCACCGTACGCGAGAACATCGCCTTTGGCCTGCGCGAGCGCGGGGTGCCGGAGGACAAGCGCAACGCCATCGCCGACCGCTTCATCGAGCAGATCGGCCTGAAGGGGTTCGAGAACCACTGGCCCAAGCAGCTCTCCGGCGGCATGCAGCAGCGCTGCGCGATCGCGCGCGCGCTTGCTAATGATCCAAAGATCCTGCTGCTCGACGAGCCGTTCGGCGCGCTCGATAACCAAACGCGCGTGCTGATGCAGGAGATGCTGCTCGGCATCTGGGAGCGCGACCAGAAGACGGTGCTGTTCGTCACCCATGACATCGAGGAAGCCATCTTCCTCGGCAGCCGCGTGCTGGTGATGAGCGCCCGCCCCGGCCGCATCAAGGCGGATATCAAGATCGACCTGCCGCATCCGCGCTCCTACAAGATCAAGACCTCGCCGGAGTTCGTCGCACTGAAGGAGCGGCTGGTGGAGGAGATCCGCGCCGAGGCGCTGAAGGTGGCGACGGAGGCGTGAGGTCACGCCGCTTGCTGCGCGGCTGTGTGCTCTCTAGGTAGCGGCGTACGCGGAAGAATACCCCTCCCTAGCGAGCAAGCCGCACGGTCCTACATGCCCTCTCCCACCCTGGCGAAGCTTCGCTTCGCCGTGGGGGCGAGGGCGCAGTAACTGGCACTGTGCCGGCTCAAACCGAGAGCTTTGCTTTCCACTTATAGCCGCGACAAGACTGCGCAATACAGCGCCCTCGCCCCTTGTGGGAGAGGGCATCGCCGGCGGTCCCACGGGCTCGCTCGGGTGAGGGGTTCTCTCCGCGGGCAACACTGGTGGATAGCTAGTCATGCGGCAGCAGTTCCTGGGTTGCATGCCTAACTCCCGGTCTGCCGCACCCGTCCCTCGTCTAACTGAGACCTCGGAGCCCCCCGCCGCATCCGCCTCACCCACGGCACCAGGTGGAACACGCTCATCAGCAGATACATCACGGTCATGTCACCGAGCGGGGCCCCCGCCGGCATGGCCGAGCAGATCACATCTGCTCGGCCGTCGCGGGTCATGGCGTTCAGCATGGCCATCAGCGCGAAGGTCGGCGCCGCGGCGAGGCGCAGGGCATCGGCGAGGTCCGGCATGACACGCCGCTTGGACAGGTTAAACGCCATGGCACCACTCCATGCTCTCAGCGCGCCGCGTATTCGTCGCGGCGGCGCCACCACACGCCCTCCTCGTTGCGGCCCTTCGGCGCGCGGTCGAGCCACTGATAGGCGCCCCACAGGCCGTCGAGGCCGCGGGCGTAGGCCGAGTAGGTGTGATAGACGACGCCGTCCTCGATGATGAACGCGCTCATGCCCGGACGATCGCGCATAAAGGTCGCGCCGTCGGTGCCGGCGCCGGCGGCGATCTCCGCCACCATGGCCGGCACATCCGACGCGCCCACCGCCGGGCTGGTGCGGTAGTTGTATTCGGTACCGCCCTGGCGCTGCTGCTCCTCGGTGATCGCGACGTCGAAGTCGAAATTGAAGTCGCTGCTGGCGGAGGACGCCCACGGGAAGCTCCAGCCCATGCGGGCCTTGTACGCCTTCAGCTTCGCCAGCGGTGCCCGCGACACCGCCCACAGCATCACGTCGTGATTGGCGAGATGGACCTGAAAGCCGTTGAAGCCGTCGGCGATCATCGAGCAGGACGGACAGCCGGCCTTGAAGTCGGGCCCGAACATGAAGTGGTAGACGAGCAGCTGCGAGCGGCCCTTGAACAGATCGGGCAGCGTTGCGGGCCCCTCCTCCGTATCGAAGCGATAGCTCTTGTCGACGCGTACCCAGGGCAGTTCCTGGCGGCGTCGCGCCAGTTCGTCGCCGCGGCGGGTGAGGTCCTTCTCGGCCTGCAGCAGGTCGAGCCGTGCCTTGAGCCAGTCTTCGCGAGTTCCGGTAAGGTGCATAGTCATATCCTTGATCCTTTGCGTGTTGACCGCGACTGAGACTAGGATCGGCGCGGGAGACACCGGGAGTGACAAGTGTGGCGGGATTTGCATGGACTCGCTGATCTCGGCCGCGGCGCAGGCGCTGGCCGCCGGTGATCCGCTCGGCGCACTCAATCGCGTCGCGTTGCGCGATGATCCGCCGGCGCTGGCGTTGCGCGGCATCGCGATGGCGCGGCTTGGTGAGACCGTGCGTGCAAAGGCGCTGCTGCGGCAGGCCGCACGCGCCTTCGGTCCCAGAGCGGCCATGGCGCGCGCGCGCTGCGTCGTCGCGGAGGCCGAGATCGCGTTGGCGGCGCGTGATCTGTCGTGGCCGACGAAGGCGCTGGCCGAGGCACGCGAAACGCTCGAGCAGCACGGCGACCGCATCAATGCCGCCTACGCGCGAAGCCTCGAGATCCGGCGCATGGTTCTCATCGGACATCTCGACGACGCCGAGCGCGGACTGGCCGATCTCGATCCCACGCCGCTGCAGCCGGCGGCGCGCACCATCTATGAGCTGATCGTCGCCGGCCTGGCGTTGCGCCGGCTGCAGACCAAGGCGGCGCAGGCGGCGCTCGAACGAGCCGCGCGCACGGCGCGGCAGGCGCGCAGTCCGGAGTTGCATGCCGAGATCGAACGTCTCCTGGGAACGCTGTCCGCGCCAGCCGCGCGCTTGATCCAAGGAGCCGAGCAACGCCTGCTGCGGCTCGATGAGGTCGAAGCGCTGTTCCGGTCGGACAGCTTGATCATCGATGCCTGCCGGCTCGCGGTGCGCCAGGGCGGCCGCATCGTGCCGTTGGCGCGGCGTCCAGTGTTGTTTGCACTCGTCCGCAGGCTCGCGGAGGGAACGCCGGATGGTGTCTCGCGGTCTCAGCTGATCGCCGCGGCTTTCCGCGGCAAGGAGGCCGACGAGTCACATCGGGCACGCCTGCGCGTCGAGATCGGGCGTCTGCGTCAGCTCTTGAAGAACATCGCCGAAGTCAGTGCGACGCGCGACGGCTTCGTGTTAACGACCCAAGGCGGTCACGGCATCGTCGTGCTGGCGCAGCCGATCGAGGACGAGAATGCCCCCGTGCTGGCCTGCCTCGCCGATGGCGAGGCGTGGTCGAGTTCCGGCCTTGCGCTGGCGCTCGGCTTGAGCCAGCGCACGGTGCAGCGCGCGCTCGACGCGCTGGCGCTGTCGGGCAAGGTCCAGTCGTTCGGCCGCGGCCGGGCGCAGCGCTGGACCTGCCCGGTGGTGCCGGCATTCGCGACCAGCTTGTTACTCCCGGCGTGGTCGTCGCTCGATTAGCGTGCGGGCGTCAGTCGAGGAATGGAGCACAGCATGAGACGCGCACCGGCAGAGATCATCCGCGAATACGGCCCGTTCGACGGCGCCGACCGCGTCAATGGCGTCAGCTATGACGGTGCGCAGGTCTGGATCGCGACCGGCCCCAGCATCAAGGCGATCGATCCGACCGATGGCACGGTGCGCAAATCACTCGACATGCCCTCGCACGCGGGCACCGCCTTCGACGGCCGGCACCTTTATCAGATCGCGGAGGATCGCATCCACAAGCTCGATCCCGATAGCGGGCGTGTGCTTGCGACGATCCCCGCGCCATCCGGCGGCGGCGATTCCGGGCTGGCCTGGGCGGAAGGGTCGCTGTGGGTCGGCGCCTATCGCGATCGCAAGATCCACCAGATCGATCCGACCTCGGGACAGATCCTGCGCAGCATTCCCTGCACGCGCTTCGTCACCGGCGTCACCTGGGTGGATGGTGAGCTGTGGCACGGCACCTGGGAGGACGATGTCAGCGACATCAGGCGCATCGATCCCGCAACCGGCGAGGTACTCGATCAGCTCGACATGCCCGCCGGCACCGGCGTCTCCGGCCTGGAGTCGGATGGTGGCGACACGCTGTATTGCGGCGGCGGCGACAGCGGCAAGGTGCGCGCGGTCAGGCGGCCGAAACGCGCTGGGTAAGCTGCCACTTGCGGCCATGATGCCGGAGCGAGCCTGCCTACTTCGCGATCGACGTGAACGCCGCCTTGCGGAAGTTGGCGTTCGCCTCCTCGCGCGTCTGCAACTGCTGGCCACCGCCGCTGCCCACCGGCTTGGTCGGCGTGACGACAGAGAAGAGTACGAAGCCGCCCGCCTTGCGCGGGAAGATGAAATATTCGGCGATGTCGGACTTCTCGCTGTCCTCGCAGGAGGACATGCCGCGGAACACGACGGCGCTGTCGACCAGCTCGCTGTTGCGCGCGGAGATGAACTTGCCTTTGCAGTCGCGGGCGTCGTTGCCGATGATCGTGGCCGCGACCTCGAGGCCGTCGACGTTGCGCTGCGGCGGCACGATGCGCACGAAGCCGGTGGCGTTGTCAGCCTTCCAGGCGACACCGCCCGACGTCAGCCACACCGGGCGTTCGCCGCCGCCCAGGATCGCCGGATGCGACAGCGCGGCCTTGAGAATGAAGTTGGAGGCGATCTGCATCGCCTCGAGCTGCAGCTCGGGTGAATCCTCCGCCGCGCGTGCCGGCTGCACGCTCGCGGTCGCCGCCGGCGCAGCCGCCGCAGGTGGTGCGGCCGGGCGCTGCGCCGCGGCCGCGTTGGGCTGCACCGTGAAGTTCGTGGCGGCGGCCATTCCACCGGCATTGATGAGGCGCACGCAATTGGCGAGCGACAGCAGCATCACGGAGGTGCCGTTGAGATCGAACTGGAACAGGTTGCCCTGCGCGAAAGCCGACATCGTCCGTGCCGCCCGGAACGTCTTGATGAGCGTCGAGTCGTTCGGCATCGGCACGACCACCATGTTGGCCGACCACACCGAGCCCTCGACATTGTAGGAGGTTCGCCCATCGAAGCTGAGCACGATGGGAAACTTCTGTCCCTGCGTGAGCGACCAGCCGGGATGGATGAACGCGAGCGCCCAATTGTAGGTCGGCAGCGCGAGCACGCCGAAACTGATGCCGCTCTTGTAGCTTGCGGACGCGATGCAGCTCGAGAACTTGCCGGTGTTGTCGTCGGTGTAGGCGCCGCCCGACCAGCCTGCCACTGAGATCGTGCCATAAGGTCCCTTGGCATGCGCAGCCCCGAGCAGCGCGGCCGACGCCAGCGCCAGAACCGAAAGCATCGCCGCAAAGATCGCCCGCCGCACCGTCATCAGCCATCCCCCTTTTCGCCGCATTGTTGCAATTCCGGCGGCCACGTCAAGTAGATGCGCAAAGCGACCTTCTACCCAAGGGATAGAGCAGCTGCGACCGGTCGCGGGCTCATCCACACAACATGTCGCGGCAGCCGTCCACAGCCCTTCATGGGACCGTCATCGAACTCCGCTAGCGCTCACGAGGTCTGAAGCAAGGGATATCGCCAATGTCTGTCACGCTGCCCGTCCTCGGTGCCGCCCTCTCCGTCAAATCGATTCCGGCCCATACCGACTGGCTGCTGGAGCGCCAGCGCGATCTCGAGATCCAGGATTTCTTCCGCGCCGATCTGCTCGACAGCGACTGGCGCGCCACCGCCAAGGAAATCAAATCGATGCTGGACGGTCACACTGGCCGGCTCGGCATCCACGGCCCGTTCTGGGGCTTCACCATCGCCAGCCACGACCCGATGATCCGCCGCGCCGTCACCAAGCGGCTGCTGCAGGGCCTGGAAGTCGCCGAGTTTCTCGGGGCCACGCAGATGGTGATCCACTCGCCCTACACCACCTGGGACTACAACAACATCGACATGCTGCCCGACAATCGCGAGGCGCTGATCGAGCGCGTGCGCGCGACGCTGTCGGATGTCATCGCCTCCGCCGAGCAGGCCAATTGCGAGCTCGTGATCGAGAACATCGAGGACAAGAACCCGCTCGATCGCGTCACGCTCGCCAAGGCGCTGAGCAGCAGCAAGGTGCGGGTGTCGCTCGATACCGGCCACGCCAACTACGCGCATCACTCCACTGGCGCGCCGCCGGTCGATTACTATGTCGACGCCGCTGGCGACATGCTGGCGCATGTCCATTTGCAGGACACCGACGGTTATGCCGACCGCCACTGGGCGCCCGGCGAAGGCAATATCCGCTGGATCGCCGTGTTCCGCGCGCTGGCGAAGCTCTCGTCCAATCCGCGCCTGATCCTCGAACTGCGCAACCACGATCACGTCAAGGCAGGCGCGGCGTACCTCGCCTCGCTCGGCCTCGCTCAATAAGCAACCGCCTTTTTCCTGACAAGCTCAAGAGAGATTGCCATGACCAAGCTCACCCGCCGCGGCCTGCTCGGCGCCGGCGCCGCCATCGGCGGCAGCTTCATCCTGCCGCGCGTCTCGATCGCGCAAGCCGACAACCGTCCCTCCGTCACCATCGCCGTGCAGAAGGTGACGAATTCGAACGTGCTCGACGTGCTGCGCGAGCAATCAAATGTCGGCGAGCGTGTGTTCTATTCGTCGCTGTGGGAAGGCCTGATCTCGAAGAATTTCCGCGGCAATCTCGAAGCCGTCCCGGGTCTTGCGACCGAGTGGAAGCGGATCGACGACCAGACCGTCGAGCTGAAGCTGCGCCAGGGCGTCAAGTTCCACAACGGCGACGAGATGACGGCCGAGGACGTCGTGTTCTCGTTCAGCCGCGAGCGCATGTTCGGCGACAGTGAGGCCAAGAGCCGCTCGACCATCAAGGCGTTCGAGAAGATCCCGGCGCCGCGCCCGGGCAAGGAGCTGCCGCCGGACGTGATCGGCGTCGCCCGCCGCATCTGGCCCGATCTCGTGCGTGTCGATGCGATCGACAAATACACCGTGCGCTTCGTCAACGCGACGCCTGACGTCACCATCGAGGGCCGCCTGATGCGCTACGGCTCCGACATCATGAGCCGGCGCGGCTGGGAAGAGGCTGCGAGCTATCTCGACTGGGCGCGCAAGCCGATCACCACCGGTCCCTACAAGATCGTCGAGTTCAAGCCGGATGTGTCGCTGACGCTGGAAGCGCATGACGAGTATTGGGGCGGCCGTCCGCCGCTGAAGCGCATCCGCTTCGTCGAGGTGCCGGAAGTCGCGAGCCGCATCAACGGCCTTCTGTCTGGCGAATATCAGTTCGCCTGCGACATCCCGCCGGACCAGATCGCCGGCATCGAGAAGAACGCGGCGTTCGAGGTTCAGGGCGGCACCATCCTCAACCACCGCCTGACCGTGTTCGACAAGAACCATCCGCAGCTCGCCAATCCCCTGGTGCGCCGCGCCTTCACCCACGCGATCGACCGCCAGGCGATCGTCGACAGCCTGTGGGCCGGCCGCACCCGCGTGCCGAAGGGCCTGCAGTGGGAGTTCTACGGCGACATGTTCATCGCCGACTGGAGCGTGCCGGCGTTCGATCCGAAGCTGGCGCAGGATCTCCTGAAGCAGGCCGGCTACAAGGGCGACCCGATCCCCTATCGCCTGCTCAACAACTACTACACCAACCAGACCGCGACCGCGCAGGTGCTGGTCGAGATGTGGCAGGCGGTCGGCCTGAACGTACAGATCGAGACCAAGGAGAACTGGTCGCAGATCCTGGAACGCGGCGCCACCCGTGCGGTGCGCGACTGGTCGAACTCGGCCGCGTTCAACGACCCGGTGTCCTCGCTGGTCGCCCAGCACGGCCCGAACGGCCAGCAGCAGCAGGTCGGCGAATGGACCAACGCCGAGCTGAACAGGCTGTCCGAATTCCTGGAGACCTCGACCGATCGCGCGGCGCGCAAGAAGGCGTTCGGCCGCATGCTGGAGATCGCCGAGCGCGAGGACCCGGCCTACACGGTGCTGCACCAGAACGCGACGTTCACGGCGAAGCCGAAGTCGATCAAGTGGAAGGCCTCGCCGGCCTTCGCGATGGACTTCCGCAACGGCAATTACGGAGCTTGATGCCGTGGCGCCGCTGGTCAGCATCTCCGGCCTGAAGGTCGCCTTCGACGGCACGCCTGTGCTGCATGGCATCGATCTCGACATCGACAGAGGCGAGGCCGTCGGCCTCGTCGGCGAGTCCGGATCCGGCAAGTCGGTGACCTGGCTCGCGGCGCTTGGCTTGTTGCCGGCCAAGGCGAGAATCGCCGGCTCCGCCACGCTCGATGGGCGCGAGCTGATCGGTGCGGATGGCAATGTGCTCGACCAGGTGCGCGGCCGGCGCATCGCGATGATCTTCCAGGATCCCGCCAGCGCGCTCAACCCGGTGCTCACCATCCGCCGCCAGCTGTGCGAGAGCCTCGCATTGCATCGCGGCCTGCGCGGCGAGGCCGCGCGGGTCGAGGCGCTCCGGCTCCTCGACCTCGTCGGCATTCCCGATGCCAACAGGCGGCTGACGGCCTATCCGCACGAGTTCTCCGGCGGACAGGTCCAGCGCATCATGATCGCGATGGCGCTCGCGGGCCAGCCTGATCTGCTGATCGCCGACGAGCCGACCACCGCGCTCGACGCCACCATCCAGGCGCAGATCCTCGATCTCCTGGCCGCGGTGCGGCGCGAGTTCAACATGGCGATGGTGCTGATCAGCCACGACCTCGGCGTCGTCGCGGAGAATTGCGACCGCGTTTGCGTGATGTATGCCGGGCGCATCGTCGAGCGCGCGCCGGCCACTCGCCTGTTCGACGATCCCTGGCATCCTTATGCGCAGGGCCTGATCGGCGCGCTGCCGCCGCTTGACGGTGCGCGCAGGCGGCTGCAGGCGATTGCCGGCACCGTGCCGGATCCGCGCGCGCTGCCGAGCGGCTGCGCCTTCGCGCCGCGCTGCAGCTTCGCCGGCGATGGCTGTCATGCCGGCGTGCCGCCGCTCGCGCCGTTCGAGCAGGACCGCGCGGTGGCCTGCCTGCGGCCGCAGCGGCTGCCGGTGGAGCTCGCCGCGGAATGACGACGCCACTCGTCGAGGTCGACAGGATCTCGCGCACCTATCGCATGCGGTCCGGACTGTTCGGCCGTGCCGCCGCCGTTCATGCCGTCGATGGTTTGAGCTTTTCGATCGCCAGGGGCGAGACGCTCGGCATCGTCGGCGAATCCGGCTCCGGCAAATCGACCACGGGGCGCATGGTGCTCGGGCTCGAGCCGCCGGACGCTGGCACTGTGCGCTTCGACGGTGCGCCGATCGCGGCACAGGGCACGGCGGCCTGGCGCGCCCAGCGCGCGCGCATGCAGATGATCTTCCAGGATCCGCTCGGCGCGCTCGATCGCCGGCTTCCCGTCGCCGCGCAGATCCGCGAGCCGCTCGACATCCACGGCATCGGCACCAAGGCCGAGCGCGAGGCGCGCGTGCACGAGCTGCTGCGCGCGGTCGACCTCAACGACAGCCATGGCACCCGCTATCCCGGCGCGCTCTCCGGCGGCCAGCGCCAGCGCATCGTGCTGGCGCGCGCGCTTGCGACCAGGCCCGACTTCCTCGTCTGCGACGAGCCGGTCAGCGCGCTCGATGTCTCGATCCAGGCGCAGGTCGTCAATCTGCTGATCGATCTCCAGGCGCGTCTTGGCCTGACGATGCTGTTCATCAGCCACGATTTGCGTGTCGTCAGGCAGATCAGCCGCAAGGTCGCGGTGATGTATCTCGGCCGCATCGTCGAATATGGCGACGCCGATGATCTGTTCGCGCGGCCGCAGCATCCCTACACGCAGGCGCTGGTCTCCGCCTCGCCCGCGCCGGGCCGCCGCAGCACCAACCGCATCGTGCTGACCGGCGATCCGCCCAATCCGGCCGCGCGTCCCGCCGGCTGCGCCTTCCATCCGCGCTGCGGTCATGCGACGGCGCGCTGCAAGGTCGAGGTGCCCGCGCTCACCGCGCTCGATGCGCAGCGCCAGGTGGCATGCCATCTCGTGACCGGCGCGCCGTCACAGAACCAGGACGCTGCGTGATGCTCCGCTTTTTCGCGATCCGCGTCGCGCGCGCATTGTTGACGATCGCGCTCGTCGTCACCTTCGCCTTCATCGTGCTGCGGCTCTCGGGCGATCCCGCGCTGATGATCATGGGACCCGAGGCGCCGCCGGAAGTCATCGAAGCGTTCCGCAAGGCGTGGGGCCTCGATCATCCGATCTGGGTGCAGTATCTCGACTACTTCAAGGCGATCGGCCAGGGCGAGCTCGGCCGCTCGATGCGCGACGGGCGCCCGGCGATCCAGCTCGTGCTGGAGCGCATCCCGGCCACGCTCGCGCTCACCATCCCCGCCTTCCTGGTCAAGGTGCTGCTCGGCATTCCCGCCGGCATCTATGCCGCGCTCCACCGCGGCTCCGCCATCGACCGCGCCGTGATGATCACGGCGGTGGCCGGCTTCACGGTTCCGAGCTTCGTGCTGGCGCTGCTGCTGGTGCTGATTTTCGCCGTGCAGCTCGGCTGGCTGCCCTCGGGCGGACAGGATTCATGGCGCCACGCCATCCTGCCGATCGTGACGCTCGGCTTCGGCGGCGCCGCCGTGCTGGCGCGCTTCACGCGCAGCGCGATGCTGGAAATCCTCGGCCAGCCCTACATTCGCACGGCATCTGCCAAGGGCGTGCCCTGGCGCCGCGTCATCACCGATCACGCGCTGCCGAACGCCGCGATCCCCACCGTCACGATCCTCGGCTTCATGGTCGGCAGCCTGATCGCCGGCGCCGTCGTGGTCGAGAGCGTCTTCTCGTGGCCCGGTGTCGGCCGGCTGCTGGTCGTCGCGGTGGCCAATCGCGACCTCGCCGTCGTGCAATGCATCCTGCTGCTGGTCGCGATGACGATGGTGACGTCGAACCTGATCGTCGATTTTCTCTACGGCCTGCTCGATCCGCGGCTGCGCAGCAAGGGAGCGGAGGCATGACCGACGTCGCGATGAAGGCGCCGGCCGCAAGGCGGCTGCGCTGGCCGAACATCCCGGTCTCCGTCACCATTGCGATCGGCTGGATCGCGGCGATGCTGATCATCGCGATCTTCGCCGACCAGATCGCGCCTTACGGCTTCACCAAATTCGACCTGCGCAACCGTCTCTCGCTGCCAGGCAACCCGGCTCATCTTCTCGGCACCGACGAACTCGGCCGCGACGTGCTGTCCCGCCTGATCGTCTCGATCCGGATTTCGCTCTTGATCGCGTTCGGCGCCACCGCGATCTCCGCGATCGCCGGCACCACGCTCGGCTTCCTCGCCGCGCATTTCCGCGGCCTCGTCGAGCAATTCGTCCTGATGCTCGCCGACTTCCAGGCGAGCATGCCGTTCCTGATCCTCGCGCTCGCGGTGCTCGCCTTCTTCGGCAATTCTCTGCCGCTCCTGATCGGCCTGATGGGTCTGTTCGGCTGGGAGCGCTACGCACGCATCGCGCGCGGGCTCGCGATCTCGGCCAATGCGCAGGGCTATGCCGCCGCCGTGCGCCAGCTCGGCGCGACGCCGCGCCGCGTGTATCTGAGGCACATCCTGCCGAACATCGCCTCGACCCTGATCGTGTCGATGACGCTGGTGTTTCCGGAGGTCATCCTGCTGGAGTCGGGACTGTCGTTCCTCGGCCTCGGTGTGCAGCCGCCGATGACCAGCCTCGGCAACATGGTCGGCTATGGCCGCGAATATCTCACGCGAGCCCCGTGGATCATGCTCGCGCCTGCGCTCACGATCGTGGTCACGACGCTCGCGGTCTCCGTGATCGGCGACTGGCTGCGTGACAGACTGGATCCGACGCTGCAATAGATCGATCCGCGGCGCTGGATCAGTAGCGGGTATCCCGACTGGCCGCCTCGGCGTGATCGCAGACGATCAAGGCGTGCCCCGCCTGCTCGCCCGCGAGCGCCATCCATTTCGACGCCTGCTGCAGCCAGAGGTCACGCCGGGCGGGATCACGCTCGGCCTCTTCACGGCAGCTGGACGCAGCCGCCAAACATGCCGATTTCCTGTCCATGGGCCATGGTCCGACACGTCAACGCCAGCGGCACTTACACAGGATATCGCGATTTCAGGTTGTGATCAATTTCCCAGCGGTTTCGCCTCGCATGGTTCAGCAAAGCGCATCGGCAGCGAATGGTGCGCATGGCATGCCGCGACCGCAGCATGGCCGAAGGCCACGGCGATCTGATGCAAGTCCGTCACGACGTCGCCGATGCCATAGAGACCGTCGACTCCGCAGCGCTGCTTGGCATCGACCTCGAGAAATCCCTCCTCCGTATGGCGCGCGCCGAGCCTGATCGCGAGCTCGGAACGGACCTCCGCCCCCATCGCGGGATAGACGATGTCGAAGCGCTCAACGCTGCCATCCACGAACGAGACGGCCAGCGCGCTCTCCACGCGTTGCAGCGCCTTGAGCGGCGGCGTCACCCGAATTCCGGCCGTGGCCAGCTCTCGCTGCCTTGCATCGTTCTGCTCGTGGCCGATCGGGATCAAGGTGACGTCGGAGCTGTAGACGCGCATGAACAACGCCTTGCCCGCGGCATGTCCGAGGGGTCCCATGATCGCGATCTTGCGTCCGGCAGCCTCGAAGGCGTCACAGACCGGGCAATAGCGCAGCGCGCCGTCGCGCACCGCCGCCGTCCAGTCGGTGAGCGGCGCCTGTTTGTCGACGATCCCCGTGGCCAGCACAGCCCGTTGCGCCAGAATCGTCCCGCCCTCGTGCCCGGCGATGATGTCGCCGTTCCGGCGTTCGAGCGCCGCCACCGTGCCGCTGATGATGGGCACGTCGAGTTCCTCGACCTGCAGCCGCATCCGCGCCAGCAGCTCGGGGCCGGAAAGGCCATTCGGAAACCCCGGCAGGTTGTGACTTCGCGGAATCAGCGCCGCGCGTGACGCGCCACTGTCGATGATCACCACCTGCCGCCGGAACCGCGCCAGGTAGACCGCGGCCATCAGGCCAGCCGGCCCGCCGCCAATGACCAGAACTTCGGTGCGCATCGCCGTCCTCGCCTCGGATCGGGGAACCAAATGCCGAGCGACGGAACGGTTCCTGCCACACTCGGCGTCAACCTGCGGAGACAGAGGAACGTCGACGGAACCTTCTGCACCGCTACGGCGTTAACTTATGTCGCTGTCGCGGCGGAAAAGCCGTGCAAACTTGGCAGCGAGGGGGATTTGTTGCGAGGGCGCGTGGATGCGATTTGTCAATTCGACCGATGAAAGTTTGATGGCCTACTACGAGAGTGTCCGCAAGCAGGTGGCTGCCGACAGCCGGATCGGGGGACCGTACCGGCTGATCGGCGAGCGGGCCAAGCAATATGCCCAGGAGCTCCAGGCCGAGATGCGGCGCCGGCAATTGCGCTTCACGCCGATCGAGTGGCCGAACTGAACTGAGGATTTTTGCCGAGAGCATGCATCATACATGCAGAAACGAAACGCACTGAATGCGTCAGTGTTAGTTCCTGCGCCCTCTCCCCCCAAGCGAAGCAAAGCTTCGCCAGGGTGGGAGAGGGCGCTGTATTTTGCAGTGTCACTGCGGCGTCCTTTGAAGGGCGGCTACGCTCACTCCCAGCTCCAGCTCGAGAAATCGTTCTCGAACTGCGGCACGTCCTTCCAGACGCCCTTCAGCTTCTTGTTGATCACCGTGATCCATTGCGGCTGGAACAGGAAGCCGGCGGCGGCGTCGGTGGCCAGCAGGCGCTGGGCGTCGCCGAGCAACTTGGCGCGGTCGGCCTCGGCGGGCGTGTCGACGATCTGCTGATAGAGCTTGTTGAACGCCTCGGACTGATAGCCAAAGTAATAGTTCGGCTCGGTGAACTTGACGAGGTCGAACGGCTCGACATGCGAGACGATCGTCAGGTCGAAATCGTGCGGGCCGTTGAACACCTGCGACAGCCACGCCGCCCATTCGAGGTTTTCGATCTTGGCGGTAATGCCGACCTTGGCCAGCTGCGCCGCGATCACCTCGCCGCCCTGCCGGGCATAGGCCGGCGGCGGCAGCCGCAGCGACAATTGCAGCGGCGTGGTGACGCCGGCTTCCGCCAGCAGCTTCTTCGCCTTCTCCGGATCGTACGGATTGATGTCCGTCGTATCGACATAGCCGAGCGCGCCCGGCACATAGAAGCTGCCGATCGGGGTGCCCAGCCCGTCGACGGCGCCCTCGATCAGCGCCTTGCGGTCGATCGCGGCAAGAATGGCGCGGCGGACGCGAACGTCGTCGAGCGGCTTCTTCTTGTTGTTGATGGTGAGGATGGTCTTCGCCTTGGAGCCGCCGATCAGCACCGCGAAGCGCGGGTCGGCCTTGAACTGCGCGATGGTGCGCGCCGAGGTGCCGCGCGGGAAGGCGTCGACATCGCCCGACAGCAAGGCGGCAACCTGCGCCGCCGGATCGGAGATGAAGCGGATCGTCACCTTGGACAGCTTGACGGCGGCGGCGTTGCGATACTCAGGCCATTTGTTCAAGGTCAGCGATGAGCCTTTGGCCCAGGCGCCGAGCGTATACGGCCCGGTGCCGACCGGCTGTGTCGCATTGGTCGGCGCGCTCTTCGGCTCGACGATCGAGGCGGTCGCCTGCCCCAGCAGGAACGGCAGGTTCGGCTCGGAATATTTCAGCTTGACCTCGATGGTCTCGGCGTCCGGCGCGTTGACCGCCTCCATCGCCTGGAACAGTGCCTTGTCCTTGTTGGTGCTGTTGGCCGCGCCGGCGCGGTCGAACGAGAACTTCACCGCGGCGGAATCGAACGCCTCGCCATTCTGGAATTTGACGCCCTTGGCGAGCTTGAAGGTGTAGCTCTTCAGGTCGGACGAGGTCTGCCAGCTCGTGGCCAGAAGCGGCGATACCGAGCCGTCCTCGTTGATCTTGGTCAGCGTCTCATAGACGTTGTAGAGCGTGACCTCGGCAATCGCAGCCGCAGCCGCGCTGGTCGGGTCGAGACCCGGCGGCTCCAAGGTCATGCCGACGACGACGCTGTCCTTCTTGCTCTGTGCCGAGGCGGGCACAGCAGCGGCCGCGACGAGCGCGGTCAAAGCGATGATGGATAGTTTCTTCAACATGTGTTCGTTTCTCCCGGACGGAACCGAATTATGCGTCAAAGCGGCTTGGAGACAAGAGGCGGATGTTCTGCAGTCGTCGCCGCCGGCAGTGCCATCACGCTTTCCGCATGGTGGCAGGCAGCCGAATGTTGCGCCGTCAATGCCCGCAGCGCGGGCGCGGTCTCGCGGCAATGCGCATCGGCGAGCGGACAGCGCGGCGCATAGGCGCAGCCGGCCGTGCCCAGGGACTGCGAGGCGATCGCAACGTCCGCGCGCCGGCGCCTGACCGCCCCGGCCTGCGCGCGCGGCACGGCGTCCAGCAGCGCGCGTGTGTAGGGATGCGCGCACTGCCCGAACAGATCCTCCGGCCGCCCCTGCTCGACGATGCGGCCGAGATACATCACCGCGACCTCGTCGCAGAGATAGTCGACGACCGCGAGGTCATGGCTGATCAGGACATAGCTGAGGCCGAACTGCTCCTGCAGGTCCTGCATCAGGTTGAGCACCTGCGCCTGCACGGACACGTCCAGTGCCGAGACCGGCTCGTCGGCGACGATCAGTTTCGGCTGGGTGATCAGTGCACGCGCGATCGCGATGCGCTGGCGCTGGCCGCCGGAGAATTCATGCGGATATTTGTCCATGTCGGCATCGCGCAGGCCGACCTGCCGCAACACGCTCGCCACGAGGGTGCGCAAGGTGTCGCGATCCGGGCTCTCCAAAGCGGTCAGCGGCTCAGCGACGATGCGCGCGATGGTCTGGCGCGGATCGAGCGAGCCATACGGGTCCTGGAACACCATCTGGAAATCGCGCCGCGCGCGGCGCAGTTCGTCAGCTGGGAGACGGTTGAGATCGCGCCCGGACATCAGCACCGATCCCGACGACGGCACCTCCAGCGCCATGATGAGCCGCGCCAAGGTCGACTTGCCGGAGCCGGACTCGCCGACGATGCCGAGGCTCTTGCCGGGCATCAGTTGAAGCGAGACGCCATTGAGCGCCAGAACGTGGCCCGGCGGACGCAGCAGGCTCTCGCGCGGCAGCGTGTAGCGCTGCACGAGATCCCTGATCTCCAGCAGCGGCGCTTCGGAGACATTCTTCACGGCCGCGTTCACGCCACCACCCCCACGGGATCGCGCGCGAGCGACGCGTCGGTCCGGATGCAGCGGACGCCGTGTCCGGCGCCGATCTCGATCAGCGGCGGCAGCGCTGAGCGACAGGCGTCGATCACCAGCGCGCATCGATCGGCGAACGGGCATCCCGTGGGAAGATCGGCCAGCTCCGGCACGGTGCCGGCGATGGTCGACAGACGCGTGCCCTTGCGCGCGCCGAGCCGCGGCCGCGCCCGGAACAGGCCCTGCGTGTAGGGATGCCCCATGCGCGAGAACACCGCGTCCGTGGTGCCGCTCTCGACGACCGTGCCGCCATACATCACGATCATGCGCTGCACGTTCTCGGCGATGACGCCGAGATCATGCGAGATCAGGATCATCGCCATGCCCTGCTCGGCGACGAGGTCGGCGATGAGATCGAGGATCTGGCGCTGGATGGTGACGTCGAGCGCGGTGGTCGGCTCGTCGGCGATCAGCACGTCGGGCTTGCAGGCGAGCGCCATCGCGATGGTGATGCGCTGGCGCTGGCCGCCGGAGAACTGATGCGGATAGGCATCGTAGCGTCGTGCGGGATCCGGCAGGCCGACGCGGTCGAGCAGCGCGATCGCCTGGCGTTTCGCCTCCGCCGCAGAGCAGCCGGTGTGGCGCAACAGCGGCTCGGCCACCTGATGGCCGATCGTGTGCATCGGGTTGAGTGCGGTCATCGGCTCCTGGAAGATCATGCTGATGCGGTTGCCGCGCAGCTTGCAGTAATCCGCGTCGGGCAAGCCGGCCAGCTCGCGGCCGTCGAGCCTGATGCTGCCGCTGACGACCGCGCTGTCGGGCAGCAGCCCGAGCAGCGCCAGCGCCGTGATCGACTTGCCGCAACCGGACTCGCCGACGATGCCGAGCGTCTCGCCGCGGCGGAGCGCGAAGGAGACCTCGCGCACCGCCTGTGCCGGACCGCGGCTGGTGTTGAGCCGGATGCCGAGGCTTTTGACATCGAGCAGGATCTGATCGCTCGCGTTCATCGCTGCCTCGCCAGGCGCGGATCGAGCAGGTCGCGCAGACCATCGCCGAGCAAATTGAGGCCGAGCACCGCGAGCGCGATCGCAGCGCCCGGATACACGGCCAAGCTCGGCGACTGGAACAGCAGGGTCTGCGCATCGTTCAGCATGCGCCCCCAGGACGGCTGCGGCGGCTGCGTGCCGAGGCCGAGATAGGACAAGGCGGCCTCCGCCAGGATCGCCAGCGCGAACTGGATGGTCGCCTGCACGATCAGGATCGACAGGATGTTTGGCAGCACGTGCTCGATGGTGATCCTAAAGCGGCCCTTGCCGGCGGCACGCGCCGCCAGGATGAACTCGCGCGCCCAGATCGCGCCGGCCGAGCCGCGGGTGACGCGGACGAAAACGGGGATCTGGAAGATGCCGATCGCGGTGATCGAGGTCACCATGCCCGGCCCGATCACGGCCGCCAGCATGATCGCCGAGAGCACGGCGGGAAAGGCGAAGGTGAAGTCGCTGAAACGCATCACCAGCTCCTCGGTCCAGCCGCGCTGCGCGGCGGCGACGAGACCGAGGGCAACGCCGCAGGTGAGTCCGATGCCGACAGCGATGATGCCGACGAGAATGGTCGCGCGCGCGCCGACCAGCAACAGCGAGACGATGTCGCGGCCGAACACGTCGGTGCCGAGCCAATGCGCGGAGGACGGCGGCCGCAGCTTGGACGCGACGTCGATCTCATAGGCCGACCACGGCGTCCATACCAGCGACAGCAAGGCTGAGCCGAGCACGAGCAGGCAGAGCAGCGCGCCGACGACGAAGCTGCGGTGGCGCAGCGCGCGGCGCCAGAATGCATTCTGCGCGGGTGCTGCGCCGGCCTGAACGATCACGGATGCACTCACAGCTCGTGCACCTTGATGCGCGGATCGATGACGGCATACAGCACGTCGACCACGAAATTGACAATGATGACCATGGCCGCCAGCAGCATCACGCAATTGCGGACGACGATGAGATCGCGATTGGCGATCGACTGGAAGATGAGGCGGCCGAGGCCCGGGAGGTAGAACACGTTCTCGATCACGATGGTGCCGGCGAGCAGATTGGCGAATTGCAGGCCCATCACGGTGAGCACCGGGATCATCGCATTGCGCAGCACGTGCTGCCAAAGCACCTCGCGCCTGGTCAGGCCCTTGGCGCGCGCGGTGCGGACGAAGTCCTCGCGCAGCACGTCGAGCACGGCCGAGCGCGTCACCCGCGCCAGAATCGCGGCCTGGACCACTGCGAGCGCCACCGCTGGCAGCAGCAGCGAACGCAGGCCGGGCCAGATGCCGTCCTCCCAGCCGGGGAAGCCACCGGCCGACAGCCATTGCAGCTTCACCGCGAACAACAGAATCAGCAGGATCGCGAACCAGAAGTTCGGCAGCGCGATGCCGATCTGAGTCAGTGACATCACGCCGACATCGCCGATGCGGTTGTGGTTCGCGGCGGTGTAGATGCCGGCCGCGAGCGCCAGCACCGTGGTCAGCGCCATGGCCATGATTGCCAGCGGAATCGTCATCGCCAGCCGCTCGCGGATCAGTTCGGCCACCGGCGTGCCATAGGCATAGCTGTTGCCGAGCTGTCCGGTGGCGAGCCCGCCGAGCCATTGCAAATAGCGCAGCGCCAGCGGCTGATCGAGCCCGAGCTTGATCGTCAGCGCCCTGACCGCATCGGGCGATGCGTCGGCGCCCATCAGCATCTGCGCCGCGTTGCCCGGCAGGGCATCGAGCACCAGGAAAATGATCAGCGACGCCCCGACCAGGGTCGCAAGCAGGGTCAGGCATCGCCGCAACAGAAACACGCTCATTCGAGCCGGAACTCCATTTCTCGGCGGCCGCACGTTCTACAGCTTTGGCCGGGGATGCAAGCCCATTGCCTGCATGATCCCCCCTCGCCGGCGCGGGACACCGCCGCTGACGCGCGCGGGCCGCTTGATCCCGGTCAACGGCCCGATGGCGGAGATCGGCAACATCAGCCTGACTACAGCAGCGCAAGGCCTCTTCTTATCATGACCATCCGTCCGAACTTCGTCTGGGGCGCCTCGACCTCGGCCTTCCAGATCGAAGGCGCTGCCCATCTCGACGGCCGCGCCGACAGCATCTGGGACGTCTATCTGCGCGCCCCCGGCCGGGCCAGCCACAACGACAATGCCGAAGTCGCCTGCGACCATTACCACCGCTATGCCGAGGACGTCGCGCTGATGCGCGAGCTTGGCCTCAACGCCTACCGCTTCTCGATCGCCTGGCCGCGCGTGCTGCCGCAGGGCCGCGGCGCGGCCAACGAAGCCGGACTCGCGTTCTACGACCGCCTGATCGATGCGCTGCTGGCCGCGGAGATAGAGCCGTGGCTCTGCCTCTACCATTGGGACCTTCCGCAGGCGCTGGAGGCGCTTGGCGGCTGGCCGAACCGCGACATCGCCGGCTGGTTCGCCGACTATGCCGCGCTGGTGGCCCGGCGTTTTGGCGACCGGGTCAAGCGCGTCGCCACCTTCAACGAGCCTTGCGTGTTCACGCTGTTCGGCTACGGACTCGGCTGGCATGCGCCGGGGATCGCCGATGCGGCGGCGCTGCACAAGGCCATTCATCACGTCAATCTCAGCCATGGCCGCGCCGTCGACGTGCTGCGCCGGGACGTCGCGGGCGCGTCGATCGGCGCCATCCACAATCGCCAGCCCTGCTACCCCGCGACCGATGCGCCTGCGGACGCCGCGGCGGCGTTGCGTCTCGCGGCCTATTGGAACGATGCCTTTCCGTTCCCGCAGTCCTTTGCCTGCTATCCGCCGGATCTGACGGACGCCGTCGCGCCCTATGTCTTGCCAGGCGACATGGCCCAGATCGCCCGCCCCGTCGACTGGTTCGGGCTCAATCACTATTCGCCGCATTACGTGAAAGCGGACACCAACCTGATCGGCGCCGCCTTCGGCCCGGCGCCCGCCGCGGTGCCGCGCAGCGCGATCGGCTGGCCGGTGGTGCCCAAAGCATTCCGCGATACGCTGCTGGATATTCACCAGCGGTTCCAGTTGCCTATCTATGTGCTGGAGAACGGCACGGCGGCCAATGACGTGCTTGGTCCCGGCGACCGGATCCAGGATGACGACCGGACCGCCTATCTCGCCGCCTACACCGCCGCCATGGAACAGGCGATCGCCGACGGCGCCGACGTGCGCGGCTATTTCGTCTGGTCGCTGCTGGATAATTTTGAATGGGGGGCGGGCTATTCGCAGCGTTTCGGCATTGTCTATGTCGATCACGCCACCCAGCGCCGCATTCCCAAGGCATCGGCGCGGTGGTATGCGGAGAAGATTGCGGCATGGCGGAGGTCGAACGGCCCCGCCGGGTCCGCACAACCGGCGGAAGATTGAGGGATGAGCGAGCGCGTTCTTCTGGGCGACATCGGCGGCACCAATGCGCGGTTCGCGCTGCTCGACCGCGGGGTGATCGGCGAGGTCGCGCATTTGAAGGTCGCGGACTTTCCGACCATCGCGGATGCGATCACCGACTTCCTGTCGCGGCACGGCGCAGGCGGCCCGCCCACCGCGGCCGTGCTCGACATCGCCGGTCCGATCGAGCGCAACCGCGGCATGCTGACCAATTCGACCTGGGTGATCGACGGCGCCGAACTGGCGACGCGGTTCAATCTGCGCTCGGCGAAGCTGCTCAACGATTTCGAAGCGGTCGGCTGGTCGCTACCCGCGCTACATCCCGACGATCTCTATCCGCTCGGCGGCAGCGCGGCGGCCGAGGGCGCGCCGATGCTGGTGATCGGTCCGGGCACCGGCTTCGGCGCGGCCTGCTATCTCCCGGGCGATGGCCGTCCCACCGTCGCCGTTACCGAAGCCGGTCACGCAACCCTGCCGGCGACGAGCGCGCGCGAGGCCGCGGTGCTCGCGAAGATGCGCGAGCGCTTCGGCCACGTCTCGATCGAGCGGGCGCTGTCGGGCATGGGCCTCGAGAACGTCTACCAGGCGATCGCGGCGGTCGACGGCGTCAACGTGCCGAAGCGCGACGCCGCCGCGATCACCCACGCCGCGCTCGACGGCAGCTGCGCCACCAGCCGTGCCACGCTCGACATGTTCTGCGCCTGGCTAGGAGCCGTCGCCGGCAATCTGGCGCTGACCTTCTGCGCCCGCGGCGGCGTCTACATCGCCGGCGGCATTCCGCCGCGCTTTCCTGACACCTTCGCCAAGTCCGACTTCCGCCGGCAGTTCGAGAGCAAGGGGCGCTACGACAGCTATCTGCGGCCCATCCCGGTGCATCTCGTCACCAAGCCGGATATCAGCTTTCTCGGCCTCAAATCTTTCTACGAGTCCAGCATCACTTCCAACGGCGGGTCACCCGCGACCTGATCCATGAGCGACATCGTCACGATCACGCCGAACCCGGCGGTCGATGTCTCGACGACGGTCGAGACCATCGTGCCGGTGGCGAAGCTGCGCGGCACCACGCAGCAGCGCGATCCCGGCGGCGGCGGCATCAACGTCGCGCGCGTGATCACCCGGCTCGGCGGCGATGTCACCGCACTCTATCCGATCGGCGGCCCGACCGGACTGCTTTTGAAGCAGCTCGTGGAGAAGGAAGGCGTTGCCAGTTGCACCTGGGCGACGCGCGAAGACACGCGCGAGGATTTCTTCGTCCTGGAGCGCGCGAGCGGTCAGCCCTATCGCTTCATCCTGCCCGGACCGACGCTCAGCGAGACCGAATGGCAAGCCGGCCTCGCGCTGCTCAGCGGGCTCGAGCCGTTCCCGCGCTTCGTGATCGGCAGCGGCAGCCTGCCGCGCGGCGTACCGACCGACTACTACGCCCGCATCGCGGCCATCGCGCGGGCTCGCGGCGCGCGGTTCATTCTCGACACCTCGGGCCCGGCGCTGGCGGCGGCGGTGGCCGGCGGCGTCGACCTGATCAAGCCATCGCTGCACGAGATGCGCGACCTCGCCGGCGGCGAGCTGCCGGATGCGGCCGCCTGGGAGACGGCGGCACGCACGCTCGTCGCGAACGGCAGGGTCGGAATGGTCGCGCTCACGATGGGCCATCTCGGCGCGCTGCTGGTGACGCCGGAGCGCGTGTTGCGCGCGCAGCCGCTGACGATGGTGCCGGTCAATGCCGTCGGCGCCGGCGACAGTTTTCTCGGCGCGCTGGTGGCGAAACTTGCCACGCGCGCGGCGCTCGATGAGGCCTTCCGCTTCGCGGTCGCGGCCGGCGCCGCCGCCCTGCTCCGCACCGGCACGGCGCTGTGCGATCCCGCCGATATCAGCCGTCTGCTGGCTGACGTGCGGCTGGAGGCGGCGTAACCTCCGCCTCGCCGACGCCGTTGAGCCGGTCGAGCGACAGCAGCAGGCCGCCGACGCGCTCGAGCGACGACATCCACTCGGCGACACGGCTGAAATTGTCCACCATCCAGTTGAACGAGCCCTGCACCAGCGTGAACGCCGCCGCCGCCTGGGTGAGCTCGCCGAGGGTCATCTGATCGCCGAGAAACTTCGGCGCGCATAGCACGAGGCCGATGATCGGCGCGAGCAGCGTGTTCAGATGCGACACCAGGGTGTTGCGCATCAATTGCCAGCACAGCCGCTTCCATTGCTGAATCGTCCGGTCGAGCGCCAGCCAGATGCTCGCGACGACGCCGCGCTCCTCCTGCTTGGGCGTGATGCCTTCGCCGATGTCGCGCAGATGATGCGCCGCCGTGATCAATTCCGACTCGACCTGGTTCTTGGTCTGGATGACGCGGGTGAGCGGCGCGCCGACCCACAGCATCGCTCCCGTGACCAGCCCCGAATAGACGACGACGCTGACCACCAGATAGCCGGGAAGCCACAGCTCAAGCCCGGCCACCGCAAAGCTGATGGAGCCGCCGACCTGCCACAGCACCTGGACGAATACGACCGCCGTCAGCAGCGCCGAGATCACGCTCACCACGAAATCGATCGGCGCATCGGTGGCGATGCGGATATCCTCGGCGATGCGATATTCGGGGATCTTCTGGTCGCCCTGCACCGTCGCGAGCCGCGCATAGCGATCGTTCTCGACCCAGTAGTCGATCACTTCGGCACTCAGCCATTGCCGCCAGTTGCGCTGCATCGTCATGCGGCCCCACACCGAGACGATCGCCAGCACGACGCTCGACAGACAGAGCGGGACCAGCAGGACGGCCTGCTGCCGCAGCCGCGCCGGGTCGCGACCTTCCAGCGCGTCGAAGAAATCCCTATTCCAGTAATTGAAGCGGAACTGCACATAGAGCTGAAGCACGACGAGACCGACGAGGGCGGCGCAGAGCAGCCAGACCCGCCAGGCGCGCAACCCGAGCCAGAAATGCCGTGCCGTCAGCCAGAACCGCGACCATTCGCGATTGCCGTCCTCGTTCTCGTCATCAGGCATCATCGCGGGTTGGACATCCTCCGATTCAAGGCGGGAACTCTAACATGGACTGATCTACGTAGCTCCGGGCCGTCCCGCTTGATCTTCCGCAAGGCGTGGGCCGCGCAACGCGACAAACTCACTGTCTGCGCTGCAATGCGGGAGACGAGCGATGACGGCACCCGGCACCATCCGCTGGTTCAAGGATCTCCGCATCGAGGATGTCCCCGACGTCGGCGGCAAGACCGCCTCGCTCGGCGAGCTGTATTCGGCGCTGGCGTCGCAGGGCGTCCGCGTCCCCAACGGCTTCGCGCTGACGGCGGCGAGCTATCGCGACGCGCTGCGCGCCGATGGCGCCGATGACGAATTGCGCCGGCTGCTCGCCGGCCTCGACAAGCGCCGCATCGCCGACCTCGCAAAACGCGCGGCCAAGGCGCGCGCCATCGTGTTCGAAGCCACCGATCGCGACGATCTGCGCCGCGACGTGGCCCAGGCCTACAAGCAGCTCGAGCAGGAATATGGCCGCGGCGTCGCGGTCGCGGTGCGCAGCTCGGCCACGGCCGAGGACCTGCCCAATGCGAGCTTCGCCGGCCAGCACGAAAGCTTCCTCAACATTCGCGGGGCGAAGGATCTGTTCGAGACCTGCCGCCGCTGCTTCGCCTCGCTCTATACCGATCGCGCCATCTCCTACCGCATCGACAACGGCTTCGCGCATGACAAGGTCGCGCTGTCGGTCGCGGTGATGAAGATGGTTCGCTCCGATCTCGGCGCCAGCGGCGTGATGTTCTCGCTCGATACCGAAAGCGGCTTTCGCGACGTTGCCTTCATCACCGGGGTCTATGGGCTCGGCGAGACCATCGTACAGGGCGCGGTCGATCCCGACGAGTTCTACGTCCACAAGCCGACCTTCGCCGCCGGCTCTCGCTGCGTGTTGTCGCGCCGGCTCGGCGCCAAGACCAAGCGGATGGTCTACGCCAAAGCGGGGGCGCGGGGCGGTCCTACCCGCACCGAGGCCACGCCGCCCGCCGACAGGGCCAAGTTCTGCATTGCCGATGGCGACGTTCTGGAGCTTGCGCAGGCGACGATCACGATCGAGCAGCACTATTCGCACAAGGCCGGCAAGCCGACGCCGATGGACATCGAATGGGCCAAGGACGGCCGCGACGGCGCGCTCTACATCATCCAGGCGCGGCCCGAGACGGTGGCCTCGCAGCGCCGGCCAGAATCGATCGAGACGTATATACTGAAGACGGCTGGCAAGGTGCTGGCAACGGGACGCGCCGTCGGCGAGAAGATCGCGGCCGGCAAGATCCGCCTGATCAAATCAGCAAGGGACCTGCGCGCGTTCAAGCCCGGCGAGGTGCTGGTCGCGGCCTCGACCAGCCCTGACTGGGAGCCGGTCATGAAGACGGCGGCGGCCATCGTCACCGACCATGGCGGCCGCACCTGCCACGCCGCGATCATCGCCCGCGAGCTCGGCGTGCCCGCGGTGGTCGGAACGGAGGACTTCAGCAAGCGCGCGAAGACGGGCAGCGCCGTCACCGTCTGCTGCGCCGAGGGCGATGCCGGCCACGTCTATGACGGCACCCTGCCCTTCGCGGTCGAGCGGCTCGCGATCGACAGGCTGGACAAGCCGCGCACCCACATCATGGTCAATCTCGGCAATCCCGAGCTCGCCTTCAAGACCGCCCTGCTGCCGAACGATGGCGTCGGCCTCGCCCGCATGGAGTTCATCATCAACCAGTCGATCGGCATCCATCCGATGGCACTGGCTTCGCCCGACAAGGTGACCTCGGCGAAGGACCGCGCGACCATCAAGCGGCTCACCGCGCGTTACAAGAAGCCCGCGGATTTCTTCATCGAACGGCTCTCGGAGGGCGTCGGCACCATCGCAGCCGCCTTCTATCCGCGTCCCGTGATCGTCAGGCTGTCGGACTTCAAGACCAACGAATATGCCAGCCTGATCGGCGGCGCGGACTTCGAGCCAAAGGAAGAAAACCCGATGCTCGGCTTCCGCGGCGCCTCGCGCTACGCGCATCCGGCCTACGCCGCCGGCTTCGCGCTGGAATGCGCAGCGCTGAAGCGCGTGCGCGACGCGATGGGCCTTTCCAACCTCAAGATCATGATCCCGTTCTGCCGCCGCGTCGAGGAGGCGCGTAAGGTGATCGCGGCAATGGGCGAGCACGGCCTCGTGCGCGGCGAGAACGGGCTCGAGATCTACATGATGTGCGAGATCCCCAACAACGTGATCCTGATCGACGAGTTCGCGAAGCATTTCGACGGCTTCTCGATCGGCTCCAACGATCTCACCCAGCTCACGCTCGGCGTCGACCGCGATTCCGACATCGTCGCGTTCGATTTCGACGAGCGCGATCCTGGCCTGATGACGATGCTGAAGCTCGCGATCGAAGGCGCGCATCGCAACCACCGCCATGTCGGCATCTGCGGCGAGGCGCCGGCCAACTATCCCGAAGTCGCAAGCTATCTCGCCGGGCTCGGCATCGATTCCATCAGCGTCAATCCGGCGAGCGTCGTGCGTACGATGGGAATTGTGCGCGCCGCTGAGCAGCAGCTTGCCGGGCCCGCGCCGCAGGCGCTGGCGAGCTAGTCCGGGGCTGGACGCTCGATGATCTCGTCGTCCTCAATGGCCTGCACATGCGCGATCGCGCGCTCGGCGTCGGCGATCAACTGCCGAATATGACGCGACTGCTCGCTCAGCGCGCCCATGTCGTCGGACTGCGCCAGCAGATCGAGCTGCCGCACAATCTGCCGCCACGAGTCCACCGTGCGCTGAAGCTGAACGAGTTGAATCCTGACCGCTGTCTCGGCTGCGACGGCCGCCTGCTCGGCGCGAACGGCCATCGGGAATTTGATGATCGTCGCCACGAGTCACCCATCAAGCGCCGTGGCGCAACCGCTGATGCAGCGCGGCTCGACCGCCTTCGGCATATGCATGTCCGCATTCTCCGTTGAAGCGGCCCCGTGGCCAGAAAGCGGCGCATTGTCGCCTCGGACATTAAAGAAGTTTGTACTTTCACGGCCCGTGGAACTCCGGCGGCACGGATGATCGCCTCCGTAGCGTTGCGGACAGCCCCACTGTCGCTGTCATCATCAGAGCCGCTGCCGGTGCAGCCGCACCGGCGCGCAGCAAAGGCCGGCGCTGCTGCGCGCCGCCCATCGAGACCAGCATCTCGGGCGATGATGCGTTCGCCAGATGTGAGCTTCGCGTCAGCGCGCCTCTTCGAAGCCCGCGAGCACCGCGGTCAGGTTCTGCCCGAGGATGTCCGAGAGGTAGCCACCCTCCTGCACGAACACCGTCGGCAGACCAAGCCGCGCGATGGCAGCCCCGATGCGTCGGAAGCCGGGCGTCGTGACCGAGAGCCCCTTGAGCGGATCATGTTCGGACGCATCGAGGCCGAGCGCGACCACGAGCGCGCCGGGCGCGAAGGCATGGATGGTCTTGGCAGCGGTTTCGAACGCCTTCAGATAGGTGTCGTCGCCGCTCTTCAGCGGCAGCGGAATATTGAGGTTGGCGCCGAGCCCCGCGCCCGCGCCGCGCTCATGCGCATAGCCCCAGACGAACGGGTAGTAGTGCGTGGGATCGGCATGGATCGAGATCGTCAGCACGTCCGGCCGCTCATAGAAGATGCCCTGCGTGCCGTTGCCGTGATGGACGTCGACATCGAGGATCGCGACGCGCTCGTGGCGCTGGCGCAGATGCGCGGCCGCGATCGCGGAATTGTTCATGAAGCAGAAGCCCGAGGCGATGTCGCGATAGGCGTGGTGCCCCGGCGGACGGCACAAGGCATAAGACGCGTCCTCGCCATCGAGCAGCAGTTGCGCTGCCGACGCGGCGACATCGGTGGCGGCGCAGGCGCCGGCCCATGTCCCCGGACCGATGGGCGCCGACGTGTCGGTCGTATGCCAGCCGAGCCGGCCGACGATGTGGGTCGGATAGGTCGCGGCATTGCGCACCGGATGCATGTTCGGGATCATCTCGGTGCCGGCGTCCCCGAACGCGGCCCAGGCATCCCAGGCCTCTTCCAGGAAGTTGAGATATTCCGGACTATGCACCCGCGCGCGCGCAGCCTGGCCGAATTGCGTTGGCGCGACGAGGTCATGATTGCCGGCTTTCAGTCCCGCCAACAGGCGATCCGCCCGCTCGGGCTGCTCGGTGGTGCGCTTGACGACGCCACGCACCAGATAGAATTGCGGATCGTGGCTGCGGTGCAGCTCGGTGTAGACGGCCTTCACGCGCGATGACTCCCTTTCGCTTGCGCGAAGGATTGTGCATGCGGCAGCGGCCGAGACAAGCACGGACAAACAGCGCTCAGCTCATTGCACAGGCGACTTCCAGCCGGCGGAACAAAAGGGATATGCGGGCAGAGCGGCGGTCGCCGCCCTGCCAAAGCCTTATCGTTGGGCCGGCTCCAGCCCGATCCCGTTGCGCCTGGCGCAGGCGCGCAGCCAAGCGAGGACACCCGGACTCATCGAGAATTCGTAGGACTCGCCACCTGCCGGCTTGAGGTTCACCAGCGGGCTCGTCTCCATCGCGGCCAATAGCCGGCCGCCGGCCTGCGGGAAGATGCCGATCTCGTCGCCGCCCTGCATCTGCGTCGTCACATCAGGGAAATCGGTCTTGCCGACGGCGAAGCTCGCCTCGACCGGCTTGTTCGACACGCCGCTGAGACGGGAGTCCTTCACCATCATCGAGAAGCCGCGCAACCGGCTCGCCATCAGGAAGATGCCGAGCCGCCGCGCATCGGCCTCGCTTCCCGTCGCATAGTGACGGCGGATCATGCAGACGAAGATGGTGCCGTCGCCGTTGCGCAACTCGGACGCATCCCAGCCTTCGATCTTCTGCTTGTCCTCGATGCCCGCGGGCCCGGCCGGCGTCGGCTTGGCCGGCGCGACCTTCGCGGAACGCGGCCGCGGCACAGGCAGGTCCGGCGCATCAGGATCGCTCGCCCGGTCGAGCGCGATGTCGAACGTCGCCGCGCAGGATTTCAGCCACGCCAAGGCTTCGGCCGGCAGGTCGACCGCCACGGCGCCGGTGTCGATGCCCGCGCCATCCGAGCGCAGGGTCACCTTCACTGCATTCCCGAGCGCCCCGATCGCCGCCTTGGCGTCGCCAGGATGGAAAGCGAAGGCCGGACCGACATTGAAGGCCACCGCGGGAAAGCCGCGCCCATCGATGATGATCTCTGCCTGATCATCGAGCACGCGCTCGCGCGGCAGGCCATCATCGTTGACGGCAATGACCAGCCCGGCACCGCGGCTGATATTGACGGACAGGCGGGTATCGACCGCGCCGCCGTCCGACTTGCGCTGGCGCCGGGACACCATCACGCATTGCCGGACCCTGCCGTCAGGCCCGGCCTGCGGCAGCCCGCTCCAATACCCCTGCTCGAAGCGGATCTGCTGGCCGGCCACCGGCTTGGGCGTTGTCGCCGCATTGACCGGATGCGCGCCTGTCGCCAGCATCGCGAGCAGCGCTGCGAAACCTCCGCGGATGATCGTCATCGTCCTCATGCCCCGTGTGTCTCAACGAGGACTTGGACGCGGCAGCAGGGAACCGGGTTCATTCGCATCAAGCACCCGGCATCGATCCAAATTTTGCATCGATCGATACAGGCTTCGGTTTGGACCCGGCCCCTTGCTCTCCTCTAGGACAGTTCTTGAGGAACGTTTAAGAGAGGTAGCGCGCATGAGCGCAATCGTAACTACGGCAGAATTGCGCCGATCGCGCGTGCGGCTGTTCATCGTGACCATGTTGTTTCTGGTCACGACCGTGAACTACGCCGATCGCGCCACGCTCTCGATCGCCGGCCCCGCGCTCTCCAAGGAGCTGCATCTCGATCCCGTCGCGATGGGCTATGTGTTCTCCGCCTTCGGCTGGTCGTATGTGCTCGCCCAGGTGCCGGGCGGCTGGCTGCTCGACCGCTTCGGCTCGCGCTGGGTCTATGCCTGCAGCATCGTGATCTGGTCGCTGTTTACGATGATGCAGGGGTGGATCGGCTTTTTCTCCGGCGCCGCCGCCGTCACCGCTTTGTTCGCGCTGCGCTTCCTGGTCGGCCTCGCCGAGGCGCCGAGCTTCCCCGCCAATGCCCGCATCGTCGCCGCCTGGTTTCCGAGCAACGAGCGCGGCACGGCCTCGGCCTTCTTCAACTCCGGGCAATACTTCGCGACCGTGATCTTCGCGCCGCTGATGGGCTGGATCGCGCATGAGTTCGGCTGGCGCTACGTCTTCACCGTGATGGGCGCGCTCGGCATCATCATGGGCCTCGTCTGGATCAAGACCATGTACGGGCCGAAGGATCACCCGGGTGTCAATGAGGCCGAGCTCGACTACATCAAGCAGGGCGGCGCGCTGGTCGACATGGAAGGCGCGCGGGACGGCAAGGCGGCGTCCGGCGGTCCGACCTGGTCGCATATCGGTCAGTTGCTATCGAACCGCATGATGCTCGGCGTCTATATCGGCCAGTACTGCATCAACACGCTGACCTATTTCTTCCTGACCTGGTTTCCGGTCTATCTGGTCAAGGAGCGCGGCCTGTCGATCCTGCAGGCGGGCTTCGTCGCCACATTGCCGGCGCTGTGCGGCTTCATCGGCGGCGTGCTCGGCGGCTTCATCTCCGATGCCATCCTGCGCAAGACCGGCTCGCTGACCCTGGCGCGCAAGATCCCGATCGTCGGCGGCATGCTGCTGTCGATGGCGATCATCGGCTGCAACTATGTCGACGGCCAGGCCCTGGTGGTCGGCCTGATGGCGCTCGCCTTCTTCGGCAAGGGCATCGGCGCGCTCGGCTGGGCGGTCGTCTCCGACACCTCGCCCAAGGAAGCCGGCGGCGTCTCCGGCGGCCTGTTCAACACCTTCGGCAACCTCTCCAGCATCACCACCCCGATCGTGATCGGCTACATCCTCTCGGCCACCGGCTCCTTCAACGGCGCCCTGGTGTTCGTCGGCCTCAACGCCCTGGTCGCCGCCTGCGCCTATCTGCTGATCGTCGGCAAGATCCAGCGCGTCCAGCTCCGAGCCTCCTGAGCACCACGTCCATCGCGTGGTCTCAAACTCCAACGGCGGCCTCGGGCCGCCGTTTTTTTTGCGTTGTAATTGAACCCGCAAAGCCGGCCGCGAAGACGGCGCGCTCCCCTCCCCCTTGCGGGGAGGGGTCGGGGGTGGGGGTCCCCGAGTTGCGCTTCAAGTGATGCGCACTGCCCCCGCCAAGCATCGCGAGTGAGTGCTTGAGGACGTATTTATTCGCGCGCCTCACTGAGTTCAGCGCCCGGGAGACCCTCACCCCCGACCCCTCCCCGCAAGGGGGAGGGGAGCGCACCTTCGCTGGAGTTGAATTCTCAGAATCAAAATTTACTTGCTATTTTTCCGCAATCATGATTATCTCCCCGCATCCCGCCTCAAGCAGAAGGGGCGTAGCGCGCGATCGTCACGACACGCGAGGCGGGGATGCGGTGGCCGCGAGAGATCGCAGCGTCCTCGGAAACGAGGGCGCGGACGAACGATCGCTCGCGGACGTGAAGTCGCAGCGTCCTGATACCCCGATGCTGGTATCAAGCCGCGATGGCACTGACGTGCCGCGTGGT